>NZ_LS990891.1 GCF_900411315.1 Corynebacterium senegalense | reverse complement strand
GCGGAGGAACCGGTGCGGGCGGGGGAGGAGCACCTCGCCGCGATGCCGCGCGGGGTACCCGTCGGCATCGCGAACGCCCCGTCGCTCTTCGCGCCCGCCGACTCCGCCGACCTGGCGTGGTCGGTCTGCACGACCGGGGCGGGTACGCCCTCCTCCGTCACCGTCTCCGCCGTCGAGCCAGGGCAGGCGCCGCGCCTGCTGGGTTCCGACCGGGCAGTGCTGGCTGCCGCGGACGGCGGTGAGTGGCTCGTCACCGAGTCGGGCCGGACGAGGCTGCCCGCCCCCGACTCCCCGGCGGGCAGGGTGGTGCGCCGCGCCCTGGGCGTGGACGCCTCCACCCCGCGCTGGCAGCCCCCGGCGCCCGTCCTGGGCGCCCTCAGGGAGCACCCGCCGGTGCAGCTGCCCGACCCACTGCCGGAGGTGCTGCGTACCGAGGCGGGGGCCTGGGCCATCGCGCCGGGCGGCGGGGTCCAGTCCCTCTCGCCGACGCAGGCGGACATCCTGGGGGCAGCGGGGGCGGTGCTTCGCGACGTCCCCCGCGACGCCCTCGCCGCCTACCCGGACGCCTCCCCGCCCATCGATCTGCGCCTGCCCGGCGCAGCCCCGGACTGGGTGGACCCCGCCGAGGAGGGCGTGTGCGTCGGGGAGGACCGCGGCGGTGCGACCGCGGCCCCGGCGCAGGGGGCGGTTCGGCTGTCCGGGGGTGCGGCCGCGACGCACTTCGCGGGGCTGCGCGACGGGGCGGTGGCGGTGGACACGGGACACGGGTTCCACCTCGTCTCGATCCACGGCCAGCGCCACGAGGTGGAGTCCGGGGCGACCCTGGAGGTGATCGGCGCCGAGCACACCGAGCACGTCCCGTGGGAGATCCTTCGTCTTCTGCCCGGCGGCGAGCTGCTGAGCCGGGAGGCGGCGCTCACCGCGGTCTACTGACGTCCCCTCCGCCACTCGCGGCGCACCACGGCGGCGGCCCCGGCGAGCGCGAGGGCCGCGGACAGCGCGCCGGCGACCAGTGCGGCCCGCTGCAGCGCGGGTGAGACCCGCCGGGAGGCGGGGGCGAGGCGGAGGGGTTCGACGCTGCGCTCCGCAGCGTCGGGGACGTGGGTCACCACGGCGAGCGGATCGACCGCGCCGCCCGCCGGCTGCGCGGCGTCCGCGATGCGCCGGCGGACCTCGGCGGCGCTGAGCTGAGGGTCGCGCTCCAGCAGCAGTGCCGCCGTCGCGCTGACCACCGGGGTGGCAAAGCTGGTGCCGGTGAACGGGGTGACGGTGTCGCGGTCGGGCGCGCTGCCGCGGGCAAACCCGCCGCCGGCCCAGGACAGCCCGGTGTCCACCGTCCCGGGGGCCGTCAGCAGCGGCGCGCCCGCGGGCGGGGCGACGGAGAAGCCGGCGACGGTATGCGAGCCGTCGCGCGCTCCCACAGCGAGCACGGTCGGGGAATGGGAGGGAAAGACGTGGGCGCCCTGCGGGCAGGTGTCCGAGACGTTGCCCGCCGCGGCGACGACCACCGCGCCCTCGGCCTCCGCGCGCCCGAGGGCGTCGTCAAGCGCTGAGGCGTCGACAGCAGCCGCGTCGCGGCGGTCGACGCACGAGACCACGGAGACGTTGATCACGCGCGCGTGCTCGTCGAGCGCGGCGTGGATCGCCTCCGTCAGGGAACGCAGGCTTCCCGACGCCTCCACGGCGTCGCCCTCGCGGCGGTTGCGGTAATGGGCGGAGGTCTGCCGGACCGACAGGATCTCCGCCCCCGGCGCGATCCCCGTGGTGGCCGCAGCGATGATCCCGGCGACGACCGTGCCGTGGCCATCGCAGTCGAACAGGGGGTCCGGCGCGTCGGGGGCGACGAGGTCCGCGCCGCCGACGAGACGGCCCAGCTCCGGGGAGGGGCTGACCCCGGTGTCGACCACCGCCACCCGCACCCCGGCACCGGTGGCGAAGCGGCGCAGCTCCGCGGCCCAGGGCGGAGGGGCAGGCAC
>NZ_LS990890.1 GCF_900411315.1 Corynebacterium senegalense | reverse complement strand
GGCACTGATGCAGAGAGGAGTTAGTGTCTTTGTCGGCAGGGGGAGAGCGGCGGTAGCTACAGAGGGTAGATCGTCGGCAGCGTCAGGTGTGTATAAGAGGCAGCCCCCGGACCGCGAAGATCGCAGGAGAATTCGGACGTGGGGTTTGCCGGGGGTGCACCATGAAAATTGCTCGGGGATACGTGCTTGTGCTGGGCGCGGCGCTGGCCGCCTGCGCGCCGCAACCCAGCGGGGAGCCCGCACCGGCGACAACCACCGAGGCCCCCGCCTTCCACTTCCAAAGCGGGGACCTCCCACTCGGCGAGTTCGACCCCCACACAATCGGGGAGAACCTTTTCGACCCCTGCTCAGAGATCTCCGACGCCGAGTTCGCGGAGGCGGGGTTCTCCAAGGACCCCTCCGGCCCAATCGACCAATCTGCGATCGGGTTGAAGAGCTGCCCAATTGAAACCGATGATCCTGCGGAGTTGTTAGGGCTAATTGCCAATGCCGCCAGTGCGGACATCATTGCAGCCGAATCTCCTCGCATTTCAAACGTGAACTCTGCCCTGATCCCTTCAGCTTTCGCTGTCGCGGGAACTACCGGCGATGCTTCATGCTTTTTTGTAGTGGAGACTGAACGCGGTTCACTCGCTGGATATGCCGGGTCCCTGTTTCAAGACGCCCCCGCCACAGACCTGTGTCCTCGGGCGAAGGAGATTTTGGAAAGCTTCTATTCAGTTGGTCGCTAACTGCAGTCCCACTTGAGTGTGCACAAGGCGCTTCACTGCGGTGGGCGCATTCGATATTCTCCCCATAGAAACGGGGTTTGGGGGAAATCATCATGACTAATCTGTTAATCGATACCGGTGGGATCCGTGCTGCGGTCGAGGGCTTGAAAAATTCTGCTTCTGCTCTGGGCCACGGGAGCCAGGGGCGACTCTTTTCCAACCTCTCGACCTTCTCGCCCGTCTCCGGGCTGGACATGGCCGGGCGGACCCACGGGACGATCTCGGGCGACTACGAGCCAAAGTCCACAAAAGCGCTCGCGTCCCACATGCGCGACACCGCCGCTCTCCTGGAGTCGAACCTGAACAACACCGTAATGGCGGACGTTGATTTCTCCTCGCTGGTTTCGGCGATCGGGGCGGGGAAAAATTTGGGGCTGAGCCAGGCGATGGGTGCGTTGTCTCAGCCTGCCCCTGCTCCGGCTCTGGTTAACGCGAAGACGGGGCGCTTCGCCAACGCGGTGCCCGTGGCTGGCCCGCAGTTCTCGCTGCCTGCGCTGAACAGCCTGTTCACCTCGACGACCCCGGCCACCGCCGCGGCGGCGGCTACGCAGTGGGCATCGACGGCCGCGACGCTGACCGAGGCGGTCGGATCTCTCGAGGCGGTCAAGGCGTCGCTGGCGACGTCGGCGGCGACCGGCTGGGTCCAGAACGCCCTGGCCCGAGTCAACCGCATTCAGTGGGCTGGCGGGACCTACGCCGCGCACGCCGGGGCGCTCGCCGCTCACACGGGGAACCTTGCCGCGGTGGCGCAGGCCAACCAGATCAGCACTGCCGTCGCCCACGGCACCTGGATGATGATCCCCTCCCCCGACCAGAAGATGCTGTTCGAGCAGGCGTTCCTCGCCCCGTTCGCGGGGATGCTCACCACCAGCCTTGCCCCCACAAACCCGGGGTTCAACCAGCTTCTTCCCGCTCTGTCAGACATGCCGGGTGACCGCTACGACCCGGTTGCCGTTTCCGTGCCGCAGGCTCCGGAGTTCGAGCGAACGCGGCTGCCCGCGGTGGTGGCACGGGCGCTTGCGGACCGCGGCTTCGGCGATCTCGCACGCGCTTCCACTCCGACCGAGGTGGTCGAGCAGTTCGGCGAGGTCAACCCCGACACACTGAACGCCCTGGCGGCGGGCGCGACGCCGACACAGGCGGCGGCCGTCGCCGCCCCTCACATGCCACCCACGCTGTCGCCCGGGCTCGCAGCCCCGGCCGCCACGGCTGCTCCCGGAGGGCTGAACGGGCTCCCCCTCGGCGGAATGATGAGCGTGCCCGCCCTGCAGGGTGCGAACGCCGCTGGACTGGGCAATGGCGCAGGCAACGGCACAAGCACCGGCGCGGGGCGCGGCGCCGGGTCCGCAAGTGGGGCCAACCCCTTCGCGGCGGGTCTTCCGGCCGCGGGCGGCGGGGTTGGCGGGGCGTCGGGAAGCGCGCGCAACCCGGCGGCGGCCCCGTTTGGCCTGCGAGGCCCCGGGGCTGCGAACGGGTCCGCGGGGCTGTCCCCGCGCGGCACCACCGCTCCCCTCACCGGGGTGGGCGCATCGGGGGCGGGGCGCGGTTACCCCCTCGGCGGGCCACTCGCGGCTGGCCCGGGGCACGCCGCCGGCAGACGCTCGTCGAGAGACCGCAAGGCGAACCGGGTCAAGGCGGTGACCAGCGCGGTGGAGCGCGACGGTAACCTGCGGGCCCTGCTCGGCCAAGCGCCTCCGGTGCTGCCGGGAGTGATCGGCCACAACGTCCAGCAGCCGCGGCGTGGCTAGGGTGCTAGGTGTACTTCCTCGGGAGGTTGTGAACGGTGTGAGCGGATGAGGGAAGCCTCCGGTAGTGGTGTAGGTAACGACACGAACATCCACCACGAAGGCTTCCATGACACACCGTAACGCACCTTTGACCCCG
>NZ_LS990889.1 GCF_900411315.1 Corynebacterium senegalense | reverse complement strand
TATTCTCCGCCAGGATGCGGTCTTCTACAAGGCGGACCACACGGTCCTTTGCATCCTGATCAAATTTTCTCGGCATGTTCGAAGATTTTCCCATCTACTCAAACGGAACAAAACCTGGGGCACTTCACAGAATTACACCCCGATATTGAGTTTCGTAGATAAACAGGCCCGCTTGCTGGGATTGCCGCGTACTGCGTTGACACTGGCTACGAGCTAGAGACGTCTGTGTTGTTGGACGATGAAATCATCGAGCAATACATCCAATCTCTCGATGTGTCACGGGCATCAAAATCCGACAAACGTAAAACTCTCAAACGCATTGGGGAAGCCCTCAACGACACGTGGGAAGGCCCGAGGAAATACAACCCGTACCCCGCTTCCGACCCGACAGGCCCGTATAGCGAAAGGGAGCAGGAACTGATTCACTCGTGGGCCTCCTTTGAGTCAGCGGGAATTGTGGCGGATGAGCGGAAGAAGATTGTTTCCCTCGGTTTCGGTGCAGGGTTGACCGCGTCGGAAATGTCGCAACTTCGGTGGAACCAGATTCGTTTCGATGAACAAGGGGCGGTTGTTTTACTTGCTGGTCGTGTCATTCCGATGCTCGACCCGTACGGGCAGCAACTTCACGTTTTCAAACCGGAAAACGCTTCTGAGTATGTGCTGAGGCCGAATGTTTCCAACCGGCACCCAGATGCTGTTGTCACGAAAACACTGACGCAGCCTGTTCCCGGTGTTCTTCGCCCCACGGTGAGGAAGATGCGGGCGACGTGGATTGTGACACTGCTGCAGTTGCGGATACCGGATTGGTTGATCTGTGCGGTGGCGGGGATTCGTCAGCTTCGTAAATATGAGGCGTTTCGCCCTGAGATTGACCCTGATGAGGTTTGGGTTTCTCGGCATTTGTTTGGTCAGCACACTAGCCCGCTTCGTGTTGTTGATGGGCGTTCGTAGGAGGGATGTTTGTGGCGGAGAAGTTTTGGGTTGTGCGGGCGACGCTGAGTGATGGTCGTTTGGCGGTGATTAACCCTGAGTTGAATGTGTTGACGCTGTGGCCTGCTTTCGGTGGTGAAGATTCGCGGTGGCAGGTTGAGCGTGTTTCAGATGGCCGCATTGTCGCTTCACACCGGGGAGAAACAAGGATGTTTGATGTCGTCGGCCCGGTGCAGGAAGTCGATTTGCACACGGCGGCAAGAACTGTGGTGCGGGTTCTCCGCGAGCAAGAAGCAACGATTGAAGGTGAGGTGTAAATGGAAAACATTGCGATGTTGGTGAACCGTTTGAAGCACGACGAAACGGCGGCGATTCTGTTCACAGGAGAACAAAGTAATGGCAAGAAAGTCCGCGTGGTGATCCGGCCACGCCACAGATTCATGGGTGGGTTCGTTGATGGTGAGGCCGGTCGCTGGGTGAGGATGGTCAGAACTGTTCGTTTTGATAATGGGGTCAATACGTTTGGGTTAATGCGGCGTGGAACGGGTGAAGCTAGCTCATGGTCAACTACTGCTACAGATGTGCATATTGTGTCGGGCCGTGATGCCACGAAAGTGATTCACACAGCTATTGATGCATGGATGCGGGATGGGCACGTGCGTGAGTTTGTGTCGCGTTTCGGGCTGGATGAGGCCGCGGCTTTTCGGTTGATGCGTGACCCGGATGCGGTGGTTGTTGTCGAGTTTGATGGCGGGAAACGGTTTTTCATTGATCCGGTGAAAAATTGTGCTGATTGGGTGCCGGTGCCGTGGTCTGATGAGGTGGTTTCAACGTCGGTGGAATTGGATGATTCGGTTAGCCCAGCGTGTGTGGTGACGACTGATAGTGCGGGTGTGCGGAGGAGTTATTTTCTGGATGATGCGAGGGTTGAGGTGTTGGGTTTGCGGGAGTTTGTGGCGTTGATTATGGCGGGTTCTCAAGCGTCGTAGGTTGGTGTTTCGTGCCCCGTTGAGCTGTGGTTCGGCGGGGCTTTATCCGTGCTTTGGGGTGGGTGTGCTGGCTTAGGATGTGGGTTGTGATTTCGTCTGTACCTTTGCCTGTTCCGGTGGATGTGTCGAATTGGCCTGCTCCTTCTCCGCAGTGGCCGGCGTTGGTGTTGTCGGGGGCGTCGCTGGTGGTTGCGTTGGCGGCGTTGGTGGTTGCTGTTGCGACGTTGCGGTTTACGAAACAGGCGTGGGAGAAGGAGGGGGCGGTGCTGGATATCAACTTCATTTTCTTCTATGGCCGGCCCGATATTGAGTCTTTGAGGGACCATGCAGAGTTCCGATTCTCAATCAAGAACGTGGGTCGAACGATGACTGAGATTCGACTGATTACTATCGCGACGATTAACTCGGATGGTTCGGAGGGGACCATTTTGAGTTTCGATGGTAAGCACCTTTTGGGGGATCAGAATCAGTTGGCTGGTGGGCAGATCGTTGAGCGGCCATTGGACCCGAAGAAGCTTACGAGCACTGTGCCGAAGGTGTTCGCTAGTGACACTGTTGACATGGTTATCGAGGTGCGTCACACATTTGGTGTGGATCGTCAAAGTATCCCTGATTACGGAGTGAAAGGGTTGCAGCAGTTCATTAGTCGGGACGGTGCGTAATAGGTTGCGTTGCTCGTTTTTGAATTTTGGGTATTACGAGTTGGAAGAGCACTCGGAGGGGATTTCAGCACCGTATAGGTCGGGGGTTATGGATGGGATTTGCAAGGTAGTATTGGCGAAAGGCTCCGCATTCGATCATCCGTTTGGCCTGTAAACCGTGTCAAAGGTCATTTCGTAGGATATTTGCCCGCCGTTTTTCACCAGGCGGCGAAAGCACCTATGCTCTTGACCGGTGTTTCTGACCCGAAAACACACACGCCGCGTCCCTCAGGTGCTGGCACCTGCGACGGACTGCCGAAATCCTTAAAGGGTTATGCAGAGGGCAAAATATCCTGCATTCCTGTCCCGCCGAGAAGACGGGCAGAACGGGTTCCGAACCTCTAGTAGATACATGAAGGAAAAAGGATTGTGGGAGTGAAGCGAGTTTTCACCCAATTTCCGCCCTCACCCTCCTCTCATGGTGCTAGCTCGCTTGCCCTACATCTTCAAGTGCAAGGAAACCCGTCACGATTTCACCGAAGCGATTTAGATCCTCAGGGATGTCGTTGCGGGTGTGGAACGTCGCTGTCAATGGTGCGTTGTCACCGTTGTACTGAATCTCGAAAACAATGGCGTCAGGAAAAATTTCCCCTTCGATGTCGACATCGACCCGGCAGTGGATGAGCTCTGCCCGCTCGGCCAGTACGCGTGTCTCGGGTAGCGGAAATGAGCCGCAGGTGAAGAGATTGTTGCTAATTGTTTTTATAGTGTCAGCGATGTCGAGACCGTAAGTGTTTTGTGTGACGTGATCCTGTTGATGCGTTGTGACACTGCGGGTGTTGTAGAGATCTGTTTCATCGTTCAGCCACCATCTCGCTTCAACTGTGACACAGCTAATGCGAGCTTCACGCGACGGGATCTGCAACGGCTTTGGAGTTTCGAAAACAGACAAAAGAAGAACCTCCCACAATTAGTTGAGAAGTTTAGTGTAGACGGGTATCCGGCCAACTGTGGATAACTAAAGTTTCATGTCCGCCCTCACTGATACACTCGCCCCACCTATAAAACGACTACACGAAAGTGCACCCATGAGTCTTCCTTCAGCCATGTATCGGGTGAAAGTCCCACCAATCAAAATTCAGGGAATCAAAACCAAGCTCGTCCCATTTATCGCCGCCAACATCACCTGGGATGGCAACGGAACTTATTATGAGCCATTTATGGGTTCAGGGGTTGTTGGGTTCAATCTCGCACCTGAACGGGCCGTGTTTTCGGACGTAAATCCACACCTTGTCAACTTTTACAGAGCGATACAGTCTGGGGAAGTCACCGCATGGAAAGTTCGAGACTATCTCGAAGAAGAGGCCCCAAAACTCGCCCACACACCAGCAGACAAACACTCCTACTATTACGAAGTTCGCGAGCGATTTAATGCGACAGCGAACCCGCTCGATTTCCTTTTCCTCCAGCGAAGCAACTTTAACGGGATGATGCGGTTTAACTCCAGCGGGTTATACAACGTGCCGTTTTGCCGCAAGCCAGAGCGATTCAAACCTGCCCTCATTACAAAAATTGTCAATCAGGTTCATTGGGTCGAAAAGCTCCTCGCACGACACCCACAATGGCAGTTTCAGCTAGCCGACTTCAGCGACACCATCAACTGTGCCGAAGCGGGAGACTTCATCTACCTTGACCCTCCCTATATCGACCGACATGACGAGTACTTCAGTACCTGGGATCACGGAAAAGCAGACCTACTAGCCCGAATCGTGCAAGGTTCCGATGCGGGATACGCGTTGTCGATGTGGCATTCAAACGAATACAGGGAGAATTCTCATCTCGAATCCTGGTCCGGGGAGGTGCGAACCACAGAGCACTTTTACCATGTAGGAGCGAGCGAGAAGAACCGAAATGCAATGACTGAAGCGTTGGTCATTTCTCCCGCGAACGCCGTACCGCTTGACGATGTGCAGCCATTAACCCAGAGGGTGAAGTGCCCCGGGTTTTGTTCCTAGGCTTGTGCCTTGATTTCCATTATTTCTCGACTGGGGTGGTGCTCCCAAAATTCGGCTTCTACTTCAGCCGGCGTGCGGTAGCCCAGGCTCTGGTGGAGCC
>NZ_LS990888.1 GCF_900411315.1 Corynebacterium senegalense | reverse complement strand
GCCTCGCCGGCCGGCGAGGCCTGGGAGGAGGAACTCTTTTGGACTGATCGACTCGCGTCCATCGCCCTTGCGAGCATTGGTCAGCGTCCAATGCCGGAGAACGTTACCGAGGACGAGCTGGCTGCTGTCGGGGAAATTCTGGATCGGGTGATTCCCGACGAGGAGGCGGAGTACGCCAAGGTAGCGCGGCGCGTGCTTCCGGAGCCGATGCAGGCAATGGGCCCATCCCAGCTGGCTACGGTCGGCCGCGCGATCACCGAGCGACTGCACTCCGGGTGGACAGAGGGACAGATCACGGCAGTCCTGAATTCACGCGAGCTTCCTCCGCACGTTCGAAATCTTGTCGCGGTGGTTCTGGCGCGTCTGCGTGACGATGTGCCTCCAAACCAGCCGCCACCGCAGGCAGACAATGACTCCCCAGCTGGGTGGTCGCATGTGCTCCCTGAGGGGCGCGTGATCACACGCCGCGATCTGGATACTGGTGCGCTAGCGCAAGACTTCCACCGCGCGGTGAAGGAGGGGACGTGGCAGTCCGGCGACCGCTGGGCGTTCGCCGTCGCTGTTGGCGTTGAGCGCTACCTCATCTCTCGTTGACCAAAACGGTCATCGTTTTCATCCCGACGGTTCTAACCGTCCCAACAAAATTGAAAGGAAGTCACGTCATGAGTGCAGGTCATGATCGTCGCTCCCGACCCTACGCGGTCATCTACCTTCCACCCTTGCCCCGCGAGCTGACCGAAAACGGATTGTGTTCAGTACCGGGGCTGTGGCCCGACGGGTTGTGGGACTTTTCCGTTCCGAACGAGACACCGGGAGAGCGCCGAGAGCGGCGCGAGCTCGCTGTCCGGGTGTGTCAGGAATGCCCGGTCCAAAAGCTGTGTGCACGCTATGCCGCGGAGAATCGGCAGTGCGGAATCTGGGGTGGGCGGGTTTTCGCCCCGCTTGCCAGCTCCGACAGCGAAGACACGGACTCCCCCGGCCGTGAGGGCGGAGGAGTCCGGGCGCCGTGCAGGGGCGCGAAGTCAGCATAGCTTACTGGCAGCAGCTCTTTACGCAGCGGGGTTTGTCCTGTTCACGTAGGGGTTGACTGTGAATTTGAGAGGAATAACACTGATGTTGTGGTGATCGTCATGTGTCAGCACGTTCGCGGATTCACACAGATAGGAGTTTGACGTTGCAAGCAAAGAAGAGGGCACGAGTTGCGCTGGCAACAGCGATGGTGTCGACGCTGATCCTGCCTGGGTATGTCCTTGCCGAGAGCAAGCCTGCCCAGCCGGGCACGGTGCGCCCGGCCGAGAAGGCCGAAGCGCAGCCTGGAACATCCAAGGCTGAAAAGGCGGAGATTCTGGCGCAGAAGGAGCAGAAGGCCGCGCCCGCGCCGGCCCCGAAGCAGGAGCAGAAGGCCGCGCCCGCGCCGGTGAGCCCGGCAGTGAGCGATCAGGCGGTCGTTGCGGCGCCGAAGGAGCCTGTCGTCGTCGCCCCGGCACCCGAGCCGGTCCGCCAGCCTGCGACCCAGCAGGCGACGTACACGCCTGCGGCGAAGAACTCCGAGCCGTCGACCACTTCGATGGCCCAGCAGGCAACGGAGACCACCCTCTCGGATTCGGTGCGTGAAAGCGCCGTTAACGAGGGCGCCTATGTTCCGGAGACCGATTCGGTACGCACCCAGCACAACGACGAGGTTGCTCGTTACGAGCTCGCGGCTGATGTGCGCGAGGGCGGCGACGTGCGCGATAAGGCCGGCAAGGACAAGGAGGTGGTCACGCGGCTCGGCGATGACGATGGTCTGACTCCCGTTGACGCCCCGGACGATGACCCGCAGGGTGACGATGACACCGACAATGGATCCGATCCGGCCGCAGTTGCGGCCCCGGCTCCGCAGCCGGTTTCGGAAGTCACCGCCGGTGCTGCAGTGACGACTCCGGAGACGACGACTACCTCCGTGGAGGTCGGGGCATCGCAGACGGGATCGGAGGTCTCCGTGTCTCGCCAGATCGAGGGCGCTGAGGCGGCAGAAGTTTCTGCCTCCTACGACTACGCGGCGCACACTGTCAGCGTCTCTGCGCCGCAGACCCAGTTTGAGGTGGAGGTGCCGCAGGTTCCCGCTGAGGTCAGCGCGGCAGTGGAGCAGGCGCTCCCCGCAGAGGTCAAGGCTGCGGTTGATCAGTCGGTGGGCCAGGCCCAGCAGGCGGTTGACGCTCAGCTTGCGGCGCTTTCGACTGGCGAGCACGTGACCGACACCGCAATTGGCCAGGTCTCCACCTGGCTGAACACGAAGTAAAACACCGCGCAGGGGAAGGAAGGATAACGGAATGAGCTCGTGGTTTGACGAGGTTGACAAGACCCCCACTGAGTCCGATGAGTTCTTCGATGATCTTGGTGGGGTCGATGAGCCGGCGGCCGCCGAAAAGCGCGGTGGTTCGTCATTCACACGAGCCCAGTCCGGAGAAATTCGTACCGCTGTGTGGCTGCTCCCGTTGATCGGGGTGGTAGTTGTCACCCTAGGGTTGTCGTTGTGGACGCTGATCTCGAGGGGGGACTCGGAGACATCGGCGGCGAGCTCGCCGACCGTGGAGGCAGCGCCCGTTGACCCGGACAGCCAAGTTGCGGTTGCAGGTCACTGCGAGCCCGAGGAGGGGGAGACGACATTGTCTACCTCCGATACGTCGCTGCGGGCAACCGTGGCGAAGTGGCAGGAGGCGTACTACGGGCGGGACACGACTTTGACGCAGTATTTGACTGCGGATTCGTGGATGCGCGATCAGGACTGGGAAAAGATTCTTCCTGAGGCGGCACCTGATGGTGTCTCGTGGTGCGCTGTTATGGCGCCCGTTGAGGGGGATCGCGTCAACGTCGACGTGATGACGACGTTTAGCGATGGATCGTCCCAGACCTACCAGCAGACCGTGATTGGCAAGCAGGAGCAATCGGACTCCTGGCTGATCGATGACATTGAGACCCGCTAGAGCGCGAACGCGAGAAAGCTGAGAAAAGAAATGAACCGATCCCGTACCCTCTGCGGTGTCGTCACCCTCGCGGCCTTTGTGGCCTCCGTTACTGGGGTCCCGGCGTGGGCCGTCGACGGGGTTACCACGCAGCCGTCCCCCTCGATCGATGGCTCGACGGCATGCCCGTCGGTCCAGATGATCTCCATCAACGATGTCAACGACTCCGCTCTCGGGCAAGCGGACACGGGCTTTCTCGCCGATGTCGCCGCGCCTGTCGTGGTCGCTGCCAACGGGAAGTCGACACCGGCCGGGGAGGCAGACGCGGGCTTTAGCGCGCCGCCGCTGTCCGAGACTGAATCCGCCGCCGCGTCGGCGGGCAAGGACTGGAAGCCGAACGTGTGGGGCACAGGCCAGGAGGCGGTCACGACTTCAGCTGCAACCGGTGGCGATTGGAAGCCGAACATGTGGGGAGAAACCACCACGGCCGCTCCCACGATAACTGTTGGGGACGAGGCGCCGACAGCGGTATCTGCCTCTCCGCAGCAGACTACGACGGCTACGACTGAGAAGGCCGACAGCTCGCTGGCGGTTGGCCGCACTGTCATCGATGTCCAGTCGACTGACAACACCCGCGCCTACATCCCAGGAGTGACCGGGCCAGACACGGTGCCGACCTACGAGGGGTCGATCACCACAGCAGTGGAGCGCACCGAGGCGGTGTTAGCTCAGATCGATTCGACATGCCCGAACACCAAGGTCATTCTCATGGGGGCCGGCCAGGGCGCGCAAGCGGCCTCGATCGTGTCGAAGAAGATCGGCGCGGGCGAGGTTTTCCCTTCGGAGAAAGTTCTCGGAGTGACCCTGTTCGCTGATCCGACACGGGCAGAGAATCAGCCCGTGGTGGCCTCGGGTGCGGAGTCGCCGGCCGGCGCTAAGGAACAGTGGGGGAGCACGTCGGCCGAGGGGGCTGGCGTGGCCACGGTCACCGGGAACACTGCCGGCGCTCCGGAGACGGGCTACGGCGCCGTCGCAGATCGCACCGTGTCGTGGTGCGCGCAGGGAGATACGACCTGTGCCCTGCCGGAAGGAGCCCCGCTTCGTACCCTCGTCGCAAACACGGCTGAGGGCACTCAGGGCAAGGCTCCGGAACAGGCTTTGCGCCACGTCACCGATGTTCTCGCGCCCGCCGTGGTTCTTGGTTCGGTGGAAACCTTGGCTGAGGATGTCAACTTTGGCTCTGACGGGTTTACGTTCAATCGGGCGAGCAGCCCCCAGGAAACTCTCGTCGGGCGCATCGCCACGGAATCGGACCGCGAGGTTCCGCAGAGCGAAATGCAGCAGCGACTTCTGGCCTCTGGCATGAAGATCGGCGGCATGGCTTTGGCAGCGGGAGTGACGGTTGCCAAGGAGGTCATGCAGCCGCAGAACCTCGCGCAGATTGCCGCCGCCTCGGCAGTTTCGCCCGCAGCGGGCGTCGGCGCGGCGCTGCTGATCAGCTCCGGCGCAGCGCTTGATCTCGTCTCGACGCGGACGATGACCACCGGGGCTGTCCGCCTGGCTGACGAAGCACAGGCTCTCGGGATTGAAGATGACGGGCTGGCCCAGGCGGCTGTGGATGCAGCTATCGGCCAGGAGGTGTCGAAGTCCGCAGGAACCTACCGCACCGCCGGTGCCACCTCGTCTGGTGCGTCGTCTGCAGATGCGACAACTCAGTGGCTTCTTGCCATCGTCGGCGACTCGCTTGGGCGCGACCTCGGCACGTCTCCGAGCGCACTTCCAGCCAACTACGACACGGCAGCAGCCGCTGCCGCATTGAAGGAGGTTGCATGACCACGACAATGACATCTCGCCGCCAAGACGAAACGAAAAGCTCTCCCTCCGGGGCCGCGACCCGGCTGAAAGTCGACGCCCGGGTCGCGGGAGCCCTGCCGGTCGCCTCGACGGCCCTGTGGCAAGGAGGTGGCCGCGCGCCGATTGCTTGGGCTGTCTCTGCTCACGGCGGTGCTGGGGCGACAACTCTGGCACAGATGCTGGCACCAGTTGGCGACGCCGCAGACCAGTGGCCGGCGCATGATGAATACCCGCTGTGCGTGGTGGTGTGCAGATCGACCCGCACAGGTTTGGACGCCGCCCAGTCGGCGATCCTGCAATCGAAAAGTGGCCACACGGGCCGTTGTGAGGTCCTCGGTGTCGTGATCGTTGCAGATGCACCCGGTAAGACGCCGAAGTCGCTGGCCCAGCGTGAGACCGTTCTCGAAGAACTGACAACGGTGTGGAGGGTTCCCTATCTGACGGGGATCCGCGAGAACGATGTTGGTGATCTCGCGGAATGGAAACCGCACCGTGGAAGTGAAAGCGACGATGGGTCGAAACGAACCCGCCGACGCAAAAGCCCCGTGACCGAAGAAGTCCCCGCCGCCGTCGCGGCGGTCGGGGAGGAGATTTTCAACGCGGCGTTCGCCGTACACCAGCAAGCAGAGAAGGGAAACACACCATGAGCATTTCGACAGCAACGTACTTCGTCCTCGCGCAGATGCCGGGGCAGAACATTCAGCCGCAGGCTCCATCTGAATTTGCGACCAAGTTTGACCGCCTGCTGAACCTGGCAATGTACATCGGCATCGGCGTCGCCATCATCGGCGTCATTGTAGCGGGAGCGTCGATGGTGCTTTCGCGCCAGCAGGGCACTAGTGAGGAAGCGACGGCGATGGCACTGCGAATCGGGATCGGCTCGATGATCATTGGCGGTGCGGCGGCGATTGTTGCGGCGATGCTATGAGGGAGCTCGTTGTCGCACAGCAGCGCCCGTCCGAGACGTGGCTGCCTCCCAACAAGGTCGTGGGCGAGATTTC
The DNA here is from genome assembly GCF_900411315.1 of Corynebacterium senegalense. GTDB lineage: Bacteria > Actinomycetota > Actinomycetes > Mycobacteriales > Mycobacteriaceae > Corynebacterium > Corynebacterium senegalense. The sequence goes on along the minus strand of NZ_LS990888.1, from coordinate 32,621 downwards.
CAGCTGGCTAGGCACGGCGATGTACATCACCTTGGGCCTGTCCATTCTGGCGGTGATCGTCTTCGGTGCACTGCTTGTTGTCGATCGTGACCGGGGAGAGCCGGTGAGCGCGACGGCACCGCACATGAGGGCGCTGCAGATCGCACTGGGCGTGTTCATTATTTCGGGCGCCGCGTCCCTGGCAGGGTGGCTGGTGTAACAGATGGGCGAAGATCGAAGCAGGAAGGGCAAAAAGGGGCACATGAAAACAGGAAATATGCGGCGCGCCGCAGCGGCGGCCGTTTTGGCGCTGGCAGTGGGGTCGGGGTTGGCGTCTTGTTCGTCAGATGACAGCGCAAACAGCTCGGGGCAGACCCAGCAGGTCGACCTGTCGGCCGCACCGGCGGACACATCCTGGGTGGCCGGCCCCGCAGGGCTCGAGTACCCGGTGAGCGGCGACGCCGGACCTAGCGAGACGAGCGGGCCGGTTCCGCGCGGCTTTGCGGCCTCCCCGCAGGGGGCGGTCGTTGCAGCGGTAGTCACGCAGGTGTTCATGTCGGGCGCGGACGACGACACGTGGCCGGAGGTCTCGCAGGTGCTCCTGGAACCGGGGCCTGGACGCGACCAGTGGGCGCAGGCGCGCGCTCTGATGAGCGTGGGCACGCAGCCGTTGGACAACCCGCCGGTTTTCCGCGGATTTCGGGTTAGTGACTACTCGGACTCCGAAGCGGTGGTGACGTTGGCCGTGTCCTACCCGACGGGTCAACTCGCGGTGTTGCCGGTGCAGATGTCTCGGGCATCCGGAGACTGGAAGGCAGTTCTGCCGACACAGGAGGACGCCCCGGACCTGCAGGAGATTTCGGAAGAAGAGCTGAAGTCTAAGTTCACGGCATTCGGTCCTCGGGAGGAAGGATAATGATGACGGTTCGGAAGAAGATGGTCTCGGGCGCAGCGGTACTGGTGCCCGCCCTTGTTCTAGCAGCGTGCGGAGACAGCTCGGAGGACAACCCGGCGCCGGCCCCGTCGAGCGAGCAGAACTCCTCGGCAGCACAGTCGAGCAGTGGAGAGAACCTGCCGGGGGCGATGGTGGGAAACAACCAGCGCACCTGGCCAGACCCGAGCGGCATGTTCGACGATTCAGCGCACGCGACCCCGGGTGCATGGTCGGTGGATCACTTTCACCAGCGTCCGGTGTGGACCCCGGTTAACCACGACGGAGACTTGCCTGCGCGAGATAGCCTCATTGAAGGGGGTTTCGACAGCTGCGGAAACGGAGAGGTGGCGCTGACCGGCAAGACCACCCAGCAATACGTCAACGCGCGCTACCTCGTGGTAAACGACCAGGCCGGCCCGTCACGGTTAGACAACGGTGTACCGGCAGGTTTCGCCCATTCGCCGCAGGGGGCGATTCTTCTTGCCTTGAACGCATGGTCTTATGGACTCGCCGGGCAGGGCGACGGCGTGGGGGAGGAGATTGACCGTGAGTGGTGGTCGACCTACCGGACTCTGCAAGAGGACCGTGACTTTCGCGGTCTGAACAGGCCTGACTATGACCACACTGACGAGCGGGCGGAAACCTTGCCCGGTGCCAGCTACTACCACGTCAAGGAATGCTCGGAGAACGTCGTTGTCGTCGAGGTCGGTGATGATTTCACGAAAGCGGGGGAAGGAACACTGGCTACGACGATTCCGGTTTACTGGCGCGATGGTGACTGGGTGCCCGACCTATCCGGCCAGGCAGGGGCGGTTTTTGATAAGGCCGGGACGTTTGACCCAGCCTCCCCAGCGCCGTTGAAAGAGGTGAAGTACCAGTGACGACGGAGGCGCGGGCGTGGTCTTTTCGGTGGGCTGCAACTCTTTTGGTCGCCCTCATCGCTATTTTCGGGGCGGCACCGGCGATGGCCCAGGAGGCGGAGGGAGAGCAGCAGCAAGGCGCTCTGGGCCGTGCCCAGGATAAATGTATGGACATCGGCGACTCGCGCAGTGTTCTTGACCAGCTTGTTAAAGATGGTGCCATTTCGAAGGAGCAGCGTGATGAAGCGGCCGGCCCGTTCGGCTTCGACGAAAAAAAGGTGGACGAGATCCGGAAAGCCAACGCAGGGCGCTGGGACGAGATCGCTTCCCACCATGAACAGTCCCGTGGGTTCGTGGGCAAGGCGGGGCGCGTCGGACAAGGTATTGGGTGCTGGGTCGCTTCTCCAGCCAACGCGGGCATTGAGGCGGTGAACAATTCTCCGTTTTGGGATGATCCGATTGGCAAGTTCGCCAAGTCGGTCATGGAGGGCAACACCGAGGCGATTCGATCAGCGATGACGCTGTGGGTGGACTTTTCCAGCACGAACGTTGATGTCGCGGCGAACACTCAGGGTGTGAAGAACATCATCATGGGCCTGTCCGGGTTCGCGTTGATAGCCAGCTTCATTATCGGAGGCTGGCGCATTGCGTCTGCACGGCGGGGCGGGCTTCAGGAGGGCTTTAGCGAGCTCAACGAAAACATGATCCGTTGGCTCGTGTTCAGTATCGCGGTCCCTGGGATGTTCCCGGGCGCGCTTATTGCTAGCGACTTGCTGGCGGAGGCCATTATGGATGAGTTCGGTAGCCCGGATGATCTCATCAACCTGGGAGGACTGGAGAACACGGAGTATGGCCCGGTGGTGACGCTCGCGTTGTCGGGCATCATGTTCATCGGTTCGCTTGTGCAGATCCTCGCTCTGATCACGCGAATTCTTTTGGCGCCGATTGCTGCTGGCATGACTCCGCTGTTTGCCGCGTTGTCCTTCTCGGATACTGGCCGACAGGGGCTAAACCACCTGGTGGCGTTTTTGATTGCAGCTATCGCGTTTAAACCGGTCTCCGCGTTGCTTTATGCAGTCGTTCTATGGAACGTCTCTGGCACAGGCGACATCGGTACGGTCGCCGGGTTGATCAATGCGCTGATGCTGGGTATCGCTGGGTTCAGTGCACCCGCGCTGGTTCGCGCTCTGGTCCCGGCTGTCTCCCAGGCTGGTGGCGGAGGCACGGCGCCGATGCTGGCAGGAGCCACGGGAGCGCTCGGCGGGGCGGCCTCCATGATTGGATCGGGTATCGCGCGCGGCGGCGCCGGATTGAGCGCTATGGGTAAGGGCCCGTCGGCGGCGGGGTCGGGAGCGAGCACCGCTGCAGGTGGGGCTGCTTCGGCGGGAATGTCGGCCGCTGGAAGCGGGGCGCCTGGCCCTGCAGGGCCGCGCGGCGGGTCAGGGGCTAGCAGGGCTGGCTCGGGACCGAGCGGGTCTACGGGCCCGTCTGGCGCGGCCGCGCGGACGGCGGGGCAGGGGGCACGTTCGCGGCCGTTTGCCGGCGTCAGCCGCAAAACAGCCCGTGGAGCGGGCGGTGCACTTCAGGGGACTGGAGCGGCAGCCAGGGCGATGGGGGCAGGCGTTCGCGCAGCCGGGAACGCTGGCTATCGCTCACAGCAGCTGTTTGACGATTCGATTGGGACGCCTGGCGGTTATGCCGGGCAGGCTCACCGCTAGGAAAGAAGGGAGGAAGTGGGTATGACATCACACGAGAATGAGGTCACGGTTCCGCAGTACTCGCTGGGCCAGCCTCCGCGACGGACCGGCCTAGGCGGCCTGTCGATGATGACGACGGCGATTATCGCTGTTGGGTTCATGACGTTCCTGCTGGTGCAGTTTTCGGGGTTGGGCTTCGGCGTCGGTCTGGTCGTGCTTGCGATCACGGCTGCGGTGGCAGGACTGGTCACATTCCAGTGGGGTAATCGGTCTCTGGCAACGATGGCTCGTTTGGTGGGACAGCACAGTTTGCGGCGGCGACGTGGTGAGGACGTTTACCTGTCAGGTGAGATGTCGAAGGTTCCGGGTGGCTTTCATCGGCTACCGGGGTCCCTTGCTCGCACGTACTTAGTGGAGGGGGCAGATTCGGATCATCAGGATTTCGCGGCGATCGTCGACGCCCCGGCCCGGACGGCGACGGTTCTCTTTGATTGTCAGATGACAGGGCAGACCCCGATGACGCAGGAGGAGCGTAACCAAAAGACAGCGGAGTGGGCTCGCTGGCTTGCTCTCCTGTCCCTGTCAGGAGACATTGAGCACGTGGCTACGGTCGTCGGAGTTCGCCCTGGGACGGGCCAGCTGGTCGCTCAAGAGGTGGAGGCGATCGTCGCCGATGACATTCCTCCGGTGGCAGCGCAGATCATGGGAGAAGCAGCGCAGTTGCTCTCGGTCGGGGTTCCCGAGGTCGTTGCGCACATTGCGGTGACATTCCATGTTGACGGAGAGGCACTGAAAGACAATGCCTTCATGGACTCGCTGGCGACTCGTCTGCCTAGCTTGTATCGGCAGCTGGCGTGGGCAGGCGTCATCGCGGTGCCGATGTCGGCTGACCAGACGGTTGCCCGTGTGCACCAGTTTTTCAACCCGCCGGCCGAACCCGATTTCGAGGAACTGAATGTGATGGGCCAGAAGCACGGGATGTCGTGGGAAGATGCCGGCCCGGGCTTTGCGCGTGCGCGCGCGGCGTCTTACGACCACGAGGGGTGCACCTCGGTGACGTGGGAGATGCGCGAGGCCCCGCGCTCAACCTTTGAGGACGGGCTGCTGACAGGGCTGCTGTCACCGCACGAGAGGATCGAGCGAAAAAGGGTCGCGCTGGTGTACCGCCCGTTTGAAGCTGGAAAGGGTGTTTCCCGCGTGGAGGGGGAACACCGCGATGCGATGGTGGCGGCCAACTCGTCGAAGTCGATCCGATCTGCGAACGCGGAGTTGCGCTTGGAGCACACAGATGCGGCCCGCCGCGCCCAGGCTCGAGGCGCACAGTTGGGGCGCTACTCGTTGTTTGTCACCGCGACGGTGACCGATCGTGAGCAGCTAGAGCGTGTGGAGCACGACATAGCTCAGCTCGGGGCAGGCGCGAGCGTGCGGCTTCAGAAAATGATGCGGCAGCAAGACACGGGCTTTATCACCACCTGCGGAGTGGGACAGGTGCCGTGGCAGAAGGAATCAACGGATCTTTTCTAGGGAGTAAGCAGATGTTGGCAAAATTTTTTGGCCGCGCAGCAGCCGGTGACAACGGCGTAGCCCATCCTGCGGTTGCGGGGCTGCGGCTGGACAGCGTGCGTGATGCTCGCGGGTTTCAGCTGGGAGTCCTCCTGGACGAGTCCGCGACAGAGGCAACCATCGCGGCACGGGTCGACGACGCGGCGACGATGACCCATGAAGCTGTGGCCGCGTGGACGGGCAAAGTCGGAACCGAGGAAACGGTCGTGGCTACCTGCGCGAGCCGCTCGGTTGAGGACGAGACGGCCACGGCCGTGCTGTGGGTGTCGGTTGCGGCAGCCGGGAAAGCAGAACGCAAGGACAGCTCGGAGTTTCTTACCCGCTTGGCTCGCTTTGCACCAGTGCTGTACGACTCGGCTGACGCCCTGGGAATGGACGCCAAGCCGTTGTCAGCACACGAACTTGAGGCATGGACAACCGTGCAGCTCGTCGGCGAGGATCGTCCGAAGGCGTTTCCTCCGCGTGCGGGGGAGGTCTCGGAAGGCCCTGCGGCAGTGGTCGCCGACGGCAAAGTAACCGTCAGCTTTGAAGTGGTGATGGAGGGAGAAGGTGGCGATGAGGCCGCCAGCGGAGTGATGGAGAAGATGGTTTTCCACGGCAGTGTTCTTAGTGCCTCGACGAATGGTGCGGTTGCGGTGCGGTTCGGCATGTGGTCGCGCATTGCATCTCGTGCTCACCACTCCGCGCGTCGCGTCGGGGTCGTCAGCGTCATTGCCGCCGATAGCGCTACGGCAGAAGATGCTGCTTGGGCGCTGATCGCGCGTCTCGACGTGGCGGATCGTCTCAGGGTGCGTCGTCTCTGGTACCGCCAGGCTATGGGGGCAGGTGCGTCCCTGGGCGCAGGCGTGATGGGGTGGCGTCGTCTGGAGGTGGCAGCATGAGTGCGCAGAACGCGACTGACTTTGACCGGCTTCACGCAGACATTGAAGCTGGTGTGACTACGCGGCCGTCGTGGTGGTCGCGGGAGGGCCGCCAGTACCGGCGGTGGGTGAAGGAGGAGCGCAAAAGAGCGCGCGAGGATGACGCGCAGGCGCTGTTTTCGACAGGTGTGGAAGTCCGTGGGGAAAGTGCCTTTAATCGCCCGGGTCAGCAGGGCTTCCGGGGGCGCACTGCCGGCACGCAGCGGGTCATTTCTGGCCCGCAGGAGTGGCAGACTACGACGAACTTCGGGGCAGGATTCAACCCGAACGTCGTCGGCGCACCGGCGCCGATGATCGGCACGCCCCTGGGGGTGCACGTCACCACCGGCGCGGAGATTGGGTGCGACCCGCTTGCGTGGTTCCGCGAGGGAATTATCGCCAACCCGTCGTGCTTTGTGTTGTCGCTGCCCGGGTTGGGCAAGTCGACGCTGATCCGCAAAATGCTCATGGGCGCTGTAGCCCAAAAGCAGGTCCCCATTATCGCCGGTGACATCAAGGGCGAGTATGTGGGCTTTGTGCACCAGGTTGGAGGCGACGTCATCACGATTGGGCACGGACTGGGGAGCATTAACCCGCTCGACGTGGGTGCGCTGGGCCGCATTATTCCCGAGCTGGAGGACAAGGGGCACACCGAGCTTGTGGAGCGCGCGAAGGAGCAGGTGCACGGCCGCCAGGTCACGATGGTGCAAACGCTGATCAGCTTGGGTCGTGGGTCTCAGCCGGCCGACTATGAGGTGATGCTGATTTCGGCGGCGCTGCGTGAGCTGTATGAGAGCGAGGATGTGGACTGGCTGAATCCACCGGTGCTTGCGGATCTCATTGCAGTGCTCGAGCAGGGAACTCCCGCGCTCCAGGCGAAGGCACGGGCTCGCACGCCTGAGGCATGGGATCGGCGCGTCGATGATCTCGTCCTGTCTCTGAATTCCTTGCTTGATGGTCAGACGGGTCAAATTTTCTCTGGCCAGACCACCAAGCCCATCAATGTGGATGCCACCGCAGTGTGCATCGACGTGTCGGCGATTGACCGTGGCGACGCCGCGATGAAGGCGGCGGTCATGATGGCGTGTTGGTCAAACGCCTTCGGAGCGGTTGAGGCCGCGCACCTTTTGGCGGATGCCGGGTTGGGCCCGCAGCGGCTCTTTTCGGTCGTTCTCGATGAGATGTGGCAGGTTCTTTCCTCCGCTCCAGGCATGGTCGGGCAGGTGGATGCGTTAACGAGGCTTAATCGCAAGGAAGGCGCGGCCTTGGCGATGGTGACGCATACGTTTCATGACTTGGAGGCATTGCCAACGGAGGAGGACCGAAAGACCGCGATGGGGTTTATTGAGCGCGCTGGAATGGTGATCTGCGGCGGATTGCCGAATTCAGAGCTGGATATTTTGTCCTCGCGGCTGTCGTTCACCCCGGCCGAGGGCCATATGATTACCAGCTGGTCGACGGGTGCACCGCCGAAGCGGGCGCGCACCCGTGGTGCGCGGGCGACTCCTCCAGGCCGAGGGCGGTTCATGATTAAACCGTCCAAGGACGGCTCTCCGGGGATTCCGCTGCAGACCGTCCTGATGCCCACTGAGGTTCAGCACCGTCTGCACGATACGAACGTGCGTTTCGAGGGGTTCTTCGAGCAGGGGGAACAGCAGTGAGCAGCGGGCGTGGATACCCTCACTCAGCAGAGGTGAGAGAAGGCGCGATGGCGGACTTCGTTGAGAAGTGGGAGAGCTACCCCTCGCCGTCGGCCGCGGCCGCCGCCATTGCCCGCGAATGGGGCGTGGGGCGCACAACGCTGTCGGAATGGCTTAGTGCAGAAGGAAAGTGGCCGCACACGCGCGTAGCTGCGAACCTGCGGCTCGCTGCAGAAAACGAGGAGCTGCGACGCCAAATTGAGCGCCTGCAGCAGGAGCAGGATCAATGAAACGAATTGGGTGCGGCTTTCTCGCGCTGATCGCCTTCGTCATCGTGTTCATCGCCGTGCTAGCGGGCGATGACGACGACAAGTGCGTCCCGACCAGCGGTGCAGGTGGCCGAGGATCAGCATCAGTCGATGGTCGTGTGCCTTCGGGATCGTTCGCGTTGCCCGAGCCAAACGCTAATGCTCACCGAACGAGCCCGTTTGGTCCTCGATGGGGCGCGATGCACGAGGGGATCGACATCGCCCAAGGTCAGGGGACCCCGATCTTCGCCTACGCGGATGGAGTTGTCACTCTCAGCCAGGCAAACCCCGGCGGATACGGCTGGTTCATCGTCATTGACCATGAGGCCGACGGCCAGAAGTTCTCCACGCTCTACGGCCACATGTTCGAGGAAACCGTGAAGGTCAAGGTGGGAGATACGGTCTACGCGGGGCAGCAGATCGCGGAAGAAGGCTACAACGGCGGTGTTTCACCTCCTGGGCCTGGGGGAGCGCACCTTCACTTCGAGGTGCACGTACCGGGTTATCGAAACCCTGTCGATCCGGCATCGTGGCTGGACAAGGCGGTTGAACCGGGCAGTGAGAAGGCCCCGAAGTCTGGAGAGACGCCAACATCTGGAGCGCCCACGCCGGGTGCGGCGGAAAGCGCCCCGGCCGTCGATCCTGGAAACATCAAGGACGTTCGTGCCGCGCAGATCATTGCGATTGGCAAGCAGCGCGGCGAGGATGAGTTCACCATTATGGCGGCGCTGCAGGCAGCCTTGGTTGAGTCGGATCTGCATAACCTTGCCAGCCACGCGGTCCCGGAGTCGAAAAACTTCCCCAATGATGGTGTGGCCCCTGGCGACTACGACTCGGTTGGTCTTTTTCAGCAGCGGGTCAGCATTTGGGCGGGCCCCGCTGGTGGCATTGAAGAAGTGATGAAGCCTGAGCAACAGATCACCTGGTTCTACGACCAGGCCAAGGGACAGCGGGAGAACGCCGCGACGCCGGGCCTGCTGGCGGCAAACGTCGAGCGGCCACGTGAGGACTTGCGCGGGAAATACGACCAGCGCGCCGACGAGGCGAAAGAGATCTACAAACGACTGGAAGGAGTCAACCCAGACTCTATCGAGATCGGGGGGGTCGACAACTGTGGCACTGAAACAGAAGGGGATAGGCGAGCCCCTGGGCGTGCCGTTGACGGCACCGCCGTCGGCGAGCGGATCCTCGCGGCTGCGCGGCAGCAGTTCGGTCTGCCCTACGTCTGGGGTGGTGGTGATAAGAATGGCCCCACAAGTGGGGGGTTTGACTGCTCTGGTCTCGTGCTGTGGGCTGTTTATCAAGCCACCAATGGCGCAGTGGAGTTGCCGCACAACACGGACGCCCAGCTTGCAGACCCGAACCTTGTAACCGTGCCGTGGGAGGAAATGGCCCCCGGTGACATGATCTACACGCCAGGTCACGTCGCCATCTACGCAGGAGAAAAGAATGGACAAAAGATGATGTACGAGGCCCAAACCTTCGGTGTCCCCGTGGGGGAATACCCCCTCCGAGGTGATGCTGGAACAGCAACCATTAAGCGCGTCGCAGGACAGGAGACAAAATAATGAGGGGCCACAAGCAACTCGCCGTATTCGCGGCCACGACTCTGGCCATGAGCATGACGGCATGCAGCAGCAAGCCCACCGAGCAGCGCGAGCTGGCTCCCATTGAAATCACCACGACCCGCCCCGACGCAGCCATGCCTTACGGGGCCGGCTTCGAACACCTGGCGAATGAGGGGCCGGAGACTGTGGCTGCAGCAGCCCTGGAGCGACTGTGTACGTTCACCTCCGACGAGTACGACGCAGGCACCGTGTATGAGCGGGTTCAGGGCATTACTACGCCGGAGGCGTGGCGGGCTATGACCGCCGATCCTAAGTCGGTGACTCCCCAGTTGATCCTGCGGACATGGGATACATGGGATCAAGCAGGTGGGAATCAGACCGCTGAGGTTGCCATCAGCAATGAGGTTCACCCCGAAGATAGCGAGACATCGTGGCAACGGAAGATGACCTGCCGCCGCGTCATGGACGGACTAGATGGTGCGTTCCTTGACTCTTATGTCCTGGGGTTGGAAAAGCGCGAGGGGCAGTGGAGAGTAAGCCAGCTTGCCCTAATGAACAGCACCTACACCCCACCCGAAACATCACAGTGACGATAACCGGCCAATAACAAGAGGAGTAACGCAATGAGAGAGCACGGGCGCGACAACCCACGGGCAGCAGGCAACATCGGGTGGGACATTCAGACGATTCTGGGGTTCTGTCTCCTCGGTGCGTCGATAGCAGCGGTTGCAAGCATTCAGTTTGGCCAATGGGTGCAGGCGCGCTTGGGTGAGGGCGCGCCCGTTTCACGGAACCCTTTTACAACCGTCGGCGAGCTCATCGGAAAGGATCGTGTCTGGGGAGCCCCAGCAACAGCGGCCGTAGTTGCGGCGTGGTCATTGGCGGTTTTGGCGGTCGTCGCTATCGTTCTCGCGCGCCGAAAGTTCAGGAAGCCTAAGCCGCGTGTCGACGCGGCCTCAAAATATCTTGCGAGCAAGCGGGAGGTTGTGAGTTTTAGCCGCGGCTCGGCGGAAGCGGCGGCGAAGAAATGGCTTCCGACCCCGGCCCTGGCCGCGCAGTTCCCTGGGCTCATGTTCGGCCGCGTGCCCGAGACGAGAACAGGTCTGTGGTCTACCTGGGAGGACCTCTACCTGATCATTTTCGGCCCTCGTATGGGCAAGACCACCTCGCAGGTGATCCCCGCAATCGTCGACGCTCCAGGACATGTCGTAACCACATCGAACAAGCGCGACATTGTCGACGACACCATCGGCGTCACCAGCGCCCGGGGGGAGGTGTGGGTGTTCGACCCGCAGCGCATCGCCGCTGGATTCCAGCAGGATCCGTGGTTTTTCGACCCTCTCGATCTGGTTCGCCGCGTCCCTGAAACGATGGACTCGGCCGCCGTTAGGCTGGCGGACATCTTCAAAACTGCCGCACGCGGTGCGGGAGACACCGGCGGTGACGCCTACTTCACTGAAGGTGGTAAAGAGCTGTTAGGCAGGTTCTTCCTCGCGGCCGCACTGGACAACCGTCCGATCGGGGATGTCTACCTGTGGGTCAATGATGATGCGGACCGAACCCCGGTCGGCATTCTGGAGCGCTTTCCCGAATGGCGCCAGCAAGCCGCAGCCTTGGCCGCTACCTACCAGATCACGGAAAAAACCCGCTCTGGCCTCTTTTCCCAAGCCGCGCAGATGGCGACGCCGCTCGGGCGCCGAGAAGCACTCAAATGGGTCACACCGACACCGACTGCCAGAAAGTTTGATGCTGAAGCGTTCGTGCGCGGCCCTGGCCGCGATACGGTGTATCTCCTGTCAAAGGAAGGGGCAGACAACGCTGCAGCCCTTACGACGGCGCTCACGGCAACGATCATGACCGCTGCGGAAGCTTATGGAGAGGAGTGCGGAGGCCGCCTGCCGGTGCCCCTCGTCGCCGCGCTCGACGAGGCAGCAAACGTTGTGCGCTGGCCGGAACTTCCCAGCCTGTACTCGCACTATGGCTCGCGCGGCATCATCCTCATGACGATCCTCCAGTCCTATGCCCAGGGGGCGGAAGTCTGGGGAGAAAACGGCATGGAGCTCCTGTGGTCGGCCGCTGCGATCGTGCTGTACGGCGGAGGCGTCCGCGACGACAAAATGCTGCAGAAGATTGAGGCACTCGTCGGCGACGTGGAGGTCTTCGAGACCTCGACCTCGCGCGCTGGGGAGGGAGCGCGCACGGTGACGCGCAACCGCCGCGAACGCAAAATTCTCACCGTGGCAGAACTGGCAAGCCTTGACCAAGGACGAGCACTTGTGCTGGCCTCGAGGCGGAGGCCACTGATCGCCCAGATGGAGCCGTGGTGGCAGCGTCGGTGGCCCCAGGAAACCATGCGCAAGTTAGGAGCACGCTAATGGATCTTCGTTTCCAGTCGATGTACGAGTTCGTAGACCAAATTATTCTGCCGTTCTACGGCCAATCCTCATCGCGCATCCCCTCGGCCAACTGGTCTGAACGGTGGTGGGCCCACGCAGAAGTCGTGGCCCGTCTGGAAGCGCTGTGGCTCAGATTCGAGGCACTGCGCCAGGATGAGCCTGCGACCTACATGGAGACGTTCTTGCGTGTTCACGGTGACTACCACATGCGCCACCTCATGGGCGAAATGTCAGTCCTCCAGGACTGCCGCCGCGAGGACACCCCGACCATTTCCCTGCCCAGCACGCCCATGAATGAAATCCCTAAGGAGGCATAACCGATGACACCGAAGAACTCTCCCACTGCCCGAGAAGTGGACCTCACCCTGGCGCGCGCCCTGAGACGCGCTCGAGCCCTCGCGCGCGCGGTAGAAAACGGCCAGGTCGCAGCTCGTCCAGCCCACCGCACCCGCACCCCAGGCCCGAACAGCTACAAGCGCATGACTGCCGGACAGCTGGTTACCGCCGCTCTCGGCGGCGCCGTGCTCTATGCGTGGAGCAAGCAGGAGGAACAGACGTTTGAACGAGAACTGGCCAATCGCGGGTTCGAAGAATCTCTGGCAAGGTGGCGCGAGGACGCGACCGTGACGGACGATGATGCGGGAAGTCTCGCAACAGATCGGTTTGACCAGGCCTTCGACCGACTTTCTGTTGTCACGGTCGGGAGTCTCGAAACGCTGGCAGTCGCCCTTGATGAAGTCTTGCTGGGCAACGATGGCCGCGTTGACGGGGCGCTCCCCGCCTCGGAAGTAATCGAGGACATGCAGATCACGGGCGCCCACCCAGACGCCGTTGCCGCATACGAGCAGGGGGTGGGAGTTTCGCCCGTTTCGCCGACAGACGCGCTTACCGAGCAGGGCCCGCTCGAGCCAACTCCGGCCTCTGAGCTTGGCTACAGCTCGGAGGCAACAGACGATCTGGCCCTGTAGCGACGGTTTTATAGCTGGGGGGTGTGCTCGTCGCTGCGGTAGCTCGGGGGGTTTTCGTCTGCCGTGCTCGTCCCGGCACGGCCAGCACGTTGCGCTGCGAGGCGTGCGAGGGGGTCTAGATCGGCCGCCGCACCCGCCCCGGCGTTGCGGGCGGGCGGGGTGGATGGCTTCATTCCAGCCTGCAGGCGCAGGCGCTCGGCGGGGGTCAGGTTCTCGGGGGCAATGTCCTCCCCAGCGGCGTCGTCGGGCCATGCCGCAAGACGGTCGTGGGTTTCGCGCAGCCACGCGCCGAGCTCCGCGTCGGCGCCGCGCGTTACCGGCGGCGGGGCAAGCAGGCGTGTTGCCTGCCCGGCGTCGTCGGCCAGGGTGGCGCGCAGCCGCCACGCGATGACGGCTCCGGCCTCATCGACCTGGCCGAGGTTGAACACGGCGGTGGCCATGAAGTCCCGGGGGTCGTGGCCGGCAGCGAGCAGATCACGCCACGCCGTGCGGACTTTCATCCGCCCTTCATCAGTCAGTGTGGCTGCGGCGTCAGTGTCGAGACGGTCCCACCATGCGTCGAGGTGGCGCTCAATGAAGTCACTGGTGGCCGCGTCAACGCCGTAGCGGTAGAGCTTGGCGAGGCGTTCCTTGCTGTCCGCGTAGGCTTCGGCTTCCTCGCGGATGTCGGTCGCAGAGCGCTGGCGTGTATCGCGCGCGATAGCGCGCGCCAGCACGTCGCGGTCGGACAGGCCGGGGGAGTTTCCGGCGGAGTGCTCATGGCCGTACTCCTCGAACTCGTCCAGGGTGTCGTCGGTGACCGTGTAGACACGGTTTTCATGCCGGCCACGAGTCAGCCCGACGTAGAGGGCGCTGCGGCTCGTGGCAGAGTCAACGACCAGGTGGGTGGTGTCCACCGTCGCGCCTTGCGAGCGGTGCACCGTCGCCGCATACCCGAGGTGGGTGTGGGCGCGAACGTAGTCTGCGGGCAGGTGGTAGACCTCCCCGGTGGCGAGATCCCCGGCGACGACCCCGCCGTCGTCGGTGAGGTCGATGACGCGGAAAAGCTGGCCGTTGATCACCTTCCGCCCGGCCTGATTCGGCTTGTCCGGGTTGTCGAGGCGCTGGTTCTGCCGGGCGATGATCACGTCTCCCAGACCCGCCACATCACCTTGGGACAGGGCGACCTCGCGGGAGGTGTCCACGTCTCCGGTGTCGATGTGGTGGGCGCGGATCATCTCGTTGAGCACGGCCACATCGGCGTTGGTGGAGGCCACCACGAGAGAGGACCGCCCCTTCGCGGTGTCGGCCAGGTAGGCCTCGGCGGCGTCGGCGAGCATGGCCTCGCGCGTGCCGCCGGTGACCCAGCCACGGGAGAAGTAAAACTCGGCGGCGGCGGTATCGCCGCGACGAACACCGAGGGAGGCGTCGGCTTGTTCGGTGTCGTTGCCGTGGGAGAAACGCATCACGTCGGTCAGCTCGGCGGCGTTGTTGTAGCGGCACATCGTCTCGTACAGCCCGCCGGTTCCCACCGCGTCGAGCTGGTGCGGGTCCCCCACGAACCGCACGATCGCCCCGGCCGCTTCGGCGATTTCGACCAGGGCGGCGAGGTTGTCCGTTGTCGCCATGCCCGACTCGTCGACGAGCAGCATGTCGCCCTGATTGATCTGCACGGGCAAAGCCGACAGGTCACCGGCGGGCTTGTTCGGGTTGCGCCCGCGCCAGGTAAACGTCAGCGAATCGATCGTGTTCGCGTCGATTCCGAGCTCCTCGGAAAGCACCGAGGCGGCCGCCGCCGACGGGGCACACCCGATGACGTTGTGGCCGTGGTCGGCCCACACGCGCGAGACAATCTGCATGGATGTTGTCTTGCCAGTGCCGGCCGGGCCCACGCCGCAGGCGGCGAGGGTGCCAGACAAAAGCAGGTGCCGCGCGAGCTCAACCTGGCCGGCGTTGAGCGAGAAACCGTTGTCCTTCTCGAACGCGGCGACCGCCTTATCGATGGTCGCGGACTCGGCGAACACGGGCACGGGTTCGACGACTGCGGCGAGAACTTTGTCCTCCTGGGCAAGGATCTCCGGTGTGGTGTACTTGCGGTAGTCGAGGTGTCGGTCGACGGCTTCTCCGTTGTCGTTGCGGAGTTTCTCGGGAAGATCTTCCGCGCCCCGGGGCGTGATTTCGATCAGGTGCGCGCTGACAATGCGCTCGGAAAGCTCGGCGATAGCGCGCTGAGTTTGCTCCCCGTCGGCGAAGCGAAACGCCTTGAGGTAGCTCGCAACCGCAGCGGTGACGTGGTGGTCGGCGAAGTAGGAACGCTTGCGGATCATCCGATCAACTACACCGCGCGCATGGTCGTCGAGGGCGTCATCGTCGATTGATCCCTGGGTGAAAAACTCCGGGCGGGCGTCATTGTGTGCCCCGCCGAGCACGGCGTGAACCGACGCTAAAAGCTCGGCGCCGCCGTCCATCCGCTCCACTCCAGCGCGCCAGGATTCACGGAGATCTGCGAGAGATTCGGCGGGTTTCTTCGCGTCCCTCGTGTCCAAAATCGCCGACTGCCACAGCCGCTTTTGCGTCCGCTTGTCGGGCTGGTGGCCGTGCGCAGCCACGTAGTCGCGCACCAAAGCGTCATAGACAGGACGGGCCATTGTGCGTCGTTTCGAGAACGCCTCGATCAGATCCTCGGGCACTCCGGCGACTTCCCAGACGGGTTCCACGCCCGCACCGCGCGGGCTGGCGGTGAACCCGAGGCCGAGTTTGCGCGTCAGAATCTCCTGCAAAATTGCGTCGTAGCGCGCCGATAACGTCTGGTGGTTTTTGAACATTGCGCGCGAGTCGAGCGTGCGCCACTTCCCGTCCGGGCCCTGCACTTTGTTCGACACAAGCACGTGCGAGTGAAGATCAGGATCACCCGCGCGGGTGTCAAAGTGAGTGAACTCCGAGGCGATAATGCCACCGGTTTTCACCTGCGCCAGCCCGCCCGCGCCCATGCGGGTGCGCACGGTGTTGTCCTCCGCCCACGCCAAAACCTCGGCAACTGCCTCATGGTGGCACGCCGCAATTTTGTTCGCGGTGGACTCATCGGCCAGGGCCCACAGCACCGAGATCGACTTCGCCGGGGAGAACGTCAAGTCGAAACCCGCGACCGCTTGCTTGACCTGATTGCGTTGCTGGTTGACCCAATCAACGATGTCTTTATCCGGCGCGTTGACCCACCCGGTGGCCTCCACATAGTGCTGTCGGCCAACAGAAATGGCCATGCCAGTGCGCTCATCTTCCGTCGGAAGCCGCCCACTTTCGGCGACGAACGCGCGCTCCGCCGCGCGCAATTCGTTCAGGACCGCAACGTCGTTTGTGTAGAAGGGGAACTTCCCGCCGAGCTTGCACTCGTCGAGAGTTTTGCCCTCATGAAGCATCCGGTGCGTGTCCGGGTGGTAGCCCAAACCGTAGAGCGCTTCCATCTGGTCAGCCTCAATTTCGACCCCGACGGCGGCAGTTTCCGACCCAAGCGCAGCCAGTCCACGGCCGAGCCAACGGCCCGGAGGCGTGCCCTTTGCTTGGTAGTACGACGACAATTTTCCGGTCTCTACCGACTCGTCGTATGCGTCATTCGTCGCCACGGAGCGCAGCAGGTACTGGTACCCGGCCCCGGCGTGAACGGCGCGAAACGACATCATAATTCCGCAGTGTAGCCGACCGATTCACCATTCTCACTAAAAGTGCCTACTGTGTGTGGCCAAATGCTGGCGCCGGAGCGACGGCGGGCTAGTCGCTAGGTGAAGCGACTAGTAAACTGTGCGACATGTCGACGAAAACGAATAAGAGGCAACAGGCGCGCGATCTAGCGACGCAAGCGCTTGCGGAGAAGATCGCCCAGCAGGAGAAAGTTAAAGACGCGACACAGCGCGCATTCCTCGCCCAGGCGGAGTTCGACGGCGCGCGCCGCCGCTTCGCCGCTGCGCTCCAGGAGCTGAGCAAGCTCGGCGAATCGCAAGCATGGATGCGAGCTTCGTTCGATCTGTCCCCGACCGCGCTTCGGGGGCTCCTCGCGCTGACTACCGACGGCGAGGACGACACAAGCGATACCGACTCCGGATCCATGCACGACGGCGCCACAGCTAGCGAGAATGAAACCGGTGGCGACACTACTGAAGAACATCAGCACGATCACTCGTGAGAGGCCCAATCTCCCCGGGGCGCCCGCTGCCGGGAATGCCGGAACCTCCGGCGTCCGTATCTCGCGGCTCGTCCAAGCGGGCGGTTGTGTCCAACTCCGAGCTTCTTCCTACGGAATCGGACATCCGCCGCTTCAACTCTAAGGTGGTGCAGTCTCCGCGCTGTTGGTTCTGGACCGGTGCAATCTCTACCCCGGACGGGTACGGACGTTTTACCTTTCAGAACCGGGACGAACAACGCACCATGCTTGCGCACCGATTCGCGCTACTGGCCTCCGGGGTTTCGATCGGCTCGAGTGATGTTGCCGAGCACGCGTGTAACGAGCCGCTGTGTGTTCGCGTATCCCCGAAACACGTCCACCGCTCCACTCAATCTGCAAACCTGCGTCACGCAGTCAAGCGGGGGCGCCACATTGGAAACCGCCCGTCTGTACAATCAAGGCGACGCGCGGAACGGTCGTTTCGCGTCCGAGCCGCGCTAGAGAATGGGTGGGACGAGCAGTCTTACCGCCTTGCGGTTCAGCCGGCGATAGCCGATCAACTCGAGCTCTTCCCTATCGCAGATAAGTCGCATCTGGACTAACCTCTCCCCTAGGGGCCGCACCCCCAACAAGTGAAGCCCTTAGACAATGCCCCCGTTGTCCGCCGCCTCCCAAAGAAGGGAGGCGGCGTCCGTGTTTGTGTCAGGGAGCGGGATTGTGCCGGTCGACTCGAGGGACGCCCCTAGAGCTCGTGTCCGTTATCTCGGGTATCGGCGAGCGGTGCGCCGGCGGAGTCACTTGCGGATCGTGGGGTGCCCTGTTGGCTACGTTGTGCCTTGATCCGTTCAAGCGCGGTCTGTTCTTCCGGAGCGGCCTGGGGAGCGCGCGGTGTCGCGCCTGCTGCGTCATACGCGGTGAGGAAATTTGCCAGTCGCTCGGTGGAGGCGCGCTGTTGCTTTCCGTGATCGACAAGGATGTTAAAGAGCTCGTTGGTCGGCGCTTCCTGCGCGGCGAACTTCAGCGCGTCTGCCACGGCGTCAAACCCTCGCCGATAGGAGTCGTGGAGCACTTTGTAGGCGCTGTCGCGCAAACTGTGCTGGGGCGTATCGAGGACCGCAATGTTGACGAGCAAGTGGCTCACATTCTCCGGGTGGGCGATGCCAAGTGCGTCATAGTTTGCGAGCAGGTGGGTGTTAACACTTACGGCGTCGCGGCCGAGTCCCCGGGAGTGGCTGTCTTTGATGGCGGTGAACATTTGCCCGTAGAGCGGGTTATAAAAGTCATCCTCGCGGAGAGTTTCGAGAACGAAGGAGGCCGCGGATTCATTCGCGGACCACAGCAGTTCATTGAGCACCTGGACCTCGGGGTCGAAATTGAAGCCCGGGCGCGTCATGGCGTCAATGTCGCGTCGGTGAGTGCCAGTGAAGCCGCCGTGTTTCCGGCGGCCTCATCTTCCGGCAAGGGTGTGGTACGCGTCAGCACCCCAGTGGCGGTGATCATGGTGCCGTGGTCGCATTCGGTAGCAATTCTTTGCGCCAGCGGTCCGTCAGCGTAAGCGTGCGCGTCGAGCAGCCATCGAGGGTTGTCGGGGTCTTTAGCGAAGATGCGCACCTTCACACTCGTTGGGCACGTAGAGTCATCGACTACGGCCGAGCCGTAGATCCTGCCCTGAATCGTGGTCGTCATTGCGGGTTCCCTTCTGCCGATCTACCTGTGTATCTATTGCTGCGATTCGATGTAGTCAAGGGGCGGGCACTTCTCGCTCAGCTCGGCGTCCCGCGCGAGTGCGGCCTCCCGTTCCTCCCACGACATGTCCGCGTATGGGCTGTTACTGAGCGCCTCCGACAGGAGCTCGCCGTTGCCAATAACGCCGCTGTCGACGCGCTCCTGCGTCTGGCGGCGCCCGCGTTCTGCGGCATACAGACCTGCGCAGGGATCGATGCCAGTTGAGTCAATTTGCTCCTGGCGCCACGCCTGTTGAGCCTTCTCCCCTTCGTCACTGAAGTTGTACGCGGCCTGGTTGAAAAAGATTCCTGCAGCGCCCAGGAAGAGGACCGCAGCGAGAAAAAGTGCGACCGGAAAGAAACTGAATACGAGGCCGGCAACGAGTCCATTCCGGCGAACCCGAGTTCTGATGATTCCGAGAATTCCGAGCAAAAGGACGGCAGTAAACAGGCTCATTGGGGCTCCTCAAGGCAACGGTAGATGGTCGAGCGACTGACGTGATGTTCTGTAGCCAAGGCACTTTTCGATTCTCCGGCGGCGGCGCGGGCTCGAACGTCTCGGACTTGTTCGGGCGAAAGAATCCGCTTGCGGCCTTTGTACTTGCCCGCCTTCTTTGCGAGCGCGATTCCTTCCGCCTGGCGTTCGCGGATCAGCTCTCTCTCAAACTCGGCGAAGCTTCCAAGGATCCCCAACAGAAAAGTTGCGCGCGCGTCTGTATTCCCCGGGGCGAAGGTGAGACCTTCCTTGAGGAAGCGCACCGTGGCGCCTTTCGAGACGATCTCGTCGATGATGTTGCGGAGATCGACTAACGATCGGGCTAGGCGGTCGATGGAAGCCACTTTGAGAACGTCGTCGGCGCGCAGATAACTGACACAGGCGTCGAGCCCTGGGCGAGCGGCTCGACTTTTGGCCGACTGCTTATCAAGAAACTCTTTGTCGGTGGCCCCCACAGCCTCTCTCTGCCGCGATGGGTTTTGGTCAACGGATGAGACACGAATGTACGAAACGGTTTGGCCCGCCACCGCAACTCCCTTCTGTGTGTCATGAAGTCATTAACCTCACTGCGAAAGTGTAGCAGAATTGCAAATAGGACATGCTGACACAGGAGAAACCGCCCGGCCAGCCGTGTCGCACGAGGGTGTACCCAAGTGACACACGAGAAGTACCGCCCCCGGCCGGGATCGCGGCTCCTCCTTGGAAGGACATGGCACACCGCGCGCTGAACGCGCCGATCTTCTCCACCCTCCTGGCCGGCCCCGGCCGAAAGTTGCGGCAGGTCTATAAATCTCCCCTCCACTCCGCAACCCACGCCGCAACCTCCACGGACCGCAGCCATTCCCGCTCACGCCACGTGCCGCCGCACCCCTCCCCCTCCTTGTTTGTTCTTTTGAAAGCAAGCGAATCTTCGATTCGCGCGGTAGCCCAACGAGCGTAGCGAGGCGGGAGTTTCGGAGGGTGGGTTCCCGTGAATAGCTCGGTTCCAGCGGCATACCTAGAGGAGTGTTAAAGGTATAGAGGATTTAAAAGGTTTTATAGGGTGAACTCCATTTTTGCCGTTTAACCTGCCTTTATGGCAGATATAGCGTGACTCAATGTACGAACTAGCGTGACTCAATGTACGAACTAGCGTGACTCAATGTACGAACTAGCGTGACTCAATGTACGAACTAGCGTGACTCAATGTACGAACTAGCGTGACTCAATGTACGAATGGTGATCGGCCGGGGCAGAAGCTCCTGGATAACTAAAACATCCACCGAGGCCGGCTCGGTGGATGTGGGTGTCTCTGGGCTTAAAACTGCGGGCCGCGGTGAGGCGGAACGATCTTCGGGTCGACGGGCGTGATCTTGCCGGTGAGGATCACTCCACCCGGCCATTCACTTATGCCTGACTCTGGCCACGCCTCCGCGATACGGGCGATGGCTCCGCGCGCTTTTCTCCGAAAGTCGCGCATACCTTGTAGGGAGTCTGGGTAGCCTGTGCCGATCTGGCCTTTTAGTTGCTCCCATGTCACGCGGGTAGTTCCGCTGTGGGTGTAGATGCGGTGGGCGGCCCACCCGTAGAGATCAAGGGCTAGGCAGGAATTGTAGAACTTGGCGATATGCACCGAGGAAAGTGGAACGGCATGGTTTACGAGCGACTCAAAGAACTTGCGCGTTAGGACGATGTACGAACCTTTGGCGAGGTTTCCGGACACGTCAGCATCTTCCCACCAAAAAAAGCTTTCCTCGGCAATAAGCGTGGCTGTCGTGTCACGCCCGTGGCCGGTATTAGTGCGGGAGTTGTGCCGGACGGTGATTGTCGTGTGGGCCAGACGGGTTAGTTGCTTGGAGAACGCGGCGTACTGGCTCTTGCCCGCGCGCTGACCCGGCTTGATAATCCCCATTTCCCGCAAAATGCGCTGAATGCTGCCCCCGAGGGGGATGATGCGCGCTTCGTCGATGTCCATCTCGGCGTTGCGCTTGCAGGCTTCGCGGGTGAGCCAGAACAGAATCAGGCGTACAACATGTCCGTAGGGCAATTCGTCACCTGTGGCGCTGACCATCATTACGGTCATGTTTCCGTTGTGGAGGACGAGCGTGCCCTCCCGAGCGCCTCGCACGCTGTGCGGGAAGGTGGCCTTGGTGAATAGCGAGCTTGTGAAAGCGTAGGGCTCGGTCACCCCCGCTGCTTCAATGAACTCGACCTCTTTGAGGATTGCAGCCTCGTCCAGGCCGAAGTCGTTGTCGGGGTGGTTCTCGGTGGTCATGCTGCTTGTCCTTTCCGATGCGGGCTCGGCGACGTGACAGCAACACATTTTCTCGGTAGTGTTGAGACACGTCACCGGGTCGCACTTTTACTGGTTTCCGGTACGCCCTCCCCACAACGAGCGGCTAACTCGTGGGGAGGGTTTTTCCTATCTGTGGACCATTAAATCACGTCGGTGTGATTCAGTGCGGCCGTGGTGAGGCGGTGCGTCTTGCCGGGGCTAGACCACGGCCTCACGGGTGGATTCCTCCGCGGCGTTCAGAGTGGCGTTTTGTTCGCTCTCGAGGCCGGCTGTTTGGCTTCGTGGGCTGATTTGTTGCTGGAGCTGAATTCGTGCAGCGGGTGTCATGTCCTCGACTGATTGAGGAGGTGGGCCTGACGGCGCGGTCTCGTTGGCGCCTATCTGGGCCAAACGATCGGGGCGAAACCCCGAAAAGGACTCCCCCGTATCCAAGACGACGACGGGGGCAGATGTGTGCCCCAGTGCCAGAAGGTCCTCCCGGTGCTGGGCCGCATCGCGTTTCTCGTATTCTCGGCCGTGGTCGTCAAGCCATCGGATTGTCAGCCGGCATTGTGAGCACCCTGGAGCGCTGTAGACGATCAATGGACCTCTCCCCTCTCTCCACTTCCTTTTGTGGTCAGTGTGTCCTATGGCACGTCGAGCGGGCAATGGGTACAGGGGCCCATCGACGCTAAAGGGTCGGGGTGTCCTGCTGTTGCTCGGCAGGCGTCGGCAGCGAATCGGCGGGAGGACGCTGCCCTGGGGTTTTTCTTTGCAGGTTAAGTCGCTCGGCTGCGCTCAAGCCTTCAAGGGCGGGTTCGTCTGGACTCGGGGCTTCACTGTAGAGCGCCTCATGATTTTTCCTGGCTACTTCGCGGGCCCGCGATAGCGAGGATTTGATCGTGCCTTCGGCTACGCCATTTTCCTGCGCCATCTCGGCAACTGTTTTACCTGCGAGGCGACCGGAAATGATGCGGATCTGAAGGTCGTTTAGCCCCTTAGTCAGCTCGGTGTACAGCGAGGAGGCTTCAAGGAGGTCACTGGAGCGATCTTCTTCAACGAAAAGGTTCTGATACTCATCTGCAGCGTTTTCTAGGTTAAGTGTCCTTTCTGAGTACCTTTTCTCGGCCTTTTTGGCATCAATTGCCGCGTTGATAGCGATTTGGGTGAGCCACGTGGAGAATTTTGCTTCGCCCCTAAAGTTCTCCAGGCGTCTAAATGCGCGCGTCCATGTTTCGGAATAGAGCTCGTCTGCTTCACTCTGGTCGCGCGCAAGGTTGCGCTTGACGAGCAGACCCGTGACGGGGAGCTTATTGCGATTGTAGATGGGGCTTATGTAGGAGGTATTTCCAGTTTCCAGGAACCGCTCAAGATTATCTTGGTCAGGATCTTCGACTAAGACAGGATCAAGCGATTTCCACACGTTGCGCAATGCGTGCCGTGTTTCGCGGTACGTCTGCCCACGACTGGCAGCTAACTCCACTAGGGACTTCCCGTTGCGGTGTTGCTCGAGCAACATTTGCGACGCATAGGGCAGGGACCTAATGGCACCAGGGAGACGTTTGGACGCCTCCCCCTCGGCCGTAAAGTAGCTTCGGCTGCGTTTTGTGTACTCGTTCTGGAGTTCCGCGTCCACGATCTCCGCGAGCGTGTCCCGCAAACGTGCTGCGTATGATGTGGTCTCGTCGACGGGGCGGTTCTCTAACACTCTGTGGACTGTGCGCTGTTCTCGCGCCAGGAGGACGGCAGAGACCTGGGAGACAGCCCCGGCATCGGCGAGGGCGGCGATGAGTTCCGCCAATGAAGCGTCGTTAGGATTCATCATCTCGTACCTGCTGAATCATGGATATAAGGCTCTCGGGCATGGTGGGGGCGGGTAGTTCAGAATGGTTTTCACCAGTTTTCCGGCGGATGACACTCAGCGCGGTGCTAGCGTCATTCCACTGGCAAAGTGCGACGGCATACTCGGCTGTTGCTCGGGTGATCCCCTCAGTGAAATCTGAGACCAGGAAGGCTTCTACGGCCTCGACTTCTTCAAAGGGCAGGATCCGGGTCCCGTAATCATCGGGGTTTTGCGGCAGCCCCAGTTCCTGGGCGAGGAGGAGCTGTGTCGTGCTCTTGACTTCCGTGAGGCAATGCTCAAACGATCGGGATCCTTGCGGCGTGGGCATGAGGGAGATGATCTCGTGCACCGCCTTACTTTCCCAAGGCAGTGGCTGGGTCCAAGCGGGTGCCTCCGCTACATGTTCGTTGTAGAGGTATGCGTATCCCGCAAGGAGATCGAGGTAGACGCTACGGGCGATGATGCCCCAGTGCCCGTCCTCCAGTCGGTCGACAAGTCGTGCGAGCTGCCCGATGGTGACTTCGTTCTTTCCCACGTGCCGCATTTCCTTTCTGCTAGTGGAGTGTCGGTTTTCTGTATTCGACTGCGTGCCTACGCTTCAAGTTCCCTCGCGGCGCCTCAACGTAAACGCTTGCGAGCCGTAGTGCCGTAAATGCGCACAACCGTATGTACGGATATGCGCTGGGTTGCGGCCCGGGCATACGGCGACCTGTAGGTGCGGCAATACGGCGCGGCGGGGTCATGGTGGGCTACTCCAGCTCGGAAGATCGATCTTGAACCTGCGAGGGGTCATGCGGCTGCACATCCTGACGCGGGGCGTCCATATGCAGCCGGCGTTGTGCCTGCAGTCGCTGCTGCGGAGACATTCGTTCGGGAGCCGTGGCCATGTCGTGAGATTGCCAGGCAGAGGCCTGCTCTTCTGCGGTTCCGTCGACCTTCACGATGGGGGAGGATTTGGGGTGATAGGTAATCCCCGCCGCCAGCATGGACTTGGTGGGGTTGAGCTCCAGGCTGTAACCGGGTGAGCGGCCCTTGCTGGCGAGGCGCTGCATGTACTCGCGTCGGGCGCGTTTTTCCCCGTCGGAGTTGTTGAACTTGCGCAGACGCTCCTGGACTGTGTGTAGATCCGAGGTCTTTTGCTCCAGTTCGTCCTGTTCCGGGAATTCCCCCAGATCATCACCGGTTTCCAGGCGGTTGATCTCGCGGCGCACCTTCTCGATGTCCTCCTCTGCCCGGGCGTGGGCGTTGACCACGGCGTTGACGGAGGACTCCATGCGGGTCAGGAACCCGGAGCGGGACTGCGGCAGGTTCGCGTTTTCCTCGGCGGTGCGCACCTGTTCGTCGCGGATGAGGTTGTCGGGGATGGGTTTCGGGTGCTGTCCGGCGGGACTGCTGATGAACAGCCCGGAGTGCTCGAAGCTGTAGTGGGCGTAGAGAACAACGCCCCCGATTTCGCCGATGGGTTGTTTCTCCGTGCTGCGCGAGCGGGAGACGGCGGCAAGTTGTGCCGTCATGGCCTCGGTGGCCTCCTTGCGGTCGGTGTAGGCAACCCCGCCGAATGTCCACGTCTTCTCCCCGCTGTCGGCCTCCAGCCACGTCTTCGCGGTGGGGACCAGTTGCTCCAGTGTTTCCTTGCGCTGCTGGAGGCGGGGCAGTTCCTGGCGGTTGTAGCGCAGGTAGAACTCGGCGGATTCTTTCTGCGCGGTGTGCTCGGTCTTCTTTGACTGGAGTTCGTCCACCTCGCGTTTCAGGGCGATTTCCTTGGCGAAGTCGGGGTTGCCCGTGGCAAGCGACTTGTTGCGTGCCAGCACATCATCGTCATTGTCCTCGACTGCCAGCTCGTTGTGTTCCAGTGCTCCCCGGTAAATCTGCTGGATGAAGTCGTGCTTGGCTTTAATCAGGGACCAGGAGTGGCCGTCAGCGGTGCCGGCGGAGATGTACTCGTAGATGCGCACAGCAGTGTTCTGGTTTCCCTGCCGCACGATGCGCCCGTTGCGCTGCTCCATGTCGGCCGGCCGCCACGGCACGTCAAGGTGGTGCAGGGCAACCGCCCGGGCCTGGATGTTCGCTCCAGTGGAGAGTTTAGGGGTGTTTCCCACGATCACGTCCACGTGGCCGTTGTTGCAGTCATCGAAAAGTTGCAGCTTGCGGTCGTCCCATTCATGGATGAAGCGGATGCGCGATTTCTCCATACCGCGTGCCACGAGCTCCTCGCGCAGGGCCTCGTAGACGGTGAACTTGTTCGGGTCACTCGACGGAACACCCCTGTCGCAGAAGACGATCTGTAGCCCACCCCGGTTGGGTGACTGCGCCCCAAATTGGTCGAGGTAGACGTTATCGCGGTTGGCGCGCCACTCCTCGGCAATGGTGTCGGCAACGGTCTTTAACCTCCCTACCTCCGGGTCGTGGTCGAGGTTGGCGAGGCGCGGGTCGAGCGTGGCTTTCTTTCCGTCGTTGATCAGTTTCAGCGGGTTATCGACGAAGGATTCCACCAAACGGAGCTGCTCTTCGCGCCACATCAGGTCGCGGCTGAGGTCCTTGACCTCCTGCCCGGGGTCGAAAGTAATCACGGTCGGCTCCCCATTGGGCAAGGAGGGCAGATTCACCGGGATTTGGCTGCGGTCCACGAAATCCATGAACGGGGAGTTCATCAGGGTGATCTCGCGGACGTTGACGTAGCGGGCAATCTTTGTCTTTTCGGTGATGCGTCCACCGGAGCTGAAGTCGAGGGCGGTGACGGCCTCGGTGAAGTTGTTCGCCCAGGCGTTGACCCCCGAGATGCCTGCCTCCTCGAGCAGGTCGGGGCGCAGGTAGTGCTGCATCACCCAGAGCTCGGCAATGGCGTTACTGATCGGGGTGCCGGTGGCGAAAGTGACCACGGGAGCACCGGGGCGCTTATGGGAGCGCAACCAGTCGATTTTCATGTCCATGTCCGTCGCCTTGGCGGCACCACTGTCGGCCAGCTCGGGGTTGGGGGAGACGCGCGCGAGGTTTTTGTAACCGTGGGCTTCATCCACGATGAGGTAGTCGATGCCGGTCTGGTCGAAGGTGATCCCGGTATCGGTTCCCACCTGGGCAAGTTTCTTTTCGTGGGCAACCTGCATCTTGGACAGGCTGTCCTCGATGTCTTTGACGGTGCGGCTGTGGTCTCCGGAGCTTTCCTCCAGGGCCTCCAGGTCACGACGCAGGTCAGCAATCTTGTTCTGCAGATAGTCCGCCTCGATCTCGGGGGAGACAGAAAGCTTAGTGAAGACGGATTCGGGAATAACTACCAGGTCCCAGTCGTTGGTCGCGGCCTGGGCGGCAAAGAGTTGCCGCCCGTCGCCTCCGCCGATGGCTGATGCCCCGGAAAGGACACGCGCACCCGGGTACCACTGGTTGGCCTCACGCGCAATCTGTTCGACGAGGTGGTTCGGCACGACCAGGGCGGGCTTTCTGACTTTGCCGAGGCGTTTGAGCTCCATTGCCCCCATGACCATGGAGCCGGTTTTGCCCGCGCCCACGACGTGATTGAGCAGCACGCCGGGCTCATTAATCATGCGCTCGACGGCATCACGCTGGTACGGATACGGGGTGTATCCCTCAGACATGCCCGGAAATTGCAGCTCACTACCGTCATAGACGGGGGCGACAACGTTGTTGAATTGGTCGTTGTAGGCCTCGATGAGTTTCTCGTGGCGGGCGGGATCCTCATTTGCCCAGGAGGAGAAGCGCTCGAAAAGCTCACGGGACTTCCTTCCCGCGGCCTGGGTGGCCTCGGGGTAGAGCACTGTTTTCTTCTCGGGGTCGGGAACCTCAAGTTTTTCGCGGGCCTCCAGGGAGTAGTTGAGGCGTGGGCTCGACGAGTTCATGGCGTGGACCAACGCGTCCCCGGCGGGAAAGACCACGGAACTGCGTCCCCGGTGTGCGACACCGTGGTGGGATAGGCCCTGCATGCGCCTGTCTCGGGAGCGGAAGTTGAATTCGCCGTCGGCGTTTGCTGCCGCGAGTCCAAAGCGGGTATCCACTTCGGTCTTTTGCCACCAGGTTTTGGGAAGTGCCACGGACCAGGAGTCACCGACGTTTTGTACGTCGATTTCGCTGCGTTTGGACTGCTCAATCTCAAAGGTTTCGGCGATGAAGTCGATGTAGATCTCCTTGGGGATCCACGTTGCGCCGAGGTTTATGGTGATGCCTTCGGTGATGCGTTCCGGCTGCGCGGCGCGCAGAGCCTCCATGTTGGGGATGAAGCGTGCGTCGTCGGCGGAGATGGACTCTGCTTCGCGCAGTTTCGTGCGCACGGCTCCGGCGAGATAACGTTGGCGCGGGATCCACTCCTCGGGGGATTGCGGATCGCGGAAGGCGAGGCCGTCGCGCTGCAATTCGTCCTCGACGGCGGCGGCGTCGTAGCCGTCGAGAAGATCTGCCAGGTTTGCGGCGGTGAGCGCAGTGTCGCTTGTGGTAAGCATCTTCACCGCGTCTCTGAGGGTGTCTGCGCTGTCGGGCTGTACCACGGTGCGGATGGGATTGGTGGAAAAAAGCGGGCCCTTGGTGGCTGTCTTGGTGTCCTCGTCGTAGCGCTCCAGCGCATAGACAGCATTCATGAAGGGGTCGGCAGCGAGAGCGCCTTCGAGGTGGCGGCGTTTGACCGTGGCTGTACTTGACGGCTGGCGTGCCTGGTCGAGCAGCTCGTCGTAGACCTCGACGGGCAGCTCACCTTCGAAGGGGCGGTCGTCGATGGCGTTTTCCTTGCGCCATTTCGTCTCCAACCCCGCGAGGGCCTTTTTAACCTGTGCCTCGGACTTTTTACGCGGCTCCTGTACTTCGTGCAGGTTGATCGGACCGTGGGTTTCGACGTAAGCGTCGTATTGGGCATTGAGCTGGTCACGCAGGGCGTGGATGTCGGCGGTGTTTTCGTCGCGGCACGCGGTGAGCAGCGCGGTGGTGGTGTCGCGCATGTCGATCAGGCGTGCCCACTGCTCGGCGTATTTCTTCGCGGGATGCACCTCAACCCATTGTGTGGTGCCGGCGGTGTTTTGCTTCTGCTCGAACGTCAGCGTCTCGCCGTCGCGCTCGTAGCGCAGCGTGCCGACGACCGCCTCCATTTCATCACGGGCGGTGTCGATCAGACCGGTGGTGCTCACCGTTTCGGAGATGGTGGTGCCGGCGGTGAGACCGTAACCGTCGTTGACGGCCTGGCCGATGTCGGCGGTGAGACGGGTGCGCACCTGCTCGGATAGGGCAGTAGTGGTGTCGGCGTCGATGGCCAGCTGCGCCCCGTAGCGTCCCGTGGTGGCGCGAAGGGTGCCCAGAATGTTTTCGGGGTGTTCGGCGAAGAACTTGTTGAGACGAAATGTCTGCCCGTCTACCTCCACCTCGGTGGTGGTCAGGAAGTCCTCGGTGCGCTCAGTCGGTTCCTGGCCGTCTTCGCGGACGCGGAAGATAAGCACGTCGGTGGTGACCTCGGTTCCCGCGTTGGCGGCAAACGCGCCGTTTTTGCCCGATGGCAGGCGCACTCCCGTGATGAAGTCGGCGCGGTCGGTGAGCTCGGCGCGGGGTCCGAAACTGTTGGATCCCTTGGCGTCGGCGGTACCGGTGCTGGTGACAACTGCGACGTAACCGCCCGGTTTAGTCAGGTCAACGGACTTCGAGATGACGTAGTTGTGAAGGCTGAGACCGTGCGGGTTACGCACCGGATCGTAGGGCGCGTACTGGGCAAAGGGGACGTTGCCGATGGTGGCCGTGAACGTGTCGTCGGGTAAATCAGTGGCGGCGAAGTCCTCCGACCTGATTTGCGCTCCCGGGTTAAGAAGTGCGGCAATGCGCGCGGTGGTGGGGTCGAGCTCGACACCGACAGCGCGTGTCCCCTCCGGAGCAGTGGAAAGGAAGGTGCCCTTGCCGCAGCCAGGTTCGAGCACGGGCCCACCACGGTATCCGGCGTGTTCGAGCGCTGCCCACATGGCGCGTGTCAGGTCTGCGTCGGTGAAAAACGCTGAAAGGACAGTACGCCGGGCGCTTTGGTAGTCGCGGGGGGAGAGTAGTTGTTGCAGGTAGTCGCGCTCGCGCGCGTAGCGGTCGTTGCGCTCGTCAAATACGTCCGCGAGAGCTCCCCATGACTGCCACTGGGTGAGCAGACCGCGCTGGGCCTCGGTGAGGATGGCGGGGTCGGTGTCCTCACTAATGGAGACGAGCTCCTCCAGGGCGCGGATGTTGCGCCCGATAGAGGTGGCGGGATTTATCGGCGGGCGGCGATCCGCTCGTCCCAGTACTTCTGCGCCGCCCGCGCTTTCGCCTCGATCTCTAGGTAGTCGGGGTGTGCGGGACTGTTCGGGATCGGCAGGCCGAGAAACAGGCGTCGCTCCAGCAGCGTTCCCGCCAGCATCCTGAACCGAGGTGGCTCGTCGCCCCACAGTTCCCGCACCGCGTCCGTCGCCTCCCGGCTGGTGTAAATCTGATCGGGGTCCTTCCACCACCCGTCCGGGTCGCGCAGCGCCTGAAAGTGAGGACTGTCCTCCTCGTCCTGTTCCGCCTGCCGTGCGACGATCTCCTGCGTCAGCGGCTCCAGGTACTCGCCCATGATCTGGTCCGTCGCCAACTGCTTCGACTGGGCGACGATGCTGCCGCGCTGCGGGCCGTCCGGCCACTGGCCGGTCTTGTCCTTCAGCGCGTAGATCGCCTCCGTCTCGATCTCCGAGGCGCGGTCCTGCCACGCCTGGCACATCTGCTGGTAGAGCTGCTCGATCTGCTCCTCGGTCGTTTCCGAGTCGTAGGCCGTCAGCGTCGCTTCCACGTCCGCTCGATGGATCATTCGTGTCTCCTAACAGGTCAAAAATGCTGAGTTGGTTTTCATTGGGGGTTACACGTTTCCGACTCCTGCGCGCCATTTCGCCTCTCGCTCCGTAGATCCAGCATGTCGTGTGCTGCTAATCGTATGGAACTTCGTTGGGCGTGGGACCCCAAAACGCTACTTTCAACGGGTAGAGATACGTGCATACGGCGAACCGTAACGCCGGGGATACGGCACTACGGCGAGCCGTATGGATGGTATCGCTTACGGGGACTCCTCTGGTGCGTTCGCTTCGAGATACTCGCGCACGAGAGTCGTGATGATGTCTGTCATTGTTCGGTCCTCGCTCAGGGCCTGCATGTGGAGTCGCTTGTGCAGCGTGGGGTCCATCAGGATGGTGAGCTTCTTATTCGGTGTGCTACGAGTCTGAAGGACGTCCTGGGCCGTGGAGGGTTTGGTGCGATTGGTTCGTCGACTGAACGGGCTAGACACGCTCTGCCTCGACAATCTGCTCGGCAATGCTCTCGTAGCCGTGCAGCGTGCCTGTAGGGGTGCTCCCGTACCAGCGGCGGATTTCCTCGCGGCGCGGGATTGCCCCTCGGAACGTTTTGATGTTGTCCTCCTGGAGCGCTTCTTTTAGCGCGCCCGTGGACTTAGCGCTGAGCAGGACGCTGGTGAGAAGAACGACAGCCTTGTCCTTACCTGCGATGTCGATGGTGTCCCACATGCGTTCGGTTTCAATCCCCGAGGGCTGAACCGGCACGATAACAACGTCGGCGGCGGCAATCGCTGTGTCGATAAGCGTGGGGTTTCCGGGCGGGCAGTCGAGGATCGTGAAGTCCGTGGTCTCCCGAAGGTTTTTTGTGGTGTGGACATTTCCAAGGGTCACGGGAAACGCCAAGGGTTCGCCGGCGTCCTCGGCCATTTGAGCCCACTCCGTGGCGCTGCCCTGCGGGTCAAGATCGACGACCGTGACAGACCGGCCGTGGCGGTGGAAAGCGGTTGCGAGCAAGATGGCGGACGTTGTTTTTCCGGTTCCGCCCTTCAAGTTTGAGATGGCAATGACGGTCATCGTTGTTCCTTTCGTGTGTCTTTGGCCTACTGCCGCGAGCGCCGAATAAGGCGATCGGCGTAGCTTTCCGCCTCTTGTGTTTCTTTTGCCTGGGCCACCAATGCGTCGGCGATCGCCCGCTGGTGACTTCCGTCGAGGGCGTCGAAGTCAGTGGAAAGAGAGGTGACAATGCGCGCGAGTGCGGCCTCCCGGCCGCTAAGCGTCGGGTCGTCAGCGTTCCATTGCAGAGCACGTTTGAGCTGCGGGTCGGCGTTCATTTTGTCTCTGAGCGATTTCACCGTTTCTCCTTCCGGGAGACCAGCTTGTATCCGAGGGATTTTCTTGGGGGTGGAAACCCTGAAAGAGACCGATCACGGCTTCCATAACCGGAGGATACGGCAATACGGAAACACGCGCAACCGGCTATACGGCGATACGGGTAAATGGCTATACAGGTCTGCCGCGTAGGGGGCTTGGCCATGCGGATGGGAAACGCCGTGTCAGACATGCCAAGGAAACAAAACTAGCCAAACTCCGCGAATTCGGGTAGCGTTCATGGCATGAGCAAAGAGGAACGGAAAGAAAGTGAAGAACGGTGGTTGTCGCCACCTCAAGTCGCGCAGATGCTGCCCGAGAAACCGTCTGCGGAGACTGTGAGGAATTGGGCGGCAGCGGGAAAGCTGCCGGGGGCTCGGCGAACGCCCGGTAACCGGTGGCTGATCCCCGAAAGTGCAGTGCGGGTAATCCTGGAGGGGGGAGTGTAACCGTGAAGCAAAGAAAAAATGCTCTTGCTGGGAACAAGAGCATTCGAAACGACTCAACTGGGCAGTTGGTGTTTACATTCAACAGTATCGCAAAGGGTTCCTCCCTGGTCAACTCGATTAAATCGCACTTAGATCACACTGCAAGGTGGTGTTTTAAGCCATGAGTGTGAAAGCTGTTGCATGGGTGCTTGACGACCTTCAGGGATTGAAACCCGGGCCGACGCTCGTCATGCTGGCGTTGGCCGACTTCGCCGATGAGCGCAACTCGTGCTTTCCCGGCCAGGAGAGAATTGCCGCACGGGCACGATGCTCCAAAAGGTCGGTGATCAACTACCTCCGGGAACTTCAGGAGCTAGGGCTTATCTCGGTTGAATCGCGCACCTACAGCCAGGGCCGTGGATCAATCCGGCGGACCTCAAACCGATACATCCTCCATGTCGGAAAGACCTACAGCCTCGAAAGTGCACAATCTGCACCCGCGAAGAAACCCGCAGGTAAAAGCGAAGATGCAGAATCTGCACCCTCGAATTTCCAAAGTGCAGAAACCCGCGTTTCGAAGGTGCAGCCCGTTGCACCTAAAGAACCATCAGTAAAAGAACCACCAGTCCCCCCAACCCCCGAAGGGGGCCGGGCGGCACAGCCGCCTGGAGCCTCGCCGGCCGGCGAGGCCTGGGAGGAGGAACTCTTTTGGACTGATCGACTCGCGTCCATCGCCCTTGCGAGCATTGGTCAGCGTCCAATGCCGGAGAACGTTACCGAGGACGAGCTGGCTGCTG
>NZ_LS990887.1:1898267-2264124 GCF_900411315.1 Corynebacterium senegalense | reverse complement strand
CGCTGAAGAGGAGTCTGTCGGCATGTTTTGCCTGTGTGCTCCGAGCCGTGCTGGACGTTGCACAGGGAGGTTCGTGGACGGCGCCAGAGGTGTATAAGGGACATTGTTATCAATTTATCAACCACCCGCATTTATCAATTTATCAACCCGCACGCCCCGCCAGCGCTACACTAAACCCATGCACAACCCCTTCCGCCCCACCTTCGGCGCCAGCCCGCGCGTCTGGGCCGGCCGCGAGGCCGTCCTGGACGAGTTCGGCCGCGCCCTCGACAACGGCCCCGGCGACCCCCACCGCAGCATCATCGTGTCGGGGTCGAGGGGTATCGGCAAGACGGTGCTGCTCACGGAGCTGGAGGACATCGCGCGCAAGCGCGGCTGGATCGTGCTGCGCGCCTCGGGCCGGGAGGGGATGGCCGACACGCTGACCAACTCGACCATCCCGGAGGCGATCCACGACGTGAACCCGCAACCGGAGCGAAAGGTGACCGGGGTTTCGGTGGCGGGTATCGGCTCGATTCGCACGGACATCAACGAAACAGCGCCGCAGCCGCGGCTGACCACCCGGCTGCGGGAGCTGCTCGGGGCGATCGAGACGGGGGTCCTCGTCACCATCGACGAGGTGCAGGACGCCGACCCCGACGACCTGAGCCGCATCGCGGTCGCCTACCAGGACCTTGTCCGCGACGACGCCGAGATCGCCCTGGCGATGGCCGGCCTGACCCGCGGGGTCAACCGCCTGCTCGATCTTCCCGGCGCGACCTTTCTGCGCCGCGCCCGCCACTACGAGCTCGGCCCGCTCACGCTTGACGACGCCACCCGAACCCTCACCCTCACAGCCGCCGAGGCCGGCACACAGTTCACTCCGGAGGCCGCCGACGCCGCGGCCCGCTTCACGCAGGGCTACCCCTACCTCGTGCAGCTCATCGGCTACCTGGCGTGGGAGCAGGCCACCGGGGTGATCGATGCCGGGGCTGTGGAGTCGGTGCGTCGGGAAGCGATCGAGCGTTTGGGCACCCAGGTGCACCAGCCCTCGCTTCGCGACGTCCCACCCCGCCAGCGGGAGTACCTCGACGCGATGGCCCGCCTCGGCGGGCAGGACGTGACCAGCGCCGACCTCGCGGAAACTCTGGGCCGGCCGGTGACCAGCCTGAGCGACACGCGCGCCAAGCTCATCGAGCGCGACCTCATCACGCCGTCCGGCTGGGGCGCCGTCTCGTTCGCGCAGCCCTACCTGGGCGAGTACATCACCAGCCACCAGGGCCCGCGGCGCGTCAGCTAGCCCGCAGCACCGTGTATCGGGCGTTGCGCGCGACCTCGTCGACCGCGGAGAAGCGCCGGGCCACCGCGGGGCGGTAGCGCAGGTGGGAGTTGTGCACCATGTACAGGGCGCCGCCGGGGGCGAGGAGGCGCTGTGAGGCGTCGAGAAGCCCCTCGACGAGGGTGGCGTCGACGGTAGTGCCCTCGTGGAAGGGCGGGTTGAGCGCGATGGTGTCGAAGCTGCCCGGCGCGAAGCGCGAGCCGGCGTCGTCCCAGGTCGCCTCCAGTCCGATGGCGCGGGCGGAGAGCACCGCGTCGGCGGACGAGTCGGTGGCGACGGCGCCGCGGATGCCCCGGGAGACGGATCCGTTGCCGCAGCCGAGGTCGAACAGGCGGCCCGGCTCGGCGGGCAGCACGGAGCGAAGCAGCTCGCCGCCGTGGTCGGGGCTGGCGCCGGAGAAGACCCCGCCGACGGCGACGAGGCCATCTCCGCGGACCGGCTCGTAGGTGACCGGGCGCGGCCCGGAGGCGACCAGGCAGCGGTACTTGCCCCGGCCGCGCGAGGCGGAGACCTCGGTGAACGATTCCCCCAGCACCGCGTTCATGGAGCGCGCGAGGTGCTTGTTGTTCGCCCCGAGCACCAGGCGCGCGGAGGAGAAGCCGGCGCCCGCGATGGAGCGGGCCAGGTAGTCGAGCCGGGCCAGGGACTTCGGCATCTCGCCGAGCGCGACCGCGGAACCGGAGGACCCGGCGAGGAAGGAGTCCAGCCGCACGTCCCCCGCGATGGACGCGCCCGCGGCCGACGCGCGCTGGCAGCGGGAGTAGTCGGCGTCCAGGAACACGACCCGCTTACCCGAGTCGACGGCCGCCCGAGTCAGGTCCCCGGTGGCGTCCTCGCAGACCAGGACGGTCTCGGCCTCAAACCCGGCGGTGTCGACGATCAGCTGGTCAAGCGTGCGCAAGGCCCGCCACCTCCCCGATGACGTAGACGGCCGGGGAGGCGACCCGCTCGCGCTCCATCACATCGGGCAGCTCGGACAACGAGGTGAAAAACGCCCGCTGCGCGGCGGTCTCGCCCTCCTGGATCACAGCCGCCGGCGTTCCCCCACCAAGACCGGCGGCGAGCAGCTCGCCGCAGATCGCGTGGGCGTTGCGCACCCCCATGATGACCACGATCGTCCCGCCGACGCGGGCGAGGGCTGGCCAGTCCACAAGCGAGGACGGGTGCCCGGGAGGCAGGTGGCCCGAGACAACCGTGAAGGCGTGCGTCACACCGCGCTGGGTCACCGGCACCCCGGCGGCCGCGGGGACGGAGACGGCGCTGGTCACGCCCGGGACGACGGAGCAGGTCAGGCCCGCGGCGGCGCAGGCCTGCAACTCCTCGTAGCCGCGGCCGAAGACGTAGGGGTCGCCGCCCTTCAGGCGGGCCACGTTGCGCCCGGCCAGGGCGTGCTCGACCAGCAGCCCGTTGATGCGCTCCTGGGCGACCTGCCTGCCGTAGGGCAGCTTGGAGACGTCGATAAGCTC
The DNA here is from genome assembly GCF_900411315.1 of Corynebacterium senegalense. GTDB lineage: Bacteria > Actinomycetota > Actinomycetes > Mycobacteriales > Mycobacteriaceae > Corynebacterium > Corynebacterium senegalense. The sequence goes on along the minus strand of NZ_LS990887.1, from coordinate 2,261,340 downwards.
CTTGCCCGAGGTGTCGAGGAATTCCTCGACCTGGTCGGCGGGCCCGAGGTGGTCGGTGAGGATCACGTCCGCGGCCTCGAGCGCGCGCAGCCCCCGGATGGTCAGCAGGTCCCAGCCGCCCGGACCGCCTCCAACGAGCGTCACCGTCCCAGAAGTCCCATGAGTCATAGGCAACAAGTCTAGGGTGGTCCCATGAGCACGACAGCACAGCCCAACCTCAACCACTCCTTCGCGGAGGCGCTGCCCGAGCTCTGCGCCGAGTCCCGCGCCGCGGATTTCCCCGCGCCCGCGATCGTGGCGCTCAACGAGCCGCTGGCGCACGAGCTCGGGCTCGACCCCGGGTGGCTGCGCAGCGCCGAGGGCACCGCCTGGCTCGCCGGTTCCGCGGGCGGGCACGCCACGGCCTACGCGGGCCACCAGTTCGGCCAGTTCGTGCCTTTGCTTGGCGACGGCCGCGCGCTGCTCCTCGGGGACCTCAACGGCAGGGAGATCCAGCTCAAGGGCTCCGGACCCACCCCCTTCTCCCGCCCGGGCTCGGACGGGCTGGGCGCGGTCGGGCCGATGCTGCGCGAGTACCTGGTCAGCGAGTTCATGCACGCCGTCGGGGTCCCCACCACCCGCTCCCTGGCGGTGCTGACCACCGGCGCGAAGGTGCTGCGTCAGCAGGGCGCGGTGGCCGGCGGCATCGTGGTGCGGGTGGCGCGCTCACACCTGCGGGTGGGCACGGTGCAGTACGCGGCGACGCAGTCGGCGGAGCTGGTGGACAAGGTCGTGCGCGCGGCGGGCTTCAGCGATGCGCCGGAGCTGCTGCGCACGGTAATGGACCGGCAGCTCGAGCTGGTCGTGCGGTGGATGCGCCTCGGCTTCGTCCACGGCGTGATGAACACCGACAACACAGCGCTGTCCGGGGAGACCATCGACTACGGGCCGTGCGCCTTCACCGAGCGCTTCGTCGGATCGGCGAAGTACTCCTCCATCGACGTCGCGGGGCGCTACGCCTTCGGCAACCAGCCCACCATCATCGCCTGGAACCTGACCCGCCTGGCCGAGGCACTGCTGCCGGTCATGGACCAGGGCGCGGCCGAGGAGATCCTCGGCACCGTCCAGCAGCGCTGGGACCACCACTGGGCGCGGCACTTCGAGGGCGCCGAGGGTATCGCCGAAGCTGCCGACATCACCACCTTCAACCGCGAGCACGGCGGCGGCCCCGTCTTCGTGCCGCGCAACCATATGCTCGAGCGCGCCATCACGACGGCCGAGCGCGACGGGGACTACGCGCCCTACCGCGAGCTGCTCGCCGCGGTGACCGACCCGTACAACCCGGCGGCCGGGCCGGAGTGGATGGCCCGGCCGGAGGGAGACGAAAACCCCTTCGTCACGTACTGCGGGACGTGACGAAGGGGCGTCGACAAGCGGGCTCTAGGCCTCCAGGCCGAGGGTCTTCTGGGTCCAGTCCCACTGCTTCTGGAAGGCAGCGGCGTCGGACTTCAGGGAGACGCCGTAGGTCGGGAACATGTCGTGGAGCTTGTCGGCCCACTCGATCATGTGCTCACCGAAGCAGCGCTCCAGGAGCTCGAGCATCGCGGCCGGGGTGATGGAGGCGCCCGGGGAGGCGCCGAGGATACCGGCGATCGAGCCGTCCTGGTCGTTGACCAGGGCGGTGCCGAACTCGAGGGAGCCGAAGCTCGGGGCCGGGGCGGGCTTGATCACCTGGACGCGCTGGCCGGCGACGACGATGTCCCAGTCCTTGCCGTCGGCCTCCGGGTAGTACTCGTGCAGGGCCTCGAGGCGGCCGTCGAAGTCCTTGAACACCTCGGAGACGAGGTACTTGACCAGGTCGATGTTGGTCGCGGCCACGCCGAGGTAGGACGGGATGTTGTCCGGGCGGATCGAGGTGAACAGGTCGAGGTAGGAGCCCTTCTTCAGGAACTTCGGGCTCCAGCCGCCGTAGGGGCCGAAGAGCAGGGACTGCTCGCCGTCGATGACGCGCAGGTCGAGGTGCGGCACGGACATCGGCGGGGCGCCGACCTTGGCCTTGCCGTAGACCTTCGCCTGGTGCTGCGCGACAAGCTCCTGGTTGGTGGTGCGCAGCCACAGGCCGGAGATGGGGAAGCCCGCGTAGCCGCGGACCTCGGGCACGCCCGCCTTGCGCAGCAGGTCGAGGGCGTAGCCGCCGGCGCCGACGAAGACGAAGCGGGCGGTGACAACCTGCTTGTCGCCCGTGTGGACGTTGCGGACGGTGACCTTCCACTTGCCGCCGTCGCGCTTGAGGTTGATCACCTCGTGGCCGTAGCGGACGACGGTGCCGTTCTGCTTGGCGGTCTCCACGAACTTGGTGGTCAGCGCGCCGTAGTTGATGTCAGTGCCCTCGTCGATCCAGGAGATCGCGACGGGCTCCTCGGCGAAGTTGCGGCCCTTCGCCATGAGCGGCAGCTTCTCGGAGAACTCGGCCTCGTCCTGGGTGAACTTCATGTTCGGGAACATGTGGTTGCCGGAGAGGTTCTCGTAGCGGCGGCGCAGGTAGTCGATCTGGTCCTCACCCTGCGCGAAGGAGACGTGCGGGACGGGGTTGATGAAGTCCTGCGGGTCGCTCAGCAGCCCGGCCTCGAGCTGGTGGGACCAGAACTGGCGGGCCAGCTGGAACTTCTCGTTGATGGCCATCGCCTTGGAGACGTCGATGCGCCCGTTCTTCTCCGGCGTGTAGTTCAGCTCGCAGAGCGCGGAGTGGCCGGTGCCGGCATTGTTCAGCGGGTAGCTGGACTCCTCCGCGGGCCCGTCGAGGCGCTCGTAGATCGCCTGGGACCAGTCCGGCTCGAGCTCCCGGAGCATGGCGCTCAGGGTGGCGCTCATGATGCCTGCACCAATCAGCAGAACATCCACTTCGCCGCTAAAGTTATTGCCTTGTTCTTCAGACATCCGTTCAACCCTCTTCGCTTTAGATTGTCAGTGCGGATTCGGTGCTTCATACCCATTGTGGCCGACCGCTTGGATGGACACCCGCGCCGCAGGCCCGTTTCGGGTCCCGCATGGCAGGGGTGTCCGCAAATCGACTTGCCACTACACTCTACGCCCCTTCGCGGACGCGAGAACAATAGACCGCGCACTCATTTCCCCGGGCGCGGCCGCTTTCGGTTGTGGCCTACCATCTACGGCATGAGCAACAACGACAGCACGAGCACGCTTCTCGACGCCCTCCCCTGGCGCCCCGACATCCTCGGCGAGAGTTTCGAGGCCGCCACCCTCACCACCCCCGATACTCCCGAACACGCCACGCTGGTCCGGGCGCTGCCCGACGCGCCCACGGGCAAGCCCGCGCTGCTGTGGATCCACGGCATGTCCGACTACTTCTTCCAGGCCCACGTGGCGGAGCATTTCCTCGCCCAGGGCCACCCCTTTTACGCCATTGACCTGCGCCGCTGCGGCCGCTCCCGCCAGGACGGCGAGTACTGGCACTACACCACGGACCTCGCCGAGTACTTCCCCGAGCTGAACGAGGCGCTGCGGCTGGTGGCGGCGAAGCACCACCGGGTCGTCCCCGTCGCCCACTCCACCGGCGGGCTCATCGCGGCGCTGTGGCTGGATCACCTGCGCCGCGAGCGGCCGGCCGAGCATGCGGCCGTCGCCGGGCTCCTCCTGGACAGCCCCTGGCTCGACATGCAGTTCCCCCCGTTGGTGGTCAGGGCGCTGCGGGGGCCGGTCTCGGTGCTGGGCAAGCGCTTTCCCGGGCTCAAGCTGCCGAAGAGCGGCACGGGCACCTACGGGGAGTCGATCTCCGCCTCCGCCCACGGGCGCTGGGAGTTCGACACGGACATGAAACCCATCAGCGGCCACCTCGTGCGGCTCGGCTGGCTCCGGGCAATCTTCCGCGGCCAGGAGGAGATCCATTCGGGCGTCGATACCGGCGTGCCCACCCTGACGCTGTGTTCCTCGCACTCGTATCTGAACAAGCCGTACTCGGCCGCCGCAGACACCGCGGACACGGTTCTCGACGTCGAGCAGATCCGCCGCTGGGCCCCGACCCTGGCGCAGGGCGCGCGGGTGGAGACGATCAACGGCGCGCTCCACGACGTGTTCCTCTCTGAGCCGCACCCCCGCGAGGCCGCGTTCCACGCCGCCGACGCCTGGCTCGAGGCCCTGCCGGCCGGAAACTAAGACCTCCGCTTAGACCTTATATATTAGGAGAACAAAACTTTCATGACTGAGACTCAGGCGCAGCCCGCTGCAGACCGCGTCGACGCGCACTATGACCTCATCATCATCGGGGCGGGTTCCGGCAACTCGATCCCCACGCCCGACTTCGACGACTGGTCGATAGCCATCATCGAGGAGAACCGCTTCGGCGGGACCTGCATGAACGTGGGCTGCATCCCCACCAAGATGTACGTCAAGGCCGCCGACCTCGCCTTCAGCGCCCAACACGCCGACCGCCTCAACCTCGACATCGAGTACCGGGGCGCGGACTGGCCGGGGATCGTCGAGCGCGTCTTCCACAACCGCATCGACCTCATCGCCGAGGGCGGCGAGGCCTTCCGCCGCGGCGAGGGCTCGCCCAACGTGACCGTCTACGACCGCCACGCGACCTTCGTGGCCCCCAAGACGCTCAAGACGGGCCAGGGCGAGGAGACGAAGATCATCTCCGGCGAGACGATCATCGTCGCCGCGGGCGCGCGTCCCGTCGTCCCCGAGTGGGCGGAGGCGGTGCCGCACCACACCAGCGACGACATCATGCGCCTGGAGCGCCAGCCGGAGTCCCTCACCGTCGTCGGCGGCGGGTTCATCGCCATGGAGTTCGCCCACATCTTCAACGCGCTGGGCACGAAGGTGCGCATCGTGAACCGCTCCCCGCTCCTGCGCGCCCTCGACGCCGACCTCACACGGCACTTCAACGAGATCGCCGAGCAGACCTACGAGACCCACCTCGGGCGCACGGTCACCTCCGCCGAGGGCGACGAGCACTCGGTCACGCTCACGCTTGACGACGGCACCCGGGTGACCTCGGAGGCCCTCCTCGTGGCCACCGGCCGCCGGCCCAACGGCGACCTGCTCAACCTCCCGGCCGCGGGCATCGAGGTGCGCGAGGACGGACGGATCCGCGTTGACGAGTACGGGCGCACCACCGCCGACGGCGTGTGGGCCCTCGGTGACGCCTCCTCCCCCTACCAGCTCAAGCACGTGGCCAACGCGGAGACCCGCGCCGTGCGCCACAACATCCTCCACCCCGACGACATGGTGGCGATGCCGCACGAGCACGTCCCCTACGCCGTGTTCACCCACCCGCAGATCGCCACCGTCGGCTTGACCGAGGAACAGGCGCGCGAGGCGGGCCACGACGTGACCGTGAAGATCCAGAACTACGGCGACGTGGCCTACGGCTGGGCGCTCGAGGACACGACGGGCATCGTCAAGCTCGTCGCGGACCGGACTTCGGGCAAGCTCCTCGGCGCGCACTACATGGGCCCTCAGGCCTCCACACTCATTCAGCAGATGATCACGGTAATGGTTTACGGCCTCGATCTGCGCTCCTTCCCCCGCGCGCAATACTGGATCCACCCCGCGCTTGCCGAGGTCACGGAGAACGCGATCCTGGGGCTCGACCTGGAATTTCCCGAGGTGTGACGCCTCCTGCCTCTCCCCCTTTCCGGGGGGCGACATATAAACGCTTTGAATTGCGTTCGCGCGCGACGTTTTCCCACGTGAGACGGTCGCGGTGTAACGAAGCACAGGCCCTCGGCAATAGCCAAATTCACGGGCTAGTATAGCTTCTTTGCATTTAATTGCCAGGTTTTTGTGCAAGAACCGAAAGGGTTCCGTTATCGTTCCTTCGCGACACCGGGAAATCGCCGGAAACGGCACGACATCGGTCTACACCCCCAGGGGAGTTTCCCGAAGCCCGCCCGGACGTCTCGCAAGCACTCAAAGAGAAGGATTTCGTCTCATGCGTAATTTCCGTAAGGCAGCCCTCGCCGGCGCCACCGCCGTCGCCCTCGCATTCGGCTCCGCTTCCGGCGCCACCGCCGCCGAGACCCAGGTTGTCACCGACACCAAGGGTGAGGGCGGCTCCTCCACCAACCTCGGCCACTCCCTCGAGGTCTGGGAGAAGGACGAGGCCGGCAACACGGTCAAGACTGGTGCCGATGGGCAGGCTCTCTTCGGCTCCTCCAAGGAGAACGGCGGCTTCGAGGCTCAGCCCCTGTGGGCTCAGCTGTTCTACGTGACCACCATCTTCACCAGCGTCTCCGCCATCGTCGGCCTCATCGTTGGCCCGGCCTACAACTTCTTCGTCCACGGCCCCTTCGCCGCGTAACCTGCGCCCCTCCGCCGATCACCACTCCCTTTTCCCGAAAGTAGGAATTCCCATGCGCAACTTCCGCACCGCAGCCGTTGCTTCCGCAACCGCACTGACCATCGCCTTCGGTGGCGTCGCCACCGCCTCCGCCCAGAGCTCCGACGCGGAGAACAACGCTGAGACCACCACCTCCGGTTCCGCTGTCTTCTCCGGCAAGCAGGACGGCGACAAGGACTTCGGCGACGTCATCAAGGACGGCACCAAGGGCCTGTTCAACAACCAGGGTTCCTCCCAGTACTTCAACGACACCGATGAGCCCTTCTTCGCTGCCGATGCCGGCGGCAAGGAGAAGGACATCGACAACATCCCGCAGTGGGGCCGCTACTGGGTCGACGGCACCGTCGTTGCCACCATCGGCTCCCTCGTCGGCCTGGTCATCGCCGGCTTCAACTGGGCTTCCTACAACGGCTGGATCAAGTTCTAAGATCCCCGCGTAGCTCCCTGAGCTGACAAGCATTCAACGGCCCTCCCGCGTCGAGCGGGAGGGCCGTTTCGCGTGCCCGGGGTGGCGGCAGGTTAGGCGTCGCCAAGCATGAGCATGCCGGAGGCAACTGCGGCGTCGGGGACCGTGAGGATCTCGTTGCCCGTCTCCGTGATGACGATGGTGTGCTCGAACTGAGCGGTGTACTCGCCGTCGAGGTTCTGCACCGTCCAGTCGTCGTCCCAGATGCGGTAGGGCAGAGCGCCGAGGTTGATCATGGGCTCAATAGTCAGGGTCATGCCCGGCTCGAGGACGTCGCGGTAGGCGTCGGAGTCGTAGTGCAGCACCACCAGGCCGTTGTGGAAGGTGGGGCCGACGCCGTGGCCGGTGAAGTCCGTGACCACGTTGTAGCCGAAGCGCTTGGCGTAGGACTCGATGACGCGGCCGATGACGTTGATCTCGCGGCCCGGCTTCGCCGCCTTGATGCCCCGCATCATCGCCTGGTAGGTGCGTTCCACGAGCTCGCGGTGGCGCGGCTCTACCTCCCCGGCGAGGAAGGTGGCGTTGGTGTCACCGTGCACCCCGTTCTTGTAGGCGGTGACGTCGATGTTGACGATGTCGCCCTCCTCGATCACCGTCGTGTCCGGGATGCCGTGGCAGACGATTTCGTTGAGCGAGACGCAGCACGACTTCGGGTAACCGCGGTAGCCCAGCGTGGAGGGGTAGGCGCCGTGGTCGAGCATGTACTCGTGCGCGACGCGGTCCACCTCGTCCGTGGTTACACCGGGCTTGACGGCCGCGCCCGCAACGGCAAGGGCGTTCGCCGCGATCTTGGACGCCTCGCGCATCCTCTCGATCGTCTCCGGGGTCTGGACGAAGGGCTCGCCGATGTTTTCCTGCACGTCCTCCTTCCACGCGTACTCCGGGCGCTCAATGTCCTCCGGGACGGTGCGGACGGGGGTGGGCTTTCCGGGCGTTAGCAATCCTCTTCTGCTCATAGAGGACATGCTAGCCCCGTCTCCGCGGACCCCTCACTCCCCTCCCGGGTTGCGCGCCTGGTCGAGGTTGACGAACATCCTGTCCGTCACCGCCACGGCGGCCTCCGAGCCCCCGCCGAGGACAATGAGGGTGGCAAACGCGATGTCGTCGTCGGCGCGGTAGCCGGTGAACCAGGCGTGCGATCCGCCGTTGATCTCCGCCTCGCCCGTCTTGCCGCGGATATCGCCCCCGGCGCTCATCCCGGCCGCGGTGCCGCCGGGCGCCGTCACTGCAGCCATCAGCTGCTGCAGCTGCCCTATGACCTCGGGCGGCGGCGCCGCCGCGGGCTCTGTCATCTCGGTTTTCTGCCCCTCGATGAGGAAGGGCACCGGCATCGAGCCGTGAGCCGCGGTGGCGGAGACCAGCGCCATGCCGAATGGGCTCGCCAGGTCGTGACCCTGGCCGTAGCCGGCCTCGGTGCGGTCGAGCGGCTCCTCCCCCTCGGGGATCGAGCCGGTCACGGTATCCAGCCCGGGGATCGTCAGGTCGATGCCCAGCCCGAACTGCTTGCCGACGTCCCTCAGCTGCCCCGGCTCCAGCTGCGTCGAGATGTCCGCGAAGGTCGTGTTGCACGAGCGCGCGAACGCGGTCTCGAGCGGAACGCTGCCGAGGGCGAAGCCTGCGTAGTTGGTCACCACTCGCCCGTACAGGTTCATCGCCCCCGGGCACGGCACGATGCTGCCCGGGTTGAGCCCGCGCAGCTGCAGCCCGGCGGCGCTGGTGATGATCTTGAACGTCGAGCCCGGCGGGTACTGGCCCATCGTGGCGATGTTGCCCTGTTTGTCCGCCGCGGGCGTCTGCGCGACGGCGAGGATCCCGCCCGTCGACGGCCTGATGGCCACCAACATCGCCTCCTGCCCGGCGATCGGTTCCAGGGCCTTCTCGGCCGCCAGCTGCACCGCGTGGTCCAGGCTGATGTGGATCGCCGGGGAGGGCTCCGCCTGCTCGCCAGTGAGCTCCTCGAGCGCGTTGCCGTTCGCGTTGACCACGCTGACGTTCCAACCGGAGGTGCCCTCCAGGTCATCGCGGACCAGCTCCCCGACGCGCGCCATGATGTCCGGGGCGAAGCCGGGGTCCGAGTTGACCATCGCGGCTTCCTCGTTCAGGCGCACCTCGGGGGCGTCGCCGAGCGCCTCCTGGAACGCGCCCTGCGCGGCCGCGGGGATGAGGGCCACCGAGTAGCTTCCCGACGCCCCCTCGAGCGCCCTCGCCACCTCCTCCGCATCCCGGACCGGCACCGACTCGTCGGCGGCGTGCGCTCGGGCCAGCGCCGCGGCGACGCGCGAGGCGGTGTCGCGGGCATTGCGGACCTGGGTGGTGTCCACGAGCACCCGGTAGGCCACCCCCGGTTTGAGCAGCTCGACCCCGTCGGAGGAGACCACGCTGGCCTTGTCCGCGGGCTCGCTGCGCAGCTCCAGGTGCTGGCCGGCGCCCAGGCGCGGGTTCATCACGGCGGGCTGCCAGCGCACGGTCCACTTCTCCCCCGACTGCGTGAGCGTCATGGAGGAGTCGTAGGAGTAGGAGCGCTCGCGCGGCAGATCCCAGTCCATGGTGTAGCGGACGGTGGCGACGTTGTCCTGCTGGGATACCTCGCGCACCTCGGCGTCCAGGCCCTCGGCCTGCAGGCCCTCCCACGTCTCGCGGACAGAGCCGGTGGCGGTGGCGGGGTCGTCGACAAGCGCCGCGAGCGCGTCGTAGTCCTGCGCCTTCACGGCGTCGAGGAAGTCGGCGGCCGTCGGCTCGGCGTCGTTCGGCTTCGGCGTGCAGGCGGACAGCGAAGCGAGCAGCGCACAGGCGGTGCCCACGGCACCCGCTGCGACCACGGATCGGTTCATGGGCAAAAAGTAACAGCGCCGGGCGTGTGCCCGGCGCCACCACTCCGAGTGGACCCGAAAGTCTAGCGGGTAACCTTGACTTCCGCCTTCGCCCCGGCGACCTCCTCGAGGCCCTCCTCCTCCGCGATGCGCAGGGCGTGGGCGATGAGGGTTTCCACGATCTTCGACTCCGGCACCGTCTCTACGACCTCACCCTTGACGAAGATCTGCCCCTTGCCGTTGCCCGAGGCCACCCCGAGGTCGGCGTCGCGCGCCTCGCCCGGGCCGTTGACCACGCAGCCCATGACGGCGACGCGCAGCGGGAACTCCATGCCCTCCAGGCCGGCGGTGACCTCCTCGGCCAGCTTGTACACATCCACCTGCGCGCGGCCGCAGGACGGGCAGGAGACGATCTCCAGCTTGCGGGGGCGCAGGTTGAGCGACTGCAGGATCTGGTCGCCCACCTTGATCTCCTCCACCGGGTCCGCGGACAGGGAGACGCGGATGGTGTCGCCGATGCCCTGGGACAGCAGCGCGCCGAACGCGACGGAGGACTTGATGGTGCCCATGAACTTCGGGCCCGCCTCGGTCACGCCCAGGTGCAGCGGGTAGTCCGTGACCTCCGCGAGCTGGCGGTAGGCCTCCACCATGAGCACCGGGTCGGAGTGCTTCACCGAGATGGCGATGTCGCCGAAGCCGTGCTCCTCGAACAGACCGGCCTCGTACACCGCGGACTCGACCAGCGCCTCCGGGGTGGCCTTGCCGTACTTCTCCAGCAGCCGCTTGTCCAGCGAGCCGCCGTTGACGCCGATGCGGATCGGGATGCCCGCATCCCCGGCCGCCTTGGCGACCTCCTTGACGCGGCCGTCGAACTCCTTGATGTTGCCCGGGTTCACGCGCACCGCCGCGCAGCCGGCGTCGATGGCGGCGAAGATGTACTTCGGCTGGAAGTGGATGTCCGCGATCACCGGGATCGGGGACTTCGCCGCGATCGCCGGCAGCGCCTCCGCGTCCACCGTCTTCGGACAGGCCACGCGCACGATGTCGCAGCCCGCCGTGGTGAGCTGCGCGATCTGCTGGAGCGTGGAGTTGATGTCGTGGGTCTTCGTCGTGGTCATCGACTGGACCGAAATCGGGTGCTCGGAACCGACCCCGACGCCACCGACCATCAGCTGACGGGTTTTGCGCCGGGGCGCAAGGGTCGGGGGCGGGCCGTCGGGGATTCCCAAAGCAATAGGCTGATTCATAGGCCCCAACTCTAGCACCGCTAGCCGAATACCCTGACGGGGTTCACCACGTCCGCAACCATGACGAACACGCCCACGACGAGCAGCGCCGACGCCATCGCGTAGGTCAACGGCATGAGCTTCTCGTAGTTCGCCGGGCCGCCCGGCGGCAGGCCGCGGAGGCGGCGCAGGGCGTCGCGAAGCTTCTCGTAGAAGATCACCGCGATGTGCCCGCCGTCGAGGGGCGGCAGGGGCACGATGTTGAACAGGGCCAAGAAGAAGTTCAGGGAGGCGAGCAGCATCCAGAACACCGACCACATGTCGCGCTCCACGAGCTCGCCGCCGGCCCGCGACGCCCCGACAACGCTCACCGGTCCCGCCGCGTCGCGCTGCGCCCCGAAGATCGAGGCCACCACCCCGGGGATCTTCCCCGGGAAGGCAATGAGCCCCTCGACGGTGCCGCGCAGCATCTGCCCCGTCAGCGCAAACGTGGCGGGGACAGCCTCCACCGGGCCGAAGGACGCCGTGGGGTTGGCGACGGGCCTGCTGCTCACCCCGATCGCCCCGGCCTTCACACGCTCGCCGGAGGTGGCGTCGATGCGCTCGACCTCCGCGACGCGCACCAGGACGTCGAGCTCCTCGCCGTCGCGGCGCAGGTGCAGGGTGACGGTCTCGCCCGGGCGGGCCAGCACGTAGGTGCGCAGCTCGTCGAACGTCGCGATGCGCGTGCCGTCGACCGCAAGGACCTGGTCGCCCGCGCGCACCCCGGCCTCGCCCGCTGGGCCCGGGCCCGCGCACTCCGCCAGCTTATCCGGCGCCACCTGGTCCGAGGTGCAGGAAACCTCCCCCACCGTCGGCGTGCGGTCGGCGTAGGGGTTCGGGATCGCGGCGAACACCGCCACCAGGTAGGTGATCACCAGGCCCAGAAGCAGGTTCATCGCGATGCCGCCGCTCATCACCGCCACGCGCTGCCACCACGGCTTCTTGTACATCGCCACCGGCTCTTCCTCCGGCGTCAGCGGGTCCTGGGCGGTCATGCCCGCGATGTCACAGAAGCCGCCGAAGGGCAGCGCCGCCACCCCGTAGGTCGTCTGACCCCGCGTGGTCTGCCACACCGGCGGCCCGAAGCCGATGAAGTAGCGCCGCACCCGCATGCCGAAGGCGCGGGCGGTGACCATGTGGCCGGCCTCGTGCAGCGCGATCGAGGCCGCGATGCCGAGGGCGAAAAGGACGATCCCGAGCGCGAAACCCACCTGCGCCCCCTACCCTGCCGCCAGCTCGTCGAGCCGGGCCCGGGCGCGGCGGCGCGCCTCGTCCTCGACTCCGGTCACGTCCTCGAACGACGCCGGGGCGACCACGAACTCCGCGGCGGAGTCGAGCACCTCGGCCACCACGTCCACGATCTGCGGGAAGCGCAGCCGGCCCGCCAGGAAGGCGGCGGCCGCCTCCTCGTTCGCCGCGTTGTAGACCGCCGGGTACGTCTGCCCCGCAGCCGCCGCCTCCCGCGCCAGGCGCACCGCGGGGAAGGCGACATCGTCCAGCGGCTCGAAGCGCCAGTCCATCGCGCCGGAGAAGTCCAGCGCCGGCTGCGCCCCCGGCAGGCGGTGCGGCCAGGCGAGCGCGTGCGCGATCGGCAGCTTCATCGACGGCGGGGACGCCTGGGCGATCGTCGCCCCGTCCACGAAGGTGACCATGGAGTGGACGATCGACTGGGGGTGCACGGTGACGTCGATAAGCTCGGGCTCGACGTCGAAGAGCAGGCTGGCCTCGATCAGCTCGAGGCCCTTGTTCACCAGCGTCGCCGAGTTCAGGGTGTTCATCTGCCCCATTGACCACGTCGGGTGCGCCGCCGCCTGCTGCGGGGTGACGTCCCACATCTCCTCGCGGGTTCTGCCGCGGAAGGGCCCGCCCGACGCGGTGAGCACGAAGCGCGCGACCTCACCGCGCTCGCCGGAGCGCAGGCACTGCGCCATCGCAGAGTGCTCCGAATCCACCGGCACGAGCTGGCCCGGCGCAGCGCGGTCGAGCACCAGCCGGCCGCCCGCCACGAGCGACTCCTTGTTCGCCAGCGCGAGTGTCGCCCCCGTCTCCAGCGCGGCCAGCGTGGATGCCAGCCCCAGGGAGCCGACCAGGGCGTTCAGCACGGTGTCCGCCGGCTGAGCGCGCACGAGCTCCTCGGGGCTTCCCAGCACCCGCCCGCCGAGCTCGGCGGAGACCTCGCGCGCCGCCTCGGGGCGGGACACGGCCACGGCCTCGGGCCCGAGGCCGAAGGCGCGAGCCTGCTTCACGACGGCCCCCGGGTCCCTCCCCCCGGCTGCGATGCCCACCACCTCGAAGGCGCCGGGGTTGGACGCGATCACCTCCTCGGCCTGGGTGCCGATGGAGCCGGTCGAGCCGAGAATCACAATCTTTTTCACCCCGCCATTGTGGCACGCCCCCGGGCCGGCGCGGCGGCGGCGTGCCCCGCCGGCACCCTCCGGGCACCCTCCCGGAGCCCTCAATGAAAAGTATGAAACATTTGGGGGGTATCCACTCACCACTCGGCGCGCCCGTATGGGAAGATGGAACGCAGGTATCATTCCGCCCGGCCGCCCGGGCTCATACGGTTTAGCAAGGAGAAAGCTGTGGCCCACCACGCGCACGAAAAGGCACCCCAGGTGTACAACGGTGTTTCCGAAGCGGACGTCCCCTCCGCCAAGTTCGGCTGGAGCGAGTTCACCCCGGCCACCATCCAGATCGCGGGCTGGATCTCCGTCGCCTTCCTGGTGGCCTACAACTTCGGCAACCACAAGGGCCACGTGGAGACCATCTGGCTGATTGCCCTCGCCGTGCTCATCGCCATCGGGCTGATCCTCTTCGCCGTGCGCCCGCAGCTGAACCAGGTGCGCACCGTCACCGCCCACAACAAGCCGGTCGGTTACGAGGAGCGCGACTGGGCCTACGACCAGGCCACCCTCTCCGGCGCCTACGCGGACCTGGAAGACCGCTCCCTGCGAGCCCTGAACATCGACCCCTCCCGCGTCGCGCACCTGCGCGGCCACCAGAACGCGGTCAACGCCGCCAACGCCATCGAGGCCGAGCGCTAATCCCCCGCTAGCCGCACAGCGAACGGCGGGCCCCACGGTAGGAACTCCGTGGGGCCCGCCCCTTTTTGTGTGTCGGACCTCAGCCCGCTTTAGCCCGCCTTCTCGTCGGCGGCGAGCTGGCCGCACGCGGCGGCGATCTCCTGGCCCTTGGTGTCGCGCACGGTGCACGTCACACCCTGGGCGATAACCCGGCGCACGAACTCATCCTGGCGCTGCCGCGGCGAGGCGTCCCACTTCGACCCGGGCGTCGGGTTCAGGGGGATGAGGTTGACGTGGACGAGGGGGCCGAGGGCGTCGTGGAGCTTCTTGCCCAGCATGTCGGCGCGGAAGTCCTGGTCGTTGATGTCGCGGATCAGGGCGTACTCGATGGACACGCGGCGGCCCGTCTGGTCCGCGTAGTAGCGCGCGGCATCGAGGACGTCGGCGACCGCAAAGCGGTTGTTCATCGGCACGAGCTCGTCGCGCAGCTCGTCATCCGGGGTGTGCAGCGACACCGCCAGGGTGCACGACAGGCCCTCGTCCGCCAGCCGGCGGATCTGCGGGGCGAGGCCCACCGTGGAGACGGTGACGTTGCGCTGCGAGATGCCGAAGCCGTCCGGCGCGGGGCCGGTGATCTGGCGCACCGCGGAGACGACGCGGTTGTAGTTGGCCAGCGGCTCACCCATGCCCATGAACACGACGTTGGACAGCCGCGAGCCCTCGCGCTGCATCGCCGCGGCCGCCTCGCGGACCTGGTCCACGATCTCCGCGGTGGACAGGTTCCTGTCCAGACCGCCCTGCCCCGTCGCACAGAAGGGGCATGCCATGCCGCAGCCGGCCTGGGAGGAGATGCACAGCGTCGCCCGGCCCGGGTAGCGCATGAGAACCGACTCGAGCAGGATGCCGTCGTGAAGCCTCCACAGCGTCTTCGTCGTGTCCCCCTCGTCGGTCTCCACCGTGCGCACGGGGGACAGCAGCTGCGGGAACAGTGCGTCCTTGACCGTCTGGCGCTGCGCCTCAGGCAGATCCGTCATGGTCAGCGGGTCGGCCTCGAACTTGCCGTAGTAGTGGCGCGCGATCTGGTTCGCGCGGAACTTCGGCAGCCCCAGCTCGGACAGCGCCTCGACTCGCTCCTCGGCGCTCAGGTCGGCGAAGTGCTTGGGCGGCATGCCGCGCTTGGGGGCCAGCAGCTGGATTTTGGGGAAGTCGCTCATAACGCCCCCATCTTTGCACGGCGTGGGGCGTTTGACGAATCCCCCGCAATGCTCCCGGAGCGGCTAAAGGGCCGCGACGAGGCTGAGCACGAGCCAGGTGGAAGCGGCCGCCGGGAGCACCCCGTCCAGTCGGTCCATGATCCCCCCGTGGCCCGGCAGCAGGTGCGACATGTCCTTGATGCCCAGCTCGCGCTTGAACTGGCTTTCCACCAGGTCGCCCATCGTCGCGCAGATCACCAACGCCACGCCGAGCAGCACGCCCAGCCACCACGGCCGGTCGAGCAGGTAGGTCACCACGAGGATCCCCGTGGTCACGCCGAAAACCACCGAGCCGGCGAAGCCCTCCCAGCTCTTGTTCGGGCTGACCGCCGGGGCCATCGGGTGCGAGCCGAACATGACTCCGGCGGTGTAGCCGCCGATGTCGGAGGCCACCACCCCGAGCATGAAGGTGAGGATGAAGAGGCTGCCGGACTGGCCGTCGCCGTCGACAAGCGAGATCAGCGCGGCGAAAGAGCCGAACAGCGGGATCCAGGCGAGGACGAAGATGCCCACCGCCGTGTCGCGCAGGTAGTTCTCCGGCTTGCGCTGCCGGCCGTTGTGGAACAGTCGGTAGAACATGAGGAACAGAACACTGAAGGCGAAGGCGGAGACGAGCCCCTCGACGCCGAACGGGGCGGAGGCCCAGAGCATGGCCTGCCCCAGGATGATAAGGAAGGTGCGCGGCTGGCGGTAGCCCGCCTCGCGCAGGCGCGTGAGCACCTCCCACATGGCGAGCCCCACCGCCACGGCCACGAGCGGGTACCAGGCGACGGGGCCGGCCCACGCTGCCAACAGCACGAGCGCGCCGAGGGCGAGGCCCGTCGCGGTGGCGACGGGCAGGTTGCGCCCCGCCTTGTTCTTCGGCCGGGGTGCCCGGATGACTCGGGAGTGGCCGTCGGCGCGGATCTCCGCTGGCGAATCAGACACGTGACCTGGCTTTCTAGCGCGGGGGCGCTCGTTGCGTGGGCGGGCGCGGGACGGAGGGTTAGACCTCCATCAGTTCGGCTTCCTTGCGCGTGACAACCTCGTCGATCTGCGCGACGTACTGCGAGGTGGTCTTGTCCAGCGCCTTCTCCGCGGTGACGACCTCGTCCTCGCCGGCGTCGCCGTCCTTCTGGATCTTCTTCAGCGCCTCCATGCCGTGGCGGCGGATGTTGCGGATGGCGATCTTCCCCTCCTCACCCTTCTGCTTCGCCTGTTTGACCAGGTCGCGGCGGCGCTCCTCGGTCAGCTGGGGGATGGTGACGCGGATGACCTGGCCGTCGTCAGTCGGGTTGACGCCGAGGTCGGAGTTGCGGATCGCGTTCTCGATGACTTTGAGGGTGGACATGTCGTAGGGCTTGACCAGCAGCATGCGCGGCTCCGGGACCGAGATGGTGGCCATCTGGTTGATCGGGGTCGGGGCGCCGTAGAACTCGGCCATCACGCCGTTGAACATCGCCGGGTTGGCGCGGCCGGTGCGGATGGTGGCGAGCTCGTCGCGGGCGTGCTCGACGGAGCTGGTCATGCGCTCTTCGGCGTCGAGGAGTACGTCGTCAATCATGCTGATCCTTCGGTTTCATCGGGTGCGGGGGCCGTCCCCGCGCGCTTCTCCAACAATCTACCAGTGGGGCCGGGCTTATCGACGTCCCCTCACTGAACCAGGGTCCCGATCTGCTCCCCCGCCACGGCGCGGGCGATGTTGCCCTCCTTCAGCAGGTTGAACACCAGGATGGGCATCTTGTTGTCCATGCACAGGGAGAAGGCGGTCGCGTCGGCTACCTTGAGGCCCTTCTCCAGCACCTCGCGCGGGGTGACCTCGGAGTAGAGGTTGGCGTCGGGGTTGACGCGCGGGTCGTCGTCGTAGACGCCGTCGACGCCCTTGGCCATGAGCAGCACCTCGCACCCGATCTCCAGGGCGCGCTGCGCGGCCGTGGTGTCGGTGGAGAAGTAGGGCATGCCCATGCCGGCGCCGAAGATGACCACGCGCCCCTTCTCCAGGTGGCGGGCGGCGCGCAGCGGCAGGTAGGGCTCGGCGATCTGGGCCATGTTGATGGCCGTCTGCACGCGGCAGTCCACGCCCTTCTGCTGCAGGAAGTCCTGCAGCGCCAGGCAGTTCATCACCGTGCCGAGCATGCCCATGTAGTCCGAGCGAGCCCGGTCCATGCCGCGCTGCTGGAGCTGGGCGCCGCGGAAGAAATTGCCGCCGCCGATCACCACGGCGACCTCGGTGCCGCCCTGGGCGACCTCGGCGATCTGCGCCGCGACGCTCTCGACGACGTCCGGGTCGATGCCGACCTTGCCGCCGCCGAACATCTCACCTCCGAGCTTGAGCATCACGCGCTTGTATCCGCTGCGGGCGTGGGGGGCTTCAGTCACCTGTGGGCTCCTTCGTGGCGAGGGGTGGTCGTTGGGTCCATCAGACGATACTAGCGATCCCCCGGAGCCCATCCGTAACGGCCGTGGTGGGCGCGCGTTGGGGCGTCGAAAAGCGAAAAGCCCCGCACGGGGCGGGGCTGGACGCGGACCGGCTTAAGCCTGGCCGACCTCGAAGCGGACGAAGTCGGTGACCTCGATGCCGTTCTCGTCGGCGAACTGCTTGACGGTCTTCTTGGAGTCAGCCAGGGAGGGCTGGTCGAGCAGGACGACGTCCTTGAAGAAGCCGCCCATGCGGCCCTCGACGATCTTGGCGATGGCAGCCTCGGGCTTGCCCTCGTTGCGGGTGATCTCCTCCTGGACCGCGCGCTCCTTCTCAATGACCTCGGCCGGGATGTCGGACTGGTTGAGGAAGCGGGCCTTCATCGCGGCGATCTGCAGGGCGACCTGGTGGGCAGCCTCGGCGTTGTCGCCGGTGTAGGCGACGAGGACGCCGACGGCCGGCGGCAGGTCAGCGGAACGCTGGTGGAGGTAGGTGGCCAGCTTCTCGCCCTCGATGGTGGCGGCGCGCCGCAGCTCGAGCTTCTCGCCGATCTTGGCGGAGAGGCGCTCGATGACGTCGTGGGCGGTCTCGCCGTTGACGTCGGCGTTAGCCAGCTCCTCCTGGGAGTTCGCCTTCACCGCTGCGGCGGCCTTGGCGATCTCGTCAGCGATGTCCTTGAACTCCTGGTTCTTGGCCACGAAGTCGGTCTCGGAGTTGATCTCGACGATGGTGTTGCCGGAGACGGCGACGAGGCCCTCGAGGGCGTTGCGCTCGGCGCGCTTGCCCACGTCCTTGGCGCCCTTGATGCGCAGGACCTCGACGGCCTTCTCGAAGTCGCCGTTGGTCTCTTCCAGGGCCTTCTTGCAGTCGAGCATGCCGGACCCGGTGGTCTCGCGGAGCTTCTTGACGTCTGCAGCGGTGTAGTTCGCCATAATGGGGCGATCCTCCTCGTTTCTCAAAACTGTTTGTTCACCCTCGCGCCCCGTCGGCTTCTCAGCTTCGGGTAACGCGGCAGGGCTCAACGTTCATGATCGGTTTTACAGAGTAGCCGACATCTGTGCGGCGGGCACTCCCAGCCGCGCGCCCAGCGACGCGAAACACCCCGCACCCTGTCCTCGCCCTGCCTGGTAAGCGGACGGGAACAGGACGCGGGGTGTTCTAGCGCACGTGAGCCTTTACAACCGCGGGGTCTTACTCGCCCTGCGCCTGCTCGGCGGCGCGCACTGCGTGCGGCTGCTCGACCGGGGCGACCTCCTGCGGAGCGGCGGCCTCAGCTGCGACAGCGGCCTTGGCGGCGTCGGCGGCGGAGACGTCCTCGGAGGCTGCGGCGTCGGCGGCGGCCTGCGCTGCCTCTGCCTGGCGCTTCGCGTCGGTGTCGCCGGCGGCGTCACGCGCGGCGGAGAGCTGACGCTCCTCGCGCTGCTGCTTGCCCGCCACGACGGCCTCGCCCACGATGTGGGTGAGAAGCTTGACGGAGCGGATGGCGTCGTCGTTGCCCGGGATCGGGAAGTCGACGACGTCCGGGTCGCAGTTGGTGTCCAGCACGGCCACGACGGGGATGCGCAGCTTCTGGGCCTCGGAGACGGCGATGTGCTCCTTGTTGGTGTCCACGATCCACAGCGCGGACGGCGCCTTGGTCATGTCGGAGATGCCGCCGAGAACGCGCTCGAGCTTGATGCGCTCGCGGTTGAGCATGAGGACTTCCTTCTTGCCGCGGCCAGCGTAGCCGTCCTCGGCGGCCTCCATGGCCTGAAGCTCCTTCATGCGGGCGATGCGCTTGGAGACGGTCTGGAAGTTGGTGAGCATGCCACCGAGCCAGCGGTGGGTGACGTAAGGCATGCCGACGCGCTGCGCCTCTTCCTGGATGGGCTCCTGGGCCTGCTTCTTGGTACCGACGAACAGGATGGTGCCGCCGTGGGCGACGGTCTCCTTGACGAACTCGAAGGCCTCGTCAATGTAGGTCAGCGTCTGCTGCAGGTCGATGATGTAGATGCCGTTGCGGTCCGTGAAGATGAAGCGGCGCATCTTCGGGTTCCAGCGACGCGTCTGGTGGCCGAAGTGCACACCGGCGTCGAGGAGTTCGCGCATGGTAACAACTGCCATGGGAATTGTCTCCTTCGGAGAAAAGTAGTTCGGTTGATCGTGTACTGCGCGGGTTTTTATCCCGCGCCCTGGCACCGTGCCCGCCCGGCACCCTCGTACTGTGGGACCGTTGCTGAGCTGGCATTTTCCGGCGCGCGTAGTCAGCCCAAAAAGACTGCCGCAACAACATTACTTCCCCCGCCCGGAAAACGCCAATTGAGCTGCGACGTTGTGGATGGTTCCCGCGGGTATCCACAGCCCGCCCGCTTCTCGACGCCCCCACCCCGCGCCCCGGTGCTACCCCTTGTGGCATGAGACAGCCTTGGTCCGCGCCCCTCACGATTCTTTTGGCCCTGGCGGCGCTACTTTCCTGCGTTTTCTGCGCCCCGCCCGCTGCCGCCTGGGTCGACCCCTCCACCGGCTCCCCCTCCGCCTCGCGGGTCACCCGGGCGCCGTCGATTCCGGCGAAGAACTGGATGCCGGGGCACCGCGGCGTCGACCTCGCGCTCTCCCCCGGCGGGGACGTCCGGGCCGCGGGCGACGGCATGGTGGCCTTCGTCGGCGTGGTGGCGGGGGTGCCGAGCGTGTCCATCGAGCACGACGGCGGCATCCGCACCACCTACCTGCCCGTCCACGCCCGCGTGCGCGCCGGCGAGGAGGTGACGGAGGGGCAGGTGGTCGGAACGCTCGGCCGTTCCCCCGACCACGAGGGCCTGCACTGGGGCGCCCTGACCGGGCCGGACGCCTATATCAACCCGCTGACGCTGCTCGCCGCCCCGACCATCCGCCTCAAGCCCGTCGGCGCTGAGTAGGGTGAGTGGGTCCGGGTTAGCGAGGAGGGTGCGTTGGAGCAGAAGGTCTCGCGCGGCGCCGCGGCAGCGGTGGCGCTGAACTACTTCGTGTGGGGCATCCTGCCCCTGTTCTGGATCCTCCTGAGCCACGTCGACTCCCTCTACATCTTGGCCCAGCGCATCATGTGGGCGGCGCTGATCAGCGGGTGCTGGGTGCTCGCCACCTCCCGGCGCGCTGGCGGAGCTGCCGTGTTCGCGGGGGCCTCGCCAGCGCTCGTGCTTTCCGCAGCGGCGATCGCGGTGAACTGGGGGCTCTACATCTGGGCGGTGGGAAACGGCTACGTCTCGTACGCGGCGCTGGCCTACTTCGTCTCCCCGCTGCTGAGTGTCTTCCTCGGCGCGGCCGTCTTCGGGGAGCGTTTGTCGCCGGCCCAGTGTGCGTCGATCGCCCTCGCCGCGGGCGGCGCGGCGCTGTTCGGCTGGGGCCAGGCGGGCGCCGGCCTCCTCGTGGTCTTCGGCGTGGCCGGGTCCTTCTCGGTGTACGCGGCGCTGAAGAAGACGGTGCGCGTCAAGACGGTGCCCGGGCTGTTCATCGAGTCGGCCGTCCTCGCCCCCGTCGCCCTCGCGCTGGTCTGCACGGGTGTGCTCCGGCCCGGGAGCGAGCTGAACCTGCGCACCTGGCTCCTGTTCGTCGCGGCCGGCCTGGTGACCTTCCTGCCCCTGGTGGTGATGTCGCACTACGCGCGCCGCGTCCCCCTCTCGCTGCTCGGGATGCTGCAGTTCATCTCCCCCGTCGCCCAGCTCGCCCTCGGGGTGACGGTCTTCGGCGAGGAGCTCTCCGGCCGCCAGGTCGCGGCTCTGGCGCTGATCCTTCTCGGCGTCACCATCTTCCTCGGCCAGGCGCGGGCCTCCCGTCACACGCGGCGCAGCCAGGTGTAGAGCTAGGTGTGCGGCTAGGCGCGGGGGTGCGCCTGGTCGTAGACCTTTTTCAGCCGCTGCGCCGAGACGTGGGTGTAGATCTGCGTGGTCTGCAGGCTGGAGTGGCCCAGCAGCTCCTGCACCACGCGGAGGTCCGCCCCGCCCTCGAGCATGTGGGTGGCGGCGCTGTGACGCAGCGAGTGCGGGCTGAGATGCCCGGGCTGCCCGGGTTCGCCCTCCCCCGTGCGCGTCGCGGCCCGCTCCACCACGCGGCGCACCTGACGCGGGTCAATCCTCCTGCCGCGCGAGCCGACGAACAGGGCCGTCTCGCCTTCGGCGGCGAGCTCGGGGCGCCCCCGGCGCAGCCACCCCTCGAGGGCGTCGGCCGCCCGCTGGCCGTAGGGCACGACGCGCTGCTTGTTTCCCTTGCCCGTGACGCGCAGCGTGCGGCGGGCGGCGTCGACGTCTCCCGCGCCCAGTCCCGTCAGCTCGGAGACGCGCATGCCGGTGGCGTAGAGCAGCTCGAGCATCGCGGCGTCACGAAGCGCCTCCGCAGTGTGGTCCTCGTCGTTGATGTCCGCCTCGACGAGCTGCCCGGCGCGCTCGGCGGTGAGCACCTTGGGGAGGTGCCGGTTCACCTTCGGCACCGCGAGCCTCGCCGCCACGTCGGAGTCGAGGTGGCCCTGGTTGTAGGCCCAGGTGGAAAAGGCGCGCACGGCCGCCGTGCGCCGAGCCATGGTCGAGCGGGCGAGGCCGCGCGCGAGGGCGTCGGCAAGCCAGGCGCGCAGGGCGGGCAGCGTGAAGTCCGCGAAGCCGCCGACGAACGCGCCGAGGGTGGCGAGGTCCGAGCAGTAGGCCCGCACGGTGGCCTCGCTTCGCCCCAGCACGAGGCGGGCGTGCTCGGCGAAGTCCTCGATGGCCTCCGCCAACTGCGTCCCACATGTATCACTCATGCACGGGAGTTTACCCCTGCCCCGCGGCTGCCGGCACGCGCCGCCAGAGCGCACCCTCCCGCGCGACCATGCCCCGCTTGCTCAGCTCCACGAGGAGGTGCACGGTGAGCGCCACCGAGAGCCCCGCCTCGCGCGCCACGGCGTCAGCCCCCGCGCCCTTGGACGTGGTCGCCGGCAGGGCGTCGAAGACGCGCAGTTCGTTGCGGGAGAGGGACTGCACGGGGTCGGCGGCGAAGTCCAGCTCGCGCTGGCCGTCGACGTCGACCTCCCCCACCCGGCTCAGCATCTCGTGGATGTCGCCCGCGCTCAGCGCCATCGCCGCCTTGCCGTCCCGGATGGCCAGGTTCGTGCCCAGGGACCCGGGTCCGAGGATGGGGCCCGGCACCGCCATCGCCCGTCGGCCGTAGTAGTTGGCCCAGCTCAGGGTGTTCAGGGCGCCGGAGCGAAACGCCGCCTCCACGATCACGGTGCCCTGGGTGAGGGCGGCGACGAGCCTGTTGCGCGTGAGGAAGCGGTGCCGGTCGGGCGCCGTGCCGGGCGGGTATTCCGAGACGACGCAGCCCCCGCTGCCCGCCACCGTGTCGAACAACCCGGTGTTGGCCCGCGGGTAGGACACGCCGGGGCCGCACGCTGCGACCACGACGGTCGGGGCGCCGTTGGCCAGGGCCGTCTCGTGCGCGACGGTGTCGATGCCCAGCGCGCCGCCGGAGACGATGGTGTACTGGTGCTTCGCCAGGCCGCGGCAGAGGTCCGCGGCAGCGTGGTGGCCGTAGGCGGAGGAGGCGCGTGTTCCCACCACGCCCACCGAGCGGGCGAACAGAGAGGCGAGGTCGCGGTTGCCCCTCACCCACAGCGCGTGCGGCGCCGCGCCCCGGTCCCGCACCTGCTCCAGGTTCGCGGCCCCGGCGGCCACGCCCGCGTCGAAGGCGGCGCTGATCTCTTCCCCCGGCCACCCGGCGTGGTCGGGGGTGAGCAGCGCGAAGCCGAGCCGTTCCGCTTCGTGGAGGTCCTCGCCGGGGCGGTCCCAGGCGTGGCGCGCCTCCGTCTCGCCGGCCAGGCCGCCCAGCCAGCTGGCGCGGGCGCGGACCCCGGCCGCGATCTCGTCTGCGTCCCGGCCCGCGCGCAGCAACCGCTGGAGGTGGTGGCTGGGCCCCTCGATCACCCGGCTGAGGTAGGCCCAGGATTCGATGCGGCTCACGCGAACACCCCCTCGGAATGGGGCGTGCGCAGCTCGACGGCCCGGGCGACGTGGTCCAGGTTCGGCCGCGCCTGCTCGTCGAGGTCGGCGAGCGTCCAGGCGAGCCTGAGCACGCGGTCCACTCCCCGCTGGGTGAGGGTGCCGTCGGCGAGGTACGCCCCCACCAGCGCCATGGCGTCCTCCGTGGCGGGGTGATCGCGGCGCAGCAGGGCGGCGCTGACGCGCGCATTGACCCGGGCGGTGAGGCCGGCGCGCAACCACCGGTGCGCCGCCCTGTCCCGCGCCGCGGCCACGCGCTGGGCGATGTCCGCGGAGGCCTCCGCGCCCCGGGCGCTGACCACCGCGTCCTGCGCCGTGATGTGCAGGGAGATGTCCAGCCTATCGCGCAGCGGGCCCGAGAGGTTGCGCAGGTGCGCCGCCCGCTCGTGGGCCCTGCACACGCAGCGGCTCGGCGTGGCGGCGCCGCACTTGCACGTGTTCGCCGCCAGCACCAGCTGAAAGTCGGCGGGGTAGACCACCTCGCGCCGCGTCCGGCTCAGGCGCACCGCCCCGGACTCCAGCGGGATGCGCAGCGCGTCGAGGACGGCGGCGGGGATCTCGGACGCCTCGTCGAGGAAGAGCACCCCGTGGTGGGCGAGGCTCACCGCACCCGGGCGGGGGCGCCCGGAACCCCCGCCGATCAGGGCGGCGCGGCTCACCGAGGGGTGGGGCGCGACGAACGGGCGACGGTTGACCACCCCGCGGTGGGGCCCGCCCGCGACCGAGTGGAGCGCCGTCGCCTCGATCACCTCCGCCGGGTCAAGCGGCGGCAGGATGGACGGCAGCCGCTCCGCCAGCATCGACTTGCCCACCCCGGGCGGGCCGACCATCATCACGTGGTGCCCGCCGGCGGCGGCGACCTCGAGGGCGTGGCGCTCGGGGAGCTGGCCGGCGATGTCGCGGAAGTCCGGGGCTGGCGATGTGGCGTCGTGAAGCTGTGCGGGCCCAGGGCGCTCGAGCGGCGCGATACCGAGCAGCCAGTTCCACACCTCCGACAGCGAGCGGGCGACCAGCACCCGCTCCGAGCCCAGCAGCGCCGCCTCGGCGGCGTTCTCGGCGGGAACGACGAGCCACTCCAGGTGCTCGGGCGCGGCGAGCAGCATCGGCAGGATCCCCTCCACCCGGCGCAGCGTGCCGCTGAGCCCGAGCTCGCCGAGCACCATCGCGGACTCGAGACGGAGCTGGGCGCGCGGGTCCATCCCCGCGATCACGGCCAGCGCCACGGGCAGGTCGAAGTGCGACCCGGCCTTCGGGATGTGCGCGGGCGAGAGCGACACCATGACCTTCGTGCGCGGCCACGGCAGCGCCGAGTTCGCCACGGCGGTGCGGATGCGCTCGCGCGATTCCTTCACCGCCGCGTCCCCCAGGCCCACCATGTGCACCCCGGGCAGGCCGGGGCCGATGTTCGCCTCCACCGTGACCAGGTGGGCGCTGACTCCCTCGAGGGTCGCCGCGTGGGTGCTAGCAAGCGCCATGATCGACGTCCTCGTAGATCTGGATGCGCACCTCGTCGTCCGTGAACAGGACCTCGGCCACGTCGAAGCGCACGGGCCCGTAATCGCGGCCGTCGAGCCACTCTGCGGCGCAGCGCCGCATCGTGGCCAGCTTCTTCGGGGTCACCGCCTCCGCCGCCCCGAAGTCGAGGCCGTGTCGGGTCTTCACCTCCACGAAGACGGTCTCGCCGTCGGGTGCGGCGAGGATGAGGTCGATCTCCCCCAACCTCGTGCGCACCCGCGTGCCCACGAGGGCGTAGCCCGCTCCCTCGTAGAACCCGCAGGCGAAGCCCTCCCCGGCCACCGCGAGCAGATGGTTGTCGGCGTACGTCGATTGCGCCATATGAATTTCCCCCCGGAAATCGTCCAACAAAAACTGTCCCACTATTGGACTGCCCCGAGCCCCGAACAGTTCCCCCGGAACACAAAAAAGGGGCGGCACACGCCGCCCACGAAGCAGAGAGCCCCTAGCGCTCCGGGAAGGTCAGGTCCGGTTTGTCCAGCTCCTCGATGTTGACGTCCTTGTAGGTGATCACGCGGACGTAGCGCACGAAGCGCACCGCCCGGTACATGTCCCACACCCAGCAGTCCGACATCCGGACCTCGTAGTAGACGTCCTTGCCCTCGCTGTGCGGGATCAGCTCGACGGCGTTGGCCAGGTAGAAGCGGCGGTCGGTCTCGACGACGTAAGAGAACTGGCTAACCACGTCCCGGTACTCGCGGTACAGGGAGAGCTCTACCTCGGCCTCGTAGTTGTCCAGATCTTCAGCGCTCATAGTGACCTCTCGAATTCCTCGTGGGCGGATTTCACGTTGGCATAACTATAACGATGATGCGGGCTCGCGCCGTGGCGGCGCACCGCAGCCATGTGGGCGGCCGTCCCGTAGCCCTTGTGGCCCTCCAGGCCGTAGACCGGGTAGTCGCGCGCCATCTCCCGCACCAGCCGGTCGCGGCTCACCTTCGCCAGGACGCTGGCCGCGGCGATGCAGCGGGCGGTGTAGTCCCCGCCGATGATCGGCAGCTGCGGCGCGGTCAGGCCGGGCACGCGGAAGGCGTCGACAAGCACGTAGCCGGGGCGCTTGCTTAACGACGCCACAGCGCGCCTCGCCCCGTCGAGGTTGGCCGCCTGGATGCCCCGGCGGTCGATCTCCGCGGCGCTGACGTGGATGACGGCGGTGGCGAGGGCGTGGGCGGAGATGGCGTCGAAAAGCTCCTCGCGCCGTTTCGGGCTGAGCTTCTTGGAGTCGGTCAGCCCGTCGAGCGCCGCGAGGGGCTGCGGGGGCAGGACGCAGGCCGCGACGGTGACGGGGCCGAAGCAGGCGCCGCGGCCGGCCTCATCGATGCCCGCGACGGGGCCGAGTCCGGCCTTGTGCAGGGCGACCTCGTAGGTGCGCAGCTGTTTCAGGCGGCGCACTTAGCCCTGGATGTCCGGGTCCGCGACCCCGCCCATCCTGCCCAGCGGGAAGACGACGGCGGCGACCTTGCCGCGCACGTTCTCCCTGGGAATCGTGCCCTGGAACTCGTCGCCGAGGTGGTAGCGGGAGTCGAGGGAGTTGGTGCGGTTGTCGCCCATCATGAAGTAGTGGCCCTCGGGCACCGTGACGGGGCCGAAGTACTGGCCGCCGCAGGCGTCGGAGCCGGTCTCCGGGTCGACCGGGTAGAAGTTCGGCTGCAGGATGTAGGACTGGTCGATCGGCGCGCCGTCAACCATCACCGCCGAGTCGCCCTCCTGGCAGGACACGGTCTGCCCGCCGGTGGCGATGACGCGCTTGACCAGGTCGTTCTCGTCCGGGGGCACGACGCCCGCCCAGGAGCCGACCTGCTGCAGCCCCGCGATGAGGGGGTTGGTGGAGCGGTTGGACTGGTACTGGGTGTTCCAGGAGTCGGTGCCCTCGAAGACGATGACGTCGCCGGGCTCGGGGTCGGAGAAGTAGTAGCTGATCTTCTCCACCGCGATGCGGTCGCCCTTGCCGTTCTGCCCGTGCAGGGTGGGCTCCATCGAGGCGGAGGGGATCACGTAGACGCGCCCGATGAAGGTCTGGATGAGGAAGATGAACACCAGCGTCAGGGCAATGACCAGCGGCACCTCGAGGTACCAGGGCATCGTCTTCGCTTCGTCGCGGCCCTCGGCCCCGTCGACGGTGTAGGCGGGGTCGGCCGGCGCTGCGGTCGGCCCTGTGGTCGGGCGGTTCTGATTCGTCACCCGCAACACTCTAGCACCGCGCCGCGACACGGCCCCCGGACGCGCGAACGCCCCGCACTCCGGCGTGGAGTGCGGGGCTTTCCGGCGCTGAAGACTAGCGGCGCTCCTTGATGCGGGCGGCCTTGCCGCGCAGCTCGCGCATGTAGTACAGCTTGGCGCGGCGGACGTCGCCCTTGCGCAGGACCTCGATCTTCTCGATGTTCGGGGAGTGGACCGGGAAGGTGCGCTCGACGCCGATGCCGAAGGAGACCTTGCGGGCGGTGAAGGTCTCGCGGATGCCGCCGCCCTGGCGGCGGACGACGAAGCCCTCGAAGAGCTGGGTACGGGTGACGGAGCCCTCGATAACCTTGACGTGAACGCCCAGGGTGTCGCCGGGGCGGAAGTCGGGGATGTCGTCGCGCAGCTGGCCTGCGTCAACAAGGTCAATAATGCCGTTGCTCATCTAAGCAATCCTTTACGTTTAAGGACAGAGGACCCTAGCGGCTTTTCCCCTGCGGGGCGCTCGGCTGGTTCATGTCTCCTACAACAACCTGTGCGATTTTACATAGGCGCCGGTCAGTTACCAAATCCGGCCTTCTTCAGGGCGTCAGCCATGGAGCCTCCCGCTTGTCGACGCCCTCCCCCGCGCCCCTTCTTCCCCGCGGCGTTTCCGGCGTCCCTCCCCTGGCCGCGCCCACCGCCCTTGGGGGCCGGGGTGCCCGGCTCGTCGCTGAGCCTGAGGCTCAGCCCGATGCGCTGGCGCTCCACGTCGACGTCCATGACCTTCACCTTGACCACCTGGCCGGAGCGGACGACGTCGTGGGGGTCGGAGACGAACTTCTCGCTCATGGCGGAGACGTGGACGAGCCCGTCCTGGTGCACCCCGACGTCGACGAAAGCGCCGAAGGCGGCGACGTTGGTCACGGTGCCCTCGAGGATCATCCCCGGGGTGAGGTCGGAAACCTTCTCCACCCCTTCCTTAAAGGTCGCGGTGACAAACTCGGGACGCGGGTCGCGCCCAGGCTTGTCCAGCTCGGCGATGATGTCGGTGACGGTGGGCACGCCGAAGGTCTCGTCGGCGAACTGCGCCGGGTCGAGGCGGGTCAGGACCTGCGTGTTGCCGATCAGCTCGACGGTGGCCAGCCCGGTCGCGGCGGCGATGCGCTCGACCACCGGGTAGGCCTCGGGGTGCACCGCGGAGGCGTCGAGGGGGTTCGACCCGCCGCGGATGCGCAGGAATCCGGCCGACTGCTCGAAGGCCTTGGGGCCGAGGCGGGCCACCTTGCCCAGCTCCTTGCGGGTGGTGAACGAGCCCTTCTCGTCGCGGTAATCGACGATGTTCTTCGCGATTGTCGGCGAGACGCCGGCAACGCGCTCGAGCAGCGGGACGGACGCGGTGTTGAGGTCCACGCCGACGGCGTTGACGGCGTCCTCGACCACCGCGTCGAGCGCGTGGGCAAGGGCCGCCTGGTTCACGTCGTGCTGGTACTGCCCCACCCCAATAGACTTCGGGTCCACCTTCACCAGCTCCGCCAGCGGGTCCTGCAGGCGGCGGGCGATGGAGACAGCCGAGCGCAGCGAGACGTCCATGTCCGGAAACTCGGCCGCGGCGATCTCGGAGGCGGAGTAGACGGACGCCCCGGACTCGGAGACCACGACGGGCGTGGGCCGCGCGCCGCCGGCCGCGGCGATGAGGTCCGCGACTTCGCCCGCGAGCTTCTCCGACTCGCGCGAGGCGGTGCCGTTGCCCACCGCGATCAGCTCGACGCCGTGGGTGGCCGCCAGCGAGGACAGCTCCTTGACGGCCTCGGACCAGCGGTTCTGCGGCTGGTGCGGGTAGACGATCGTGGTGCCCAGCACCTTGCCGGTGCCGTCGACGACGGCGCACTTCACCCCGTTGCGGTAGCCCGGATCGAGCGCCAGCGTCGCGCGCTGGCCGGCGGGCGCGGCGAGCAGCACGTCGCGCAGGTTGGTGGTGAACACCTCGAGCGCACCCTGCTCCGCCTTCTCCCGCAGGCGGGTGCGCGTGTCCAGGTTGGAGGAGACCTGCAGCTTGGTGCGCCAGCCCCACCGCACCGCCTTGGCCAGCCAGGCGCTGGTGTGAACGTCGAGGTCGAAACGCCCGGCGATCATGCCCTCGTAGACGGCGTCCTCCCCCGGGTCGAGGTCGAGGGTGAGCACGCCCTCCGACTCACCGCGCAGCAGCGCGAGGATGCGGTGGCTGGGAAGGGAGGAAAACGGCTCGGAGAAGTCGAAGTAATCGCGGAACTTCGCGCCCTCGGTCTCCTTGCCCTCCACGGCGGAGGCCTTCATCGTGCCGGTGGAGTAGAAGCGCTCGCGGACTTCGCCGACCAGGTCGGCGTCCGTGGTGAAGCGGTCGACGAGGATGGCGCGGGCGCCCTCGAGCGCGGCCTTCTCATCCGCGAAGCCCTCGGTGGTGAAGCGGCTGGCGAGGGCCTCCGGGTCGGCGGAGGGGTCGTCGACAAGCAACTGCGTGAGCTCCTCGAGCCCCGCCTCGCGCGCGATGTCGGCCTTGGTCTTGCGGCGCTTCTTGAAGGGCAGGTAGAGGTCCTCCACGCGGGCCTTGGTGTCGGCCTCGGCGATCTGGCGGCGCAGCTCGTCGGTGAGTTTTCCCTGCTCCTCGATGGCGGCGAGCACCGCCTCCTTGCGCTCGGCGAGCTCGGTGAGGTACGCGTTGCGCTCCTCGATGTGGCGCAGCTGGGCGTCGTCGAGCCCGCCCGTGGCCTCCTTGCGGTAGCGGGAGATGAAGGGGACGGTGTTGCCGGCGGCGAGCAGCTCGAGCGCCGCCGCCACCTGCTTGTCCGCCACCCCGAGTTCTTTCGCGATGGTGCCTGCGATGAATGTCATTCGTGTAACTTTAGCCCGCCTCGACCGTGCTCCCCTCCCAGTGCCCCTTCATCCCCGCCGTCCGCGCGACGGCGGCGGTGGCCTCCTCGCAGCCGAGCGCGGTGCGCCCGCGGACCGTCACCTCGCCCTCCCCGAGGGTCACCTCCGGGTCGCGGTAGCCCGCCTTGCGCAGCGCGCGGCGCATCCGCTTGACGACGTCCCCCTCCCGCCCCCGGGGCACCTCCCCGCGCAGGGTGGTCACCACGTCCCGGCCGTGCAGCGCAAAGACGTCGTCCTCGTCGAGCTCGACGGCGTCCAGCAGCTCCGGGCGCACCCGGCGGGTACGCAGGAGCGACTGGTCGCGCCGCCACCGCCGCACCCTGGCGTGGTCGCCGGAGAACAGGACCTCGGGGGCGTCGAGCCCGCGCCAGGAGCGCGGCCGGGTGTAGGACGGGCCCTCGAGCAGGCCGTCGGAGAAGCTGTCCTCCTCGTGGCTCTCCGTGTTGCCGAGGACCCCCGGGATGAGCCTCGTGACGGCCTCGGCGATCACCAGCGCCGCGACCTCGCCGCCGATGAGCACGTAGTCGCCGATGGAGACCTCGCGCACCCGGTAGCGCTTCTCCGCGTCCTCGAAGACGCGCTGGTCGATGCCCTCGTAGCGCCCGCAGGCCACCACGATGTGCTCCTCGCGCGACCACGCGCGGGCGTCCGCCTGCGTGAACGGCGCGCCTGCCGGGCTGGGCACGAGGAGCAGGGGCCGCGCGCGGTCCTCCCCCGAGTCGGCGTAGGGGCGCGGGGCGACGGATTCGACGTCGTCGTGGCGCGGCCGGTCGTTGCGGTGCAGGGCGGCGGAGTCGAGGGCGCGGCCGGAGCGGCCGGCGGCGACGTCGTCGAGCGCCGGGCCCCACACCTCGGGCTTCATCACCATGCCGGGGCCGCCGCCGAGCGGGGGCGCGTCGACGGACTTGTGGTTGCCGGTGGCCCAGTCGCGCAGGTCGTGGACCCCGACCTCGACGATGCCCTGCTCGATCGCCTTGCCGAGCAGCGCGTGGCGCAGCGGCTCGAGGTACTCGGGGAAGATGGTGATGACGTCCAGGCGCAGCCGCGGGCTAGACATCGAGCAGCCCCTCGGGCGGGGTGATGGTCAGGGTGCCGCCATCCAGGTCGATCTCGGGGACGAAGTCGATGACGAAGGGAACGAGGACCTCGCGGCCCGCGTAGTCGATCTCGAGGATCTTGCGGTTCGGGGTGTCCATCACCCCGGTTACCTCGCCGACCTGCTCGCCCTCGTGGATCACCTTCAGGCTGATCAGCTCGTGGTCGTAGTACTCCTCGGATTCCTCCTCGCGCTCGAGCGGGGCGGCGAAGAACTGCATGCCGCGGAGGCTGTCCGCGGCCGTCCGGTCGGGGACCTCCTCGAAGCTGAGCAGGAGGCGCTTCTGGTGCGGCCGGCAGGTCTTGACCGTCAGGTCGCGCTTCTTGCCCGCCTGCTTGCCGTGCAGCACCTCCCCGACTGCGAAGCGGACGTCGGGCTCGTCCGTGAAGACCTCGACGGCCACCTCTCCCCTGATCCCGTGGGACTTCACGACCTTGCCAATCAGTAGCTCCATGGGCGTACACAGTAGCAGGCGGGCCCGACACGGCCGCCTCCGCAGACAGCAAAAATCCCGGCCCCGCCGAGCGGATGCTCGTGGTGCGGGAACCGGGATCGCAGAGGCCAGTAAGGCTTCTGCCTTAGTTCTCCTCGGATGCCTCGGCGTCGGCGGACTCAGACTCGGCAGCCTCAGCCTCAGCAGCCTCGGCGGCGGCGGCAGCCTCGGCCTCGGCAGCGGCCTTGGCCTCCGCCTCCTCCTTGGCCTTCTTGCGCTTCTCGGTGATGGCCTCGGCGGACGGGCCGTTGTTGGCTTCCTCGAGGGCCTTGTTGAACAGCTCGAGCTTGGACGGCTTCTCCTCGGCAACCTTAAGGGTGCCCTCGGCGCCCTCAAGGCCCTTGTGCTTCTGCCAGTCGCCGGTGATCTTCAGCAGGGCGAGGACGGGCTCGGTCGGCTGGGCGCCGACGCCGAGCCAGTACTGGGCGCGCTCGGAATCGATGCGGATGAGCGAGGGCTCTTCCTTCGGGTGGTAGATGCCGATGTTCTCGATGACCTTGCCGTCGCGGCGGGCGCGGGCATCGGCGATGACGACGCGGTACTGTGCGTTGCGGATCTTGCCGAGACGCTGGAGCTTGATCTTGACAGCCATGAAAGTTCCTTCGTGAGTCACTGGGCAGTTCAGACACCCGCCGCGGATCGGCGGGCCGGTTCAACCCTTCTTCTTTTACCTGCGCGTGACAGGCCGGCCGACCAGTGGGACGGACCCGGCGCTTACGCAGAATGATCGTGTGGCACGCTGGCACGCCTCGCGGCAACCGGCACACAACCCGCATTACACTACCCGGGCGGTGGGCGCCAGCCAAATCCCTCCGGGGCACGCGGGCAGCCGATTCACCTGAAATTAACCAAGCCCGTCGCGCGCTGGGTATGGTCGTGAGACGTCTTCCGGCGCGAACGATGAGCGCCGGACGGGAGAAGCGGCAGTCCAGAAAAAAGAGAAGCGAGGTTCGTCCCCATGGGCGGTTCCACACCGCAGCAGCGAGCGAGCTCCTACCGGGTCGACCTCGACGGGCTGCGCGGTATCGCCATCGCGCTCGTAGTCATCTTCCACGTCTTCGTCGGCAGGGTCTCCGGCGGCGTCGACGTATTCCTGCTGCTGTCGGGGTACTTCTTCCTCGGCTCGCAGCTGCGCTACGCGCTGCGCCCCGGGCCCAACCTCAACCCCTGGTGGCCGATCTGGCGGACGCTGCGCCGCCTCGTCCCCGCGCTGGCCGTGGTCATCGCGGCGACGGCCGCGCTGGTGTTCACGCTCACGCCGGGCCTGATGAACACCGAGCTGGCCCGCCAGTTCACCGCCTCCCTGCTCTACTACCAGAACTGGGAGCTGCTCCGACAGGAGGCGGACTACGCGGCCGCCGGTCAGGGCACGTCGCCGCTGCAGCACTTGTGGTCGATGAGTGTGCAGAGCCAGTTCTACCTGGCGGGCATCCTCCTTGGCGTGGCCCTGGCCTGGGTCACCTCGCGCGGCGGCCTGGCCACGCGAACTGCCCGCAGGGCGGCGGCAGTCGTGCTCGCAACGGTAACCGTCGCCTCCTTCCTCTGGGCCTCGCGCTACGGCCTCGTCGGCACGGCCGCGAACTACTACTCAACGTTCTCCCGCGCCTGGGAGCTCACGCTGGGCGGCCTGCTCGCGCTGCTGCCCTCCACGGTGCGCATCCCCCGCAGGTGGGCGGGCTGGACCGCCGGGACGGGCCTGGCGATGATCGCCCTGACCGGCGTTGTCATCCCCACCTCGCTCGCCTTCCCCGGCCCCCTGACGCTCCTGCCGCTGACAGGAGCCGCGCTGGTGATCCTCAGCGGCAACGACAACCCCGTGTCCGCGGCGCTCGCCTCCCGTCCGGCCACGTGGCTCGGCGAGACGGCCTATTCCCTGTATCTGTGGCACTGGCCGCTGCTCATCCTCGTCTCGGTCCTCGGCGGCTACGACACGCCTCCGTACTGGGCCGGGCTCGCGGTGATCGCGGTCTCCCTCGCCCTCGCCCACGCCACCCACCAGCTGGTGGAGCAGCCGCTGCGGCAGCACAGGAAGCGCCCCTCCGCCGGGGACGCACCCGTGGACGGGGCGCGCCAAAGCCTGCGCACCAGGGAAGGAGCCGGCCGCGCGGCGGGGGGCGTCGTCATCGCGGGGCTCGCCGCCGCGGTGCTGGCGGTGCAGCCGTACTGGCACCAGCGCGTCGTGGAATCAGACGGGCCCCTCGACCCCTACCGCTACCCCGGCGCCATGGCGCTGCGCGGGGCGGAGGTACCGGATCTTCCCCCGCTGCCGGACCCCGGCATCGTCTCCAGCATTTACCCGCCGATCGGGGTCGACGGCTGCATGGTCTTCATGACCCAGGGCGCCGACGACATGCCGGGGCCCGAGTGCGTCTACGGCGACGCGGCGGCCTCGACCACGGTCGTTCTCGCCGGCGGCTCGCACGTCGAGCCGCTCGGGGTCCCCCTGGACATCCTGGGCAGGCAGCACGGGTTCCGTGTGGTCCCAATGGTGCGGCAGGAGTGCCCCATCGTCGTGCGCTACGACGACGTCGTCTCCGACGTGTGCGCCGAGTGGTCCCGCAACGCCCTCGACGCGATCGAGACTTTGGACCCCGACCTGGTCATCTCCACCTCCACCCGGCCCGGCGGCCGCGCGGGCGGGGCCAAGCTGAGCGTCGACGAGGTGCCGGAAAGCTACCGCGAGGTCTGGGCGGAACTGGCCGACTACGGCATCCCCTTCCTCGGGCTGCGCGACAACCCGTGGATCTTCACCCCCGAGGGCGACCACATGGATCCGAACCTGTGCCTGGTCAGCGGCGCGAACGAAGAGGACTGCTCCATGGCGGCCGAGCTCGTGTACGGTCCGGCCGACCCGGCCGCGCTCTACCTCGACGGCACGGGCAAGCAGTGGGGGGCGGACACGGCGGGCTGGTACTGCCCGGGCACGACGTGTCCGCCGTCGATAGGCAATGTTTCCGTCTACCGCGACCAGAACCACATTTCCAACGCCTACGCCGCGACGCTGGCGCCCCTTCTGTGGGAGGTCATCGAGCCGATTTTCGACGACCTCGGCACCGTCTACAGCAAAAAGCCCGCTCCCCTGCCCGAGTAGGGCTGAGGGAGCGGGCCGCCGGTCCAGCTACTTGCGCTTCTTGCCCAGGTTCTTCATCGCCTGGTTGAAGTCGAGGTTGTTCAGGTCGAGGCCCTCCATCCCCGGGGGCATCTGACCCGTCTGACCCATTTGACCCATCTCGCCCTGGAGCTTCTTCAGCTCGTTCATGTCGGGCATCCCGCCCGGCATCGGGGGCATTCCGGGCATCCCGCCGGGCATCTGCGGCATGCCCGGGTTGCGGCGTTTCGCGGGCTTGCGCTTGCCGCTCTTGGTCTTGCGCCCCTTGGGCTTCTTCTTCGTGGCGGAGCGGCCCCCGCCCACGCCGGGCATGCCGGGCATGCCGAACTGGCTGGCCATCTGCCCCATCATCTTCTTGGCCTCGAAGAAGCGCTCGACCAGCTGGTTGACCTCGGAGACGGAGACGCCGGAGCCGTTGGCGATGCGCTTGCGGCGCGATGCGTTGAGGATCTTCGGGTCCTCGCGCTCGGCGGGGGTCATGCCGCGGATGATCGCCTGGATGCGGTCGAGCTGCTTCTCGTCGACCATGTCGGCCATCTCGTTCATGGCCTTGCCGCCAGGCATCATCTTCAGCAGGTTGCCGATGGGCCCCATGCGGCGCACCATGAGCAGCTGGTTGAGGAAGTCCTCGAGCGTCAGCTCGCCGGAACCGAGGCGCGAGGCGGCCTTTTCCGCCTCCTTTTCGTCGAAGACGGTCTCCGCCTGCTCGATGAGGGAGAGCAGGTCGCCCATGCCGAGGATGCGGCTGGACATGCGGTCGGGGTGGAAGACGTCGAAGTCGTCGAGCTTCTCGCCGGTGGAGGCGAACAGGATCGGCTTGCCGGTGACCTCGCGGATGGACAGGGCGGCACCGCCGCGGGCGTCGCCGTCGAGCTTGGTCAGGACGACACCGGTGAAGTCGACGCCGTCGGCGAAGGCCTGCGCGGTGCTCACCGCGTCCTGGCCGATCATCGCGTCGATGACGAAGAGGACCTCGTCGGGGTTGACGGCATCGCGGATGTTGCGCGCCTGGGTCATCAGGGTCTCGTCGATGCCGAGGCGGCCGGCGGTATCGATGATGACCACGTCGTTCTTGTTCTGCCGCGCGTATTCGACGCCACGCTTGGCGACGTCAACCGGGTCGCCGTGGGAGGTCCCCATCTCGTGGCCGTAGGAGTCCGTGGACGTACCCGGGTCCGGCGCGAAGGTGGGCACGCCGGCGCGCTCCCCGACGATCTGGAGCTGCTGGACGGCGCCGGGGCGCTGCAGGTCGCATGCGACGAGGACCGGGGTGTGGCCCTGCTTCTCCAGGTGCTTGGCCAGCTTGCCGGCCAGGGTCGTCTTACCGGCACCCTGCAGGCCGGCGAGCATGATGACGGTCGGCGGGTTCTTGGCCAGGTGGAGGCGCCTCGTCTCGCCGCCGAGGATGTTGGTGAGCTCCTCGTCGACGATCTTGATCACCTGCTGCGCTGGGTTGAGAGCCGCCGAGACGTCGGCGCCGAGCGCGCGCTCCTTGACGCGCTTGATGAAGGCGCGCACCACCGGCAGCGACACGTCCGCCTCGAGCAGCGCGATGCGGATCTCGCGGGCGGTGGCGTTGATGTCCGCCTCGGTGAGCTTGCCCTTGCCGCGCAGGCCCCCCAAGGCTGTTTGTAGGCGGTCGGACAGAGACTCAAACACGGTGGGCACTCCCTTTGCTGCTTGTTCGGGGCTGAAACGAGCGTGAAATCAACTCGCTACAGCCTAGCGCGTGCGCCGCTCGGCGGGCACATCCACCCGATCAGATCGCGTCGTGGTCGGTCTCCCCCGTGCGCACGCGGATGACCTTGCAGACGTCGCTGACCCACACCTTCCCGTCGCCGATCTCGCCGGTGTAGGCGGCGCCGACGATGGCGTCGAGGGCGTCGTCGGCCTGCTCGTCGGTGACGAGCACCTCGATCTTCGCCTTGGTGACGAAGGCGGAGGAGTACTTCGCCCCGCGGTAGTACTCGACGCTGGCGATCTGCCTGCCCGCCCCCTGCACCTCGGTCACTGTGATGCCGTGCACGCCGACGCCGTCGAGGGCCTCGCGGATGTCGCTGACGGTGAACGGTTTGACCACTGCGGTGATGAGTTTCATTCTCCACTCCCTCCTTGCGTCGCGGCGGCCGGGGCCGACGCTTTCTTGGCGGAAACCTTACCTTGCGGCACCGGGCGCGCGGAACGGCGCTTCGCTTCCTCGCCGTGCGGCTCGCGGGCCTCGTTGAGGCCGAGCTCGGCTGCGGACTTGTTTCCCGCCGGGACCCCGCCCGGGCGCATCCCGGGCCCGCCGAGGTCGTAGCCCGTCTCGCGGTGGACGGAGTAGTCGACACCGTCGAACTCTTGCTCGCGGCTCACGCGCCAGCCGATGGTGTACTTGATTGCCAGCGCGATGAGAAGGGTGAGGACACCGGCGAAGACCATGGCGGCGAGTGCGATGACGGTCTGCACGACTAGGAGACGCCAGCCGTCCGCGCCACCGCCGGTGAAGATGCCGTTGCCCGCGGAGAAGAACGCCAGCCCGATCGTGCCCCACACGCCGGCGACGAGGTGGACACCGACGACGTCGAGCGAATCGTCGTAATTGAACCTGTATTTCAGGCCGACGCCGTAGCAGGCCAGCACTCCCCCGATGAAACCGAGGGCCAGTGAGGACACCGGCGAGAGAGCCCCGGCGGCCGGCGTGATTGCCACGAGCCCGGCGACCACGCCCGAGGATGCGCCGAGGGAGGTGGCGTAGCCGTCGCGAAGCTTCTCGATGGCGAGCCAGCCGAGCATCGCCGCGGCCGCGGAAGCCGTGGTGTTGACCCAGGCCAGGCCCGCGAGCCCGTCTGCCGCGAAGGCGGAGCCGCCGTTGAAGCCGAACCATCCGAACCACAGAAGCGCCGCGCCGAGCATCACCATCGGCAGGTTGTGGGGCCTGGAGTTGGACTTCGGGAAGCCTTGACGACGCCCAATCACCACCGCGAGCACCAGAGCGGCGGTACCCGCGGAGATGTGCACGACGGTGCCGCCGGCGAAGTCGATCGGCGCGATGCGCGCCTCGCCGTTCTCGGTGCCGTACATCCACGCCGCGATGGAGTGTTCGTGATGGCTGAGAAGGCCGCCACCCCACACCATGTGGGCGAGGGGGAAGTACACGAGGGTGGACCACACGCCCGCGAACAGCACCCACGCGCCGATCTTCACGCGGCTGGCGATCGCACCCGAGATGATGGCCGCGGTGATGGCGGCGAAGGTGAGCTGGAAGCCGACGTCGATGATCGCCGGGTAACCGTTCGCGCCGGCGACGTAGTTTCCGTTGGCGTCCATGACCGCGTTCCTCAGCCCGAAGAACTCGAAGGGATTGGCCACCACCCCGGCCAGCGACTGGGTGCCGTAGGACATCGACCAACCCCAGAGGATGTATACGACCGTGATGATCCCCAGCGCCGTGAAGGACATCATCATCATGTTGAGCACGCTGCGGCGCGAGGACATCCCGCCGTAGAACAGTGCGAGCGCCGGTGTCATGAGCAAGACCAGGGACGCCGATACGAGTATCCAGCTCGCATTTCCTGATGCCGCAAGTTGATCTGCAGTCACCGCCATCACCTCTTTCGCATTATCTATCTATCGTTCGATTGTTTTCAATCCCCTAAACCGTAGAACGACAACCAAAACCTTGGGAATACCCGTCGATTAATTGAGATGCACATCACATGGTGGGTAGTCGTGCGTCTTTCATGGACCGGCTGCGGGTTTTTGTGGGCGCGGGAGAGTCGAAACTACGTACGGTACTTTTGCGCATTTTTCCATTGCTTGGTCTTTCGAGCCGTTCATATGTTCGATATAATAAAAGCAGGAAAACAAGGGGGACATATACATGGACCAGCGCACTGACCCGCGCCTGGCGGGGGCACAACTCATCATCGACGGCGAGCACCTCATCTTCCGCCGCTTCGCCGACCCCGACGACGACATCCTCGACGGTGACGTCGAAGAGATCACCACCGAAACGATGCTGCTCACCCGGCGGGGCAAAAGCTACGTCGAAAACGGCATCTTCGCCTACGCGCGCTTGCGCGACCTGCCCCAATTACGGGAACTGCACAACCGCCACAAACACCTGGACATCCCTCGCCTCAATGCCATCGACCGCACCCTCAACGTCCTGCCCGCCGATACCTCCGAAGAAGTCTGGCAGACTATCGACGCCATGCTCAGCGACATGCTCTCCCCCACCCACCCGACGCGCCCGTTGCCGACCATCTGGGCGATCACCCGCCGCCTGCGCCGCCTGATTGCCACCATCGACGCATCGGTCAACTTCGACCCCGTCGCGCGAAAGAAGCGTTCCATCCCCACCGCCACGCAGGCCAGCATCTATCCCATCAACATCAACGGCCAGCCCCTCGGCGAACTCACGCTCACCACCAACAACGCCACCATGGCGGGAATCCGCGCACACCTGACCGCGACCGCCCGCCACCACAAGCTCTCTCTGCCCGACGCCATCATCAAGCTCCTCGCTGGCGACATCACCCCCGCGGTACAACCCGTGATCTACCTCTACACCCCCACCACTCCCGGCCAGACCCCACACATCCCCGGCTTCGGCCCCGCAACCGCCGATGACCTCGAAACACTTCACCGCATCTACGACGCCAGTCCGCCCCGCACCATCAATCTCGACGCAGCCAGCGAGGCGCACACCGACGCCTATCGACCCACCGACGCCATGGCCGCCTACATCCACGCCCGCAACCCCACGTGCATCTACCCCGACTGCCACCAGCCGGCCCACCGCTGTCAGCTCGATCACCGCATCCCCCACGACCAGGGCGGACCCACTACTCCCGCCAATCTGTATCCCCTGTGCCAACACCACCACAACACGAAAACAGACAAGCGCGCCTTCTACATCCCCGATCCCCACACTGGAGACATCATCTGGCTCTTCCCCAACGGCACCTGGACCACCGCCGCCACAGACTCCATCATCCGCCACCACACAACCCCCACCAACCCCCGCTGGGCGGTCAGCCTCGCCCAGGAGCGCCACGAACGGGCCACCGTGGAGCGCTTCCACGCCGCCTGCCACACCTTGTGTGACACCTACGACGAAACCGGAGACCTCGAAGAATGCCTCACCGGGATCCGCGCACTGGAACGGGAATACGGCCTCACCTTCGACTTTGCGCCCCAGCCCGACACCTCCTGGCTCCCACCCGAACCGGACCCGCACGAGCCTCCCTACCCCGACCCCCTCGATACCACGGCCGACGAACCGCTGGCCAACGCAATGTAGGCCCCACCGAACGGCAGGGCCTACACCACAAACGAACTACCCGAGCAAGGCGTCGACGAAGCTCTCTACCTCGAAGGGAGCCAGATCATCCGCGCCCTCGCCGAGGCCGACGAGCTTGACGGGCACACCCAGTTCTTCCTGGACCTGGAAGACAATGCCGCCCTTCGCGGTGCCGTCCAGCTTGGTCAGCACCACGCCAGTGATGTCCACAACGTCCCGGAAAACCCTCGCCTGCGTGATGCCGTTCTGCCCGACCGTCGCGTCGAGAACAAGCAAAACCTCGTCAACATGGGTCTTCTTCTCCACGACCCTCTTGACCTTGCCCAGCTGGTCCATCAGGCCGGTCGCGGTGTGCAGGCGGCCCGCGGTGTCCACCAGGACCACGTCCGCGCCCTGGTCCACGCCGGTGGCGACTGCATCGAAGGCCACGGCCGCCGGGTCCGCACCCTCCTTGCCGCGCACGGTGGAGGCACCCACGCGGCGCCCCCAGGTTTCCAGCTGATCCGCCGCAGCCGCGCGGAAGGTGTCAGCGGCGCCGAGAACCACGGAGTGCCCCATCGAGACGAGGACTCGCGCCAGCTTGCCGGTCGTGGTGGTCTTGCCGGTGCCGTTGACGCCGACAACAAGGATGACGGCGGGTTTGCCGTCGTTAGGCATGGCCTTGATGGAGCGGTCCATCTCGGGCCGCGCGGCCTCGATGAGGGTCTCGCGCAGCATCGCCCGGGCCTCGGCCTCGGAGGTCACGCCACGCTCGGCGATCTTCTCGCGCAGGCTGTCGGTCACCTTCATGGTCAGCTGCGCGCCGAGGTCCGCCATGATGAGGGTGTCCTCGATCTCCTCCCAAGCGTCCTCGTCGAGGTCGCCCGCGGTGAGGATGCCGAGAAGCCCCTGGCCAATCGCGTTCTGCGAGCGGGACAGGCGCCCGCGCAGCTTGCCGATGCGCCCCGCGGCCGGCTCAATCTCATCGAGGGGCTCGCCCGGCTCGGGCTCCGCCACAACCGCGTCCTCCGACGGCTCGGCCCCCTCGCGGAGCGCCTCGTCGGCCGCCTCCGCGGTCACAGCAGCGGCCTCGGCGGCCTCCTCGGCTTCCTCCTCCACGGCACGCTGCTTATCGACGTCCGCGGGCTCTACAGGCTCCACCTCCTCAACCGGCTCCGCTGCCTGGTCCTGCGCGGGTTCGGTGGGCTGAGCGGGCTCTACGGGCTCAACCTCCTCAGCCGGCTCCGCCTGGGGCTCCGCCGGCTCGGCAGGCTTAGCGGGCTCTACCGGCTCCACCTTCTCAACCAGCTCCGCAACCTCAGGCTCTACCGGCGCGGACGCGGCCTCGAACTCGGGGTCGTCCGGGGCGACGGGCTCCTTCGGCGTCTCCGCGACCTTGGGCGCCTCATCAGCCTTGGATGCGACGGTGCTGCCGTCGCGGCGGACGAGATCGGGCTGGGCGGCCGCGGGAGCGAAGTTGAATCCGCCCGTGGCCTGGTAGTTGCCAGACTTATCCTGCTGGGTCAGCTCCTTCGGCTCCTCCTTCTTTTCGAAGGTCACCGTCTTCGACTTCTTGCGGCGGTTGCCGGCGACGATCACGCCCGCGACGATGAGGACGAGCGCCACCAGGGCAACGATGATCCAGAGAAGGGTCGTACTAGTCATGGTGTCCATAGTGCCAGCAACCCGGTGCGTCGCGCGCGATTACTCCCCGGCGGGGTTCATCCGCTGGGAGATGACGCGGGTGACACCGTCGCCGCGCATCGTGACGCCGTAGAGGACGTTCGCGACGTCCATCGTGGGCTTCTGGTGGGTGATCACCAGCAGCTGGGAGTCGCGGCGCAGCTCCTCGAGCAGGGCGATGAGGCGGCGCAGGTTGACGTCGTCGAGCGCGGCCTCGACCTCGTCGAGCACGTAGAACGGGCTGGGGCGCGCGCGGAAGATCGCCACCAAAAACGCCAGCGCCGTCAGCGACTTCTCCCCGCCCGACAGCAGGGAAAGGCGCTTGACCCGCTTGCCGGGCGGGCGGGCCTCGATCTCGATGCCGGTGGCGAGCATGTCCTCCGGCTCGGTGAGGACGAGGCGGGCCTCGCCGCCCGGGAAGAGCGTCTGGAAGACCCGGGGGAACTCGGCCTCCACGTCGCGCCACGCGTCGGTGAACAGCTGGAGGATCTGGGCGTCCACTTCGGTGATGACGCCGCTGAGGTCCCGGCGCGCCTGGATGACGTCGTCAAGCTGCGTGGACAGGAAGCTGTAGCGCTCCTCGAGTGCCTTGTACTCCTCGAGCGCGAGGGGGTTGACCTTGCCCAGCGCACGCAGGTCCTTCTCGGCCTGGCGCAGGCGGCGCTCCTCGGCGGCGCGGTCGAAATCCTCGCCGGGGGTGTATCCGGCGAGGAGGTCGGAGATGGCGATGCCGAGAGACTCCGTGATCTTCGCCTCCGCCTCATCGATGCGGACCTGCGCCTGCGAGCGGGCGATGTCGGAGGAGTGCGCGCTGTCCGTCAGCCGCTCGAGCTGTTGGCGGGTCGCGCTGACCTTCGACCGGGCCTGCTGCAGCTGGG
This sequence comes from Corynebacterium senegalense, assembly GCF_900411315.1. GTDB lineage: Bacteria > Actinomycetota > Actinomycetes > Mycobacteriales > Mycobacteriaceae > Corynebacterium > Corynebacterium senegalense. The sequence goes on along the minus strand of NZ_LS990887.1, from coordinate 2,218,691 downwards.
CGCGCAACGAGTTGACGGTCGCGGCGAGCTCGTCGCGCTCCGCGGTGGCGCGCTCGAGCGCGGCGGTGGCACGTGCCACGATGTCGCGGGCGTGCCCCGCCACGACGCGGGCCAGCTCCGCCTGCGCGCGGCGCTTCGCCACCGCGGCCTCGTGGCGGGCCTTCGCCTGGCGCTCGTGCTCCGCCTGCCGCCGCAGGGCGTCACCCCGGCCCGAGAGGGAGTCCGCGGCCTGCTGGGCGCTGCGGGCGGCGAGGGTGGCCTCCATCTCCACGGCCTTGGCCTGGCCCAGGGCAGCGCTGGCGCGGTCGCGCTCCGCGGTGGAGGGCTCGTCCGGGTTGTCTTCACCATCGACGCGGGCGAGGCGCTCGCGGGTCTCGGCGAGCTCTCTGCGGCGCTCGGCCAGGCGCGCCTCCGCCTCGGTGGCGCGGTCGCTGGCGCGCCTGTGCTCGGCCTCGTTCGCCTCCAGCTGCTTCTGCAGGCGCTGGTGGTCGCGGCGCCACGCCTCAAGGTTCGTGTCGTGCTCGCGCAGCGCCGCCTTCGCACCAGCCGCCGCGACGCGGGCGTCCTCCGCCGCGATCTTCGCCCCCTCCAACGTGCCGGAGAGCTCCTCCAGCTGGGCCTGGGCGACCTCGAGCTCGGCGGTGGCGCGGTCGATGTCCCCGCTGAGCTCAACGGAGGTGGCGCGGCCCGACCCGGCCGCCACCCAGCCCTCGCCGACCACGACGCCCTCGCGGGTGACGGCGCGCAGCCGGGGATCCGACTCGACGAGGCGGCGGGCGTGCTCCGGGGTGTCTGCGAGGGCGACGTCGACGAGCAGGCGCGTCAGCGGGCCCCGGATCTCGGGGGCTACGTCGAGGTGGTCGAGGAGCCAGTCCACCTGCCGGTCGCTGTCGAGGCGCCACGTGCCGCCGCCCTCCGGGCGGATCACCACCGTGCGCTCCGCTGCGGCGAGCCTGTCCACCACGTCCTCCGCGCTGCCGACGAGCGCCTCCGCGTAGGGCCCGAGCACCGCCGCGAGCGCCGTCGAGGTGCCGTCGCGCGCCGTGAGCAGCCCAGCGAGACGCGCGAAGCCCTCCCCCAGCACATCAGCCGCCGCGCCCTTCGGGGTCTGCTCGCGCAGGGTGTCGATGCGCGCGGAAAGGGTGAACACCGCGCGCTCCCGCTCGAGCTGGGCGGCCCGCAGCTGCTCCAGTCGCTTCTCGGCGGCGCCGGACTCGGTGTAGGCGCGCACGTGAGCCTCGTCCAGCGGGTCGCGCTCCGCCTCCAGGTCGGCGAGGCGCTCGGCGACACCGGCGGCCTCGCGCTGCGCGGCGCGGGAGCGCTCCCGGGTTTCGGCGAGCGTCTCCCCCAGCCGGGCGATCTCCGCCTCGGCCGCCTCCACCGCGGCGCTCTGCGACTCCTCCTGCGCCAGCAGGCGGACCACGCCCTCGCGGCGGTCGGCGATCGCCCGGACCTGCGCGAGGTGCTCGCGCTCCGCCTCGTCGAAAGCCTTCTGCAGGTCAGCGACCTCCTCGCGGACCGACTCCAGGCGCTCCGCCGCCTCCTCCGCCTGCTCCAGGGCCTCGGCGAACTGCTCGTCGGCAGCGGCCGCGCGCGCGGCCAAGTCATCCGGGTCCTGCCCGTGGTAGGCCACCTCGGCGCGGGCGTTGCCGGCGCGCTCGGTCGCGATGCGCACGGTGGCCCCGGCGCGCTCCACCAGCGTCGACAGGGCGAACCACACCTGCTGCGCCTCCTCGGCGCGCGGCTGAACGTCCTGCTGCTCCTGCTCGATCGCCTCCTGCGCCTCCACGGCCTCCTCCAGCGCGGCGGAAACCGTCTCGACCTGCTCGGCGAGGATCTGCGCGTTGCGGGTGGCGTCGGAAAGCTGGGCACGCAGCGTGACCACCTGGTCCCCGGCGAGGGTCAGTCGGGCGTCGCGAAGCGTCGACTGCACCGTCGCGGCGCGCTTGGCGGCCTCGGCTTGGCGGGCCAGGGGCTTGAGCTGCTTGCCCAGCTCGTCCGTGAGGTCCTGGAGCCTGTCGAGGTTGCCCTGCATGCTGGCCAGCTTGCGCTGCGCCTTCTCCTTGCGACGGCGGTGCTTGAGCACACCGGCGGCCTCCTCGATGAACGCGCGGCGGTCCTCGGGGCGCGACTCGAGGATTTCCGAGAGTTTGCCCTGGCCGACGATGATGTGCATCTCGCGGCCGATTCCGGAATCCGAGAGCAGCTCCTGGATGTCCATCAGGCGCGCCTTCGCGCCGTTGATCTCGTACTCGGAGGCCCCGTCGCGGAACATGCGGCGGGTGATCGCCACCTCGGTGTACTCGATCGGAAGGTGCTTGTCCGAGTTGTCGAAGGTCAGTGTGACCTCCGCGCGCCCGAGGGGTTTGCGCTCGCCCGCGCCAGCGAAGATGACATCCTCCATCTTCCCGCCGCGCAGGTTCTTCGCCCCCTGCTCGCCCATCACCCACGCCAGCGCGTCCACCACGTTCGACTTGCCCGAGCCGTTCGGTCCGACCACGGCGCAGATGCCGGGCTCGAATTTCATCGTCGTCGCAGACGCGAAGGACTTGAAGCCCTTGAGCGTCAGCGATTTGAGGTGCATTGGGGTGATTTTAGCGGGTTCGGGCCCTACCGCTCCTCAAAGCCCTCCGCGCCGCGCGGCTGCGAGTACTGCTCGACCACGGTGTCGACCCTCCCCGGCCGCTGCGCGGTGGAGGGCTCTTCCCGCAGGAGCTCGAGAAGCTTCTCGACGCCCCCTTCCGCGCCCTCGGCGACCACCTCCACGCGCCCGTCGTCGAGGTTCTGGGCGTAGCCGGTAAGGCCCAGTTCGAGGGCGCGAGAGCGCGTCCACCAGCGGAAGCCCACGCCCTGGACCCGACCGTGCACAAAGGCCGTCATTCGCGTTTCGCTCATGACGGCCAGTGTATCGGGTGTGGGTTCTAGAACTCGCGCAGCGAGCGGCGGTCCTCCCAGGTGCGGCGGGTGACCGGGTCGGAGCCGTCCCACACCTCGACGTTGGGCAGCTCGGGGAGCATGTCGCGGTGGAAGACGGGGTCGATGCCCTTGGTGCGCTGCTCATTGAAGTTCTTGAGCAGCTTGATGGCCACCCCGCCCAGCGGGACGAGGGCGATGATGTTGATCGTGGCCATGATGCCCGCCATCGTGTCGCCCAGGGACCACACCAGCGGCACCGATCCGAAGGCGCCGAAGAAGACGAAGGCGATGACGCCGAGGCGAAACAGCGTCATGACGGTCTTGGACTCGGAGAGGTACTCGATGTTCGCCTGCGCGAGGTAGTAGTTGCCGATCACAGAGGAGAACGCCAGGAAGAACAGGATGAAGGTGATGAAGTGTGCGCCCCAGGCACCGACGGAATCGGCGAGGGCGGACTGGGTCAGCGAGGCGCCCTGGATGTCGTCCTTTCCGTAGGTGACCGCCGGGCCGAGGAGCACGATGAACGCGGTGATCGAGCAGACGACGAGGGTGTCGAAGTAGACGCCGAGCGTCTGCACCAGGCCCTGCTTCACCGGGTGCGACACCGTCGCGGTGGCGGCGGCGTTGGGCGCGGAGCCCTGCCCGGCCTCGTTGGAGAACAGGCCGCGGCGCATGCCCCACATGAACGCCATGCCCAGCGTCGCGCCGCCGACCTGCTTCAGGCCGATGGCGTGGCCGACGATGAGGGCGAACATGCCCGGCACCTCACGGATGTTCAGGGCGACCACGATCAGGCCGACGATGATGTATGCGATTGCCATGAACGGAACGATGATCTGGGTGGCGCTGGCGATGCGGGTGACACCGCCGAAGATGATGGAGGCCGTCAGGGCCGCGATGACGACGGCGACGACCAGCTTCAGCGTGTTGGAGTCGCTGCCGAGGGAGCCGCCGACCGCCTCGACGATGGAGTTGGTCTGAATGGCGTTGTAGACGAAGCCGTAGGTGAACGACAGCGCCACCGCGAAGACGACGGCCAGGGGCTTCCAGCCCAGGCCGCGGGTCATGTAGAAGGCCGGCCCGCCGTGGTAGTGGCCCTCGGGGTCGCGGGACTTCCACAGCTGCGCCAGGGTCGACTCGACGAAGGCGGTGGCGCCGCCGACCAGGGCGATCGTCCACATCCAGAAGACGGCACCCGGCCCGCCGACCGAAATGGCCAACGCGACACCGGCGATGTTGCCGGTGCCCACGCGGGAGGCGGCGGAGATGGTGAAGGCTTTGAAGGCGGAGATGCCGTCGTGGTCCTCGTCCAGCTGGTTGCCGTTGGCGTCGACAGCCTTCGGCTTCTCGGTCACCGCCTTGAACATCTCGGGCAGCAGGCGCACCTGGACGAAGAAGGTGCGCAGCCCGAAGTAAATGCCCGCGGCGAGCAGCAGCCAGGGCACGATGTTCCAGATGATCCCGTTGAGAGTCCCGTCGACGAACTCCGTAGCTTTATCCATGGGGGAGATCTTAGGCGTAGATCACAGAATCACCACACCGAGCTGTCAGCTCACTACAGCACCTGGCACTCCGGGCAGTGGTGGCTCGAGCGACCGTTGACCACCACGCGCCGCAGCGGGGTGCCGCACCTGGCGCAGGGCAACCCCGCCCGCCCGTAGGCGTTGAGCGAGCGTGAGAAGTACCCCGAGGCGCCGTTGACGTTGACGTAGAGCGAGTCGAAGCTCGTCCCGCCCTGCTCGAGGGCTCGGGCCATCACGGCGCGGGACTCCTCCAGCAGCCGCACCGCGTCGCGCTGCCGCAGCGAGCGCGCCCGCCGGGTGGGTTTCACCCCGGCCGCCCACATCGCCTCGTCGGCGTAGATGGAGCCGATCCCGCTGACCAGCGACTGATCCAGCAGCACCGTCTTGACCGCCGAGTTCCGCTTCCTCATCAGCCGCGCAGTGCCCACCAGGTCGAAGGCCGGTTCGAAGGGGTCGGGGGCGACGTGGGTGACTGTTGCGGGGATGCGGCGCCCGGTGGGCATCAGGGGGTCGTCGATAAGCGCGGCATATTGCCAGGAGCCGAAGGTCCGCTGGTCCACGAACGCGAGCTCGCCATCGCCTATCGACGCCCGAATCCGCAGGTGCGGGCTGCGCACCGCCCCCGGCTGCCCCACGAGCATCTGGCCGCTCATGCGCAGGTGGACAACGAGCGCTGCGCCGTCCGACAGCTCGAGCCAGAGGAACTTGCCGCGCCTCCCCGTCCCCGTGACGCTCAGGCCGGGAAGGACCTGGGTCAGATCGACGGAATTGCCGCGCGCCGCGCGCGGGTGGAGCACCTCGACGGTGCCGAAGGTGCGACCGACGACGTGGTCCGCCAGGCCGCGGCGCACCACCTCCACCTCGGGAAGTTCCGGCACCCGGCTACCCCCTGTTCGCGAGCGCGACGACCTCGGGGTGGTCGTGGAGGAAGAAGACGGCCTCGCGGGCGGCGTTCTGTTCCGCGGTCTTCTTGTTCTGCCCACGGCCGCGGCCGCGCGACTGCCCCTCGATGAGGACGTCCGCCGTGAAGACCTGCTCGTGCTCGGGGCCCTCCACGGTGGCCCGGTACTCGGGCTGCTCCCCGCCCAGCTCGGCGACGCGCTCCTGCAGGGCGGTCTTCCAGTCCTGGTTCGGCTGCGCCTCGTCCATCTTCTTGCCGAACAGCCGCACGATGACGTCGCGCGTCACCTCGAAGCCGTGCTGGCGGTAGATCGCGCCGAGCAGGGCCTCGGTGGTGTCGGCCAGAATGGAGTCCTTGTCGCGCCCGCCCGTGACCTCCTCGCCCTTGCCCAGCAGGAGGTGTGGGCCGAGGCCGATCTCCCGGGCGACGTCGGCCAGCGCGTAGCGCGAGACCACCCGGGAGCGCATCGGGGACAGATCCGACTCCGGGCGCGAGGGGTAGCGCTCGAACAGCGCGTTGGCCACCGACAGCCCCAGCACGGCGTCGCCGACGAACTCGAGGCGCTCGTTGTTCGGCAGGTTGTCGTGCTCGTTGGCGAAGGAGCGGTGCGTCAGGGCGAGACGCAGAAGCTCCGGCTCGACCTCCGCGCCGAGGCTGGCAAGCAGCGGGGCGTGGTCGACGGCCGCGAAGCCCGCGTCCCAGGCCTCCTCGCCGGTGATCCTGTTCTTCCGGGAGCGCCGGCTCACAGGAACTTCTCCAGTCCGGCCCAGCGGGGATCGAGCAGGTCGTTCTCCTCCCCCGAGACCCCGTCCGGCTCCGGCACCTCCGAGTCCGCCGCGCACTCCGGCAGGCAGGTGGGGTTGAACGGCAGGTTCATCCCCATCTCGTCCACGAACGCCTGCTCCAGGTCGACGGTGGTGCCCACCATCTCCGGGACCTCGTCCCCCGAGCCCTTGTCCTCCTCGGCCTCCGGGTCGCCGACGATGAAGTCCCCGCCGCCGGAGAAGACCTGGTTGACCGTGACGTCAAACTCGGGCGTGAGCGGGGCCAGGCAGCGGGCGCACTCCCCCGCCAGGCGGCCGGTGGCCGTGGCGTCGACCATGACGCCCGAACCGAGCGGCGTGACGACGGCTTCGACGGTGACCTCCCCGCCCTCGGGCAGGGCGATCATCTCCGGGCCGATGCGCGAGGGTGAGGGGCCGGTCTGGGTGAACGTGACCGGCAGGCCGTCGCCCCCCAGCGCCTCAGCGACGTCGAAAACAAAGGGATTAGTAGCCATAACAGCCACTACACTACAACGAAACCGGGTTCCTAGTAATCCACGTCGGAGTCGGCCCGATCCGCCCGCTCAGCGCGCGGGCGGCGGGTGTATTCGCGGCGCTCCCCGCGCCCGTAGCGCTCGTGGGGCTCGTAGGCCTCGCCCGAGATCCCGGCGCCGCGGCGCAGCGCCGAGCGGTCGGAGGAGACGGTCCGCAGGACGGAGGTTAGCGACTCCTCGAACTCCGCGAGCTTGGAGTCGACGTAGTCGTCGCACTCGGAGCGCAGCCGTGCCGAGTCGGAGTGGGCCGACTCGACCAGGCGGCGCGCCTCCTCGTCCGCGCGGCGCATGACCTCGGACTCGCTGATGAGGCGCTGCTGCTCCGCCAGGCCGTCGTCGACGCTGCGCTGGTACTCCTGGTTGCCCGTCTCCACCAGGCGGTCCGCCTCCGCGCGCGCCGAGGCCACCGCGGCGTCCGCGTCCTCGTGGGCGCGGGCCACGGTGCGCTCCGCGTCCTCCTCCGCGTTGGACACGAGGAGGGTGGCGCGCGACTGGGCGTCGGCAAGCATGCTCTCGGTCTGGTTGTGAACGTCGCGCATGATGCGCTCGGCCTCGTCCTCGGCCTCGCCCACGACCGTCGCCGCGCGCTCCTGCGCCCCCCGGAGGATCTCGTCCTGCTGGTCCAGCACGTCCTGCGCGTCGTCGATCTCGACGGGCAGGGCGTTGCGCAGGTCGTCGAGAAGCTCGAGCATCTGGTTGCGCGGGACCATGCAGTTGGCGGTCATCGGCACGCCGTAGGCCTGCTCCACCGTCTGGACGAGTTCATCGAGGGCTTCAAAAACGCGGTACATGATTACTCAGCGTACTGATTAACGGCGCGGCCGGTGATAGCGCGCGCTAGATCACGCCCTGCGCGAGCATCGCGTCGGCGACCTTCTTGAAGCCGGCGATGTTCGCGCCGACGACGTAGTCGCCCTCGCGGCCGTACTCCTTCGCGGTCGTGTCGGCCATCTTGAAGATGTTCGACATGATCTGGTGCAGGCGCTGGTCGGTGTAGTCGAAGGTCCAGGAGTCGCGCGAGGCGTTCTGCTGCATCTCCAGAGCCGAGGTGGCCACGCCGCCGGCGTTGGCGGCCTTGCCCGGGCCGAAGCTGATCTTGTTGTCGCGGTAGACCTCGACGGCCTCCGGGGTCGAGGGCATGTTCGCGCCCTCCGCGACGTACTTCACGCCGTTGGCCACCAGGTTCTTGGCGTCCTGGCCGGTCAGCTCGTTCTGCGTCGCGCACGGCAGGGCCACGTCCGCCTGCAGGTTCCAGATGCAGCCGTCCTCGTGGAAGGTCGCGCCCTGCGCCTCGGACACGTAGGAGGAGACGCGCTCGCGGCGGACCTCCTTGACGTCCTTGAGCAGCTCGACGTCGACGCCGTTCGGGGTCTCCACCCAGCCGGAGGAATCGGAGAAGCCGACGACGGTGGCTCCGAGCTCCTGGGCCTTCTCGATGGCGTAGATGGCCACGTTGCCGGAGCCGGAGACGATGACCTTGGCGCCGTCGAGGGACTCGCCGCGGGCCTTCATCATCTCGTCGGTGAAGTAGACGCAGCCGTAGCCGGTGGCCTCGGTGCGCACCAGCGAGCCACCCCAGGTCAGGCCCTTGCCGGTGAGCACGCCGGACTCGTGGTTGTTGGCCAGGCGGCGGTACTGGCCGAAGAGGTAGCCGATCTCGCGGCCGCCGACGCCGATGTCACCGGCGGGGACGTCGCGGTACTCGCCGATGTGGCGCCACAGCTCCGTCATGAAGGACTGGCAGAAGCGCATGATCTCGGCGTCGGACTTGCCCTTCGGGTCGAAGTCGGAGCCGCCCTTGCCGCCGCCGATGGGCAGGCCGGTCAGGGAGTTCTTGAAGATCTGCTCGAAGCCGAGGAACTTGATGATGCCGAGGTTCACCGACGGGTGGAAGCGCAGCCCGCCCTTGTAGGGGCCGAGGGCGGAGTTGAACTGGACGCGGAAGCCGCGGTTGACGCGGACCTCGTTGTTGTCGTCGATCCACGGGACGCGGAAGATGATCTGGCGCTCCGGCTCGCAGAGGCGCTCGATGAGGCCGTAGTCGGCGTAGTGGGAGTCCTTCTCGAGGACGATCTTGAGGGAGTCGAGGACTTCCGCGACAGCCTGGTGAAATTCGGGCTCCCCCGCGTTTCGCTTGAGGAGCTTGTCGTAGTAGCCAGCTACTTCCTGGTCAATGGAGGTCATGCGATGCACCTTTCTGTTGCGGCGACATGTGGTGGAGCTGCCCGGGCGGGCCGTCCCGTAAACCGAATACCTAACGAACGGCAGGTTTACAACGTCCCTAACAATACGCCCACCCACCGAACGCGCAATAGTTATTCCCGCATTTTCCCGCCCCGCCGCGTGAGCCGCCGGGCCGGGCCGCCGTCTAAAATGGCCCGGAGCACACGTTTTCTCCCCCACCCCGGAAGCAACTATGACGCACATCACTACAGTTCCCGCCCCGTCGACGAAGGTCATCGTGGCCCCGGACGCCTTCAAGGGCACCGCCAGCGCCGAGAAGGCCGCGGAGTGGCTCGGCGAGGGCATCCGCAGCATCATCAAGGACGCCGAGGTCACCCTCGTGCCCATGGCCGACGGCGGCGAGGGCACCTCCGCCCTCTTCGCCGGCGAGCGCATCACCCTGCCCACCACCGACGCCGCCGGGCGCCTCACCGAGGCCAGCTACACCTTCGACGCCTCCACCGCCACCGCCTTCATCGACGTCTCCGCCGCCTCCGGGCTTCCGGCGGTCAAGGACAACCCCGTAGCCGCCACCGGCGACACCTACGGCACCGGCGTGCTCATCGCCGACGCGCAGACCCGCGGGGCGACGAGGGTGGTCCTCGGCCTGGGCGGCTCGGCCACCGTCGACGGCGGCACCGGCATCCTCGTCGCCCTCGGCGCGCAGCCCGTCGACGCGGCCGGGTACAACCTCCCGCCCGGCGGCCGCGCCCTCGAGCGGCTCGCCGACATCGACACCGCCACCGTGAACATCCCGGCAGGCTCCGTCGAGTGGCTCTTGCTTGCCGACGCCCTCGTCCCCGCCACCGGAGACCGCGGAGCCGCCCGGGTCTTCGGCCCGCAGAAGGGCGCGACCGAGGAGGACGTCGAGGCGCTCGACCGCGGCCTCGCCCACCTCTGCGAGTTCGCCGGCGTCGACCCGGACCTGCCCGGCTACGGCGCGGCCGGCGGCGTCGCCATCGGTATTACCTGGCTCTCCCGCCTCCTCCACGGCACGGACGAGCACGTCCGGGTCGTGCCCGGCGCGCGCCTCGCCGCGGAGACACACGGCCTCGCCGAGCTCGTCTCCTCGGCCTCTCTGGTGGTCACGGGGGAGGGCCGCTTCGACGACCAGAGCCCCGAGGGCAAGGTCGTCTCCACCGTGCTCGACATCGCCGCGCAGGCGGGCACCGCCGCCGCCGTGGCCGCGGGTGCCATCGAGCACGAGCTTCCCGCAGGTGTCATCGGCGTCGAGCTGGAGGACAACCCGGACACCCGCGAGCAGCTCATCCGCGCGGGCGCCGAGATCGCGGTGAACTACCTGCGGATCTCCACCGTCCAGGGGTAGATCGAGGGCACCTCGAAGCGCTCCTGCACCATCAGGGCCGCCGGGTCCCGCGGCAGCTCCGCCTTCGGGGTGAGCACCCGCGACAGGCCCATCGCCAGGCGGTTGTAGCTGTCGGCCCCTCCGGCGTCGATGCGGAAGCGGTGCACGCGCGCGCCCTCAGCGTCCGGGTCCGCCCCGCGGTCGGCGCGGTAGACCTCGCGCAGCTGGGCGTCGGTGGTGGCGTCGACAAGCGGCGGCTCCGCGTGCTCGGCCGTGCCCGAGGTGAGCATCCCGCGGCGCACGAGGATGTCGAGCGCGCGCTGGAAGGCGGCCCCGACCTCGGGGGCGGCGGCGTCGGGGACGAGGACGTCAAACTGGATGATCGGCATGGACCAAGGCTAACTAATACCCTTGGCACACATGACTTCCTACATCCACGGACACACCGAACCCCTCCTGACGATGGCCGACGGAACCATCAAGCAGATCAACCCGTTCTCGGGAACCGAGGTGTGGACCGTGCCGGGCCGCGGGGACCGGCCCCTCAGCGCCCCGGTGAAGGATGCCCGCCCGCTGCAGCCCGAGGACTTCACCCACTCCTGCGCCTTCTGCTCCGCCAACCAGCTCAGCACGCCGCCCGAGAAGGCGCGGATGGTGCGCATCGGCGAGGAGTGGAAGATCCTCCGCCGGCTTCTGCCCAGCGAGCTCGACCGGGAGCAGGCCGAGTTCCGCCGCGTGCCCAACCTCTTCGAGATCGTCTCCTACAACTACTGGCACGAAAACTACGGCTACGAGATGACCGAGAAGCAGCGCTGGTGGATGGAGACCTACCTCGCCGACCCCGAGGGCCGCGAGCACCTGCTCGCCGTGGCCCGCCGCAGGCTCGGCGCCAGGGCGGCCGGCGCCGGGGAGGAGGAGCTGCTGCGGCTCGCGCCCGCCTACTTCGGCGGGGGCCACGACGTCATCATCGCGCGGCGCCACTTCGTCGACGGCGCGACTGACGACTCCCAGCTCGCCTCCTCCGGCACGCTCACCCCCGAGGAGCACCACGGCTTCATCGCTTTGACCATCGACGCGATGCGCGACCTCTACGACACCAACCGCTATGCGCCCTACGTCGCCGTGTTCCAGAACTGGCTCGCTCCCGCCGGCGCCTCCTTCGACCACCTGCACAAGCAGCTCGTCGCCATCGACGAGCGCGGAGTGCACAACGACCAGGAGATCGCCAAGCTGCGGCAGAACCCGAACATCTACAACGAGCACGCCGTCAACCACGCCTTCTACAACAACCTGGTCATCGCGGAGACCGACCACGCCATCCTCATCGCCGGTGTGGGCCACCGCTATCCCACCGTCGTGGTCTACTCCAAGTCCAGCGCCCCCGAACCGTGGGAGCACACTCCCGAGGAAATGCGCAGCTTCTCCGACCTGCTGCACGCGGCGCACGCGGCTACGGGCCCGCGGGTGCCCTGCAACGAAGAGTGGCACTACAAGCCGATCGACCTCGACATCCCCATGCCCATGCGCGTGAACCTGAAGTGGCGCGTGTCCACCCTGGCGGGCTTCGAGGGCGGGACGAAGATCTACGTCAACACCCTGTCCCCCCAGGACATCCGCGACCGCATGGTCTCCAGCCTCTACGCGCTGCGTGACCAGGGGCGCATCGCGGGAAACATCCGCATCGCCACCGAGTGCCACCCGGTGCGCAACTGCCTGCGCTACAACCGGGCGCTAGGTTAGAACCCGACGCCCACCCACCGGACCGACCCCACAAGGAGCCCTGGACACCCGATGAGCGAGACCGACGAGCCCACCCTGGCCGGGAAGCTGGAGCGCATCTCATCCTCCTACGAGATCGACCCCGTCTGGCAGCGCCGCCTCTACGAGATCCTCCACGCCAACCCCGAGCTGTCCATGCAGGAGACGGAGACCCACCGGCGCATCCTCACCGAGCTGGGCCGCTTCGACTGCGAGGTCGTCGCGCCCGTCGGCGAGTACGGCATCGTGGCGGTCTTCCGCAACGGTGACGGCCCGAGCGTGCTCTACCGCGCGGACTTCGACGGCCTGCCCGTCACCGAGGACACCGCGGTGTCCTACGCCTCGCACAAGGTCGTCCCCGGGCCGGACGGCAAGCCCGTGGGCACCATGCACGCCTGCGGCCACGACGTGCACACCACGGCCCTGCTGGGCCTGTGCGACGTCATGGACCACACCCGCGAGCACTGGTCCGGCACCTTCATCGCCCTGTTCCAGCCGGGCGAGGAGATCGGGGCGGGTGCCGGCGCCATGGTCGACGACGGGCTGGTCGAGCGCGTCCCGCGCCCCGACGTCTGCTTCGGCATGCACGTCATGCCGGGCCGCGCCGGCCAGGTGATGAGCAAGGCGGGCCCCCAGTTCGCGGCCTGCGACTCGATCCGGGTGACCATCCCCGGGCGCAGCGCCCACGGCTCGATGCCGCACGCCGCGGTCGACCCGACGTTCACCGCCGCGATGATCATCACCCGCATGCAGGGCATCGTGGGCCGCGAGGTGGACCCCGACGACTTCGCCGTGGTGACCGTCGCGCGCATGCGCGCGGGCTCGACGAACAACATCATCCCCGCCGAGGCCGAGCTGACCCTCAACTGCCGCTTCTACAGCGACAAGACCAAGGCCAAGGTCTACGCCTCCATCGAGCGCGTCGTCCACGCCGAGGTCCTCGCCTCCGGCATCACCGACGCCCCCACCATCGAGTACTTCGCCCACGGCGAGCTGCTCAGCAACGACGCCGTCGTCTACAACAAGGTCCGCCCCAACTTCGACGCCGTCTTCGGCACCGACTCGGTGCGCGCCCCGCGCAAGACTGTTTCCGAGGACTTCCCCAGCATCCCCCTGGCCTTCGGCGTGCCCTACTTCTTCTGGCTCATCGGCTGCACCCCGCGCGGGCAGTGGGACGCCGCCGTGCGCTCGGACCGGGTCAACGAGGACGTCCCCGTCAACCACATGTCCACCTTCCTGCCCGAGTACGAGCCGACAATCGATGCGGCCAACCGGGCCGCGCTCACCGCCGTGATGACCTACCTGGCGCGCTGAGGCGAGCGCGTCGGCGCCGCCGGGAATAGGTAGGCTCGGGGGCGTTGCAGCCCGGCGCGCCGCGCCCGGCACCACCGCCAGCCCGACAGAAACGAACACGTCCAACCAGCGAGGGAGACGCATGACCACACCAGCACACCCGCGAGAGTTCGATTCCACCGTGGAGGGCCACGTCCGCGCCTTCTCCGGCGCGACGCCCCGCACCGCCACGGTGAAGAAGTTCTGGACGGGCATGTCCGCCGCCGTCATGGAACAGATCGCCGACGACTGGGACGCCACCCGCGCCGCCTACGCCGCGACGCGCCAGCAGGCCTACTTCTCGGCCGAGTTCCTGCAGGGCCGCGCACTGCTGAACAACCTGACCAACCTCGGCCTCGTTGAGGAGGCCGCCCGGGTGGCGTCGGAAAGCGGGCGCGAGCTCAGCGACGTCCTCGAGGCCGAGCACGACGCCGCCCTCGGAAACGGCGGCCTGGGCCGCCTCGCCGCCTGCTTCCTCGACTCCGCCGTCACGCAGGACTACCCCGTCACCGGATACGGGCTGCTCTACCGCTACGGGCTGTTCCGCCAGGAGCTGGTCGACGGCTTCCAGAAGGAGCACCCCGACGCCTGGAAAGAGTCCTTCTACCCCTTCATCGTGCGCCGCGGCTCCCAGCAGCGCATCGTGCGCTTCGACGACATGACCGTGCGCGCCGTGCCCTACGACATGCCGATCACCGGTTACGGCACCCGCAACGTCGGCACCCTCCGTCTGTGGGACGCGAAGCCGATGCACGAGTTCGACTACGACGCCTTCAACCACCAGCGCTTCACCGACGCCATCCTCGAGCGCGAGGCTGTCCACGACCTGACCCGCGTGCTCTACCCGAACGACTCCTCCTTCGCCGGCAAGGTGCTGCGCGTGCGCCAGCAGTACTTCTTCGTCTCCGCCTCCCTGCAGGAGATGCTGGACAACTACATCGAGCACCACGGCACCGACCTGCGCGGGTTCCACACCTACAACTCAGTGCAGCTCAACGACACCCACCCCGTCATCGGCATCCCGGAGCTGATGCGCCTGCTCATGGACGAGCACGGCCTCGGCTGGGAGGAGGCCTGGGAGGTCACCACCAACACCTTCGCCTACACCAACCACACGGTGCTGCAGGAGGCCCTCGAAACCTGGGACGTGGCCATCTTCAAGCAGCTGTTCTGGCGGATCTGGGAGATCATCGTGGAGATCGACCGGCGCTACCGCATCGACATGCAGGCACGCGGCATCGACCCCGACGCGGCCCACCACTACTCGCCCGTCCACGACGGCAAGGTGCACATGGCGTGGATCGCCGCCTACGCCTCCTACTCCATCAACGGCGTCGCGGCGCTGCACACGGAGATCATCAAGCGCGACACCCTGGGCTACTGGCACGACCTGTTCCCGGAGAAGTTCAACAACAAGACGAACGGGGTCACACCCCGGCGTTGGCTGCGCATGTGCAACCCGAAGCTCTCCGCGCTGCTCGACCGCCTCTCCGGCTCCGACGAGTGGGTCACCGACCTGGACAAACTCGCCGATCTGCGCCACTTCGCCGAGGACGACGAGGTGATGCGCGAGCTGCGCGACATCAAGGCCTCCAACAAGTCCGATTTCGCCGCCTGGCTGGCCGCGCACCAGGGCGAGACGGTGGACGTCGCCTCCATCTTCGACACGCAGATCAAGCGCCTGCACGAGTACAAACGCCAGCTGATGAACGCGCTCTACATCCTCGACCTCTACTTCCGCATCAAGGAGGACGGGGAGACGGACGTGCCGAAGCGCACCTTCATCTTCGGCGCCAAGGCGGCCCCCGGTTACACGCGCGCCAAGCGCATCATCAAGCTGATCAACGCCATCGGCGAACTGGTCAACAACGACCCCGAGGTCTCCCCGATCCTGCACGTGGTCTTCGTGGAGAACTACAACGTCTCCCCCGCCGAGCAGATCATCCCCGCCACAGACGTCTCCGAGCAGATCTCCACCGCCGGCAAGGAGGCCTCGGGCACCTCGAACATGAAGTTCATGATGAACGGCGCGCTCACCCTGGGCACGATGGACGGCGCGAACGTGGAGATCGTCGACGCCGTCGGCGAGGACAACGCCTACATCTTCGGCGCCCGCGAGGAGGAGCTCGACACCCTGCGCCAGCGCTACAACCCGCAGGCCCACTACGAGCAGGTCCCGGGCCTCAAGCGCGCGCTTGACGCTCTCACCGACGGCACGCTTGACGACGCCGGAACCGGCGCCTTCCACGACATCCGCGGCTCCCTGCTGGACGGCAACGGCTGGGAGACCCCGGACGTGTACTACGTGCTCGGTGACTTCGCCGACTACCGCGACACCCGCGACCGCATGGCCCGGGAGTACTACGCGGACCCGCTGCACTGGGCGCGCATGTGCTGGATCAACATCTGCGAGTCCGGCCGTTTCTCCTCCGACCGCACGATCCGCGACTACGCCACAGAGGTGTGGAAGATCGAGCCGACCCCGATCGAGGGCCAGTAAGTGCCCGACCACCTCGCCCGCGCCATCGAGATCGCCGAGCGCTCCGCCGCCACCGGCGGAGGGCCCTTCGGCTGCGTCGTCGTCGCCGCCGACGGCGGCCTCCACGAGGGCAGCAACGAGGTGGTGGCCCGGCGCGACCCCACCGCGCACGCCGAGATCCAGGCCATCCGCGCCGCCTGCGCCGCCGCGGGCACGCACGACCTGACCGGGGCCGTGCTGTACTCCTCGGCCCGCCCCTGCCCGATGTGCTTCGCCGCCATCCACTGGGCGGGCGTCGAGTCGGTGGTCTACGCCGCCGCGTCCGCCCAGGCCGCGGCGGCGGGTTTCGATGACTCCTGGATCGAGGAGATCCTCGCCGGCACGCGCCGCGACCCGGTGCCTTTCGTCCACGACCCTCGGCCCGGCGACAACGCGCCCTTCGACACGTGGGCGGCCAACCCAGACAGGGCGGAATACTGACCGTGGCCGCCACCCCACCCGCGGTTCTGCTCGTGGACAACCGCGACTCCTACACGTTCAACCTGGCCCACCTCATTGCCCGGGCGGCGGGGCGCGAGCCCGAGGTGGTGCGCGCGGATGACGTCGAGAAGCTCGGCGTCGCCGCGAAGGTCGCGGCCGGGCGCTACACCCACGTGGTGATCTCCCCGGGCCCCGGGGCCCCGGAGGACTCCGGCGACTTCGGGGCATCGCGGCAGGTCATCGAGGCCGCCGCGAACATCCCGGTGCTCGGCGTGTGCCTCGGCCACCAGGGCCTCGGGCACCTCGCGGGCGCGCCGGTCGCGCGGACCGCCCCGCACCACGGCCACGTCAGCCGCATCAGGCACTCGGGCGAGGGCATCTTCGACGGGGTGCCGCAGGGCTTTGCGGCCGTGCGCTACCACTCCCTGCGCGTCGAACCGGTCGCCGCGGAGTCCGGGATCCGCGTGCACGCGCGCAGCGAGGACGGGGTGGTGCAGGCGCTCGAGGTGCCCGGCCGGCCGCACTGGGGAGTGCAGTTCCACCCGGAGTCCGTGCTCAGCGAGCACGGCGAGCGGATCATGCGCAATTTCCTCGCGCTGCGCGGCACGGGGCGCCCGGGGCAGGTTGGACAGGCTGGGCGGGCGCAGTGGGCGGTGACGCACGAGGCGGTGGACATCGACCTCGACACCGAGGCCACCTTCCGGGCCCTGTCCGCCCAGGGCGCCGAGGCGTTCTGGCTGGACTCCGCCACCGGCGAGGGGTTCACCATCATGGGCACGGACGCCGGGCCGCTGTCGCGCCGGATCGTCTACCGCAGGGGCGGCGACGGCCCGGACGTGCTCGCGGCCCTCGAGGCGGAGCTAGGCGAGACCGTCGACACCTCCGGCGTGCCCGAGCTGCCCTTTGCCGGCGGGTGGGTCGGCTACCTCGGCTACGAGTGCGCCGCGCTGACCCTGCCCGACTTTTCTCCGCGGCACACCAGCCTCCACCCCGACGCCTGCTTCGTGCGCCCGCAGTCCTTCCTCGTCTACGACCACGCCGCCCGCCGCGCGCACCTCATGGTGCTGCACCGCCGCGCACCGGACGATGAAGCCCGGGACGACGGCACGCGCCAGCTCGCCGAGGACCTGCGCTCGGCGCTGCGCGAGGACCGGTGTGAGGCTGGTGGGGCGTCGATTGGCGAGGGCTCCTGGCGCCTCGGGCGCGGAGCCTACCTCGAGCGACTCGCGGCGATCAGGGAGGCCCTGGCGCGCGGCGACTCCTACGAGGTCTGCCTCACCGACACCTACGAGGCGGCGGCGCGCGGCGAGGGCATCGACCTCTACGCGCGGCTGCGGCGCTCCAACCCCGCGCCCTACGCCGCCTACCTGCGCCTCGGCGGCATCGAGGTGCTCTCCAGCTCCCCCGAGCGCTTCCTGCGCGTGCGCGGGCGCGAGGTGGAGACCAAGCCCATCAAGGGCACGCTGCCGCGCGAGCGCCGCGCGGAGGAGCTGCAGGAAGACGCCAAAACGCGGGCGGAAAACCTGATGATCGTCGACCTGTTGCGCAACGACCTCGCACGGGTCTGCCTCCCCGGCACCGTGGCTGTCCCGCAGCTCATGGCCGTGGAAACGTACGCGACCGTGCACCAGCTCGTCTCCACCATCACCGGGCGGCTGCGCCCCGACCGCGGCCTAATCGACCTGGTGCGCGCGACCTTCCCGCCCGGCTCCATGACGGGGGCGCCGAAGGAGCGCACGTGCACGCTTATCGGCGCCCTCGAGCCCGGCCCGCGCGGGGTGTACTCGGGCGCGATCGGATACCTCGGTTTCGACGGAAACGCGGAGCTCAGCGTGGTGATCCGCACCGCGGTCAAGCAGGCGGACACGCTCACCGTCGGCGCTGGCGGCGCGATCGTGTGGAACTCCGACGCCGACGCCGAGTACGCCGAGCTTCAGCTCAAGGCGGCCGCGGTGATCGCGGGGCTGACGTGACCTCCTACGTCTGGGAGGGGCGCTGGCTGCCCACGCGCGACGAACCGCGGGGGTTCGACTGCGCCGACTCGTGGCGCCACGATCACGGCCGCGCCCGCGGGCTCGAGCTGCACCGCGAGCGCTTCGCCGCCGGCGCCGGCCCGCTTCCGGCCGGGATGTGGGACAGCGCGCTTGAGCTTCTCGACGCCTCCTCCGACCTGTTTCCCCGCATCTCGGTGTTTGATGGAAGGTTCCGCTTCGACATCCGGCCGGCGCCGCCGGCGCGGCAGACGACCGACCTGACGCTGGCAGCCGCGCCGGACCCGAGGACGGCACCGCTGATCAAGGGCCCGGACCTGGTGCGCCTTGCCGAGCATCGGCGCGCGCACGCCATCGCGGGGACGGACGACATCGTCCTCGGCGACTTCGCCGAAACCACCACGGGCACGCTCGTCGGCTGGGTCGGAGACACCCTCGTGCTTGCCGACGCCACGCGCCTGCCCAGCACGACCGAGGCTCTGGTGGCCGAGCGCGCCAAGGCGCTGGGTCACGACATCACGGGCGGCGTCCTAGACCCGGCCAACCCGATGTGGTTCCTCAACGCGCTGCACGGAATCAGCCCGGTGCGAAGGGTGGTTTCTCCGACCGCGACGATCGTGCTGCCCCGCCACCCCGGCGAGGACGAGTGGCGGCGCTGGTGGCGCGGCGAGCTGGGTCCCGAACCACAGTTCTAGAAAAGTTTTGAAGTTCTTATTGCGCTCTTGAGCAGAGCGAACACGCGTTCGCCCGCAGCCAAACGGCCTTATTGAAAATGATTACTGACACGTCATACACATCGGGCGTAGCGAAGCATTCGTACCCGTTGGACGCGCCCGATGGGCGCTCCACACCCGACGAAAGGACTAGCAATGAAGGCATTGACGTGGCAAGGGACCGACAAGGTTTCGGTAGAAACCGTCGACGACCCCACGATTCAGGAACCCACCGACGCGATTATCGAGGTCACCTCTAGCGGTGTCTGCGGCTCTGACCTCCACCTCATGTCCGTTCTCGCCCCGTACATGAACGAGGGCGACATTATGGGCCACGAGCCGATGGGCCGCGTCGTTGAGGCCGGCTCGTAGTCCGGCCTGAAGGTCGGCGACCGCATCGTCGTGCCGTTTAACATCTCCTGCGGCCACTGCTGGATGTGCGACCACAGCCTGTACTCCCAGTGCGAAACCACCCAGGTCACCGAGAAGGGCTCCGGCGCTTCCCTGCTCGGCTTCTCCGAGCTGTACGGTTCCGTTCCCGGCGGCCAGGCCCAGTACCTGCGCGTGCCGCACGCCGACTTCGGTGCCATCAAGGTGGGCAACGAGCTTGAGGACCACCGCTACGTGTTCCTCAGCGACGTGCTGCCGACTGCATGGCAGGGCGTGAAGTACGCCGACGTGGGCGAGGGCGACACCATCGCCGTGTACGGCCTTGGCCCGATCGGCCAGATGGCAGCCCGCATGGCGCGCCACATGGGCGCGCGCGTGTTCGGCATTGACCCCGTCGCGGAGCGCCGCGAGATGGCTGCACGCCACGGCATCGAGGTTTACACCGACGGTGCCGACACCATCGCCGAGCTCAAGGACATCACCGACGGCCGCGGCCCCGATGCGGTTCTCGACGCCGTCGGCATGGAGGCCCACGGCTCCCCGGTGGGTGGCGCCATTCAGACCGCGGCCGGGTTCCTTCCCGACGCCGCAGCACAGAAGGTCATGGAGACCGCGGGCGTCGACCGCCTCAGCGTCCTGCACGACGCGATCGACCTGGTCCGCCGCGGCGGCACCATCTCCATCAGCGGCGTTTACGGCGGCACTGCAAGCCCGATGCCGCTGATGACCTTGTTTGACAAGCAGATTCAGATGCGCATGGGCCAGTGCAACGTGAAGAAGTGGATCTCCGACCTCATGCCGCTGGTTGAGGATCCCTCCGACCCGCTCGGCGTCGACGACCTGGTCACCCACCGCGTGTCGCTGTCTGAGGCACCAGAGGCGTACAAGAAGTTCCGAGACAAGGAGGACAACTGCATCAAGGTCGTCCTCGACCCCGTCGCTGGCTAACACCCCCTGATTAAAAACGCGTTCCCGGCACCTGCAGGTGCCGGGAACGATGTCGTTTCTGTGCGCTATCGCGCGAGTTTTAGGGGTTGCGCGTGTCCTCGCCGAGTTGGTGGACGTGGATCGTGTTCGTCGTGCCGCTGACCCCGGGGGGCGTGCCGGCGACCATGACCATCGCGTCACCCTCGTTGTACTCGTCCATGGACAGCAGGATCTCGTCGACGACCTTGATCATCTCGTCGGTGCTGTCGACCTGCGGGCAGAGGAAGGTCTCCGCTCCCCAGCTCAGGGCGAGCTGGGAGCGCACCTGCTGCACCGGGGTGAACACGAGCAGCGGCAGGTCCGGGTGGAGCCGGGCCACGCGGCGGGCGGTGTCGCCCGAGGTGGTGAACGTAACGATCGCCCGGGCGTTGAGGCGGGTGGCGATGTCGTTGGCGGAGTAGGAGATCACGCCGCGCTTTGTGCGCGGGATGTGGTTGAGCGGCGGAACGAAGCCCATCGTCTCCGCGACGCGGACGATGCGGCTCATGGTGCGCACGACGTTGTGCGGGTCGACGCCCACCGAGGTCTCACCGGAGAGCATGACGGCGTCGGCGCCGTCGAGCACCGCGTTGGCCACGTCCGAGGCCTCGGCGCGGGTCGGGCGGGAGTTGTCGATCATCGAGTCGAGCATCTGCGTGGCCACGATGACAGGCTTCGCGTTCTCGCGCGCGATCTGGATGACGCGCTTCTGCACCAGCGGCACCTGCTCCAGCGGGATCTCCACGCCCAGGTCGCCGCGGGCGACCATGACGGCGTCGAAGGCGAGGATGATCGATTCGAGCGCCTCCACCGCCTCCGGCTTCTCCAGCTTGGCGATCACCGGCACGCGGCGGCCCACCTCGTCCATGATCTCGTGGACCAGGTCGATGTCCGAGGGCGAGCGGACGAAGGACAGTGCGATGAGGTCGACGCCCAGGTTGAGGGCGAAGCGCAGGTCGTCCTTGTCCTTCTCCGACAGCGCGGGCACGGAGATGTCCATGCCGGGCAGCGAGACGCCCTTGTTGTTGGACACCGGGCCGCCCTCGGTCACCTTGGCCACCACATCGTTGCCGTCAACCTCGGTGACGACCAGGGCGACCTTTCCGTCGTCGACAAGCAGGCGATCGCCGGGCTTGGCGTCCTGCGCGAGCTGCTTGTAGGTGGTGGAGACGCGGTCGTGCGTGCCGGGGACGTCGTCGACCGTGATACGCACCTCCTCGCCCGTCTCCCAGTAGGTCGAGCCCTCCTCGAAGCGGCCGAGGCGGATCTTCGGGCCCTGCAGGTCGGCGAGGATGCCGACGGCGTGCCCGGTCGTGTCGGTCGCCTCGCGCACCCATCGGTAGTTCTGCTCGTGGTCGGCGTGGTCGCCGTGCGAGAAGTTCAGGCGGGCGACGTCCATGCCGTCGCGAACGAGCCCGAGGATGGCATCTTTGTTGGCCACCGCGGGCCCGAGGGTACAAACGATCTTTGTTCTTCTATCCACGTTCTTCCACCCTAGTTAGCTTGCGTGCGCCGTGCCCGGCGCAGGTTCGGTTCCGGGCTCCACGCTACCCGTCCGCGCCGGCGGCTGCGGGCGTCGGCTGAGCCGGAGGAACACGACCAGCGCGGTGACGAAGAGGATCCCGCTGACCCACGTGTTCACGCGCAGGCCGAGGATCATGGTCGCCTCGTCCGCGCGCATCAGCTCCACGAGGAAGCGCCCGAAGGAGTAGCCGGCGACGTAGAGCGCGAAGACCCGCCCGCGGTCCAGGCGGAAGCGCCGGTCGGCCCAGATGAGCAGGGCGAAGACGAGGACGTTCCACAGCAGCTCGTAGAGGAATGTCGGGTGCACACTGGCGACCACCTCGCCGGTGGAGTGGCCCGTCAGCGGCGCGTACCTGCCCGCCTCGTCGACGCGGTAGTAGATGTCCAAGGCCCACGGCACGTCGGTGGGCCGGCCGTAGAGCTCCTGGTTGAACCAGTTGCCCAGCCGGCCGATCCCCTGCGCGAGGATGATGCCCGGGGCCGCCGCATCGGCGAACGGCGCCAGCGGCAGGCCCTTGCGGCGGAAGAGCACCCACACGGCGAGGGTCCCCAGCGCCACCGCGCCCCAGATGCCCAGCCCGCCCCCGCTGATGTTGAACGCCTTCCACGGGTCGCGGCCGGGCCCGAAGTACTTGTCGTAGTCCGTGATGACGTGGTACAGCCTGCCGCCGACGATCCCGGCCGGGATGGCCACGATCGCCGCGTCCCACACCACCTCGGGGTCTCCGCCGCGGGCGGCGTAGCGGCGCAGTGTCAGCCAGAGGGCGACGGCGACGCCCGTGATGATGCACAGTGCGTAGGCGCGGACCGGCACCGGGCCGAGGTGCCACACGCCCTGGGGCGGCGAGGGGATGTTTGCCAGGATCAAGGTTTCCACGCCCAACAGTGTGCCTTACGACGCCCCCTCCCCGCGCACCGGCACGTTACGGGTGCCTCAGGTGCGCGAGGGGCAGGCCGGGTGCTGCCCGGCGGCCGCGAGGCGGCGGGTGGCGGCGAGGACGTCGTCCTGGCTCATCACGGCCTCCGCGGCGAGGACCGCGTCGGCGCCGGAGGCGGCGGCGTCGATGAGGTCGCGGGCGTTGCGCACCCCGCCGAGGCTGATTTTCAGCACCTCGGTGGGCAGGCCGGGCGCGATGTCGGCGAAGGCGTGGCGGTTGAGCGAGTTCGTGTCGAAGGACCAGGAGTTCACCGCAACGATGCTCGCCCCGGCCCGCAGCGCCCGGTCGGCGTCCTCGGGGGTGCGCACCTCCGCCATGACCTCCATGCCCAGGCTCTCAGCGCGGTCCAGCAGCGCCTCCAGCCGGTGCTGGTCCAGGATCCCCACCTGCAGCGGGATCATGTCGGCGCCGTAGCAGCGGGCCTCGTGGATCTGGTACGGGTCGACCACCACATCGCGGCACACCATCGGCAGGCGCACCGCGGCGCGGGCGGCGGACATGTCGGCCAGGGAGCCGTCGAAACGAAGCTGCTCGGTCTGGCAGGCGATGAGATGGGCGCCGCCGTCCTCAATGGCGCCGGCCACATCCTCCACCGTCTGCCCCGACGCCGTGAAGGACGTGGTGGGCCCGTAGACGGGGGAATTGCGTTTGATCTCCACGATGACGCCGCAGCCCGAGCGAAGCAGCGCGCCGCGCGCGTCGCGGGTGGGTTCCATGTCCCGCGAGCGCGCCTTGATCTCCTGAAAGGGCACCTTGGCTTCGCGCTTCGCGACGTCACGAAGCACCGCGGCAACCACGCTGTCGAGCGCGCCGGCAGCCTGCATCTCCACCACCCCTCCCGTCGGAGGCAACGAGTACATACCTGGCTTAAGCGTATCCCCAGGCCAGGCGGCGGCGAAATCGCACGGGGGTAAACGATGTGCTGAGCGCGCTCAGCGGCGTGTGCCAGGGTCGGTGGAGTCGGCGGGGTCGGTGGAGTCGGCGGGGTCGGCGGGGTCGGCGGGGTCGGTGGGGTCGAGGTCGGCGTCGAGCGCGTCCCACATCACCCGGCCCGAGTCGGGGCTGGAGGTGAGGTCCTCCTCGATCTTCTCGCGGCGTACCGCCTCCGTCTCGTACTTGTTCAGCTTCGCGGAGTCCTCGCCGGGGCGCAGCGCGACAAGCGCGCCACCCAGCGCGGCGAGCACGCACCCCAGGGCCACGAGCGCCGGGTTCACCGGGTGCAGGGTGACCTCCGTGATCTGCGCCCAGCCCGGGATGGCGTCGGAGCGCGACTGCATCTCCTCGTAGCCCGCGGTCAGGATCGCGTGGACCCGGTCGACGTCCGCCCCGCGCGCCAGGAGCGTGACGGGGGCGACGAGGGCGCCGAGGGCGGCCACGGCGGCGACGGCCCCGACGATGCGGCGGCCGAGGCGTCGTAAAGCGAGCACCGCGATCGCGGCGACGATGAAGAGCAGCGAGACGGCGGAGGCCTCGGTGGACCAGTCGGCGCCGGTGACCTCGACGTCACCTCCCCCCGCGCGGTCGTCGAAGTAGGTGGCCGTCATCCAGCTCAGGCGGGTGAAACCCGCCACGAGCACGCCCCCGGCCGCGAGGAGCGCGGCGCCGGGGCGGGTGAAGCCCTTGGACGGTGCGGGCGAGGTGGTCTTCTCAGTCATCGTTTCCCCTTGCAAGGAGTTCGTCGGCGTCGAAGCAGGAGTGGTCCCCGGTGTGGCACGCACCGCCGACCTGCCGGACGCGCAGGAGGAGGGTGTCGCCGTCGCAGTCCAGGCGGACGTCGGTGACCTCCTGGGTGTGCCCGCTGGTCAGGCCCTTGATCCAGTACTCGCCGCGGGACCGCGAGTAGTAGGTGCCCCGGCGGGTGGCCAGGGTGTGGGCGAGCGCGTGGTCGTCCATCCACGCCATCATGAGCACGTCGCCGGTGCCCTCCTCCTGCACGATCGCGGGCACGAGGCCGGCGTCGTTGCGCTTCAGGCGGGCGGCGATGGCCGGGTCGAGCTCGTAGTCGGCCGGGTTCTGCGAACCGTTGTGCGTTGCCGTCACCGCACGACCTCCCCCGCCTCGCGCAGGGCCTGCTTGACCTCGCCGATGGAGACCTCCCCGAAGTGGAAGATCGAGGCCGCCAGCACGGCGTCCGCCCCCGCCTCCACGGCCGGCGGGAAGTGCTCAGCGGCCCCGGCGCCGCCCGAGGCGATGACGGGGATGGTCACTGCGGCGCGCACCGCGCGGATCAGCTCGAGGTCGAAGCCCGACTTCGTGCCGTCACCGTCCATCGAGTTAAGGAGGATCTCGCCGACGCCCAGGTCCTGGCCGGTGCGGGCCCACTCCACGGCGTCGATGCCGGCGGAGCGGGTGCCGCCGTGGGTGGTGACCTCGAAGCCAGAGGGCTGCGGCTGGCCGCCCTCGGGCACGCGGCGGGCGTCGACGGACAGGACGATGCACTGAGCGCCGAACTCCTCCGACAGCGTGCGCAGCAACGTCGGTTCCGCGATCGCGGCGGTGTTCACGCTGACCTTGTCCGCCCCGGCGAGCAGCAGCTCGCGCACGTCTTCGGCGGTGCGCACCCCGCCGCCGACGGTGAGGGGGATGAAGACCTGGTCGGCGGTGCGGCGCACCACCTCGAGCATCGTGCCGCGGCCCTGCCGGGAGGCGGTGACGTCGAGGAAGGTCAGCTCGTCGGCGCCCTCCTCGCCGTAGCGCTTCGCCAGCTCCACGGGGTCGCCCGCGTCGCGGAGGTTCTCGAAGTTGACGCCCTTGACCACGCGGCCGTCATCGACGTCGAGACACGGAATTACACGAACGGAGACTCCCACGGCGGGCACCGAATCCTTCCACCTAGCTACCGGGCCGCGCGGGCGCGGCCCGCGGGCATGACATTCCCCTCGTGACACAAGGGACACAGTGGCCCAGAGTCACAGCATCACGAGGAGGCGACGGACTTCATCGTACTCAGGGCCACCCGGTGGGCCCGCGCCGTCCCCGCAATCGCGCCGATGGAGCGCATCGTCCACGGCTCGCCGTCCGGGCCCGTCACGACCGCCCCGGCGCTGCGCGCCAGCAGGATTCCGGCGCTGTTGTCCCACAGGTGCGGCGAGAAGCTCACCGCCGCCTGGTAAATGCCCTGGGCGACGAAGGCGAAGTCCACCCCCACGGATCCGGAGATGCGCGGGCGCAGGTTCGTCTCGGACAGGGTGGCCATCACGTCCAGGCGCAGGTCCGCCGGGTAGCGCTGCGAGTTGGGGGAACGCACGGACCCGACGCCGACCTGCGCGGCGGCGTGGCTGTCCGGGCGCAGGCGCGGCAGCGCCCGGCCGTTGAGGTGCACGGGCTCGCCCTCGATGGCGGTCAGGTGCATGTTCAGCAGGGGGATCTCGGTGATGGCGACCACCGGCTGGCCGCGGTGCAGCAGCGAGACGAGGATGGAGCAATTCGGGTTGCCCGAGGAGTAGTTGGAGGTGCCGTCGATCGGGTCGACCACCCAGCACGCCTCGTTGTTCAGGTTTCCGCCCTGCTCCTCCCCGTAGACGGGGATGCCCGTCGCCGCGGTGAGCTTGCGGCGCAGCAGGGTCTCGATCGCCACGTCGGCCTCGGTGGCGAAGTCCCCGCCACCCTTGAACAGGGCCGGTGCGGCCCCGAGGTGGGAGACGAACAGCTCGCGCGCCTCCGCGACGATCTCCTCCGCGATCTCGAGGTAGCGGGCATTGGAATCCATAGCGTCACCCTACCCTTTCAGCGCGATCTATAGGACTGTTTTATGCGTTTCCCACGGCGTCGAGCGCCTCGCGCAGCGTGAAGCGGGACTCGTAGAGCGCCTTGCCGATGATCGCCGAGTCGATGCCCTCCTCCACGTAGCCCGACAGGGCGACGACGTCCTCCAGCGTGGCGATGCCCCCGGAGGCGGTGACCATGGCGTCGGTCGCCGCGGAGACGTCGCGAAGCAGCTCGACGTTGGGGCCGGTGAGCGTGCCGTCCCGGCTGACGTCGGTGACCACGAAGCGGCGGCACCCTGCGCTGTCGAAGAACTCGAGGACCTCCCAGAGGTCGCCGCCGTCGGCCGTCCACCCCTCGCCTTTGGTGCGCCACTGGCCGTTTTCCTCGCGCACGGCGATGTCGATGGCGATCTTGTCGCCGTGGCGCGCGATCGCCTCGGCCGTCCACTCGGGGTTGCGTAGCGCCGCGGTGCCGATGTTGACGCGCCGTGCGCCCGTCGCCAGCGCCCGCTCGAGCGAGGCGTCGTCGCGGATCCCGCCGGTCAGCTCCACGTTGATGTCGAGCCGGCCGGTGATCTCCGCCATGAGCTCGTGGTTCGAACCGCGCCCGAAGGCGGCGTCGAGGTCGACGAAGTGGAGCCACTCGGCCCCCTGCTCCTGCCAGTTCAGGGCCGCCTCGAGGGGCGAGCCGTAGCTCTTTTCCGTCCCCGCCTCGCCCTGGTCGAGGCGCACCGCCTGGCCGTCTACGACGTCGACCGCGGGAAGAAGTGTGAAGTCCATGACCGCCATCCTATCGGAGGGTGTCGACCCAGTTTCTCAGCAGCTGCAGGCCCGCGTCCCCCGATTTCTCCGGGTGGAACTGCGTCGCCCACAGCGGGCCGTTCTCCACCGCCGCGACGAAGCGGCTCTCGCCATGCTCCGCCCACGACACCTTCGGGGCGGCGATGAACTCGTCGGCCTCCATCTCCCAGCGCTGCACGCCGTAGGAGTGGACGAAGTAGAACCGCGTCGTGTCGTCGCACCCGGCGAACATCCGCGAGCGCTCCGCGATGTCCACGGTGTTCCACCCCATGTGGGGAAGCACGGGGGCACGCAGCTTCTCGACGACCCCCGGCCACTCCCCCATTCCCTGGGTGTCCACGCCGTGCTCGACGCCGCTCTCGAACATTACCTGCAGCCCCACGCAGATGCCCAGCACCGGCCGCCCCCCGGCGAGGCGCTGGCCGACGATCCGGGGCCCGTTGACGGCGCGCAGCCCGCGCATGCAGGCGTCGAAGGCCCCCACGCCGGGCACGACGAGTCCGTCCGCCTCCGTGGCGAGGGCTGCGTCGCGCGTGACCTCCACCTCCGCGCCGACGTGCTCGAGGGCGCGCTGGGCAGAGCGGAGGTTGCCCGCCCCGTAATCGAGCAGGGCGACGTGGGGCCGGGGAGCGTGGGTGCTGGCGCGGGTCATGGTTGCGTAGTTTAGCGCCCGCCGCTCTTGTAGAAGCGGGGGGGCTTGCACCGAGCGCAGGCGCACAGCGAGGTTGTTGACCTCCACGACGCGGTGGCGCCCGAGCGTGCGGTCGGTCATGGTCACGAGCACGCCGATGAGGATGACCGCCCCGGCGACCGCGTACATCGGGCCGACCGTCATGTACCCCAGCAGCATGCCGTAGACGAGCGAGCCGATGCCGGTACCCGAATCGAAGGCGATGTTCCACATCGCCGAGGCCTCCGAGACCTTGGAGCGGGGCAGGCGGTAGAAGAGCTGGGTCAGCGACTCGTTCTGCACCGCGCCGAACCCGGCGCCGTAGAGGATTGCCGCGGGCACGAGCCACCAGACGGAGACGTCGGCGAGCAGCACCCCGGAAATGAGCAGGATGCCGGCCGCGGCCGCAACCTGGAAGGGGATCATGACCGTGCCGGGCAGGCCGCGGCGGTCGAAGACCATCCCGGCGAAGTAGCGGGCCACCATCGCCGCGAAGTTCATCACCGACAGCAGCACGCCCGCGAACGCGGCGCCGGCCGCCGGGTCGAGGATGCGCACGCTGACCGGCAGGAAGTTCGTCACGGCGCCGTAGGCGGTGGTGACGAACGTCAGCGCGATCATGGGCACCGCCACGAGGCGCCAGGTGGGCACGTGGACGGCGCTGAGCTCGCCCTCGTCGGGCACGTGCGGCGGGATCGTCGGGATGAGCAGGCACACCACCAGCCCGATCAGCCCGATCGCGGTGGCCAGGACGTAGACCAGCGAGTACCCGATCTGCCCCGAGAGCCACAGGCCCAGCGGCAGGGAGGTCATCTGCGCGGCGCCGACGCAGGCGCCGAAGATCCCGGTGGTCCGCCCCAGCAGCCGCGTCGGAACGAGCTCGGCGATAATGGCCGCCTCAGCCACGCTCAGCGCGCCGAAGCCGCTGCCGCGCACCAGACTGACGGCGATGACCACCGGCGCGTCCATGCCGATGATGAAGCCGAGGGCCGGCAGCCCCAGCAGCAGCGAGGACACCGCGATGACCGTGCGGTAGCCGAAGCGGCGCAGCAGCTGCGGCATGAAGAGCTGGGTGAGCACGGTCGAGAGCATGAACAGACCCGTGCTGGCGCCGGCCAGCGTCTCGGAGCCGCCCGCGTCCAGCACGGCCGTGGGCACCACCGGAAGCAGCAGCGCCCAGGCCCCGAAAGCCGCTGCGACGGCCACCAGAGCCGGTTTCAGCCCGCGGGCCTGCCACGGGCTGGTGACGGATTCGACCTCGGCGGGTGTCAGCACTCCCGCAGAGCGTCCGCGCGACATCAACGCACCTCCCCAAAAATTGTTCTCACTAAATGTTCCGAAAAGTCGTCGCGGCGGCTGGCGGCGCCCCAGCCGGACCTACAGCGCGCCCTTGGTCGAGGGCACGCCGCGCAGCTCCGGGTCCTTCTCCACGGCGGCGCGCAGGGCGCGGGCCACGGCCTTGTACTCGGCCTCGGTGACGTGGTGCGGGTCGCGGCCGTAGCGCACGTTGACGTGCAGGGTGATCCGCGAGTTCGCGGCCAGCGTCTCGAAGAAGTGCCGGTTGATCACCGTGGCGTAGTGCCCGCCGATGATCTGCCACTGCATGTGCTCGGGCTCGCCGTTCATCACGAAGTACGGCCGGCCCGAAATGTCCACCACGCCCTCGACCAGGGTCTCGTCCATGGGCAGGAGGCAGGAGCCGAAGCGGCGGATGCCCTTTTTGTCCCCCAGGGCGTCGAGAAGCGCCCAGCCGAGCGTGATGGCGGTGTCCTCGACGGTGTGGTGGGCGTCGATGTGCGTGTCACCTTTGGCGCGGACGGTGAGGTCGAAGGCGCCGTGGGTGCCGAAGGCGGTGAGCATGTGGTCGAAGAACGGCAGCCCCGTGTCGACGTCAACGCGGCCCGAGCCGTCGAGGTTGATTTCCACGGTGATGTCGGACTCGGAGGTTGTCCGGGTCGCCGTGCCGATGCGTTCAGCCATGTTTCACGTCCTTCGCTGCAGCCAAAAAGATGTCGTTTTCCTTGTCCAGGCCGATGGTCACCCGCAGGTAACCCTCCACCCCCACGTCGCGCACGAGCACCCCGCGGTCGAGGAAAGCCTGCCACGCCTCGTGCGAGTCGTCGAAATGCCCAAAGAAGAGGAAGTTCGACTCGCTCGGCACCACATCGTAGCCAAGGTCGGTCAGCCCCGCCTGGACGCGCTCGCGCTCGCGGGCAAGCTTGTCGACGGTCGCCAGCGTCTCCCCCGAGTGACGCAGCGCCACCCGCGCCGCCGCCTGGGCGAGCACCGACAGGTGGTAGGGCAGGCGCACCAGCATCACGGCCTCGATGAACGCGGGGGCGGCCACGAAGTAGCCGAGGCGCCCTCCCGCGAAGTCGAAGGCCTTGGACATCGTGCGCGAGACCACCAGCTTGGCGGGGTAGTGCTGCAGCAGAGTGAGCGCCGAGGGCGAGTCGGAGAACTCCGCGTAGGCCTCGTCGACGATGACGATCCCCGGCGCGGCGCGGACGATACGCTCGATGTCGGCGAGCGCGGTGACGTCGCCGGTCGGGTTGTTCGGGGTGGTGACGAAGACGATGTCGGGGCGCTTCTCGGACATCGCGGCGAGCGCCGCGTCCACGTCGATGCGGAAGTCCCGCCCGCGGGGCACGGAGATGAACTCCGTCTGCGTTCCAGCCGAGAGGATCGGGTGCATCGAGTAGCTCGGGGTGAAGCCCATCGCGCTGCGGCCCGGGCCGCCGAACGCCTGGAGCAGCTGCTGCAGCACCTCGTTCGAACCGTTGGCCGCCCACACGTTGTCGCGGGTGACCGTCACCCCGGTCTGGGCCGAGACGTAGGCGGCGAGGTCGTCGCGCAGCTCGACGGCGTCGCGCTCCGGGTAGCGGTTCAGCGTCGAGCCGAGCCGAGCCACCTCAGCGACGAGGTCGTCGACGAGCTCCTGCGAGGGCGGGTACGGGTTCTCGTTGGTGTTCAGCGCCACCGGGACCTCGAGCTGCGGCGCGCCGTAGGCGGACTTGCCGCGCAGTTCCTCGCGCAGCGGCAGCTCGCCCAGCGTCGTGCCGGCGGCCAGCGTGTTGTCTGCGAAAAAGTGCATCTACTTCTCCTCCCCGTCCTGTGCGGCGTCGATGCCGCGGGCCTTGATCGCCTCGCCGTGGGCGGGCAGCTGCTCCGCGTCGGCGAGCGCGATGATGTGCGGGCCGACCTCCTCGAGGGCGGTGCGGTCGTACTCGATGAGGTTCACCGGCTTGAGGAAGGTGTGGGTGGTCAGCCCCGCGGTGAAGCGCGCCGTGCCCGACGTGGGCAGCACGTGGTTCGAGCCCGCCGCGTAGTCGCCCAGCGGCACCGGCGAGTAGGCGCCGACGAAGATCGCGCCGGCGTTGGCGATGCGCCCCGCGACCTCCCGCGGGCTGCGCGTGTGGATCTCGAGGTGCTCCGGGGCGTAGGCGTTGGTCGCGGCGACGGCGGTCTCCAGATCGTCGACAAGCACGATACCGGACTGCTTCCCGCCGAGGGCGGAGCCGGCGCGCTCCGAGTTCAGGGTGCGCGCCGCGAGGCGCTCCACCTCCGCGGCGACCGCCTCGGCCAGCTCCGCGGAATCCGTGATGAGCACGGAGGCCGCCTGCTCGTCGTGCTCGGCCTGCGAGATCAGGTCGGCGGCGACGAAAGTGGCGTCGGCGGTGGCGTCGGCGAGCACCGCGATCTCGCTCGGCCCGGCCTCCGCGTCGATGCCCACGACCCCGTTGACCACGCGCTTCGCGGCGGCGACGAAGATGTTGCCTGGGCCGGTGACCTTGTCCACCGGCTCGAGGCCGGCCGCGTCGTCGCCGTAGGCCATCAGCGCGATGGCCTGCGCCCCGCCGACGGCCCACATCTCCTCGATGCCCAGCAGCGCGCACGCCGCCAGCGTCGTCGGGTGGGGCCAGCCGCCGAACTCCTCCTGCGGCGGGGTGCACACCACCATCGACTCCGCCCCCGCCTCCTGGGCAGGGATGACGTTCATGAGCACGCTCGAGGGGTAGACCGCCTTGCCGCCGGGGACGTAGAGGCCCACGCGGCGCACGGGCAGGAAGACCTCGGTGACGGTTGCACCGGGGCCGAGCGTTGTCGTGTGCGCGGCGGGCTTCTGCTCGGCGTGGACGGCGCGGATGCGGCGGATCGACTCCTCGAGAGCCGCGCGCACCTGCGGGTCGAGGCCCTCGACGGCACGCTTCACGACGTCCCCGGGCACCCGCACGGCCTCCGGTCGCACCCGGTCGTACTTCTCCCCGTAGTCCAGCGCCGCCTCGGCACCGCGGGCGCGCACGTCCTCGACGATCGGCGTCACCGTCGGGAGGACGGCGTTGACGTCCACCCCGCCGCGCGGCAGGACCCGGCGCAGCTCGGAGGTGGTGGGCCTGTGCCCCCTGAGATCGATCACGTTCAGCATTTCGTCCTCCCGGCTCGTCCCCACGCTCGCCCGCGTGGTCAGGTGTTTTCCCCTGTCATTGTAGGCTTTGGCGCCGCGGCCCCGGCCGTCGGGGCCGTCGCGGGCTGGTACGCTTTGATGCCGAGAGACGCGCGCCGAGTGGCACCCCGGCTGCGGCGCGCTCCGATCACCGCGGAAGACAGCCATCCGAGGAGGCGGAGATGGGCAAACACGGCGCCCGCGGCGGCCCGCCCGGCATCGGCGAGGACGTCGCGGAGGTCACGCTACCTCGGGTCGCCGACGCGCTGCGCGGCCTGGGCTTCGAGCCCCTCGAACGGACCGACCGGGTTGTCGTGCCCGCCTACAGCCACATCGCGTCGTTCTGGGTGAGCCACGAAAAGCCCCTCATGCTGGTCGGCGACTGCCAGCAGCGCATCCCCGTCGACTTCGAGTACGGCACCGCGCTCGCCCGCTTCCTCAACACGTGGAACCACGACCGGGTCGGCCCGACCGCCTCCTACCGGCTGGCCGACTCGGGCGACATCGACGTGCATCTGCGCTCCGGCATCCGGATCAAGTACGGGCTGAGCGACGAGCAGCTGCTGCAGGAGCTCGCCGACGCCCTCGAGCACATGGCCGCGTTCTCCCTCCAGCTGCGCGAGCGCTTCCTGCCCGCGGGCTTCGACCACCCGCTGCCGCCGACGCTCTCGCGCGCCCAGGACGCCGAGGCTCTCCTCGGCCGCCACCCCTGCGAGCGGCACCTGCCCCGCGGCGGCGAGCTCGACGTGGGCGACGTGCCCGACCTCTACTCCCCCTTCGACCGGGCGGCTGGCGCGGGGGTGTGCCGCCAGGTGGGCATCCCGGAGTTCGAGGACGCCTTCGACACCCTCGATTTCGCCTACGCGCTGACGCCGGAGGAGGTCATCGCCACCGGGGTCAACGGCGTACCCTTCGCGGTGTGCATCGACGGGGAGGCCTACGCCCGTGTCACCTCCATGTGGGACTCCGGGCGGGACCCGCGCTCCGGGTTCCTCCCCCTGTGGCTGATGTGCAACAGCGTCAACGAGAAGTCGGAGGGGCTGAGGGCCTACCTCCACGAGATGGACGACCACCTCCACGTGCATGTGGAGACCACCTGCCTGATCAGCGCGGGGCTCACGCCGCACCAGCTGGACAACTATGTGCTCACCTCGCTCGTCGCCGTCCTCGGCGCCGTTGACGCAATCAGCACCCAGAGCCAGGGGGCGACGGTGGTGAACTGGCCCTCAGCCGGGCAGTAGCGGCCGGGCCCTAGTCCTCTTTCCTGTCCTCGTCGGTGCCCGGGCCGTCGACCGTGGAGACGAGCGCGAGCATCCAGTACGTCAGCGTCGCCACGAACGGGCCGGACAGCCACCCGACGCCGGGGTGCAGCGGCGGGACGATGTGGAAGCGCGCCCCCTCCGCCACCTCCCCGTGGCCGGGGGTGTCGGAGACGAACCCTGCGGACCACACGCCGAAGGTGTGCACCGCGAACGCCCCCGCCCCGGCCGCGACGAAGACCCAGGCGAGCATCCCCGCCGACACGGCTCCGCCAGCGCGGGCGTAGGCGCCCACGGCGAGCGCGAGACCGAGCAGGCCCGTGAGGATGGCGAACCACCCGAAGGAGGCGAAATCGACGTTGTCCGGGCTGGCCGCCAGGTCCACCACGATGTCACCGTCCCGCACCACCGCCTCGTAGCCGGGGCGCAGGCACCCCCACACCGCGCCGACCAGGCTGCCCACCGCCAGCGCGACGACGAGCAGACCCGCGCCCGCCCCCACGGGGCTTACCCGGCGTCGGGCGCGGGCGTTAGTTGCATCAGCGTCTCGGGTTTCCCGGTCCTGGCGGGCGGCGGTGTCGGTGCGCGTGGGCGAAACGGTCATGTCGCCCTACGCTAGTGCGCGTCTACCCCGGCGGCCCAGTCCCGCACCGCAGAGGCGCCGATTGGGTGCAGTGATGAGTCGCAGGGGCTTAGTTGCAGAGCTTCCAGCGCCCGTCCTCGCGCTCGAAGATCTGGGTCTGGGTCTCCGTGCCGTTGGCGTTGGTCGCCGTGACGGAGGCGGATGCCCGGTTGCCTTCGATCCGGACGTCGTCGAGCGTGACCTCGGTGGCGGGCATCTCGATGGCGTCCCCCGCCTCCTGCTGAAGGCGGGCGGTCTGCTCGACCTGATCGAGGGTCATGCCCATGCGGTCGAGCTCGGCCTGGATGGGATCGGTCACCTTGCGGCATGAGTTCTCCATCAGCGCGCGGGTCCACTTCTCATAGCTGCCCGGGTTCATCGCCGCATGCACGGTGCGCTGCATCTCCTCGCGGTCGGAGTCGGCGCCGGGCTTGCCACCCTGCAGCGGCTCGTGGCTGGGCACCGTCATGTTGGGATCCTCGAGGGGGTTCTTCATCGACGGCGGGGCCGCCTCGCCGGAGGCGTCCTTGGCCTCCCCGGACTTCTCCGCTTCGTTCGCCTTGGCCTCGTCGCCCGCACCATCCGTACCCTGCTCCCCGGTCTTCCCGGCCGCGTTCGCCGTGCTCGCGGACGCGGCGGTGGACAGGCCGCCGGAGGCGGCCCCCTCCTCGGAGCCGCAGGCGGCAAGTCCAAGGGCGAGGGCGACGACGGAGGCCGCAGCAGCGGCGGAGCGGGTCGTACGGGTGGTAAGCATTGCGAAGATCTCCTTGGGAGGATGTTTGTGGACAACACCACGTGATAGCTCCGAACAGTCAACACAGTTATTCTGCTCGGGCCGTTGGCCAGCCATGACAATAATCTGCACAATCCCTGTGAGGATGTCTCACGGGCCACTTCCCCGGTAATGTCTACCCTCATGCAGCTCTCCCGCGGATCGATCAGCCAGGTCGCCCTCGGTATCCTGGACGAGTACGGTCTCGCCGACGTCTCGATGCGCCGAATCGCCACAGCCCTCGGCGTCGCCCCGGGCGCACTGTACTGGCACATTGAGAACAAGCAGGAGCTCATCTCCAACCTCGCCGCACTCATCCTCGAGCCGCTTTTCGAGGCCCCCGGCCACGCCGGCACCCCCGCCACTGCCAGTGCCACTGCCTCCGACTTCTGCGCCCGTCTGCGCCGCGAGCTGCTCGCCCACCGCGACGGCGCCGAGGTGGTCATCGCAGCGGTGTCCCAGCCCGCCTCGCCCGTCGCGCGCCAGCTGCTGGACGCCCTACTCGCCGCCGTGGAGGGCGAGCGCCCCGGGGCCCGGCCGGAGGACGCGGCTGCCGCGGCGGAGGGGCTCATGCACATGACCCTGGGTGCGGCCTACGTGCACCAGTCGACGACGCAGTTGGCGCAGGCGACGGGCGGGCGCGGCGCCGCGGGCGAACCTGGGGAGGAAGGTGGCGTCGATAAGGCGATCGGCTTCCTCCTCGCGGGCCTGCGCTCGGCGGGCGCGGAATCGGCGATGTCTGCGGAGTCAGCGGCGCGGGGCTTTTCCTATACGATAAACCCCCATGACTGACCTCAACGCCGCACCGGCCCCGGCCTACGCTGTCTGGCCCGGATCCTCCTACCCGCTCGGATCCACCTACGACGGCGCGGGGACCAATTTCGCCCTCTTCTCCTCCGTCGCGGAGAAGGTGGAGCTGTGCCTCATCGACGACGAGGGCGCCGAAACCCGCGTCGCGCTGGAAGAAGTGGACAACTTCGTGTGGCACGCCTACCTGCCCGGCGTGACACCCGGCCAGCGCTACGGCTACCGCGTGCACGGGCCGTGGGACCCCCACAACGGCAAGCGCTGCGACCCCTCCAAGCTGCTCGTCGACCCCTACGCACGGGCCTTCGACGGCGACTTCGACCAACACTCCTCCCTGTTCTCGTACGACATTCACGCAGAAGAGCCGGGCACCGGCCGCAACGAGGAGGACTCGCTGGGCCACACGATGCTCTCCGTGGTGATCAACCCCTTCTTCGACTGGGGCGATGACCGCAACCCCAACATCCCGGACGAAGAGACCATCATCTACGAGTGCCACGTCAAGGGCATGACGCAGACCCACCCGGACATCCCGGAGAACCTGCGCGGCACCTACGCCGGCATGGCGCACCCCGCGATGATCGACTACCTCACCGACCTCGGCATCACCTCCGTCGAGCTCCTGCCCGTCCACCAGTTCCTCCAGGACGACCGCCTGCGCGACCTGGGCCTGCGCAACTACTGGGGCTACAACACCTTCGGCTTCTTCGCCCCGGAGAACAACTACGCCTCTTCCTCGCGGCCCGGTGACGCCGTCGCGGAGTTCAAGGGCATGGTGCGCGCCTACCACGAGGCGGGCATCGAAGTCATCCTCGACGTGGTCTACAACCACACCGCCGAAGGCAACCACCTCGGCCCCACCATCGCCTTCCGCGGCATCGACAACGAGGCCTACTACCGGCTCGTCGACGGCGACAAGTTCCACTACATGGACTACACGGGCACCGGCAACTCCCTGAACGTGCGAGACCCGCACTCGCTGCAGCTCATCATGGACTCCCTGCGCTACTGGGTCACCGAGATGCACGTCGACGGCTTCCGCTTCGACCTCGCCTCCACCCTGGCGCGCGAGTTTTCGGACGTCGACCGCCTGGCCACCTTCTTCGACCTCTGCCAGCAGGACCCCGTCGTCTCCCAGGTCAAGCTCATCGCAGAGCCCTGGGACGTCGGCGAGGGCGGCTACCAGGTGGGCAACTTCCCGGCGCTGTGGAGCGAGTGGAACGGCAAGTACCGCGACACGGTGCGCGACTTCTGGCGCGGTGAGCCCGCCACCCTCGGCGAGTTCGCCTCCCGCCTCACCGGCTCCTCCGACCTGTACCAGCACAACGGGCGCCGCCCGACCGCCTCGATCAACTTCATCACCGCCCACGACGGGTTCACCCTCAACGACCTCGTTTCCTACAACGAGAAGCACAACGAGGCCAACGGGGAGGACAACCGCGACGGCGAGAGCCACAACCGCTCGTGGAACTGCGGCGTGGAGGGCCCGACGGACGACCCGGAGATCGCCCAGCTGCGCGCCCAGCAGCGCCGCAACTTCCTCACCACCCTCCTGCTGTCCCAGGGCACGCCGATGATCGCGCACGGCGACGAGTTCGCCCGCACCCAGAACGGCAACAACAACGTCTACTGCCAGGACAACGAGCTGGCCTGGATGAACTGGGAGCACCTGGACATCGCCGAGGAGCTGCACGACTTCACCCGCCGGCTCATCGCCATCCGCAAGCGGCACCCGGTGTTCCGCCGCCGCCGCTTCCTCGAGGGTGGCGCCCTGGGCAAGGACGCCAACGGCCGCGAGATCGCCTGGCTCGTGCCCTCGGGCAAGCTGATGAAGCAGGAGGACTGGGACTTCGCCTTCGGCAAGGCGCTCATGGCCTACCTCAACGGCGACGCCATCTCCGAAGCCGACCGGCGCGGGCAGCGCATCGTGGACGACTCGTTCATCCTCATGTTCAACGCCCACTACGAGGACATCGAGTTCACGCTGCCCGACCAGACGCTCGGCTCGACCTGGGAGGTGCTCATCGACACCACCAAGCCGCTCGGCTACCCCGCGGAGAAGGAGAACATCCCCGCCGGTGGGACGAAGACGGTGCCGGCGCGCTCGACGGTGGTGCTCAAGCAGATCGACCCGCCTGTCTTCGACGAGCCCGGCCAGGCCGCGGCGGAGGACGACGAACTCTCCGCCGTCTAACCGGACGGAGCCGGGGCGCGGGTAGGATGTGCCGGAGCATCCCCCGCGCCTTTTCAAGTTCCCAGGAGTAGCACACGTGATTTCCGTACACGGCGCCACCGTCTCGGTGACCAACACCGCCCTCATCCTCCAGCCGACGCCACTGACGGCCGCGCTGACGGGCGCCGGGGGCGAGCGGCGCATCCCGGTCGCGGACATCGAGAAGGCAGCCGTCGTGCGCGAGCCCGATTCCTGGGACGGCGGCGTGGTCGAGCTGCTGCTCGCCGGCGAGCCCGCCGCGGCCGAGGTCGCCTTCGGCCCAGGCGACGAGGAGGGGCCCGCGGAGCTTCTTTCGCTTCTCGACGCCGCCCGGCACGGCGCCGCGCCCGACCAGGCTGCCCCCGCCGGGAAGGCGGGCATCCCGGGCTTCAGCTTCGTCGGCTTCGACGTGGAGACGGCGAACCAGCGCTGGGGGTCCATCTGCCAGATCGGCCTAGTCAGGATCGTCGACGGCGAGGAGACCGAACGCGCCACCTGGCTGTGCACTCCCCCTCCCGGGCTGGACGATTTCGACCCGTTCAACTTGTCCATCCACGGCATCACGGCCGAGGGCGTCGCCGGCCAACCCCGCTTCGGCGACCTGGTGGAGCGCTTCACCGAGTTCGTGGGCGACCTGCCCGTGGTCGCGCACAACGCGCAGTTCGACGCGAGCGCCCTGCGCGACGCCTGCCTCGCCTCCGGCCGCGACGTACCCCCGGTGCTGTTCGCCTGCACGCTGGCGCAGACGAGGGCGAGCCGGCTCGACGTGCGCAACCACAAGCTGCCCACGCTCGCCGAGCACTTCGGTGTTCCGCTCGAGGCTCACCACGACGCCGGGGCCGATGCCGCCGCCTGCGCGGGGATCATGGTCGAGCTCGCCCGCGCCGCCGGGCACGAGGGCTCGCTGATGAGCTTCGTCCACGACACCGGCTTCGCCCTCGGCTCGGTCACCGCCGAGCGCGTCACCCCCGTGCTGCGCGATCGCTCCGGGGCGGCGCGCGCGCTGCAGGCGGGAGCGGCGCGTGGGGCGTCGACAAGCGCCGTGGCCGAGGCCGTGGCGGCGCCGCGCGGGAGCAACCAGGAGGGCAAAAAGCCTTCTCGGGGCCCGGCGCCGTGGCAGTCTGTCGCCACGCCCGACACCGTTCCCGAGCCGAATCCCGATGCCGACCTGAACGCCCCGCTCTACGGGCAGAACGTGACCCTGACCGGGGAGTTCGAGCCCTATGACAAGGGCACGCTGTGGGCGGGCATCGCCGAGCAGGGCGCAACCGTGGGCAAGAACGTGACCAAGAAGACCACGCTGCTCGTCGCGGGGGAGTGGGCCACGATGACCTCCAAGGAAAAGCGCGCCCGGGAGCTGATGGAGAAGGGCCAGGACATCGAGATCTGGCCCGCCGAGAAGCTTCTCGACGCCCTCGGCCTCGCCGAGCACCCGCCCTTCTAAACCTCTCTCAACCTCAATCCGGCCCTCCCGGGAACCGGCGGGCCAGCGCGGCAGTCTAAGGAGGGCATGACGCCCCCCGCCCTCGCCCTCGCTGCCGATTCCACCCGCACTGCCGCGTTCCTGCCCCGCCTCTGCCACGCCGGCTCCCTGCCTTCCGGCGCGGCCTTCGTCTCGCTGTCTCCCGGGCTCGCGTGCGCGCTGGCCGCGCCCGACGGCTCGGTCGCGGCGCTGCGCGACGTCGGGGAGAGCGGCCTGACCGTGCACCAGGCCTGGAACCGGGCGGCGGAGCGGGTTCTGCTCGACGCCGGGGCCTCAGAGGGGGCCGAGTTCTGGGTGCGCCCCGCCGCCGCCATCCTCGGCGCGGGCGCGCCCCCGGGCCTGGAGGCGCGCGGCGAGGTCGCGCGCTGGCTGGCCCACCCACTGCTGTTCAGCGCGCTGCACCGGCACTTCGAATCCCTGCTGCGGCCGTCCGCGGGCCTGCTCTACCTCAGCCCCGACTGCCGCCGGCTTGTGGTGGTCGACGCGGTAGTCGGCGACCTCCCCGCCGCGGTGGACGGGTGGGCGGTCATGCGCTACTCCCTGGGCTTTCCCTTGTTCTGCGGCACCGTGTCCGCCCGCGCCACTAAGGTTGCCTAGGGTGAGCCCGGAACTGCCGGGCCGACGAACAGCCTGAAGAAGGGACACGGAGGACCAGTCATGCGCCGCCCGATCACCTCGACCTACCGCCTGCAGCTCAGGGGGGCCCACGCCGACCCGTCGGGGCGGCGCTTCGGGTTCGGGGAGGCGAAGGCTCTCATCCCCTACCTGCGCTCGCTCGGGGTGTCGCACCTGTACCTTTCCCCCATCTTCGCCTCGGTGAAGGAATCCAACCACAACTACGACGTGACCAACCCGACGCTGGTCAACCCGGAGCTGGGGGGCATCGAGGGCCTGCGCGAGCTGGCCGCCGCCGCGCACGAGGCGGGGCTGGGCATCGTGCTCGACATCGTGCCGAACCACCTCGGCGTGGAGAACCCGCGCCTGAACAGGTGGTGGTGGGACGTGCTGAAGAACGGCCGCGACTCCGAGTTCGAGATGTACTTCGACATCGACTGGCACGAGGACAACGGTGCCGGCGGAAAGCTCGGCCTGCCCGTGTTGGGGCAGGAGGGCGACGAATCGCTCTTCGAGCTGGTCCACCTGGACGGCGAGGACGGCCTCGAGGGCGAGGACGTGCTGAAGTACTACGAGAACTACTTCCCGCTCGCCCCCGGTTCCTACGACAGCCTCGACGACGACCCGCTCGAGGTCTACGGGCGCCAGCACTACAAGCTGATGTACTGGCGCGACGGGGTCATCTCCTACCGCCGCTTCTTCTCCGTCAACGGCCTGGCCGGGGTGCGCCAGGAGGATCCGCTGGTGTTCGAGCAGACCCACCGCGTGCTGCGCCAGCTCATCGGCGAGGACCTCATCGACGGCATCCGCGTCGACCACCCGGACGGACTGACCGACCCCTTCAACTACCTCACCCGCCTGCGCGACCTGATCGGCGAGGGGCGCTGGCTCGTCGTGGAGAAGATCCTCGGTGTCAACGAGCCGCTCGACCCCCGCCTGTCCGTCGACGGGACCACCGGCTACGACGCCCTGCGCGAGCTCGACGGTATCTTCGTGGAGCGCTCCGCCGAGGACGCGCTGAGCATGCTGGCCCTCCAGCAGACGGGCTCGACCTGGGACGAGGGGGCGATCGAAGCGGCCGAGCACCAGCTCAAGCGCGATGTGGCCCACAGCGAGCTCGCCGCCGAGATCCGCCGGCTCACCCGCGCCATCCGGCGCGACAACTTCTCGACGGCAGGCACCACCGTCTCGGACGAGGAGTTGACCTCCACCCTCATCGAACTCGTGGCGGCGATCCCCGTCTACCGCGCGGACTACATTTCGCTGTCGCGCATCACCTCCTCCGTGGTGGCGGAGATGGCGCGCAGGTTCCCCTCGCGAAGCGACGCCCTCGACCTCATCTCCGCCGCTCTGCTGGCCAACGGTGAGGCGAAGACGCGCTTCGCCCAGGTCTGCGGCGCCATCATGGCCAAGGGCGTGGAGGACACGCTCTTCTACCGCGCCAGCCGCCTCGTGGCGCTGCAGGAGGTCGGCGGCGCGCCGGGCCGCTTCGGGGTCTCGGCGGCCGAGTTCCACCTCCTGCAGCAGGAGCGGGCGAACCTGTGGCCGCAGGCGATGAGCACGCTGACCACGCACGACACGAAGCGCACCGAGGACACGCGTGCCCGCATCATCGAGATCACCGAAGTGCCCAACGAGTTCGCGGAGCTCGTCCGCCAGGTCAGCGCGATTGTCCCCGCCCCGGATTCGGGAGCGGGCCACTTCCTCATCCAGAACCTCCTGGGTGTGTGGCCGCACGACGGCGCCATCACTCCGGCGCTGGCCGAGCGCCTGCACGCCTACGCTGTGAAGGCGAGCCGCGAGGCCGGTTTGAACACAACCTGGTTCGACCAGGACGCGGCCTTCGAGAAGGCGATCACCGAATGGGTCGACGCCCTGCTCTACGGCCCGGCCACGAGCCTCATCACCGACTTCGTCGCGCGGCTGCACCGCGGGGCCATCCAGGTCTCGCTGGGCCGGAAGATGCTGCAGCTCACCGGCGCGGGCGTGCCCGACACCTACCAGGGCCAGGAATTCCTGGACCTGTCGCTAGTCGACCCGGACAACAGGAGGTTCGTGGACTTCACCAGCCGCTCCCAGATCCTGGACCTGTACACGGAGGCCCGGCAGTCGGGCGAGGACGGCGCCCTCGAGCGATTCCTCGCCCCCGCGTCCAATGACGCCGCCCCCTCCCACGACGCGCCCGGGACGGGAGCCTACCCCCACCTCGCGGAGCACATCGACCGCGCCAAGCTGGCGGTGGTGCGCGAGGCACTGGCGCTGCGCCGCGAGCACCCCGACGTCTTCCTCTCCGGCGAGCACCAGGCAGTCTTCGCCGTCGGCGAGGCGGAGTCTCACCTCGTGGGCATCGCCCGCGGCGACGGCGGCGTGCGCGGCGACGCCGGCCTCGCCGTCATCGCCCTGGCAACGCGCTACCCCCTCCAGCTCGAGGAGCGCGGCGGGTGGGGCGAGACCACCGTGACGCTGCCGGAGGGCGTGTGGGTCGACAGGCTCACAGGCCGCAGCTACGAGGGCGAGGCGCGCGTGTCGGAGATCCTCGCCACCCTCCCGACCGCACTGCTCGTCTCCGAGCACCTCACCGCCGCGGTGGCGCTGTAGGCGCGGGCGCGATGAAGAACGAACGCGGAAGGGCTAAGGCGTCGGCAAGCGCGAAGGGCTCAAAGGGGCCGAAGGTGCCCGACGCCGTCATCGCGCGGCTCGGCTCCACCTATTTCGCCTGGCTCGACGCCCACCCCGACGCCTCCACCTCCTTCGAGCAGGCCCTCGCCGAGCTGCTCGGCGACGCCGGCATCAACTTCGACCGGATCGACGTGCGCATCAAGTCGTGGCCCTCGCTCAAGGCGAAGGCGCGCAAGATGCGCGACGGCGCGCCGGTCTACCCCGACCCGTGGCACGACATCCGCGACGTCATCGGCGCGCGCATCACGGTCCTGCACTCCACGGAGATTCCGGCGGTGCTGGACATCGTGGCGGACGCGTTCGAGGTGATCCGCAGCGTGGACAAGGCGCAGGAGACCCGCGTCTCCGGCGGGTTCGGCTACGGCTCCCACCACCTCGTGCTGCGCGTGACCGAGAAGACGGAGGGGCTGGAAAGCTACGCCGGGACCGTCTTCGAGGTGCAGATCCGCACCGTGCTGCAGCACGCCTGGGCGGAGTTCGAGCACGACATCCGCTAC
Organism: Corynebacterium senegalense; assembly: GCF_900411315.1. Taxonomy (GTDB): domain Bacteria; phylum Actinomycetota; class Actinomycetes; order Mycobacteriales; family Mycobacteriaceae; genus Corynebacterium; species Corynebacterium senegalense. The sequence continues at coordinate 2,175,365 of NZ_LS990887.1, read as the reverse complement.
AAGCGCGCCCGCGGGGCGGCGCCCGACCCCCAGGTCGACCGGGCATTCACCCTCGCCGCCGGGCTCATCGAGCTCGCCGACCAGCAGTTCGACCAGATCGCCGGGGTGACCCACCCGCAGCAGAAGGTCGACACCGACGTGGATGCCGAGCTCACCCCCGAGACCCTGCCGGGCGTCCTCACCGTGCTGCTGGGCAGCCGCTTCCCCGTCTCCCGCCTGGAGGACTACCGCTTCCTGCTGGAGCTGCTGCGCGCCCACGACATCGAGAACGTCTCCGAGCTCGCCGAGCTGACCAACGCCGCCGACATCGAGGCCGTCTCGACCACCCTCAACTACGCCTTCGCCCCGGGGCAGGTGCGCATCGTCGACGACCTGCTGCTCAACCGCTTCGGCGCGGAACACATCGAGCGCACCGTGGAGTCGGGCAGCCGGCCGAAGCTGCGGCGCAGCCGACTGAGCAAGCGGCTGAGCGCGCTGCGCTCGCGGCGCGACTAGCCCCTGCCGACGCCGAGGTCAGTCGCGCCCCCGGAGCCGGTCGAGGGCGCGGCGGTCCTTCTTCGTCGGCCGGCCCGCTCCCCTCTCGCGCACGGGCAGGGAGGCGAAGATGTCGCGCGGCGGGGGCGGCGGGGACTTGTCGATGTACAGCGTGCGCGCCACCGGCGCCCCGACGCGCTTCTTCGACGTGCCGGTGACCTCGAACTCGAGGTAGCGGTGGTCCTTCCACACCCGCAGCCGGTCACCGGGCACGACCTGGGCGGCGGGCTTCGTCGCCTGATCGTTGAGCTTGACGTGGCCGGCGCGCACGGCCTCGGCAGACTGGGAGCGCGTTTTGAAGATGCGCGCCGCCCAGAGCCACACGTCGACGCGCACGGCCGAACCGTCGTTCGTGGCCATCGGCGCCTAGTACTGGTCGCGGTGGTTGACGATCTTCTGCACCTTGGCGTAGTTGCTCCACCCGCCCGCCACGGCGACGATGAGGCCGACGGCGAGGAAGAACCACGAGTGGGCGAGAAGCGCCAGCGCCACGCCTCCGGTCACCCCGGCACCCGCCCACACGACGGCGTTGCGGGAGTAGCGGCGAACAGCCTGCTTACGCTGCTCGATGGGGTTGTTCGGGCGCGGCTGCAAAGTCATGCGCACCATAGTAGCCGGTCAGGACTCCACCCACACGTAGCCCGGCCCATCGGGTTCCTCCAGCTCGGCGCTGCCTTTGGTGGAGGCGGCGAGGAGGGCGTCGACAAGCGCTCGCTTGGCGGGGTCGAAGGCGAGAGTGTAGCGGGCGAGCGAGCCGTAATCGACGCCGATCACGTCGACCCCGGCGGCGCGCAGCTCCGCCTCGACGCGCCCGGCCTCGGCGTGGGGTAGCGCGACCGTCGCCGTGCTCCGCGGGGTGCGCGTGGCGCGCTCGACGAGCCCGAGGGCCTCGCTTACCGACGTCGAATAGGCGCTGACCAGGCCACCGGTGCCGAGCTTGGTGCCGCCGAAGTAGCGGGTGACCACCGCGGCGATGTCGCTCATCCCCGAGCCCTTCAGGGCCTCGAGCATCGGCTTGCCCGCGGTGCCGGAGGGCTCCCCGTCGTCGGAGGAGCGCTCCACCGGCTGGGCCCCTTCAACCCGGTAGATGTACGCCGAGCAGTGGTGGCGAGCGTCGGGGAAGGCATCGCGCGCCGAGGCGATGAACGCGCGGGCCTCCGCTTCGTCGCCGACCCTGCCGATCCAGGTGATGAAGCGGGAGCGCTTGATCTCGATCTCGTGGGTGACGGGCGCCCCGGTGCGGGGCAGCTCGTAGGCGGAAGGTGTGGCGGGCATGATTCCTGCACTCTACCGCGCGCGGCGGGGTTGCCCGGGCGCGGTGCGTGTCCATAAGGTTGGTGACATGTCTGCTCCCGCCCCTGTGCCAGCGAACGCGCCGGAGAACGTGCCGGAAAAATTCGAGGTCTGGGCCCCCTTCGCCCACGACGTGAAGCTGATCGTCGATGGGGCCGAGCACACCCTGCTGCGCGACCCGGAGCGCCGCGGCTGGTGGGTCGCTGCCCCGGACGACGTCGCGCCCGCTCCCGGGCAACGCTACTCCTACAGCCTGTTCAACGGCACCGAGTGGTCGAAGCCGCTGCCCGACCCGCGCTCGCGCGCACAGCCGGAGGGCATCCACGGCCCCTCCGAGGTCGTGGCCACGGACTACCCATGGACCGACGACGCCTGGCGCGGCCGCGAGCTGCGCGGGCAGGTGATTTACGAGCTGCACGTGGGCACGTTCAGCCCGAGCGGGACGTTCGCGGGGGTGATCGAGAAGCTCGGCTACCTCGCCGAGCTGGGCGTGACCGCCATCGAGCTCATGCCGGTGCAGCCCTTCGGCGGCATCCGCAACTGGGGTTACGACGGGGTCGACTGGTTCGCGGTGCAGCAGTCCTACGGCGGGCCCGAGGGGCTCAAGGAGCTTGTCGACGCCGCCCACAACGCCGGGCTGGCCGTGTTCATGGACGTGGTGTACAACCACTTCGGCCCCGACGGCAACTACAACGGCCAGTTCGGCCCCTACATGACGGCGGGCAGCACCGGCTGGGGCGACGTGATCAACTTCTCCGGGCCGAGCTCCGACGAGGTGCGCTCCTTTGTCCTCGACGCCGTCCAGCAGTGGCTCGGCGAGTTCCACGTCGACGGCCTGCGCCTCGACGCCATCCACTCCTACGACGACCGCCTCGCCTACTCCATCATGGAGGACATCCGGGCCGTCGCCGACGAGATCGCCGCGCAGACGGGCGTGCCCCGCATCATCATCGGCGAGTCGGACCTGAACGACCCGCGCATCATCAACGACGAATCCGTCGGCGGCTACGGGCTGTCCGCACAGTGGCTCGACGACGTCCACCACGCCATCCACACCCTGGTCTCGGGCGAGCGCGGCGCCTACTACGTCGATTACGGGACGCTCGAGATCCTCGCCGACACCCTCGCCCACGGCTACCGCTTCCGCGGCCACTACTCCGAGTACCGGCGCCGCCGCCACGGCCGTCCCCTGGACCTGGCTCACGTGGCCCCCTGGCGGCTGATCGCCTACACCACCACCCACGACCAGACCGGCAACCGCGCCGCCGGCGACAGGCCCTCGCAGAACCTCACTCCGACCCAGCTGGCGCTCAAGGCCGCCCTGGTTCTCTTCTCCCCCTTCACCCCCATGCTGTTCATGGGCGAGGAATTCGCCGCGGCGACCCCCTTCCCCTTCTTCGTTTCGCACACCGACGACGAGCTGAACCGGCTCACCCGCGAGGGCCGCTTCAGCGAGTTCGCCCGGCTTGGCTGGAACCCCGAGGACGTGCCCGACCCGGCCGACCCCGCCACCTTCGACAGCGCCCGGCTGAACTGGGAGTTCAACGCCGCGCAGGACGAAATCTTCGAGACGTACCAGGCGCTCATAGGCATGCGGGAGGAGTACCGCCTCGACCGGGAGGACCTGCGCGAGCTGCGCGTCGAGCACGGCGACGGCTGGCTCACCATGGGCTACGACGACGTCCTGCTCGCAGCGAACCTCAGCGACGCCCCGGTCACCGTCCCGGCGGGCGGCACTCTGGTCTACTCCTTCAACGACCCGGAGGTCGGGCCTGAGTCCACCGTCCTCGGCCCGTGGGAGTTCGCGGTGCTCCAGCCGCGCTAGCCGGCGACGATGAACTCGTACTCGTCGGTGCCTGGCATGAGGCGGCGGCACTCGATCGGCGAGGCCTCCATCCGCTCCAGCAGCGGGTCGAGGTCGCGGGCGCGGGTCAGCTCCACACCGACGAGCGCCACGCCCGTCTCGCGGTTGTTCTTCTTCAGGTACTCGAACAGCACGATGTCGTCGTCCTCGCCGAGGATGTTGGTGAGGAAGTTTCGCAGCTGGCCCGGCTCCTGCGGGAAGTTGACCAGGAAGTAGTGCTTCAGGCCGCGGTGCACCAGGGAGCGCTCCATGATCTCCGCGTAGCGCAGGACGTCATTGTTGCCGCCGGAGATGACGCAGACGACGGTGCTGCCGGGCTCCAGGTTGACCCCGTTGAGGCCCGCCACGGAAAGGGCCCCGGCCGGCTCGGCGATGATGCCCTCGTTCTGGTACAGCTCCAGCATCTCGGTGCACACCTCCCCCTCCTCGCTGGTGATGAGGTGGATGCGGCCCAGGTTGCGCTCGATGACCTCGTAGGGGAACTGCCCGGCGCGCTTCACCGCCGCGCCGTCGACGAACGGGTCGATGGAGTTCAGCGTCACCGGGCCGCCGTTGGCCACGGCGGCCGCCATCGACGCCGCACCGGCCGGCTCGACCGCCACGATCGAGGTCCGCGGCGACATGTCGGCCAGGTAGGAGGCGATCCCGGCGGCGAGGCCGCCGCCGCCGACGGGCACCACGACGCTGTCGAGCTCCCGGCCCAGGCCCGTCAGCTGGGTGAGGATCTCCGCGGCGACGGTGCCCTGGCCGATGACGGTCTCGCGGGCGTCGAAAGGCTCCACGACGGTCGCCCCGCGCTCGGCGGCGTCAGCGCCGGCGGCCTCCGCCGCCTCGTCGAACGTGTTGCCCGTGACCACGAGCTCGATGTTGTCCCCGCCGTGCACGAGGATGCGGTCGCGCTTCTGCTTCGGCGTCGGCTTGGGAACGAAGATCTTGCCCTTGATCCCCATGGCCCGGCAGGCGTAGGCCACGCCCTGGGCGTGGTTGCCCGCCGAAGCCGCGACGACGCCCGCCGCCTTCTCCTCCTCGGTCAGCGAGGCGACGTTGTAGTAGGCGCCGCGGATCTTGTAGGAGCGCACGTCCTGCAGGTCCTCACGCTTGAGGTACACCTCCAGGCCGTAGCGCTGCGACAGCCGCGGGCAGTACTGCAGGGGCGTCGGCTCAATCACGGAGGAAATCTTGGCCTGCGCCGCCTGGATATCCGCCGCGTGCACTGCCTGGGTGGTGGAGGGTGTACTCATGATGAGATAGTGTAGACCTCATGCACGGGCGATCTACTCGGAGTCACCTCTGGTGTGTAGCCAGATGGCGTGATCGAGCTGGGTTAGGCTCACCCCGGACAGAGTCGAGGGGCTCAAAGCCTCGTGGGCCGCGACAACGAGGCTGCGCGCTTCTTCTGGCCCGACCGGCTTACCGACGGCTTTTGCCACGAACCGCGTGACCATTCGGTCCGTTTTCACCCCAGGGATACCGAGGAGCATGAGGAAGTACTCCCCCGTCACCTTCCCCAACCCGTAAACAGAGCTGTAAGTTTTGAGGATCTCTTTCGCGCCTTCTACGGGGCCATCTCTGTGCGCTGAGACGTGATCGCGCAGATCGCACGCCGAGTCGATCTCCAGTCCTGCGATCGCTATCGCCGCTTGACGCGCGGCCGCAGCTTTCGTGACGCTCCTCGCGCGCCCCGGCGCGACACGGGTGGCCCCCATTATCTTCACGACCGCGTCCTCCGGGAGGTTTGCGACAACGTGGAGGGAGTCTTCGCTGAGCCCCTCCTTGGCGAGCCACCCCCTCATTTCGTCCAGACGCGGAGCCACCCCGCTGTACTGGGAGCCGATGCTGTAGACGGCATCCCACAACGCAATCCCGATCTGATTGATCCACCCTCCCTTGTAGCGCGTGAACAGATCCCGATCAAGATCAGATACGGCCGCGGTGAGGCGCTCAAGCGCGGAGGTTTCGGCGTTCGGCATGAGGAACCTTTTCTGGGTGGTTGTTGTCAACTGGAAAGGAAATCTTCGGTCTGCGCCTCACCGCGCAATAGGACGTGCGGACCCCAAACCTCGAACCGTTCATCCGGCATTGGGGCGGACGCGCGGGTGTGAAAGAAGTTTATCGGCGAAGATCACGAAAAAACAGGCTTTCCGGAGAATAGCGAGCTGGGGCCGCGACCCGGAAGTCGGAGGTTCGAACCCGAGCATTCGAATGCGCGTCCCCCAGTCCCGCAGCCTGACGTGCTCGTTGCGCCGCCGCCATCGGGGCACGAAACTTAACCCGGACACTGCGGCGGGCGCGAAGATCAATTCTGTAGAGACTGGGACAGCCGTGAAGAAGGTGCAGAAGGGGAAACCCTTCCCCAAGCCGTTCTGCCCCGTGTAATTCACCCACAGCAGATGGGCCCGGTGCTTGCGCGCACATGGGTGGCCTGGTCCTTTCCCCGCCGTCGCTCTCCCATCCGCTCTGTCGACATTTTGCGTTCCGCAACTCCAGGTCGCCGAAACCCGGGCCGACCGCGCCGCGCGCTACGCCTCGCCCTCCGGGCCCGCAGCACCGAGGAGAGCAAGGAACCGCTCCCCGCTTACCCGGCCCAGCCCCGCGACCGAGCTGTAGCTGCGCAGGATGTCCTCGGCGCCGCTGGCGCGACGCGCGTAGGCCCTGACGTCGGCCGCGGTGTCGACGCCCAGGGCGGCGATCCTGCCTGCCGCGGCCCGGGCCGCCTCCGCCCTCGAGACCCGGCGCCTCCTGCCGGGGTTCAGGCGGGCGCGGCCCATGAACTCCGCCAGGAAGTTCTCGTCCAGTGCGGCGACCTCCTTCAGGGAGTCGGTGCGCAGCCCCCGCCGCTCCAGCTCCCGCGCTGTGCCGTTCACCCTCCGCAGCACCGCGTTGTCGCGGCAGCTGGCACCGAAGACTGCGCCGAGGAGGGCCAGGCCCGCCTTGTCTCCCCAGGTGACCTCCGGTTCGACGCTCCATGTCGCGGTGGTTTCCATCGCATTCCTCTCACTTGGCGGACGTTCATTTACCTATAGCCCGCCAGGTAACAGGTGTTACCGCCCGGCCGACCGCGAATTCGCCTTCCCTTCGCCTCCCACCTTCCCTCACGTCACCTCGCGGACCCCCGCTGCCGCTATGAATGATTCGTCATTTTCCGCTTCCCCGGACCCGAGGTACTGACCGTGCTCCGATCCCGTGTGCCCGGTGCCGCCTGCCCCACCGCCCGGACCGCTTCCGCCTGCCTTGCCACCCCCGCGTTCGCGGTGGTCGTGCCCGAGCCCGTATACGACCAGGCCGGTGATTCCACCAATGCCCTCGAGACGATCGGTTCCGCCGACACCGGGGTCTTCGAGAAGTCGGCGGAGGAGATCGTGGCCTATACCACGCGGCGTCGAAGCGCCTGCTCACCGTGAACGCACAGAGCGGGCTCATCGACGTCCCCGACCCCACCATGCCGACGCGGGTGGGCACCGTCAGCGGGGGCGATGCCGCGACGATCAACTCCGTCACCGTGCGCCCCGACGGGCTGGCCGTGTCACGGTCGGCTCACTGCCTGACATGGTCACCACCACCGCCGACGGTGAGTACGCTCTCGTGGCCGACGAGGACGAGCCCACCGCGGACTACTCCGTCGACCCGGAGGGTTCCATGGGCGTCGTCAAGCTGCCCGAAGACGTCGCGGCGGCCGCACAGGACGATGCGCACACGGCGGGTTTCCGCGCGTTCGCGGGGACCCTCGCGGACAAGGGGGTGCACATCCTCGGCCAGGTCGGCGCGTCCACCAGCGAGGCCCAGAACCGCGAACCGGAGTACATTGCCACCGCCGAAGGCAAGGCCTACGTCACTCTGCAGGAGAACAACGCCGTGGCCGTCGTGGACATCGCGACCGCCACCGTTGAGAACGTCTTCCCCCCGGTTACACCGACCGCAGCAAGGTCGGCTTCGACCCATCCGACAAGAGCGGCTCAATCACCCGGAGGACGCGTCCGGTCAAGGCCATGCTGCAGCCCGACTTCTTCGCCGCCTACACCACCGGCGGCCAGACCTACCTCGTCCCGGCGAACGAGAGCGACGCGCGCGACCGGGAGGCCTACTCCGAGAAAGCGCGCATCAGGAACCGAGGTTTCCGGCACGACCACCGTCTTCAGTCTCGCCTCGCTTCTCGACGCCCCCGGGGCCAGCTCCACCTCCAGCTCCCCGTCCTCCACGGCCGGCGTCCTCACGGGCAGGATCGCCGAGGCGAAGATTCCCTAAAGTGAAGCTCCACCCGCCGGCCGCTGCGCGACCGTGGGAACGCCCCCTGCGCCGTCTGTCCGCCGCAGCTGTCACGCTTTCCCTCGCGTCTGCCCCGGCGGCGGCGAAGACCGCCGAGAGATCCTCCACCGGCCACGCCGTCGCCGTCCCCTCCAGAATCCGGCGGGGCTGGCGTCGTCGGGATGGTGGTTAGCCGTAGAGCTCGGCCGAGGCGATGCGCGCTCCCTCCACGAGCGAGCCCAACTTCGCCCACGCGATCTGGTGGTTCAGGCGCCCACCGAGGCCGCAGTCCGAGGAGGCCACAACGTTGTCGGGGCCGACGATCTCTGCGAACCTGATAATCCGGTCCGCGACCAGACGCGGGTGTTCCACAGCGTTCGTGCTGTGGGAAACCACGCCCGGGTAAATCACCGTCCCTGCTGGGAGGTCATGGTCGCGCCACACTCGCCACTCGTGGGCGTGCCGCGGCGACGACGCCTCAAAGGAGAACCCCCCGACCTCGGCACGCAGGATTTCCTCCACGATGTCCTCGAAGGGCACGTCGGTGACGTGGGGGCCATGCCAGGAGCCCCAGCAGATGTGCAGGCGCGTCTTTTCTCGCGGCAGACCGGCAACCGCGGAGTTGATGGCGTCGACGCGCACGCGCAGCCATGCACGGTAATCGGCCAGCGACGGCTCCGGGTTGATCTGGTCCCAGGATTCGGCCAGGTCAGGCGCGTCGAGCTGGACGGTGAAGCCGGCGTCCGTGATCGCCTTGTACTCCTGCGCCATCGCATCCGCGCACGCCTGCACAAGCTCGGCGTCCGAGTTGTAGTACTCGTTGTTCAGACGGGCGGCCGACCCCGGGGACAACGCCGCGACGAACCCGTCGGATGCCCCCACCTTGTCCATCGCAGCGCGCATGAAGCCGGTGTCCGCCTCGACTTCCTTCTGGCCGATGTACGTCACGGGTCCGGTGAACTTCGGGTTGCCCACCTTGGCGCGACCCGCGAATATGCCGGAGTGCGGGTCGTTGTACGCGTCCGCGAACAACGCCCGGTCGCGCCGGTCGACGAAGCTGGTCAGCACGATGTTTCCCGGGCTGGAGCGCTTGACCTCCTGGGAGGCCCAGCGGTCCTCGTCCGTCATCGTCAGCCCACCGAGGCGGGAGAACGAGTAGTTCCACCAGGCGCCGTAGTCGACAGCCCCGGAAGTGATGTGCCCGTACTCGCCCTCGTTCACGATGTCGATGCCGAGCTCCACCTGGCGCCGCACCACCTCGTCGATGGAGTGCTGGAGGATTGCGTAGAACTCCTCCTCGCCAATCTCTCCGGCGGCGCGGCGGGTGTTGGCGTCGAGAAGCTCGGGCGTGCGCGGCAGTGAGCCGACATGCGTGGTTCGGATGGCGGTGCGGGCCATGGGACGTTCCTCCGGGTCGTATTCGTTGCGGTATGCCGTACGGGCCAAGCGTAACCCGGGGCTGCGGCGCCCTCCTAACGGAGGATGCCCGCCCCGAGGTTCGCCTTGAGGTCGCCCATCAGGCTGGCGGAGCGCTCCACCCGCAGGTGGTCGCCCAGGACCATGAGCTGGGCCTGGTCACCCTGGACAAGGTTGAGGTAGACGTCGGAATCGCCCGGGTTGGCCACCAGGACGTCCTTGAGCTTGCGGATCGTCTCCATCGTGCACTGCTCCGTGCGCAGCGTGAGTCGCAGCGGCAGGCCCGCTCCGTTGCCCGGGCCGAGCTCGGGGACCTTGACGTCGTCGCCGAACAGGCTCATCCGCTCGTCGCGGATGGACACGTGTGCCTTGACCAGGATGATGTTGTCCTCCACGATCTGCGGCGCGACCAGGGCGTAGACCTTGTTGAACAGAAGCACGTCCACCTGCGCACCGTGGTGGTCCTCCACCGTCACGATGGCCCAGGGCGAGCCGTCCTTCTTCGAGTAGCGCCTGTCGACGCTGGAGATCAGCCCGCCGATGGTCACCTCCGCACCGTTGCGCATCTCCCCGGAGAGGATGTCGGTGAGGTGGGTGTCCGTCTGGGCGTCGAGGGCCTCCTCGAAGCCGTCGAGCGGGTGCCCGGAGACGTACAGGCCGAGCATCTCGCGCTCGAGCGCCAGCTTGTGCTTGCGGTCCCACTCATCCTCCGGCACCTCGATGGCGAAGGCCGAGGAGCTCTCGCCGCTGTCCCCGCCGAGCCCGGCGAAGAGGTCGAACTGTCCCTTGTCGGCGGCCTTCTTCGTGGTCAGCACGGAATCGACCGCGTCCTCCTGGATGAGCATCAGCCCCTTGCGCGCGTGCCCCAGCGAATCGAAGGCGCCGGCCTTGATCAGCGATTCGGTGATGCGCTTGTTGCACGGCAGCAGGTCGATCTTGTCCAGGTAGTCGGAGAAACTGGAGAAAGTCCCCTTGGTGCGGCGCGTCTCCTTGATGGACTCCACGACCTCGGCGCCGACGTTGCGCACCGCGGCGAGGCCGTAGCGGATGTCCTCGCCGACGGCCATGAAGTTCTCCTCGGACTCGTTGATGTCCGGCTGGAGCACCGAAATCCCCAGGTGGCGGCATTCGGAGAGGTAGATCGCTGACTTGTCCTTCTTGTCACCCACCGAGGTCAGGAGCGCCGCCATGTACTCGGCGGTGTAGTTCGCCTTCATGTAGGCCGTCCAGTAGGACACGAGGGCGTATCCGGCGGCGTGGGACTTGTTGAACGCGTAGGAGGCGAACGGCTCGATCGTGCCCCACAGCGCGTCCACCGCCGACTTCGTGTAGCCGTTTTCCGCCATGCCCGCCGAGAACTTCTCGTACTGCTGCGCCAGCACCTCGGGCTTCTTCTTGCCCATCGCCTTGCGGAAGCCGTCTGCCTCGCCGGCCGTGTAGTTCGCCACCTTCTGCGAGATCCTCATGATCTGCTCCTGGTAGACGATGAGGCCGTAGGTCTCGTCCAGGATCTCCTTCAGCGGCTCCTCGAGCTCGGGGTGGATCGGGGTGATCGGCTTGCGGCCGTTCTTGCGGTCGGCGTAGTCCCAGTGGGCGTTGACGCCCATCGGACCCGGGCGGTACAGCGCCAGCGAGGCGACGATGTCGTTGAAGCCCGTCGGGCGCATGCGCTTGAGCAGCTCCTGCATGCCGCCCGAGTCCAGCTGGAACACGCCCAGGGTGTCGCCGCGCGAGAGCAGCTCGTAGACGCCGTCGTCGTCGGTGTCGAGGGCCTCCAGGTCGAGGGTCTCGCCGCGGTTCTTCTTCACGTTCTCCAGGGCGTCGCCAAGCACCGTGAGGTTGCGCAAGCCGAGGAAGTCCATCTTCAGCAGGCCGATGGCCTCGCAGGCCGGGTAGTCCCAGCCGGTGATGATCGCTCCGTCGGCCGGGCGCTTCCACATCGGGATGTGGTCCATCAGCGGCACCGAGGCCATGATCACCGCGCAGGCGTGCACGCCCGCCTGGCGCACCACGCCCTCGAGGCCGCGGGCCGTCTCGTAGATCTTCGCCACATCGGGGTCGGTCTCGATGAGCGATCGCACCTCGGCGGCCTCGGCGTAGCGGTCGTGCTCGGGGTCGGTGATGCCCGACAGAGGGATGTCCTTCGCCATGATCGCTGGCGGCAGCGCACCGTTGATGCGGTCCGCCATCTGGAAGCCCGGCTGGCCGAAATTCACCTTCGCCGAGTCCTTGATCGCCTGCTTCGTCTTCACCGTGCCGAAGGTGATCACCTGGGCGATCTTGTCCTCGCCCCAGCGCTCTGCGGCGTAGGTGATCATCTCGCCGCGGCGGCGGTCGTCGAAGTCGATATCGATATCGGGGGCGGAGGGGCGCTCCGGGTTGAGGAACCTCTCAAAGAGCAGCCCGTGCTCCATCGGGTCGATGTTCGTGATCGTCAGGGCGTACGCCACCAGCGAGCCCGCCGCGGAGCCACGGCCCGGACCGACGCGGATGCCGATCTCGCGGGCGTGCTTGATCAGCTCCGCGACGATGAGGAAGTACGAGGGGTAGCCCTTCATGTCGATGACGTCGATCTCGTAGTCCGCGCGCTCGGTGTACTCGGCGGGCACCTCGCCGCCGTCGAAGCGCTCGCGCAGGCCCGCGTGCACCTCCTTGCGCAGCCACGTCGTCGGGGTCTCCCCCTCGGGCACGTCCGCGATTGGCATGCGGTCGTGCGGGTGCTCCGCCCACAGCTCCCCGTAGTCGCCCACGCGCTCGGCGATCCACAGCGTGTTGTCGCAGCCGTCCGGCACCGTCGTATCCCACAGCTCGCGCATCTGGGCCGCCGACTTGATGTAGTAGCCCGTGCCGTCGAACTTGAAGCGGTCCGGGTCGAGCAGCGTCTTGCCCGTCTGCACGCACAGCATCGCCTCATGCGCCGGGGCCTGCGACTCCAGCACGTAGTGGCAGTCGTTGGTCACCAGCGGCGGCAGGTCGAGGGCCTGGCCGATGCGCAGCAGGTCGTCGCGCACGCGACGCTCGATGTGCAGGCCGTGGTCCATCAGCTCCAGGAAGTAGTTGTCCCTGCCGTAGATGTCCTGCCACATCGCCGCCGCCTCGAGCGCGGCGTCATACTGGCCCAGGCGCAGGCGCGTCTGCACGTCGCCCGAGGGGCAGCCGGTGGTGGCGATGATGCCGTCGGCGTGCTCCGCGATGAGCTCGGCGTCCATGCGCGGCCACTTGCCCAGCTGGCCCTCGTAGGACGCCAGCGAAGACAGCTTGAACAGGTTGCGCAGGCCCGTCGCGTTCTCCGCCAGCATCGTCTGGTGCAGGTAGGCGCCCGAGGCGGAGACGTCGTCGGGCTTCTGGTCCGGGGTGCCCCACAGCACGCGCTTCTTGTTGAAACGCGACTCGGGCGCCATGTAGGCCTCGATGCCGATGATCGGCTTGACCCCCGCGTCGACCATGCGCCGGTAGAACGCGTTGGAGCCGAACATGTTGCCGTGGTCCGTCATGCCCACCGCGGGCATCCCCTGGCGCACAACCTCCTCCGCCAGGAGGTCCACCTTGGCCATGCCGTCGAGCATGGAGAATTCCGTGTGGTTGTGGAGGTGGACGAAGGAGGAGTTCTTGGCCATGCGGCTCATCTTATCGCCGCCGTCAACCCGTACCCCGCGCGGCGGTTGCGCGGGGCTGAGCGGGGGTTATTCGTAACGCAGGGCGTCGATAGGCTGCATCTTCGCGGCTTTCGACGCCGGGTAGGCGCCGAAGAACACGCCCGTCGCGAGGGAGAACAGCAGCGAGGCCACAACGGCGCCGATCGGCGGGTAGACGAAGGCGTCGAAGGAGGCCGTGGCGATCATGCCGATGGCCCCGCCGAGCACCACGCCGATGACGCCGCCGATGAGGCAGACGAGCATGGCCTCGACGATGAACTGCGTGCGGATGTCGTTCTGCGTCGCACCGAGCGCCTTGCGCACGCCGATCTCGCGTGTGCGCTCGGTGACGGTGATGAGCATGATGTTCATCACGCCGATACCGCCGACGAGGAGCGAGATGCCGCCGATCGCAGCCAAAACGCGGGCGATGATGTCGAAGACGCTCGTGAGCTGCTCCAGACCGCGGGACAGGTCGAGGACCGTGATCTCGTACTTGTCGTTGCGCTGGTACCAGCGGTCGAGGTAGCTCTGCAGCTCCGACTGGAACGCCGCCGTCTCCTCGTCGGGCGCGGACTGGACGGCGAAAGAGTCGACCGCGATGATGGGCTGGCCCAGCCTGTCGGCGGCCGTGACGGGGATGTAGACGTCGGTCGGCTTGGCCGCCCCGCCGCCCATCATGCCGGAGTTGTTCTGCTCCTCCAGCACGCCGATGACGGTGAACACCGCCGTCTGGCTGCCCACGTTGAGGTCCACTCGCTCGCCGAGCGCGGACTGCGCGTCGCCGTGGAACAGGGCCTCCACCAGGGAGGGCGAGACGACCGCCAGCGGGCGCCGGCTTTTCACGTCCTCGCTCGTCGGGACGCGCCCGTACTCGACGACCAGGTTGCGCATCTTGAACGAGTCCGCCAACACCGGGTACACGCTCGCGGGCGAGTCCTCCTCGCCGAACGCCGCCTGCGCCTCGAGCGTGAGCGAGCTCGGCACGTCGACGCCCTGGACCCTGTCGCCGAAGTGGGCGCGCAGCTCGTCGAGCTGCTCCAGGCTGACCTTGTCCTGATCCTCGCTGGGCGGCGCGGAGCCGAGGGAGGCGAACGGGTCATCGCTCTGCTCGGCGCTGTCGTCGCGCTCGTGGACGGTGACCATGTGGTTCGTGGCACCGACGCCCTCGAGGCTGGACAACACCTGCTTCTGCAGGCCCGCGCCGAGCGTCATGATGATGATCACGGCCATGATGCCGATGATGATGCCCAGGAGGGTGAGCAGCGAGCGCAGCTTGTTCGCGTTGAGGCTCGACGCCGCGAGCCGGATGGATTCGCGCAGGTTCATCGGGCTGCGCCTCCTTCCGTGACCCCAGATGTGGCCGCAGATGCAGCCCCAGCGGGGGTGCGCACGCCGCTGACGCGCCCGTCCATCATCTCCACGATGCGCCCGGTCTCCTCTGCCAGGTCGGGGTTGTGGGTGATGAACACGATGGCCTTGCCCAGGTCCTGGTTGAGCTCGTGGAACAGGTCCATGACCATGCGCCCGGTGACGGAGTCCAGAGCGCCGGTGGGTTCGTCGGCAAGCAGCAGGTCGGGGTCGTTGGCGAGGCTGCGGGCGATGGCGACGCGCTGCTTCTGGCCGCCGGAGAGCTCGTTCGGGTTGTGGTGCAGGCGGTCGCCCATGCCGACGCGCTCGAGGAGCTCCGCGGCGCGGGCCTCGCGCTCCTTTTTCTCCACGCCCGCGTACATCATGGGCATGGCGACGTTCTGCAGGGCGTCGATGCGCCCGATGAGGTTGAAGTTCTGGAAGATGAAGCCGATGTTCTGGCTGCGGTAGGACGCCAGCTCGTTGTCCTCCTTGGCGTAGACAGGCTCGCCGTTGAAGGCGTAGGCGCCGGCGGTGGGGCGGTCGAGCATGCCGATGAGGTTCATCAGGGTCGACTTGCCGCAGCCCGAGGGGCCGACGATGGAGACGAACTCGCCCTGCTCGGTGTGGAAGTCGATGCCGTGCAGGACGCGCACCTCGCTGGGCTCGCCGGGGTTGTACGTCTTGACGATCCCGCGCATGTCAATGAGCAGGCCCGTGTCCGCCATGTCGGTCGGCTGGGGCGCAAGCTCGCGCGTCTCCTCGTCCGGGGTGAGCGAATGCTTCACGACGCCCCCCTACTGGTTCTGCTCGGCGGCGGGCGCGGGCGCCGGCGCCGGGGCGCTCTCCGGGCTTTGTGCCGGGGCGTCCTTGGCGGTGTCGCGGGCCTTGTCCACCTCCGCCGGGTCGAACTTGGGGTCGTCGATGCCGACGGTCTGGCCGAGGCGGTCGCGGTACTCGTCGGGCCAGTTGATCACGATGTCGCCGGGCTTGAGGTCGCCGCCGGTCACGGCGATGTCGACCTCGTTGGCCGCGCCGGTGGTCACGGTGCGCTCCTCGACTGTGCCCTGCTTCGCGTCCTCTCCCTCGCCGGTGCTGAGCACGAGGACCTTGTTGCTGTCGTAGACCGCGTCGCGTGGGACGGACAGCGCGCCCGGCTCCTCGGCGGTGATGATCTCGGCGCGGACGGTGCCGCCGAGCAGCAACCCCTCCTTGTCGCCCTCCACCTCGATCTCGATGGGGAAGGTGACGCTGCCGCCGCCGCCCGAGTTGGCACCCTGCTGGGAGTTCTGCTGCCCGCCCGCGGAGCCGACCGGCGCGATGCGCCCGACCTTGCCGGTGTACTCCTTGCTGCCGGTGGCGGTGGAGGTGAACTTCACCCGGTCTCCGGCCTTGATGTTGGGCACGTCGGCCTCGCGCACCTCGGAGCGGATGAGCAGACTGGAGTCGTCGGCGATGGTGAGGATGCGCCCCTGCGGAACGTCGCCCTCCTGGACGTCGACGCTGGAGATCACGCCGCCGATGGGCGCGTAGATGGTGCTCTGCTGCACCTGGTACTCGAGGGAGTCGTCGGTGCCGGCGGAGCCCGCGGACTGTGCCTGCTGCCAGGCCCCCTCGGCCTGCGCCTGCAGCTGCTGGCTCTCCTGCGCCGCCTGCGCCTGGGCCGCCTGGAGCTGGCCGTCGGCGGCCTGGAGGTCGGAGTAGGCCTGCTCGGGCGCCTGGCCCTCCGCCTGCTGCGGTGCCTGGCCCTGCGTCTGACCCTGCGACGGGGCCGCCTCGCCGGCCTCGGCGGGTGCGATGCCGACGGTCTGCCCGCGCTCGTTGGAGGCCAGGACCATCTCCACCGGCGCGCGGCCCGCGACCGGCGCGGTGGCCTGGGCTCCCTCCTGGGGGGCCTGCCCGTTAGCGGCGGCGACCTCGGCCTGCGCCTGGGCCACCTGCGCCCGGGCGGCGCTGATGGCGGGGTGGGTGCCGTTGCGCACCTGCTGGGTGTGGGCGGCGAGCTGGGCCTGCGCCTGCTCGTAGCCCTGCATCGCCTCGGCCTGGGCGGCTGCCTGCTGGCGCTGCTGGTTGGCGATCTCGCGCTCGAGGGCCTCGGTGTCCATCTCGGCGAGGAACTGACCGGCCTCGACCCGGTCGCCCACGGCGACGGCGAGACGCTGGACCTTCGACTGGACCGGGGAGGTGATGCTCATCGAGCGGATCGGCGAGATGTGGCCGTTGACCACGACGCTGTTGGTGACGTCCCCCACGGAGGTCACCGTGTAGTCGCCCGCCCCGAGGCCCTCCTTCTTGTCCCCGCCGATGCCGCACCCGGCGGCGAAGAGGGCGGAGGCCGCGGCCACGGCCACGCAAGCCCTCCTCACGCGCATCTTCACGCTCCGCGCCTCGGCGCGTCGAGAGTGTGCAGGGGCAAGTGCGGTCGAAGCAGGGTGCACCGGGTCTCCTCACAGACTGGCGCGCCGGATACCTTCGCGTCCCGGCGCTCGGATCTAACGTGCAGAACTATACACGCCGACCCCCTCCCCCACGGGCCGGAATCAGGGCCGGGTGGTCGCGATGGCGAAGGCTCCCCACACGGCGTCGACGGGCAGCGCCTCGACGGCCGCCACGCCCTCGCGCCCCGCGATCGCGCGCAGGGTCGGCCCGTCGGCGTGGACGACCACCCCGGCGACCTCCGGGTTTGGGCCGGGGCCCGCGGCGCGGCGGAACACGTCCTCCCTGCTCTCCCCCGCCACGGGCTCGGGCACGGGGCGCGCGGCCTGATCGGGGAAGGCGACCGCGTTGACACGGTCCGCGCCCTCCAGTGCGGCGGCCGCCTCGGCGGTGCCGCGGCCGCGCTCGAAGGTGACGAGGGCGAAGACGTCGGTGGCGGGTGGGGCGTCGAGAAGCGAGGCTGCGGCCCTTTCCTCGTAGCTGGACCAGCTTTCCGACGCCTCGCGCCCGAGCCGGTCCCCGGCGGGCACGGGCGGGCGCTGCACGCTCTCGCCCAGCGCGATCAGGCCGACGGGCAGCGCCCCGGCGAGGGCGAGGGCGGCGACGAGTCGGGGCGCTCTCACCCGCGCAGCACCTCGAGGGCGTGGGCGAGGTCGTCCGGGTAGGGCGACTCCACCTCCATCCACGTGTTGGTGCGCGGGTGCAGGAACCCGAGCTTGGTGGCGTGCAGCCACTGGCGGATCAGCCCGAGCCGCTGCGCCAGGTTCGGGTCGGAGCCGTACATCGGGTCGCCGACGCAGGGGTGCCCGGTGGCCGACATGTGCACGCGGATCTGGTGGGTGCGGCCGGTCTCGAGGTGGACCTCGAGAAGCGAGGCCTCGCGGAACGCCTCGATGACCTCGTAGTGGGTGACGGAGTGGCGCCCGTCGGCGGTGACGGCGAACTTCCACCCGGCGGACGGGTGGCGCCCGATAGGCGCGTCGACGGTGCCGACGATCGGGTCGGGCAGGCCCTGCACGACCGCGTGGTAGGTCTTGTCCACGGTGCGCTCGCGGAAGGCGCGCTTGAGCACCGAGTAGCCCTGCACGCTGTTGGCCACCACCATCACCCCGGAGGTGCCGACGTCGAGGCGTTGCACGATGCCCTTGCGCTCGGGCGGCCCGGCGTCGGGAAGCTCGAAGCCCATCGCCTGCAGCCCCCCGACGACGGTGGGGCCCTCCCAGCCCAGCGTCGGGTGCGCGGCAACGCCGACAGGCTTGTCGACGGCAATGACGTCCGCGTCGGAGTAGATCACGTTGAGACCCTCGACGTGCTCCGCCTTCGGCCGCGGCGCCTCCTTCGGACCCGGGAGCGTGGCCTCGAGCATCGAGCCAGCGGCGACACGGTCGGACTTCTGCACCGCGGTGGCGTCGACAAGCACGTCGCCGTCGGCGATGATCTCGGCTGCGGTGGCGCGCGAGATGCCGAAGAGCTTGGCCACGGCCGCGTCGACGCGCATGCCGTCGAGGCCCTCGGGCACGGGCAGGGAGCGGAAGCTACCGTCCATCGCGCGCCCTCCCCTCCCGCTCGTCGTCCGTCTCGGCGCCCAGGAAGAGCGCGGCGACGACCACGACCACGCCCACGGTGATCGCGGCGTCCGCGAGGTTGAACACGGCGAAGCTGCCCACCGAGATGTAGTCCACCACGTGCCCGAACCAGAACCCGGGCGGGCGGGTCAGCCTGTCGATCAGGTTGCCCAGCGCTCCCCCGGCGATCAGCGCCAGGCCGGCCGCCTCGGCGGGCTGGGCGATGCGCGGGGCGGCGATGAGGGCGCCGACGACGAAGGCGAGCTGAATCGTGGTGAACAGCCACGTCGAGTCCTGCCCCATGGAGAAGGCCGCGCCAGGGTTGAACAGGAGGAAGAGGCGGAACCAGTCGCCGATGACCGCGACGGGTCGGCCGGGCTCGAGGACGGTCACCATGAGCTGCTTGACCGCCTGGTCCGCCGCGGCCACGGCGAGCATCCCGCCGACGATCCTGCCCACGAAGCGGGCGCCTTTCCTTCCGCGGGCCTGTGCCCCTGCTGGCGCGCCGCCCCGGGCGCGCGAGTTCTGCTCATCCATCGACTGTTTACTGTAGCCGGAGTCGCGCCGCGCGAAGGGGTCGTGTCCGGCCCGTGCGGTAGGTTCGTTGTGTGACTAACCCGACTGCGCCCACCCGCCGCCGCGGCCTGGCCGGGGCCGCCGCCCTCGCCTGCGCCCTCGCGCTGGCGTCCTGCTCCGACACCGACACAGTCCTCCTCGACGGTGTCCCGGCGTTCGCCGCGGACCAGGCGCGCGTCACGCTGGTGGACGCGGGCGAGAACCCGCGCGTCCTCGCCTTCTCCGAGGACGGCGGCGGGGACGGCGGCGAGGTGAGCACCCGCGCCGCGGTCTCGCGCGGCATCGCTCAGGACGTCGTGCCCGCCGAGTCCGTCACCCCCGGGGCCCCCGCCGGCGGCGACGTGGAGACGACCACGCTGCCGCTGACCGCGCTGACCCGCCCGGCGGACGACCCCGGCAAGGACGAGCAGCCGGCGCAGCGCGCCGTGCGCTTCACCGTCGGCACGCCCGAGTACTCCGCCCTCGACGCCGCCGAGGACATCGCCTCGGCCGAGGGCTTCCTGATGGCCTGGAGGGCGTCGGCAAGCGGCGCGGTGAGCACCGTGAAGCTGCTCGCCCCCGACTCCTCCACCGAGCGCGGCCGCGGGGTGGTCGAGTCCACGCTGCTGACCCTGATGTCCACCAACGTCGTCTTTCCGGAGGAGCCGGTGGGCGAGGGCGGGTCGTGGACCGTGGAGAACCGCGTGACCGGGGACGCCTCCATGATGCGCACCACCACCTACACCCTCGAGCGCGTCGACGGGGACAGGCTCACCCTCGGCGTCGAGGTGGCGGAGCGGCCCACCCAGCGCAGCGTCTCCATCGACAACGAGGTCGCCGGCGAGCTCAACGGCCAGACCCTGACCGTAGAAACCTCCGAAACCACCTCGGAGGGGCGCATCGAGGTCGACCTCGGTTCCCCGCTTCCGGTGGCCGGGCACGTCAACGCCACGACCCGCGTCGTCTACACGGGGCCGCAGTCCGCGAACCGGGTCGTGCAGGACATCACCACCGCCGTCGCCTACGGGACGTAGACTCTCCCCATGGTTGCACCCCTTCACATCGGCCTCGACGGCGTCTCGTTCGGCTACCCGGGCGGGCGCCGCGTGCTCACGGACGTCTCCTTCGCCGTCCCCTCCGACTCGGTCACCGGCCTGATCGGGGAAAACGGGGCCGGCAAGTCGACCCTCATGGCGCTCATCGCCGGGGAGCTCGCCCCGGACGCGGGCACGATCATCACCCCGCCGGTGACGGGATTCATCGCCCAGGAGACCTCCCTGCCCTTCTCTGAGCCGGCCTCCGCGCTCATCGAGACCGCCGTGGCTGAACTGCGCGAGATCGAGGCCGACATCACCCGGCTGTCCGAGCGAATGGCCGAGGACCCCTCCGTCGCCGCGGACTTCGACCGGGCGCTCGCCCGCGCGCAGAACTCAGGCGTGTGGGAGCTCGACGCGCGCATCGCCACCGTCCTGGCCGGACTCGGCCTGGCCAACGTCGAGCTGTCCACCCCGCTCGGCGAGATGTCCGGCGGGCAGCGCCGCCGCTTCGCGCTGGCGACGCTGCTGCTGCGGCCCGTCGACGCGATGGTGCTCGACGAGCCCACCAACCACCTCGACGACGAGGCGGTGGACTTCCTCATCGGCGAGCTCGAGGCGTTTTCCGGGCCCGTGCTGGCCGCCAGCCACGACCGCTACTTCCTCGACGCCGTCTGCGACGGCCTCGTCGACCTCGACCCGGGCCTCGGCGCCGAGGGCGGCTACGGCGAGGCCACACGGCAGGGCGCGCGCTTTACCGGCACCTTCTCCGACTACCTCCGGGCCCGCGAGGCGCGGCGGCGGCGCTGGGAGACGGACTACGCGGCCCAGGAACACGAGCGCGCCCGCCTGGAGAAGGCTGCGGAGACGGCCGCGGAGGACGTGTTCCACTCCCTGGAGAACAAGACGGAGACGCGCGCCGCTGCGAAGTTCTACGCCGACCGCGCCGCGAAGACCGTGGGCAACCGGCGCCGCGCGGCGGAGAACCGCCTTGAGGCCCTTGAGCGCGGGCAGCTGCCGGCGCCGCCGAAGCGCCTGCAGTTCCGCGGCCTGCCGCCGCACACGGCGACCAGCCTGGGCCTGCCCGCCGTGGTGGCGCGCGATGTCGAGGTCGACGGCCGCCTCGCCCCGCTGAGCTTCAAGCTGCAACCCGGCCAGCAGCTGCTCGTCGAAGGGCCCAACGGCTCCGGCAAGTCGACGCTGCTGAAGATCATCGACGGCGCACTGTCGGACTACGAGGGCGAACTCGTCATGCCCGAGGAGATGACGGTGGCGCGCCTCGAGCAGGACGACCAGTGGGAGGACCTGACGCAGACAGCCACCGCGGCCTTCGCGGCCCGCACCCCCTCAGGCGTACCCGACCTGGTTGAGATGGGCCTGCTCAGCGAGGAGCAGGCGGCACTTCCGCTGGAGAGCCTCTCGCTCGGCCAGCGGCGCCGCGTCTCCCTGGGCATTATCCTGTCTTCCCCGCCGGACCTGCTGCTGCTGGACGAGCCGACCAACCACCTCTCCCTCGCGCTCGCGGAGGAGCTGGAGGAGGCGCTGCTCGATTTTTCCGGCACAGTGATCATCACCAGCCACGACCGCTGGCTGCGGCGCCAGTGGCGGCGCCGCCTGGAGCAGAAAGACGCGCGCGCCAGGATCCTCAGCCTGTCCACGCTGTGGACGGACGAGGTCTGGCGCGACAAGGACTAGCGTCCGGGCGGGCCTAGAGGGCCGGCGCCGGCGCGCCCTCGGCAGGAGTCTGCTCGGCGGGTGCGCCCTCCGCAGGGGCGGCGGGCGCCGGGGCCTCGCCGGCCGGCGCCTGGGTGCGGCACATCTCCGGCACCTGCTCGGCGGGCAGCGTGTTGGTCACGAGGGTGCAGGCCCAGGACTGCGAGAGCTTCCAGGTGCCGTCCTGGTACATGAACTCCACGTTCTCCGCCAGCTGGGACTGCGCGTCCGGGGCGGTGAAGTTGACGGTGGCCAGCGCCGTGTTGGGCGAGTAGCCCGGCAGGACCGGGTCGACGACCTGGAAGTTCGCGCCGGACTCCTGCTGGGACTGGGCCATGACGTCGAAAAGCTCGGGCGCGGTCTCGCCGCCCTCGACCGTGTTGACGCGCTCCTCGATGGGCAGGTTCGGGTCGGTCGCGCGGGTGAGCACGGCGTTGAGCTCGGCCGCAGTAGGCAGCTCGGCGGCGGGGGCCTGGGACGCGCTGCTGGAGCCGCTGGAGGCGGCGGTGGACGAGGAGCTTGAGCCACCCTCGCCGTCGTTCGAGCAGGCGGCCAGGCTCACTGCGGCGCCGAGCGCGGCGAGTGCTGCGGTGATCTTCCTTGCGTTCGCGGTTTTCACGGTTTCTCCTTGATCTCCTTGAAGCGCCGCCGGCCAGGCGGTCTCTATCCCGGCTAAGATTACCGACGTATAACGGCAAACCCCAACCAACACACTGGTATTCATGACTATTCCCCAGCAATCGGGCACCTTCGTCCTCGTCATCTCCACCGGCGGCACCATCGCGTGCACGACCGACCCCGCCACGGGCGCGCGCACGCCGACGCTGAGCGGGGAGGACCTCGTGCGCGCGTGCGGCACGACGGAGGAGGTGCGCGTCTTCGACGCGGTCAGCCTCGATTCCTCGGCGATGACGCTCGCTGACGTCGACACGCTCGTCGAGCTCGCGGGCAAGGCGCTTGGCGACGCCAACATCGCCGGCATCGTGATCACCCACGGCACGGACTCCATGGCGGAGACGGCCCTCGCGCTCGACCTGGTGCACGACGACCCGCGCCCCGTGGTCCTCACGGGCGCGCAGCTGCCCGCCGACCACCCCTCGGCGGACGGACCGGCCAACCTGAACCGGGCGATCTCCCTGGCCGCAGACCCGCTGGCGCGCGGGCAGGGCGTGATGGTGACCTTCGGCGGCGACACCTTTGCCGCCCGCGCCCTGATCAAGCGCGACACCGCGGAGCGGCGCGCCTTCGCGCTGACGGCCCCGCTCACGGTGCCTCGCCCCGCCCCCGCCGCGCGCGCCGCCCTGGCCGGCATCGACGTGCCCATCCTGCGCGCCTGGCCCGGCGCGGACGCCTCGCTGGTGGACCACGTCGTGGCCGCGGGGCCGGACGGGATCGTCGTGGAGGCGCTGGGCTCCGGCAACGTCTCCACCGCGATGGGCGAGGCCCTCGGCCGGGCCCTGGACGCCGGCATCCCCGTAGTGGTGAGCACCTCGGTGCCCTTCGGGGAGGTCTCCTTCGACTACGGCGGCGCCGGCGGCGGGGCGAGCTTGGGGGCGCGCGGCGCCCTGCCCAGCGGCTGGCTGCGCGCGGGCCAGGCCCGCATCGCACTGGCCACCGCGCTGGCCACGGGCACGGACCCACGCCTACTGCTCGGCGTGTAGCCAGTCCTCCCAGGCGAGCGAGTCCACGGGGTCGCCTGGGGTGAGCTGCGGGTCGTCGGCGGGCAGGGTGACGATCCTGCCCGGGCCCGTCGCGCGCGTCTCAAAGCGCACGGTCACCCTCCCGTGGCCGGCGCCCTGCACCCAGCCGTGCCCGTGGTCGGGGTGGTCGACGTCCTGGGTCGGCCGCCACCTGCCCGCCACGGCGACTGGCGGGGCGTCCACCTCGACACTGACCTCCGCGGCGTGGTCGCTCATCCCGGTCTCGTAGTCGTCGTTCGTGTTCGGGCGGGCCACGATCTGCTGGTCGAGCTCCGGGAAGAGCACGTCCTGCAAGGCCTCCTCCAGCCCCGAGTAGGACACTCCGACCAGGCGGATGGGCCCCACCTCACCCGGGTAGCGCACCAGGTTGAAGGCGGTGGCCAGCAGCGTCTCCGCGTCGTCGGTGGCGTAGGGCAGCGTGGCAGAGCGCGACTCGATGCGGAAGTCCGCCATGCGCAGCTTCACGCTCACGGTGCGGGCCCCGCGCCCGTCCTTGAGCAGGCGGCGGTGGGCGTCGTGCGCCGCGCGGGTGAGCGCCGCGTCGACCTCGGCCGGGGTCTGCAGGTCGCGCGGGTAGGTGTGCTCCGCGGAGATCTGCTTCGCCTCCGCGCGCGGCGCCACCGCCCGCTCGTCGACGCCGCGGGCCAGCGTCCACAGCTGCTTCGCGACGACCCCGCCCAGCGCGATCTCCACCTCCTTCTCGCTCAGCGCCGCCAGGTCACCGATGGTCTCCACGCCGGCGGTGGCCAGCTTCGCCTGCGTAACCGGGCCCGCGCCCCACAGCTCGCCGACGGGCAGGGGGTGCAGGATGTCCAGCTGCTCGGCGTGCGGGATGACGAAGACGCCATCGGGTTTGGCCAGCCCGGAGCCGATCTTCGCGTACTGCTTCCCGCTGCCCGCGCCGATGGAGCTGGGCAGGCCCGTCTCCTCCCTGATCGCGGCGCGCAGCCCGTTGGCCCAGTCGCGGACGGCGTCGGGGGTGGCGTCGACAAGCTCTGCGGGCTCGAGGAAGGCCTCGTCGATGGAGAGCTGCTCGACGACGTCCACGTGGCGCCCGATGATCTCGAAGACCCGGCGCGAGGCCGTGGAGTAGACGGCGCGGCGCGGCTCGACGAGCACCGCCTTCGGCCCGACGAGGCGTGCGGCGCGGTGGGTGGGCATGGCTGAGCGGGCTCCGTACTTGCGGGCCTCGTAGCTCGCACCGGCGACCACTCCCCTGCCGGAAACGCCCGCGACCAGCACCGGGCGGCCCTTGAGAGTCGGCCGGGTGAGCTGCTCGCAGGAGGCGTAGAACGCGTCCATGTCGATGTGCAGCACCCAGCGAGTCATGAACCCAGCGTATCGCGGGCCTATCATGTCCCCATGACGTGGAGCGCGCCCGAGGACCTGCTGGTGATCGCCGACATCCACCTGGGGCGCGCACAGAATGGCGAGAAGAAGGTGGGCCCCGGCCTCGGCTGGGCCCTCGGAGCGGTGGAGCGCGGCGCGGCTGCGGGCTGCGGGCACCTGGTGGTGCTGGGCGATGTCATCGACAAGAAGCGCTACACCGCGGAGACCTACGGGGAGGTAGCCCGCCTCTTCGAGCGCGCCGGCGAGCTCTTCGGCACCGTTCTTTTCGTGGCCGGGAACCAAGACACCGCGCACGACCTGCGTGGTGTCATCCCCGCCGGCGTCGCCGCCGCCTCGACGCAGCCCGCCACCTACCGCGCCGGCGGGTGGGCGCTGCACACCGCCGCGGTGGCCGTCGACCGCGACCCCCGCGAGCTCGCCGGGGACTTCCCTGCCCCGGCGCCGGGCTGGCCCAACCTGGGGCTGCTGCACACCGGCCTGACCGGCGAGTGGACCAGCCCGTGCCTGCCCGCCACCCCGGAGCAGCTGCTCGCCCGCGGCTACGACGCGTGGGTGCTCGCCCACGTGCACCGGCCGCTGACCATCAGCGAGGATCCCTTCGTCGGCTACGTCGGCATGGGCCGTGCGCTGCGCTTGTCCGCCAGGGAAGCCGGGGGCGCCGGGGCCGCGGTGCGCGCCCGCCCGCTCGACGAACCGGCGTAGGCGGATCAGGGCCAGCTCAGGTCCGGCGCAGCGCCACCGCGGCCACGATGAGCGCGATGCCCGCGGCCTCCGCCGCGCTGAGCATCTGCCCGAGCGCCACCGCCCCGATGAGCGTGGCCGCTAGCGGCAGGATCGCCTGCAGCAGCGCGAAGCGCGACGCGCCCGCCATGCGCATGACCACCTGGTCGAGCGAGTACGGGATCGCGGCGGAGAGCAGCCCGAGACCGAGCCACAGCAGCGCGAACTGCGCCGGGGCGATCTCCGCGCCCACTACCCCGCGCGGCCACAGCGCCAAGACCGCCGGCGCCGCGAGCAGGGCCGCCCACGCAAAACCGACGGCGGTCGCGCTTCTCGACGCCCCTCCCGACGCAATTCTCGACCCCGTGACGATGTAGCCCGCCCACAGCGCGCCCGCGGCCAGCGCCCACAGGATTCCGGAACCGTGGCCGGACCAGGTCGCGCCGGAGATCACCAGCACGCCCGCGGCGGCCAGGGCAAGCGCCGCCCAGTCGCGCGCCGAGCGCGACCCCAGCGCGGCGATCGCCACCGGGCCGAGGAACTCCACCGCCACGGCGGTGCCGAGGGGGATGGAGGCGATGGCGAGGTAGAAGGCCATGTTCATGCCCATGGTCATGAGGCCGAACACGGCGGCGTGTGCTCCCGCGCGCCCGACAAAGTCGCGAGGCGCGGGCCGGCGCAGGGCGAGGAGCAGCAGCGCGGCGGCGCTGATGCGCAGCCAGGCGACGTGGGCGGGCGCGAGGGCGTCGAAAAGCCCGACGGCGAGGGCCGCCCCGGCGTAGAGGGAGGCGCCGGACAGGGCCATGAGGCCCGCAGGCGCCCACCTACACATCGCGTCAGCCGTTCTTGGCCACGGAGGCGCTCACGCCCTCAACGACCTTGTGCGCGCCCTCGCCGCTCGTGGAGACCTCGAAGGAGGTCGCCAGCGTCTCGCGGGCGATGTGCTCGGCGTGGCGGGTCGCCCACTCCTGCTTGTCCTCCGGCACGAACAGCTCGACGGCGATGCGGTCGGAGACCTCGAAACCGGAGGCCTTGCGCGCATCCTGCAGGCCGCGGATCACGTCCGCCGCCCAGCCCTCGGCCTCCAGCTCGGGAGTGACCATGGTGTCCAGGACGACCAGGCCGTCAACCCCGCCGGCGCCCTCGACGCGCGCGGTGGACTCCGGGTTCTCCGCTACGAGGCGCTCGGTGTAGAGCTCCGGGGTGAGCACGATGTCGCCGTCGACCACCACGTTCTCGCCCTCGCGGACGTAGTTGCCCGTCTTGACGTTCTTGATGGCGCGCTGCACGTCGCGGCCCAGCTGCGGGCCCGCCACCTTCGCGTTGACGACCACCTCGAAGGTGCCCGCGGAGTCAACGTCGTCGGTCAGCTCGATGTCCTTGACGTTGACCTCATCGCGGATCGTCGCCGCGAAGTCCGCCAGCTGCGCCGAGTCCGGCAGCGCCACCGTCAGCTTCGGCAGCGGCAGGCGGTTGCGCAGCTTGTTGGCCTTGCGCACGGAGCTGGCGGCGGAGCACACCGAGCGGGTGGCGTCCATGGCGTCGACAAGCTGCTCGTCCGCGGGCAGGTCCTCCGCCTTCGGGAAGTCGGCGAGGTGGACCGAGCGCCCGCCGGTCAGGCCGCGCCAGATCACCTCGGAGACGTACGGCAGCAGCGGCGCGGAGACGCGGGTGAGCACCTCGAGGACCGTGTAGAGGGTGTCGAAGGCCTCCGGGTGGGCCTCCTGGCCCTCCCAGAAGCGGTCGCGGGAGCGGCGCACGTACCAGTTGGTCAGGGTGTCGGCGAACTGGCGCACCTCGTCGCAGGCGTCCGCGATGCGGGTATCCGCCAGCGCCGCGTCCACACCCGCGACGAGGTCGTGGGTCTTGGCCAGGATGTAGCGGTCGAGCACGTTGTCGGAGTCGACGGACCAGCGCGCCTCGGTCGAGGCGTAGAGCTGCAGGAAGCTGTAGGCGTTCCAGATGGGCAGCAGCGCCTGGCGCACGCCCTCGCGGATGCCCTGCTCGGTGACGATGAGGTTGCCGCCGCGCAGGATCGGGCTGGACATGAGGAACCAGCGCATCGCGTCGGAGCCGTCGCGGTCGAAGACCTCGTTGACGTCCGGGTA
The DNA here is from genome assembly GCF_900411315.1 of Corynebacterium senegalense. Taxonomy (GTDB): domain Bacteria; phylum Actinomycetota; class Actinomycetes; order Mycobacteriales; family Mycobacteriaceae; genus Corynebacterium; species Corynebacterium senegalense. The sequence continues at coordinate 2,147,850 of NZ_LS990887.1, read as the reverse complement.
GTTGCCCTTCGACTTGGACATCTTCAGCCCGTCATTGCCCAGTACGATGCCGTGGGCGACGACCTTCTTGAAGGCCACGCGGTCGAACAGCGCGGTGGACAGGACGTGCTGCACGTAAAACCAGCCGCGGGTCTGCCCGGAGTACTCCACGATGAAGTCCGCCGGCTGGCGAGCGTCGTGCTCCTCGGCGTTGTCGAAGGGGTAGTGGTACTGGGCGAAGGGCATGGAGCCCGACTCGAACCAGCAGTCCAGCACGTCCGGCACGCGGCGCATCATGGACTGACCCGTCGGGTCGTCCGGGTTCGGGCGGACCAGCTCGTCGATGTGCGGGCGGTGCAGGGATTCAGGCCTCACGCCGAAGTCGCGCTCCAGCTCGTCGAGAGAACCGTAGACGTCCACGCGCGGGTACTCGGGGTTGTCCGAGACCCACGCCGGAACCGGCGAGCCCCAGTAGCGGGTGCGCGAGATGTTCCAGTCGCGCGCGCCCTCGAGCCACTTGCCGAACTGCCCGTCGCGGATGTGGCCGGGGATCCACTCGATCTCCCGGTTCAGCTCCACCATGCGGTCGCGGATCTCGGTGACCTTGACGAACCACGCGGGCAGCGCCATGTAGATCAGCGGCTCGCCCGAGCGCCAGGAGTGCGGGTAGGAGTGCACGATCGTCTGGTCGCGCAGCACACGGTTCTTCGCCTTGAGGTCGCGGATGATGTCGCGGTTGGCGTCGAAGACGAGCTTGCCCTCGTACTCCGGGACGAGCGAGGTGAATGTGCCGTCCGCGTCGACCGGGATGACGAGCTCGATGCCGTAGCGCTCGCAGGTGAACATGTCGTCCTCACCGAAGGCGGGGGCCTGGTGGACGATGCCGGTGCCGTCCTCAGTGGAGACGTAGTCCGCAACCAGCACCATGAAGGCGTTGTCCTGGTCGGCGAAGTAGTCGAAGACCGGGGTGTACTCCAGGCCCTCGAGCTCGGAGCCGCGGAACGTCGCCAAGACCTCCGGCTCGGCGCCGAGCTCCTTGGCGTAGGCGCCGAGCAGGTTCGTCGCAAGCAGCAGCTTCGCGCTGGCGAAGCCGGCGGCGCCGTCCTCGCCCACGCGGATCAGCGAGTACTCGATCTCCGGGCCGACGGCCAGGGCGAGGTTGGAGGGCAGGGTCCACGGGGTGGTGGTCCAGGCGATCGCGGAGGCGTCGTGAAGCTCGGGGTGCTCCGCCCACGTCGCGGTGGCGGGGAAGCCCTCGCGCGCGCCCGTCAGCGGAAGGGTGACGGTGACCGTCGGGTCCTGGCGGTCGCGGTAGGAGTCGTCGAGGCGAGTCTCCTGGTTCGACAGCGGGGTGTGCTCGGCCCAGGAGTACGGCAGGACGCGGAAGCCCTGGTAGATCAGGCCCTTGTCGTAGAGCTCCTTGAACGCCCACATGACGGACTCCATGTAATCCAGGTCCATCGTCTTGTAGCCGTTGTCAAAGTCGACCCAGCGGGCCTGGCGTGTGACGTAGTCCTCCCACTCCCCCGCGTACTGCAGCACCGAGGAGGCGCAGTACTCGTTGAACTTGTCCAGGCCCATGGCCTCGATCTCGCCCTTGTCCTTGATGCCCAGCTGCTTCTCCGCCTCGAGCTCGGCGGGCAGGCCGTGGCAGTCCCAGCCGAATACCCGCGGCACGTGGTAGCCGGCCATGGTGCGGTAGCGCGGGACGATATCCTTAACGTAGCCGGTGAGCAGGTGGCCGTAGTGGGGCAGGCCGTTGGCGAAGGGGGGCCCGTCGTTGAAGACGTACTCCTCGCAGCCCTCGCGGTTGCTTAACGACGCCTGGAAGGTGCCGTCCTCTTTCCAGTACGCGAGCACCTCGCGCTCCATCTCGGGAAACGCCGAGCTGCCGCCCGTCATGTCCGCCTTGGGGTAGACCCCGCCGACGTCACTCATGTCCTTGTTCTCCTTCACTCACGCAGAAATTCGTGCCTGGTGCAGGGACGCGGCGAACCACGCGGTACCACCCTGCTTGGGGCCTCAATCGGGCCCCCGCTTCATTTGCGGTGAAGGAAGTGACGTCTCCCCGTGACGTCCGGTTCTACTGGGCCGCCGCGCCGCGAAGCGCGCAGCTGTTCTTCCGGAAACGCTCCCCGGTGATGGCCGGATCGACGCGTGCTCAAAGGATGCGCCCACAGTCTAACCCACATCCCGCGGGCGCGGCGCGCCCGCCCCCGGCAACGACGAAGCTCCCCGCCCGGGTGGGCGGGGAGCTGTCGAGCCGGTTACTTGTCGGCGCCGCTCGGGGCGGAGGTGCCGCGGGTCTCCAGCTCCTCGAGCTGGGACTGCAGCAGGGTCTTCAGGCGGGTGCGGTACTCGCGCTCGAAGGTGCGCAGCTCCGCGATCCTGTTCTCCAGGGCGGTCTGCTGCTGCTTGACCGTGTTCATGATCTCGGTGTGCTTGCGCTCGGCGTCGGCCTGCAGCTTCGCGGCCTGTTCCTCGGCCTGGCGGATCTGCGCCTCGGCGCGGGAGTTGGCCTCGTTGGTGGTCTCGGCGGCCTTGCGCTCGGCGTCGCCGACGAGCTGCTGGGCGCGGGACTCGGCCTGCGACGTGGTGCTCTTGGCCTGCTTGTCGGCGTCCGCGAGCTGGGTGCGGGAGCGGGTCTCCGCGTCCTGCAGCTGGCGTTCGGCGGCGCCGCGCGCCTCGTCGAGCATGGAGCGGGCCTCGGCCTGGGCCTCGGAGGTGAGGCGGTCAGCCATCTCCTGCGCCATGCCCAGGATCTTGGCGGCCTGGACGTGGGTATCGGCGGAGGCGTCGCCGGAGGAGGCGACGTTCTGGGCCTGGGCGGGCTTCTTCTCCGCCGCGGGCTGCGCAGCTTGGGATGCCTGGGCCGGCTGGGCGGCCTGCTTGCGGGCGGCCTCCTCGGCCTCGCGGCGGGCGCGGGCCGCCTCCTCCTTGGCGGTGCGGGCCTCGGCCTCGGCGCGGGTCTTCGCCTCCTGGGCCTCGCGCAGCTTCTCCTCGTAGGAGGAGCGCAGCTCCTGCTCGACCTTCTTGCGCACGTCGGCCTCGTTCACCTGAGGTGCCTTCTCGGCCTGGGCGGCGCGAGCCGGGGCTGCGGCGGCCTGGCCGCCCTTGCCCAGCTCCTCAACGCGGGCGCGCAGCTCGTCGTTCTCGTCCTGCAGCTGTGCAAGCGTGTCCTCGATGAGGTCGAGGAACTGGTCCACCTCGTCCTCGTTGTAGCCCCGCTTGCCGATAGGCGGCTTGCTAAAAGCGACATTGTGCACGTCTGCTGGTGTGAGCGGCATTAGCGATCCCTTCATGTTGTCGCACCCGACGGGGCGGGCGCGCGAGCGAAACCCAGGTTATGGAATTCACCCAGACAGTTCGTAGAGTTTTCCTTATTTAAGCAGAGAGTGTAGCCGAGAGAACCCCGTGCCGATTTTATTTATACCCTCAATATGCACCGGAGGGTGACCCCGACGCTACGGCATCGGAGGTTTTTCCGCACCTCAGCCCCTGATGCGGGGCCCGGAGCAGGCTGCGGCGGGCCTCAGAGGAACGGGGTGACGAGCAGCGTCCGGATCAGCACCTGGACGATGGCGAGCAGGACGAACAGCGCGATCACGCTCACGTCCACACCCACGCCGCCGCTGAGCCGCAGCGGCGGGATGAGGCGGCGTAGGGCGTTGACGGGCGGGTCCGTGACAACGAACAGGGCCTCCGCCGCCACCATGAACCAGCGCGGGGGCGCGAAGTTCTTGGAGAAGGACTGGATCATCTCGATGATCAGCCTGATCACCACCACGAGGGTGTAGATGCCGACAAGGGCGTACATACAAGCTCCAAACAGTGCCACGCGCCCAGCCTACCGGGCCGACCCATCCCGGAATCAACAACACCCCGCTCCCCGGCGGAAACCGGCAGGGGCGGGGTGGGCTGCACCCGGGCGCGTTTAGCGCAGATGCGCGGCGCGCTCAAGCTCGGCGGCGCCGAACGGCGCGTTCTCCGGGGCGATGGCGAAGACGCGGCGGTCCGTGTCCAGGCCGCGGGAAAGGTTGTGCATCTTGCCGCGCAGGGCGAAGCAGAGGCCAGCGGCGAAGTCGATGAGGCGCTTCGCGTCGGAGGCGTCAAGGTCGGTCAGGTCCATGATGACGGCGTCGCCGGCGCGGAAGGGCTCGCCGATCTCCTTGGCGTCGTTGTAGGTGCGCGGCGAAGCGGAGACGATCGCCGGAGCGAAGTCGCGGGCGGGCGCGGAGCGGTAGGAGCCGTAGTCGGAACGGGGGGCGGCGTCCGTGTAAGCGCGGGCGGGCTCGCCGTGGGACTCCGCGCCGCGGCCGTAGGCGGTGGAGCCGGATTCCGGGTAACGGGAGTCGTCGTAGTAGGCCTCGTCCTCGTTGTACGGGCCGAGACCGAAGAATTCCTTCGCGGTGCCGAAGATAGACATGCTGTGCGTGCTCCTGGGGTCGTTGTCGGGTGCTTGTTCCGCCACTGTAGCGAGCGTCGGTGCTAGCGTACGGGCCGCGCTCCCAGCACGCCGGTTCCGACACGCACGATATCCGAACCGCACGCGATGGCCTGCTCGAAGTCGCCCGACATCCCGGCGGAGAGGACGAGGTCGCGGCCGAGGGCGCCCGCGTGGGCGTCGGTAAGCGTGCGCGCGGCGCGGAAGACCTCGGCCGGGTCGGCGTCGAGCGGGGGCACGACCATGAACCCGGCGAAGGCGAGGTGCTCGGCCTCCTCGACGGCGCCGACGACCGCGTCAATCTCGCCCGCGGGCACTCCCCCGCGGGCCGCGTCGCCGTCGGCGGAGATCTGCACGAGGCACGGCAGGACGGGGTCGGTCCTCTCGCCCCGCTCGAGGGCGAGCGCGACGCCGCGGTCGAGGCCCCGGGCCAGCTTGACGGAGTCCACGGAGTGCACCTCCCGCGCCCAGCGCGCGACGGCGTTGGCCTTCTTGGACTGGATCTGCCCGATCATCGCGATGCCCACCTGCCGCCCCGCCGCCGCGAGGTGCTCTGCCTTCGCGCGCGCCTCCTGCTCCCGGTTCTCGCCCACGAGGTGCACCCCGAGCCCGTCGAGTATCTCGATGTCCTCGACGGGGTGGAACTTGCTCACGGGAATCAGCCGCACCGAACCCGGCGCGCGGCCCGCCGCCGCCTCCGCGGCGCGGATCCGCCGGGTCACCTCGTCGAGGTTGCGGGCGATCTCGTCTTTCCTGCTCATCAGTGTGCGTCCTTTCCGGTCAGCCAGATCACGCCGGCCTGGCGCCCTGTGGTGCCCTCCCGGCGGTACGAGAAGAAGTCGTGGTCCGTGACGGTGTCGCGGGGGTCCGCGTCGATGTGGGTCACCCCGAGCCCCATGAGCTGGCGCACGAGCCCCGCCCGGACGTCGATGCCGGGCGTGCCCCGGCGGGTCCGCGTCATCGAGCCGGGCAGGTGCTTCTCGACGTCCCGGGCCATCGCCTCGGGGACCTCGTACGACTCCCCCGCCGCCGCGGGCCCGAGCAGCGCCTGGATCGCAGCGGGCCGCGCCCCCAGCTCCACCATCGCCCGGACGGTGTTGGCCACGATCCCGTTGCGCGCCCCGAGCCGGCCCGCGTGCGCCGCCCCGATCACGCCGGCGGCGTGGTCGGCGAGCAGCACCGGGGTGCAGTCGGCCACGAGCACGCACAGGGCGAGCCCGGGCTCGGCGGTGATCAGCGCGTCGGTCGCCTCGACGGGGTCGGGCCGGGGGCCGTCGACAACCGCCACGGTGTTGGTGTGCAGCTGCTCCATCCACACGAAACGCTCCGGGGCCAGGCCGAGGACGTTCGCGAGGCGGGCGCGGTTGGCCGCGACGGCCGCCGGATCGTCGCCGACGTGCTCGCCGAGATTGAAGGAGTCGTAGGGAGACAACGACGTCCCGCCCTCACGGGAGGTGAACACCATGCGGACGGGACGGTTCTCCGGGCGCTGCGCGCGCCGCTCGCTGTCGGGTGCCATGACCAACACCCTAGCGGAGGCGCCCGCGGCGGCTAGCGGAGGAAGTCGGGGACGTCGAGGTCGTGCGGGTCGTCGTAACCGCGCTCCTCGCGGCCGCGGCCCTCGGAGCGGGTGAACAGCCCGGAGGAGCGCTCCTCGTAGCGGTGGCGCGGCTGGTAGGTCTCGCGGGACTCCTCGCGCGGGGCGGCCGGGGCGGAGGAGGCTGCCGGGGCGGCGGGGCGGTCGTCGAAAAGCGAGCCGCGGGAGGGCGCCGGGGTGGCGGTCTCGGAGGCGGGGCCGTTGTCCACGGTCACGGCGTGGGAGGAGCCGCCCGCCTGCTGAGCCTGCTGGTTCTGCTGGGCGTCGGCGCGGACGTTGGCCTTCTCGTCGAAGCCGGTGGCGATGATGGTCACGCGGACCTCGTCGCCGAGGTTGTCGTCGATGATGGTGCCGAAGATGATGTTGGCGTCGTCGTCTGCCTTCTCCTCCACGATGGAGGCGGCGTTGTTGACCTCCATGAGGCCCAGGTCGGAGCCGCCGGCCACGGAGATGAGAACGCCCTTGGCACCCTCCATGGTGGTCTCGAGCAGCGGGGAGTTGATCGCCTGCTCGGTGGCGGTCATGACGCGGTTGTCGCCGCGGGCCGAGCCGACGCCCATGAGCGCGGAGCCTGCGTCCGCCATGACGGAGCGAACGTCCGCGAAGTCGACGTTGATCATGCCCGGGATGGTGATGAGGTTGGTGATGCCCTGGACACCGTTGTAGAGCACCTCGTCCGCCGCGCGGAAGGCCTCCATCATGGACAGCTCCGCGTCGCCGAGCTGGAGGAGGCGGTCGTTCGGGATGACGATGACGGTGTCGCAGACCTCCTTGAGGTTCTCGATGCCCTCGAGCGCCTGGCGGGTGCGGCGCTTGCCCTCGAACGAGAACGGGCGGGTGACCACGCCGATGGTGAGCGCGCCCATCTTCTTCGCGATGCCCGCGACGACCGGCGCCGCACCCGTGCCGGTGCCGCCGCCCTCGCCGGCGGTGACGAAGACCATGTCGGAGCCCTTCAGCGACTCCTCAATCTCCTGCTTGTGGTCCTCCGCGGAGGTGCGCCCGACCTCGGGGTTCGCGCCGGCGCCGAGGCCGCGGGTGGCCTCGCGGCCGATGTCGAGCTTGGTGTCGGCATCGGTGAACAGGAGGGCCTGGGAGTCGGTGTTGACCGCGACGAATTCGACGCCCTTGAGTCCTTCCTCGATCATGCGGTTGACGGCGTTGACGCCGCCGCCGCCGACACCGACGACGCGGATCATGGCGAGGTAGTTAGCTGGAGAGGTCATGGAGAGAGTCTCGCCTTTCAGTTTCGTAGAACGTTGATGGGTCGATCATGTAGCGGTCTCCATCATGGGCCACGAAACTGAAAAATCGCTGCCTTTTGTTCGGCGTGTTGCAACCCTAAACCCCAACTTTAGGGTTGTGAACTGGGCTTTTGCCGGGGCAGCTCCCGGCCTAGCGCACCGTCACCAGCTCAGGGTTGGTCACGTTGAACTCGCGCCCCTCGCGCTGCAGGACCGTCTCCAGGGCGAGCGCCTTGTTGGCGTTGTCCTCCGCCGCGCCCCACACCACGGTGCGGTCGTCCGCGAGCTTGAGCACGAAGTTGTGGTTGCCCTTCGCCTCGATCGACATCACCTGCCCGCGCACGCGCTCGCTAATCGACGTCGCGACAGCCACCGCGTCGGCCCGCACGGCCTCGTCGCCGACCGCCTCCCCGGCGATCTTGATCGCCCCCGGCGGCGGGGCGTCCACGGTGAACTCCCTGCCCTCCGGGTCGATGAGGTGGGTGCCGTCGCCCTGCTCGACGTAGGCCACGGCCACGTGCTCGACAACCTCGACGTCCACCGACGACGGCCAGTGGCGCTTCACCGTCGCCGACTTCACCCACGGAATCCCGGCGACCCCTGCGGCGGCGGCACCCACGTCCACCCGGCCCATCGGGGTCCCCTCCGCCACGCCGGCGGCGGAACGCACCTCCTCGGGGCTCAGGTGGCTCGTCCCTTCCACATCGATGCCCTTGACGGGCAGGGCCGGGGTAAACGGCATGACAGCCGCAGCGGTGGCGACGACCAGGAGCGCGGCGGCGACGGTCAGCGCCCTGCGGCGCTTCCCGCGCGCGGCGCCCGCCCCCTCGCCGTTGGGATTCTCTCCCTGTGCGGGGCGCTCGGCCGGCTCCCCACCCTGGCCTTCGTGGCCCCGGCCGCGCGGGGCCTGGGCGCCGTAGATCGTTGACATGCTCCTACTCCCCGCCCTGCGCCAGCGCGTCGAGAATGACGTCGCCGAGCATCGTCACGGTGCCCGCGCCCATGGTGAGCACGAGGTCTCCCGGGCGGGTCACCGCGCGCACCGCCCCCGCCGCCGCGGAGAAGTCCGGCTCGTAGCGCACCTGTGTGGTGGCGCGGTCGATCCGGTCGGTGATGATGCGGGAGTCGACGCCCTCCACCGGGGTCTCGCGCGCGCCGAAGATGTCGAGCACCACGGTGGCGTCGGCAAGCGAGAGCGCGCGGGCGAACTCCTCGGCGAATTCCTGCGTGCGGGAGTAGAGGTGGGGCTGGAAGCACGCCACAACCCGCGCCTGGGTGCCCTCCGCCGCGACCTTGTCGCGCGCGGCGCGCAGCACTGCGGCGACCTCCGTGGGGTGGTGGGCGTAGTCGTCGTACACCCGCGTGCCGGCGAAGGGCCCGCCCGCGACAGTGCCCTTGAGCTCGAAGCGGCGGCGCACACCCGTGAAGCCGGAAAGCCCGGCGGCGAGGCGCTGCGGGTCCGCCCCGGCGAGCGCCCCGGCCAGCAGCGCCGCAGCCGAGTTGAGCACCATGTGGTGACCGGGAATCGCCATGGTGTAGTCCAGCGACACCGGCTGCTCCCCCACCGCCAGCTCGACGCGTACGCCGGCGGGGCCCTCCTCCGTGATCACCGCGCCCGCGGGCAGGTCCGGGTGCGCCGCGGCGGCCTTCGCCGTGCCGTAGCCGACCACCGCCACTCCCCGCTCCTGCGCCCGGCGGCCGCAGGCGGCGGCGTGCTCGTCATCGAGGCAGACCACCAGGTGCCCGCCGGGCTGGACGCGGTCGGCGAAGTCGTCGAAGACGCGGAAGTAGGACTCGGCACTGCCGAAGTAGTCGAGGTGGTCGGGCTCGATGTTGGTCACCACCGCCACGTCCGGCTTGTAGCGCAGCAGGGAGGCGTCGGACTCGTCGGCCTCGGCCACGAAGATCCCGCCGCCACCATGGTGGGCGTTCGTCCCGGCCCGGTTGAGCTGCCCGCCGATGGCGAAGCTCGGGTCCTCGCCCGCCTCCTGCAGGGCCACCACCGCCATCGAGGTCGTAGAGGTCTTGCCGTGGGTGCCCGCGAAGAGGACCTGCGTGTGGCCCTCCATCAGCTCCCCGAGCAGGTCGGAGCGGCGCAGCAGGGCGATGCCCTCCTCCCGCGCGCGCACCAGCTCCGGGTTGTCCTGGGGAATCGCGGCGAAGCTGGTCACCACGGCGGTGGGCAGCTCGCCGGAAAGCTCCAGGTTGGACGCGTCGTGGCCGACAGCCACCTTCGCGCCGCGGGCGCGCAGCGTGCGCACGGGCAGGGAATCCTTCACGTCGGAGCCCGTCACCGTCGCCCCCCGCTCCAGCAGGATGTGGGCCACGCCGGACATGCCGGAGCCGCCGATCCCGATGAGGTGCACGCGGGAGAGGTCGACCTCGGTGGCCGGGGTAGGTGCGTTTTCTGCGTTCATGACTGCGGGGCTCTCCTTCACACAGCGGGGCCGGACGTAACTGGTGCAGATCTTAGTGAGCGCGCACGGCCCGCACGACGCGGGTAGCCAGGTCGTGCGCGACGTTGCCGGCCCCGGAGCTGTCGAGCGCCGCGCGCATCGCCGCGAGGCTGCCGCCGGGGCCGAGGATGGCCGCGACGGCATCGACGAGCGCGTCGGCCGTGAGGTCGGCGTCGTCGATGCGCACCGCCGCCCCCAGGTCCACGAGGTGGGCCGAGTTCAGCCCCTGCTCGCCGTTGCCGTGCGGCAGCGGGATGTATACCGCCGGGACGCCGGCCGCGGAGTTCTCCGCCACCGTCATCGCCCCCGAGCGGCACACCACGAGGTCGGCCACCGCGTAGGCGGCCTCCATGTCGTCAATGTAGGGCACGGCCGTGTAGTTCTCGTGCGCCTGCGGGGCGTCGTTCTTGCGCCCGTAGGCGTGCAGGACCTGGAAGCCCTGGGCGCTGAGCCGCCCGACCGCCCCCGCCACCGCGGAGTTGATGCTCACCGCGCCCTGGGAGCCGCCGGTGACCAGGATCGTCGGCCGCTCCGGATCGAGGTTCCACATCTTGTAGCCCCGGCGCGCCTTGGCGCCGTCGGGGTCCACGCCCACCCCGGGGCGCACCGGGATGCCCACGGTCTCCCCCGGCATGCCCGAGCCCGGCACGGCGTTGAGCCCCACCCCGCCCAGGCGCACGCCGAGCTTGTTGGCCATGCCCGCCAGCGCGTTGGTCTCCAGCACGAAGAAGGGCAGCTTCATGGAGGCAGCCGCCAGGTAGGCGGACGCCGCGACGTAGCCGCCCGTGCCGAAGACGGCCTGGGCACCCGTGTCCTTGAGCACCCGGCGCGTCTGGCGCACCGAGCGGGCCAGCTTCGCCGGCACAGCGACGAGGCGCCACGGCGCGTTGCGTGGGATCGGGACGGGGTCGATGAGCGCCAGCTCGAAACCCCGGGCGGGGACGATCGTCGTCTCCAGGCCCTTCTCCGTTCCCAGGGCCGTCGCGGCCGCGCCGAATTCGTCGCGCAGGACCTCGCCGACCGCCAGCGCCGGCTCGATGTGGCCGGCCGTGCCGCCGCCAGCGAGGACGACGTTCAGCGGTCCCGACGACTGCTGCACCTTCTCAGGCATTGGATACTGCTCCCTCTTTCATTCCTTGTCCCCGTTGTAAAGCGGTTGCCCGGCGCCCTGGCGCTCAGCCCGCCCGCCGAATATCGCGGCGGATGTCGCGGCGCGGCTGCGGGGCCCGTTCGGCCGGGCGGTACTGGACTGGCCGCTGCGGTGCCGCCGCCGCTCGGGCGGTGACCGGGGTGCCGAAGCGCGCCTCGCGCTCGGAGCGCGTCGGCGCCGCCGGGCGGTGGCGCAGCGCCTGCGCCTGTGCCCGCGCCTGCGCCTGGCGCGGCGCCGTCGGCTCACCGATGCCCAGGATGCGGTCGAAGGCGGGGCGGCCGTAGTTCTGCATCGCGGAGACGCAGTCCGGCTCGTGGCGCGCCACGGAGGCGAGGATGCCCATCGAGCCGAGCGTGATGACGGCCGAGGTGCCGCCGGCCGAGAGCATCGGCAGCTGGATGCCCGTGACAGGCAGCAGGCCGATGACGTAGCCGATGTTGATGAAGGCCTGGGAGACGACACCCGCGGCCAGCGAGGCGGCCATGAGGGCCTGGAACTGGTTCTGGGCGCGGCGCGCCGCGCGCAGCCCGAACACGCCGAGAAGCGCGAAGAGGATGATCACCAGCGCCCCGCCCCACAGGCCGAGCTCCTCGCCGATCACGGCGAAGATGAAGTCGTTGCGGGCCTCCGGCAGGTAGAACCATTTGGCGCGGGACTGGCCGAGGCCGAGGCCGAACAGGGAGCCGTCGGCAAGCGAAAGGAAGCCCTGGTGGGACTGGAACGCGATGGTGCGCGTCTCCTCGAAGTGGCCGAACAGCGCGTCGAAGTACACGTGGAAGCGGTTGGAGCGGTAGCCGCCGGAGAGGAAGACAACCACGAGGCTGAGCGCACCGACGCCGGCGGCGATGCCGATCAGGCTGAGCGGGATCCCGGCGAAGATGAGGATGAGCGCCACGACGATCGCGAAGGAGACGGCCATGCCGTAGTCGCCCTGGGCGCCGATGAGGAGGAGGCAGAGCGTGGCGACCCCGAAGAAGGCGAGGAAACCGTTGTCGAGTTTGGAGGGGCGGCGGGGGTCCTTGTTGGCCAGGACCTTCGCGCCCCAGATCGCGATCGCGGCGCGCGCCAGTTCCGAGGGCTGCAGGCGCAGCGGGCCGAGGACGATCCACGACTGGGAGCCGACCTCGTCCTTGCCCGTTCCGATGCCCGGCACCAGCACCAGCGCCAGCAGCACCACCGCGACGAGCATGATCAGGTTGGAAAGCTGGCGGATGCGCTCCGGGGAGACCTTGAGCGCCAGCCAGAAGACGAAGAGGCCGAGGGCCACCATCACCGCCTGCTTCACGGTGGTCGCCCACACGCTTGCCGACGCCGCGAACGACGCCGCCATCGAGGAGCTTGTGACCATGACGACACCGAGCCCGGCGAGGACGAGCACGACGGTGCGGATCATGGTGTAGTCGAGCAGCGGGCGCGCGTCCATCGCGTCCGACAGGCGCCGGTGCAGCGTCGCGAAGCTTGTGCCCTGGTGCGGGGCGCGCCCGGGCTGGCGGGGGTGCGGCGCGCTGCCGGCCCCGCCCGTCGCTCCGCTCCTGCGGGGCTGCTGCCCCCGCACTCCGCGCGTTGCCGTCATGGCCACCGCCCTTTCCTCATCGACTCACCCTCGAATCTGGCCCGAGTGGCGACTGCAGCATCTGCCCGCCCCAGTGTTACCTGGAGTCACAGTAGCCACAATAGCCCGGGGGTGGGTAGGCGCCGGTGGAGCAACACGACCCCAATTAGTCTGCGCCGCCGGGGCGGCCTCTCAACCCCGCGCGTGGCGGGCGGCCGCCGCGGCGAAGATGTCCCCGCGCTCGGCCATCCCCGAGTACATGTCCAGGCTCGCCGCCGCCGGCGCGAGCAGGACCTTCTCCCCCGGCTGGGCGTGGCGCGCGGCGAAGGCGACGGCCTCGTCCATGGCGGTGACGGGGTCCGCCGAGTCGGTGACGAAGAGGGGCACGTCCGGGGCGTGGCGCTCGCAGGCGGCGCGCAGGATGTCCCTGTCCGCACCCAGGAGCGCCACGGCGCGGAACTGGCCCGCGTGCTCGCGCACGAGGTCCGTCACGTCGGCGCCCTTCAGCTGCCCGCCCGCGACCCACACGACGGGCCCGGCGCCGAGCAGCGCAGAGTGCGCGGCGTGCGGGTTCGTCGCCTTGGAGTTGTCCACCCAGTCCACCCCGCCTGCGGAGTGGACGACAGCGCCGCGGTGTCCGGCCACGCGGTAGCCGTCGAGCGCCGCCTGGATGTGGTGCGGGCGGGCGCCCTGGGAGAACGCGACGGCCGCCGCGGCGAGGGCGTCGTAGACCCCCGCCGCACCGGCCGGCTCGATGCCCTCCGCGCTGGCCAGGTCGGTCGTTTCCCCGCCGAGCCGGGCGACGATCCTCCCGCCGGAGACCCCGACCTGGTTGTCCGCGGGCTCGGCAAGGGTGAAGCCCACGATGTCCCCGCGCCCGGTCGCGGCGACGAGGCGCGCGACTTCCTCGTCGTCCGTGCCCGCCACGGCGGTCGCGGCGCGCAGCACCTTCGTCTTGTCGGCGCCGTAGGCGGCGAAGGATCCGTGCCAGTCGATGTGGTCCTCGGCGAGGTTGAGCAGCGCTCCGGCGTCGGGGACGAGGTGGCTCGACCAGTGGAGCTGGAAGCTGGACAGCTCGGCCACGAGCACGTCCACCCGCTCCGGGTCGACGATCGCGTCGCTGACGGCGACGCCGATGTTGCCGCAGGCGGCGGCGCGCCGCCCCGTGTCCCGGCCCGCCTGCTGCATCATCGCCGCGAGCATGCCGGTGGTGGTGGTCTTCCCGTTCGTGCCGGTCACCGCCAGCCACGTGCGGGGCGCGCCGAAGACGCCGGCGCGGTCGAGGCGGAAGCACAGCTCGACGTCCCCGATGACCTCGAGGCCCGCGTCCACCGCGGCGGTGAGCAGCGGGGTGTCGGGCCGCCAGCCGGGCGAGGTGACCACGATGCCGAAGGAGTCCAGAGCCGCCGCGGCCTCGGCGGTGCTCAGCGTCGCCGCCCCGGTTTCGGCGGCGACGTTATCGCGGTTGTCGGGGTTGTCGTCGGCCACGGTGACGTCGGCACCGAGCCGGGCGAGCAGCCGCGCCGCCCCGCGGCCGGAAACGCCGGCCCCTGCCAGCAGCACCGCCCCGCGCAGCTCGGCGGGAAGGTTCGTCGCCGCGGGGGCCATCAGCTCACCGCCCCGGTCAGCCCGAGCCATTCGCTGTAGAAGACGGCCAGGCCGAGCGCGACGGCCATGGCGGAGATGAGCCAGAAGCGCACCACCACGGTCGTTTCCGCCCAGCCGCCGTTTTCGAAGTGGTGGTGGAAGGGCGCCATGCGGAAGACGCGCTTGCCGGTGGTGCGGAAGGAGATCACCTGGATCACGACGGATGCGGCCTCCATGACGAACAGCGCACCGATGATCACCATGAGCAGCTCGGTCTTGCTCACCACGGACAGGCCCGCCACCATGCCGCCGAGGGCCAGCGAGCCCGTGTCCCCCATGAAGATCTTCGCCGGGGCGGCGTTCCACCACAGGAAGCCGATGGTGGCGCCGAAGCCCGCCGCCGCGAGGGTGGCCAGGTCGAGCGGGTCGCGGACGTCGTAGCAGCCCGGGCCCGGGGAGATGGAGCAGGACTGGCGGAACTGCCAGAACGTGATCGCGGTGTAGGCGGCCATCACGAAGGCGGTGGTGCCCGAGGCGAGCCCGTCGAGGCCGTCGGTAAGGTTGACGGCGTTCGACCACGCGGCCAGCAGGATGTAGATGAACACGAGGAAGACGATCAGCCCGATCACGCCCCCTGCCGCGGCGAAGTCGAGGATCTCGAGGTCGCGCACGAAGCTTAACGACGTCGACCCCGGCGTGATCCCCTCCTCGTTGGGGAACTGCAGGAGCAGCACGCCGAAGGCGACGGCGATGACGAGCTGGGAGACGAGCTTGGCCGTCTTGTTCAGACCGAGGTTGCGCTTCATGAACAGCTTGATGCCGTCGTCGGCGAAGCCCACCCCGCCCAGGGCGAGCGTCAGACCGAGGACGATCAGGCCGGAGGCGGTGAAGGCGGAGTGGCCCGTCCCCAGCGCCCAAAGGCTCGCCACCACGTACCCGACGAGGATTCCGGCGAGGATGGCAATCCCGCCCATCGTCGGGGTGCCGCGTTTGCGGGCGTGGGAGGCGGGCCCGTCCTCGCGGATCTCCTGCCCGAGCTCGCGGCGGTGGAAATACCGGATGAGCACCGGGGTGAGGAAGATGGCGACGAGGAAGCTGACAATCCCCGCAATGATGATCTGAACCATGTGTGTGTCTACCGTTTTTCTTTCGGTGTTTCCTGTGCGGTCGTACCGCCCTTTAGGTTATTCCCCGCCAAAAGCTTCTCGGCAACGCCCCACAGGCCGACGGAGTTCGACGCCTTGACCAGCACGACGTCCCGGGCGGTGCGTTCGTACCAGCCCTCCTCCCCGGCGGGCGGGGCTGCGAGGATCGCCGCGACGGCCGCGGCGGCGTCATCGACGCCACGGGCGGTGGCTGTGACGATGCCGCGGGCGCGGGCCCGCTGCTCCAGGGCGGACATGGCCTCGCTCTCCCCCACGGCGACCAGGTGGGTGACGCGGTAGCGGGCCAGGTCGTCGCCAAGCTCGCGGTGGGTGGCGACGCTGTCTCGCCCCAGCTCCGCCATCTCACCGAGGACGGCGATGGAGCGCACGCCCGGGCGCGCCGCGGCCGTGTAACCGAGGGCCGCGATCCCCGCGCGCATGGAATCGGGGTTGGCATTGTAGGCGTCGTTGATCACGGTCACCCCGTCGGCGCGGGTGTTGACGTCCATGCGGTTGACGGAGACGCCGTGGGCCTGGCTCAGGGCGCGGGCGACCGTCTCGGCGGGGATGCCCGACTCGACGCCGACCGCGGCGGCCGCGAGCGCGTTGGAGACCTGGTGGGCGCCGAAGACGTTGAGCCGGACGCGATGGGGCTCGTTGCCCGGCGAGTGGAGGGTGAATGTGGCCCGGGCGACGTCGTCGAACTCGATGTCGGTGGCGTAGTAGTCCGCCTCGCTCGAGCGGGTGGAGAAGGTGACCACCCGCGCCGCGGTGCGCGGGGCCATGCCGATGACGAGGTCGTCGTCGGCGTTGAGGATGGCCACCCCGCCGTCGGCGGCGGCAGGCAGGGCCTCGACGAGCTCTCCCTTGGCCCGGGCGATGTTCTCGCGGGAGCCGAACTCGCCCAGGTGGGCGGAGCCGACGTTGAGCACGACGCCGATCTTCGGCGGCGCGATCGCGGCGAGGTGGGCGATGTGGCCGATGCCGCGCGCGGACATCTCGGCGACGAGAAAGTCCGTGGACTCCGTGCAGCGCAGCACGGTGTAGGGGTGGCCGATCTCGTTGTTGAAGGAGCCGGGCGGGGCGACCGTCTCCCCGGCGGTGCCGAGCACCGCGGCGATGAGGTCCTTGGTGGAGGTCTTGCCCGCGGAACCGGTCACGCCGGTGATGGACAGCCCGTGGTTGGCGGTGAGCTCGCGGGCGACGTGCGCGGCGAGCCGGGACATCGCCTCGACCACGGCGGCGACGGAGCCGTCTGGGTCGTTCGCGGCGAGGTCCGAGTTGTCACCCTCCCGCCTGTCCACGGGCGGGACGATGATGGCGGGCGCGTCCACGTCCCGGGCGGCGAGCGTCACGGCGGCGCCCTGCTCGGCGGCGGCGCGGGCGAAGTCGTGCCCGTCGGCGCGCGTGCCGGCGAGGGCGACGAAGAGGCCTCCCGGGGCGATCTTGCGCGAATCGAACTCAACGAACCCGTCGACGCGGGCGTGCGGGTCGGCATGGCTGTTGAGTGTTCCGCCGGTGATCCGGGCGATCTCCTGCGCTTCGAGCGCGATCATCGCTGCCGCCTTTCGTTGTCACGTACTCGGTTGGTGTCGACGCTTTCACCGTAGCCGTTCTCGGCCAGCGCCCGGCGCATCTCGGCCCTGTCGTCGAAGGGATGCGTCGTGGTTCCCACGATCTGGCCGACCTCGTGGCCCTTGCCCACCACGATGACGGCGTCACCGGGCCCGGCCCAGGCGACGAGCTGGTCGATCGCCCCGGAGCGCGACCCGCACTCCCGGATCTCGGCGCTAGTGCCCGCCCCGCGCGCGCCCTCGAGCACCGCGGCGCGGATCGCCGCGGGGTCCTCGGTGCGGGGGTTGTCGTCGGTGACGATGACCAGGTCGGCGCGCTGCGCCGCGGCGGCGCCCATGAGGGGCCGCTTCGAGGTATCCCGGTCGCCGCCTGCCCCGATGACCACCCCGACGCGGCCCTCGACCTGGCCGCGCAGGGTGTCGAGGGCGGCGGCGACGGCAGCCGGCTTGTGCGCGTAGTCGACCACGGCCACGAACTCCTGGCCCGCCGCGACACGCTCCATGCGGCCCGGCACCGCGGCCTTTTCCAGTCCCGCAACGAAGCGGGCCGGGTCGACGCCCACCGCGCTCGCCATCGCGGTGGCCAGGGCCGCGTTGGCCACGTTGAAGGCGCCGGGCAGCGGCAGGTCGAACTCGTACGACGCGCCGTGAAGGTCCAGGCGGATGCGCTGGGAGCCGGTGGAGGTGGCGTCGAGAAGCGTGGCCGAGCAGTCGAGGCCCTTCTGGCTCCGCGTGCCCACCGTGAGCGCGCTGCCAGCGCGGCGGGCCATGCGCTCACCCCACTCGTCGTCAACGCAGACCACGCTCGTGCGCGCATGCAGCGGCGAGGCGGGGTCGAAGAAGGTGGCCTTGGCCTCGAAGTAGTCCTCCATCGTCGGGTGGAAGTCGAGGTGGTCCTGGCTGAGGTTGGTGAACCCGGCGACGTCGAAGTCGGTGCCGCCGACACGTCCGAGGGTGAGCGCGTGGGAGGAGACCTCCATGACGACGTGGGTGACGCCCTCGCTGCGCATCTGGGCGAACAGCGCCTGCAGCGTGGGGGCCTCCGGGGTGGTCAGCGAGGTCGGCACGTCGCGGCCGAGAATGCGGGTGCCCGTCGTGCCGATCAGCCCCACGCGGCACCCGGCCGCGATGAGCCCCTGCTCGAGCAGGTAGGTGGTCGTGGTCTTGCCCGAGGTCCCGGTCACCCCGAGCAGGGTCATGCTTGTCGACGGGTACCCGTAGACGCGCGCGGACACGGGCCCGAGGACCGCGCGGACGTCGCCGACGACGAGCACGGGCCGGTCGTCCCCTGCCTCGCGGAGGATCTCGACGCCCCGCTCGTCCGTGAGGATGGCCCCGGCCTCCGAGTCGTGGGCGTAGGCGGCGCCGTGGGTGCGGGTGCCGGGCAGCGCGGCGAACAGCGCCCCCGGCTCGAGCGCGTGAGAGTCCAGGCTGACCGTGGAGATGCGCAGCCCCGCGCCCTCCTCCGGGCCGAGGACCCGCGCCCCCGCGAGGTCGGCCAGCTCGGCGAGTGTGGGGGCGTCGGCTGAGTTCGGGTTCACGGGGTGGCTGCTCCTCGGGGCTGTTGTCACTGTTGCTGCAATACGTACGGTTCCGCGGGCGGGCTTTGCGGGAGGTTCTCCCTGTTGATGAGCCAGCTGGCGATCTCCCGGAACACCGGGGCGGAGGACTGCCCGCCGGCGCCTCCCTCGAGCGGGCCGCGCTGCGGCTCGTCGAGCATGATGGCAACGACGAACCTGGGGTCGTCGGCGGGCGCGATGCCCGCGAAGGTGATCCAGAACTGGTTCTGAGAGTACGCCCCCGTCTCGGGGTTGACCTTTTGGGCCGTGCCGGTCTTGCCCGCGAGCTGGTAGCCGGGCAGCTCGTTGCCCTGGGCGGTGCCCGAGTTCACCCCGGCCGGGTCCTCCTGGAAGGTCGAGCGGAACATGTCCACGACGGTGCGGGCCGTCTTTTCGCTGACCACGCGGGTGCGGGCCGGCTCCTCCTGCGGCACCTCCTCACCGTTGGCGTCGGTGACTGAGGAGATCACGCGCGGCTCGATGCGCTCCCCGCCGTTGGCGAGCGTCTGGTAGACGCTGGCCATCTGAAGGGCGGTCCAGCTCATGCCCTGCCCGATGGGCAGGTTGGCGAAGGTCCCGCCAGACCACTGCTCGCGCACGGGAACGAGACCCGCCGACTCGTTGGGCAGCTCGATGCCCGTGGTCTGGCCCACGCCGAAGCGCTGCAGGTAATCCCAGTAGCGGTCCTCGCCGAGGCGCTGGGCCAGCTGGAGCGTGCCCACGTTCGAGGACTTACCGAAGATCCCGGCGGTGGTGTAGGGCGCGACGCCGTGCTGCCAGGCGTCGTTGACGGTCACGCCGGCCATCTGGATGGACCCGGGGACCTGGTGGACCTCCTCGGGGGTCGTCTGCCCCTCCTCGATGGACGCGGCCGCGGTGATGATCTTGGCCACCGAGCCCGGCTCGAAGGGGGCGGAGACGGCGTTGTTGTCGAAGTCCCTTCCCTCCTTGAGCTGCTTTTCCAGGTCGCCGTTGGGGTCGATGGTGTCGGTGTTCGCCATCGCGAGGACCTCGGCGGTGCGCGCGTCGAGCACGACCGCCTCGGCGCCCTTGGCCAGCGAGTTCTCCTTGGCCTGCTGCAGCGTCTGCTGGACGAAGTTCTGCAGGTCGAGGTCGATAGTGAGGCGGATGGAGGCGCCGTCGACGGCGGGCACGGCGTCGCGAAGCGTGCCGGGGATGGACTGCCCGTCGACGGAGACGTCCTCCTTGGCGCGGCCGTTGATCCCCGTGAGGATCGAGTCGCTGGACGCCTCGAGGCCGAACTGGCCCTGCCCGTCCATCGAGACCTTGCCCACGATGTTCTCGCCGACGGCCCCGTTGGGGTACTTGCGGATGTCCTGGTGGTCCGCGGCCACGCCGTGGAACTTCTCGGCGACCTGCGCCGCCACGTCCGGGTCGACGTTGCGCACGAGCACCTCGTAGTCGGAGGTGGCGTGGAGCTTCTCCAGGATGTCCTTCGAGCTCACGGACGCCGATTCGCTTGTCGACGCCCCCGCGCCGCCCCGGCCCCTCTCCTTCTCCGCCGCGGAGATCATGGCGGGGATCTCGTTGGCCATCGTGCGCAGGATGTCCTCCACGCGGGCGTCGAGCTGGGCGTCGATCGCCTCGGGCGAGACGCCGTCGATCTGCATCTGCGTGTCCTGCTGCTCCCGCAGCTCGCGGCGCAGGACGTTCGGCGAGACGGTCAGCGAGCGCGCCTGCATGGTGTAGGCGAGCTGGTTGCCGGAGCGGTCGACGATCTCTCCGCGGCGGGCCGGCTCCATGTAGAGGCGGGCGCGCTGCGCTTCGGCCTGTTGCTGAAGGTCGGGGGCCCACACGACCTGCACCCAGGCGAGGCGGCCGATGAGGACGACGGCGACGGCGAGGAACGCCGCGGTGATGAAGCGGGCGCGCCGGTTGGTCATGGCCTTCTGGCTCGGCGCCTTCTGCGGGGGCGCTTTCCGGGTCGGTGGGGCCTGCCGCCCCTGGTCCGCCCTGCGCGGCTCCGGGTGGCGCCGATCCATCGAACTGCTCACGGCCCTACTCCACCTTCTACGTGTTCTTCGGTCTTCATACGGTCGGCCGCCGCGGGTGCGCGCGTTCGGCCAGTGCTCCTATTGTGCCTGGCGCGGGCCACGGCGGGGCGAGCGCCACACGCCCCGGTTACCGGTGTTGTTTACGGCGTTGTTTTACGGTGTCGCGGCGGGGACGTTGGGCGCGTAGGGCGCGAGGTTGCCCTGGGAGTTCGGCGCGGCGGGCTGGGCCGCCCGGTCGCGTCCGAGGACGTTGCCGCCGGGGACGGTGGTCAGCCGATCGCCGATCTCGCTGGTGGCTTCCCTGTCACTGGAGGCGCGGCCGGAGCGGGGGGCCGTGCCGTTGACGTCGACGACGCGGGTGTTCGCCTCGGGGTCGGCGGGTCGCTGCTCGGTGACGGCGCCGGCCTCGTCGACGGCGAGGATGCCCGGTTCGCCGGGGACGACCATCCCGGCGGCGGAGGCGCGCTGGGCGATCTCCGCCGAGGAGCGCGCGTCCTCCAGGTCGCGGTTGAGCGACTCCACCTCGTTGGACAGGGCGCGCTCGCGGGTCTGCAGCTGCTGGATGGTGAACGACTGGTTCGTGGAGGCTCCGGAGAGCACCATCGCTAGCACGATCCCCGCGACGAGCAGCGGGATGGCCACCGCGGAGACGGTGGAGAACCTGCGCTTCGCCGCGGTGGGCACGCCCACGCGCCGCCCGCGCACGGAGACGACCTGGCGGGACCCCAGCCGCCCCCTGCCCGGGGAGTGCGGGATGTGGGGGGCGATGCGCCGCGGCGACGGCGCGGCCTCGCGCGGGCGGCGTGTCCGGGTGTCGGACCTGGTCAGCGTCGCGGTGCCCGAGCGTGCCCCGGCGGTGTAGTCCCGGCTGGCTCCCATGTGATTGCCTCTTCCTTCGGCGTGGTTGTGGATGGTCATCGTTCCTCCCCGCTGACAAGCTTCTCGACGCCCCGCACCCGCACCGACGCGGCCCGGGGGTTGAGGTCGATCTCCGCGCGGGAGGCCTTCTCCGCCCCGTTGGTCACCGCGCGGAACTGTGCGGCGGTGCCCGGCAGGTCGACGGGCAGCCCGGGAGGGGTCTTGGAGGTGGTGAGATCCGCGAAGAAGGACTTGACGATCTTGTCCTCCAGCGACTGGTAGCTCATGAACACCGCACGACCGCCGACCCCGAGCAGCCCGGTGATGACGGGCAGCACGTTCTCGACGGCCTCGAGTTCCCGGTTGACCTCGACGCGCAACGCCTGGAAGGTGCGCTTCGCCGGGTGCCCGCCCGTGCGGCGGGTGGCCGCCGGGATGGTGTCGTAGAGCAGCTCCACCAGGCGGGCGCTGCGGTCGAACGGCTGGACCTCCCGTTCGCGGACGATCGCCGAGGCGATCTTTCCCGCGAAGCGCTCGTCGCCGTAGGTCTTGAGAATCCTCGCGAGGTCCCCGTGGCTGTAGGTGTTCAGCACGTCGGCCGCGGTCAACCCCTGGGTGGGGTCCATGCGCATGTCCAGGGGAGCGTCGACGCGGTAGGCGAAGCCGCGGTCCTCCCGATCCAGCTGCATGGACGAGACGCCGAGGTCGAACAGCGCGCCCGCCAGGCCGCGCTCGCGCACCGTGGCAAACGCCTCGGCGGCGGCCCCGTCGGCATCCCCAGCCCCCACGACCCGCCCGATCTCGTCGAAGCGGGCGCGCACGGGGATGAAGCGGTCGCCGAACTGCGCCAGCCTCTCCCCCGCCTCGGCGAGCGCGTCGGGGTCGCGGTCGACGCCGATGACCCGGACGCCCGGGAAGGTGGAGAGGAAGTGGAGGGTGTGCCCGCCGGCACCGAGGGTGCCGTCCACGAGGACCGCGTCGTCGCCGAAGGCCTCGACGGCGGGGGCGAGCAACTCGGCCATGCGGTCGCGCATGACGGGGACGTGCCCGCGGTTCGCCTCGATACCGAAATCCATGTCCGAGACGTTTATCCCTTGTTCTGCCGTTGGCTTCGCCCGCACGTGATCACCCCCTCCGCTTCGCGTCAGTCACCGTTGAGTTGCGTGTTCCCTTGTCCAGCGCGTGGCCGGGGGAGCGCATAGAGCCCTGCCCGAGGCGGCTGTTCTGATGTCGGGGAAGTACACCAGAACGCTCCACGCCCCGGACAGAGTCCGTACACGCTCTCCGTCAGTAGTCAGCTGCCTGCTCTTCGGGTAGTCAGTCCTAGAGCAGACCGGAGAGAATGCCATCGTCGTCGGCCGCCGCGAAGGCGGCCTCAGTCTCTTCTTGATATGTCTTCCAGGACTCTGCGTCCCAGATTTCGAGAAAGTCGACCGAGCCGATGACCACGCATTCCTTCGACAGGTTCGCGTACTCGCGGTGCGCCGGCGACAGCGTGATGCGACCGGACCCGTCAAGCGTTTGCTCATCCGCGCTGGCAGCCAGGTTGCGGATGAAGGCTCTCGCCTGGGGGTTCGTGCGGGACACCGCGGCGGCCTTGCGAGCGCGCGCGGCGAACTCCTCGCGCGGGTACACCGCGAGCGAGTGGTCCTGCCCCTTCGTCACCATCAACCCGTCCGCCAGCTCCTCGCGGAACTTGGCGGGCAGCGTCAGGCGCCCCTTGTCGTCGAGCTTGGGAGTGTAGGTTCCCAGAAACATCCGGCAGCCCACCTTCCTCTCGCTCACCGACGTCGGCTGTTCAATTTTCTCGGCGTCGTCACGCTCGGGCACGTAGTCAAGATGCCTCCACGCTTCTCCGCTACGCCCCACTCTAACCCACTTTCCCCCACAAACGCCACACCACAAGCAACATTTCTCCCCAACAGCACTAAAACGGCAGGTAGAACGAGGAAAAATAACGTGGGGCGTCCGCCCGCACGCAGCGGGCCCCGAGGCGCCAAACCGCACACCCGGGCCCCGCAGGAGCAAGACTGGCTCACTCCCGGCCCGGCATTTTCACTGGCCACGAGCGGCTTCAGTGCAGCGTGGGGCGAAGTGGGGGCCGCGCGTGGGGCGAAGTGGGAGCCCCCATTACCGCCGTGTCCGGGCGGGAACGTGCGCGCGAAAACGGCATGCAAAAACCGCGCACCCCTCGACAGGGATGCGCGGTTCGGGTTAGCGGCGGGGCCTACTGCCCCTCGAAACGGCGGCGGAAGTTCTCCTCCATCGAAGACACCCGCGGGGAGGCCTTGGCCGGCCGCGAAACGGCGGGCGCAGCTGCAGACCCTCCGGCCGGGGTGCGCAGGGCCATGACCCCGCCGCCCAGCATGACCACGAATCCGACAACACTAATGGCGATGAGCCAGATATTCACCGTTGCCAGCGCCACCCCGCCAAGGAGGAGGACGAGGCCGAAAACGACCAGCGCCACACTGCGCATGGTCACCCGACCGGATCCCGCAAAGGGGGTCGCGCCCACCTTGGGCATGGTGCTCGCGAACGTCGGGTCCTCAGCGAGGAGGGAACGCTCAATTTCCTGCAGCGCGCGCTGTTCCTGCTCCGATAGAGACACTCTGTCACTCTCCGACTGTCGTGATGGATGTTTTCCAGACTACTCCGTACAACGTTCGGCCCGTGGCGAATGTTCCCGCGGCCCGCTCCACTACGCCACCAGGGTCGCGCCAGGCTGCGAGGCGATGTAAAACTCCTCCACCCGGCGCAGGAAGCTGCGCACCGTTTCCGGGTCGGGCGCGGTCTCAATGCCCGAGGCGACGCGCCCGCGTAGCGCGGAGTAGCGGGAGAGCTCGCCAGCCCAGGCGGCACCCGATTCCCCCGTCAGTGCGAGCTTGTCCCACGCACTGCTGGGCAGCCGCTTGCGCCTGCGGATCACGGGCGAGTCGGCGCACACGGCCCCCGCGATGCGCAGCGCCGCGCGGTAGCCGTACTCCAGCGCCAAGGCGTAATCTCCGCTGGCGGCCAAGGCGGAGGCGCGACCGAGGAGCCCGTCCGCCGCAGCGAAGAACTTCGAGCTCTTCGACGCCCCCGCCACCGCACCGTAGGCCGCCCCCGTCGTCGCCGAAATAATGCTGTTCATTGCCACTCCTCCTTTTCCTTTCGCACCCACACGTTAAAACTCTTGTTCGACATCACCCGCCCCCATTCAAACACATTTTCGAACACCGTGCCAGCAAACCGCCGCGCCGAGCGCGCAGACGTGGTGAGATGGGCATATGAGCGTGTCGATCCGCCGCATCAACGGCCACGAGTTTTCCCTGCTCGCCCCAGTCCTGGTGGACATCTACGTGGCGGCGATGGGCTACTCACCCCACATCAGGGACCAACGCGTCGCGGCGTGGCGCCGGGATACCACCTCCCCCGGTTTCACCGCAGTGATCGCCGTCGACGAAAGCGGGGGCGGCGAGCGCGTCGTCGGCGTGGCCTACGGCTTCCTCGGTGTGCGCGGCCGGTGGTGGGACCAGCAGCTCATCCGCGGCCTGAAGCAGGGCGGGGGGCTCACGCCCGAGCGCTCCGCGATGCTGGAGAGCTACTTCGAGGTCGCCGAGGTTCACGTCGACGGCACGCACCAGGGGCGCGGCACCGGGTGTCGGCTGCTCACCGAGCTGCTCGACGGCACCCCGGCCGAGTGGGCGCTCCTGTCCACGCCCGAGGTGAAGGACGAGGACAACGCGGCCTTCGGGCTCTACCGCAAGCTGGGGTTCGGCGACGTCCTCCGCCACTTCACCTACGCGGGCGACGCCCGCCCGTTCGCCGTGCTGGGCCGGAGGCTTCCGCTCGAAGAGCCCAGGTAGGGTTTAGGGGGTTAGGCGCGAACGCCAAGAAACGCCCCGAGCACCCCCGACCACCACGGAAGGATCGATCGTGACCTCCTCCCCCACCAGCTCCTCCACCGGTTTCGATGCCCGGATGCCCCTGGCGGGAATTCCCGGCGCCGTCGAGGGGGAGCTCCGCGCGTTTCTCGAGCGGCGCCGGGGGGACGTCGGGAAGATCGGCGCCCCCGTGGCGGAGGCGGCGGGCCGCATCCGGGACTTCGTCCTCGGCGGCGGAAAGCGCATCCGGCCGCTCTACGGCTGGGCGGGGTTCGTCGGCGCGGGCGGGCTGGACACCGCGGGTGAAGACCCGCGCGCCGTTCTGCGCGCCGTCAGCTCGCTCGAGTTCATCCAGGCGTGCGCGCTCATCCACGACGACATCATCGACGCCTCCGACACCCGGCGCGGCAACCCGACTGTCCACCGCGCGGTGGAGAGTGCCCACCGGGACCGCGATCTGCGCGGCGACGCCGCCACCTTCGGCCGCAACGTGGCCATCCTGGCGGGCGACCTCGCCCTGGTGTGGGCGGAGGACATGTGGCGCGACTCCGGGCTGAGCGCCGCCTCCCTCGACCGCGCGCAGGGCGCCTGGCGCGGGATGCGCACCGAGGTCATCGGCGGCCAGATCCTCGACATCAGCCTCGAAGCCTCCGGTGACGAGTCCATCGAGCTGGCGGACAAGGTCAACCGGTACAAGACCGCCGCCTACACCATCGAGCGGCCCCTCCACCTCGGCGCCGCCATCGCGGGCGCGGACACCTCCACCATCGAGGCTTTCCGCGGGTACGGCCGAGACATCGGCATCGCCTTCCAGCTTCGCGACGACATCCTCGGCGTCTTCGGCGACTCCGCGGTGACCGGCAAGCCCGCCGGCGACGACCTGCGCGAGGGCAAGCGCACCGTGCTCCTCTCGCTCGCCCTGTCCGCCCTCGACGAGCGCGACCCCTCCTCCGCGGCCGAGCTGCGGGCAGGGGTCGGCGCCGTCACCGGGGCGCAGGAGGTGGCACGCCTGGCGGAGATCATCCGCTCCAGCGGCGCGGTGGAGGGCGTCGAGAAGCGCATCGAGGCCTTGACGACGTCCGGCCTGGCCCACCTGGAGGAGGCGGGGTTGCGCGGCGCGGTGGCCGACACCCTCCGCGAGCTGGCGATCACCTCCACCGCCCGCCGTGCGTAGCCCCGCCGCGCTCGGCTGCGCCGCTGGGGTCCTCATCGCGCTCGGCTCCTACGGTGCGGGCGCGACGCGCAACCGCGGCGGCGTGATGCGCGAACTCGGCCTCGGCCCCCTGCTCTACGGCCACGGCCGATCCTTCTTCGAGATCGCGCTCGCCTTCGGCATCGCCGGGCTCGTCGCGGCCTGGGCGTGGCTCGGCTACGAGCTCAGCCACGGCCGCGCGCAGCTGCCGGCGGTCACCCGCGCCACCTGGCTGTGGACCGCCCCGCTCGCACTCGCCGCCCCGATCCTGTCGCGCGACGTGTACTCCTACCTCATGCAGGGCGCCATGCTGCGCGACGGCTTCGACCCCTACACTGAGGGCGCCGCCGTCAACCCGGGACCCTACCTGCTGGAGGTCTCGCACGACTGGCGCAACACGACGACGCCCTACGGGCCGCTGCATTTGGGCGTCGGCAAACTCATTACCACCGTCGTCGGTGATAACGTCGCGGCCGGCGTGGTCGCCTACAAGCTGCTCAGCCTGGCGGGCTTCGCGCTGATCGCGTACTCCGTCCCAAGGATCGCGACGCGCATCGGGGGCAACCCCTCCGTCGCTCTCTGGCTGGGCGTGGCCAACCCCGTGATGCTGCTGCACATGATCGGCGGGATGCACAACGAAACCATCATGGTCGGCCTGGTCAGCCTCGGCCTGCTGCTGTGCGTGTCCACGCGCTTCTTCTCCCCCGGCATCGCGCTGATCGCGGTGGCGGTGTCCCTCAAGGCGACGGCTGCGATCGCCCTGCCCTTCGTGGTGTGGATGATGTACCACCGCTACGCCCGCAGCCGCGCCTCGTGGTGGGCAAAGGTGGGCGTGTTCGTGCTCAGCGGCGCGTGGACGGTGGCGCTGAGCGCCGCGGTCGTCAACGCGGTGACGCTGGCCTCGGGGTCCTCCTGGGGCTGGCTGGCCGAGATCTCCGGCAACTCGAAGGTGGTCAACCCCCTCTCGGGGCCGACCCTGGCGGCCGACGTCATCACCCCGTTCGTCCAGCTCTTCGACGAGAACTTCCCCTACAACACCGCGCTTGCACTGACCCGCACGGCGGGCACGGTGCTCATGCTGGCGGGGCTCGTCGCCGCGTGGGTGATCTACCGGCCCCACGGCGAGGGGACGAACCGCCGCGCGCTCATGGGCACGACGCTCGCCTACGCCATCGCCTTCGTCACCAACGCGGTGACCCTGCCCTGGTACTACGCCTCCGTGCTCACGCTGGCGGGCACCTTCAACCCTCCGGTGTGGTTGAAAAAGCTCGTCGTCGCGGGCTCGGTGATCGTCGGTCTCGGTTTCATGGGCAGCGGAAACCACCGCTTCTACGACAGCTGGTTCCTCCTCGTGGGCGGGATCGCCGCGTGGGCGGTCGCCGTCTGGATCTACCCGAAGGAAACCAGCTCGCCGCGCGCGGCCGCTCGAACGGCCTAAGGGGCTTTAGAAGGCCATTGCCTGTGCGCGCCGGATGACCTCCCGCGCGCCGTGCCCGTGGAGGGCGTCGACCGGGCGCCCGGGCAGCGAGTCGTCGGCGGTAAACAGGTAGGCGAGGATCTCCTCGTCGTTGTATCCGCCGTCGTGCAGGACCGTGATGGCCCCGGAGACGAACTTGGACATCTCCCCGTCGTCCCCGAGCAGCAGCCGGGGCACGAACTTGGTGCCCTCGCGGCGGTACATGAGCAGCTTGCGCGCGCCGATGAGGTCGTGGACGCGGGTCACCGGAACGCCGAGGTATTCGGCGACCTCCGGGAGGGTGAGCAGGGTCTCGTCGGCAAGCAGCTGGTCGAGATCGGGTTGGGCGGGGGTTTCTGCGTAACTCACGCGTTCATCCTACCCGCGTTGGCGCCCGGCCCGGCGCGTCGACCATACTGGTTGCCATGGCCACGCTCGCAGTCGGAGACTACCTGGAGGGACGCTACGTCATCGACCGTCCGATCGCGCGCGGCGGCATGTCCACGGTGTACCGCTGCGTGGACACGCGCCTCGACCGGGAGGTCGCGGCGAAGGTCATGGACGACCGCTACGTCCACGACCCCGTCTTCCGCGACCGCTTTCGCCGCGAGGCCCTCGCGATGGCGAAGCTGTCGCACCCGAACCTGGTCAACGTCTACGACTTCTCCGCGGGCGGCGACGACCCGGAGCGCGTCTTCCTCATCATGGAGCTCATCACCGGCGGCACCCTGCGCGAGCTGCTCGCCGAGCGCGGGCCGATGCCCCCGCACGCGGCGACCGCCGTGATGCGCGCCGTGCTCACGGGGCTTGCGGTGGCCCACTCGAAGAACATGGTGCACCGCGACATCAAGCCGGACAACGTGCTCATCAACGGCGACCACTCCGTCAAGCTCGCCGACTTCGGCCTCGTGCGCGCGGCGGCGGATTCGCCGCACTCTACCGACCAAATCATCGGCACGGTGTCCTACCTCTCCCCCGAGCAGGTCGACGGCACCTCGCTGACCCAGGCGTCCGACGTCTACTCGGCGGGCGTGGTGCTGTTCGAGCTGCTCACCGGCACAACGCCCTTCTCGGGAGAGACGGCGCTCGCGCACGCCTACGCTCGGCTGCACGAGGACGTCGTTCCGCCGTCGTCGCGGATCGAGGGGGTGCCCAAGCTTTTCGACGAGCTCGTCGCCACCGCGACCGCCCGCGACCCCGAAGACCGCTTCCACGACGCCGGCGAGTTCCTCGCCGCGCTTGACGACGTCGCCTCCGCGCTCCACCTCCCCGACTACACCGTCCCGGTGCCCACGAACTCGGCGGCGAACCGCGCCGCGGCCCACCCCACCTCGCTGACGCGGCAGCGCCCGGACGAGCAGGAGCCCCCGACCCGTGTCTTCGAGGAGCGGCTCTTCCCCGCCGTCGCCCCCCGGCCGGAGACCGTCCAGGCCCCGGTTCCCGCGCCGGCGCCGAGGCCGGTGCCGGCGCGGGAACCGGGGCCTGGACGGTCTCCGGCCGGGGGGCGACGGCGGGNCCAGCACCGCCGCGACGGCCACGGCCGAGACGACGAGGAAGAGGGCGAGCGCCACGCCCGCCCGCTGACGAACAGGTCGGGCGTGGCGCTCGCCCTCTTCCTCGTCGTCTCGGCCGTGGCCGTCGCGGCGGTGCTGGTGGGCGCCTGGTGGTTCGGCTCCGGCAGCTACGGCGAGCTGCCCCAGCTCATCGTGCCTGCCGGGTGAGCGGCCTGCGCCGCGCCCGGCGCTAGTAGCTAGTTGCTAGTAGCGCAACATCTCCGCAACGAGAAAGGCGAGCTCGAGCGCCTGCTCGGTGTTGAGGCGCGGGTCGCACGCGGACTCGTAGCGGCCCGGGAGGTCGACGTCGGTGATGTCCTGCGCGCCGCCCAGGCACTCGGTGACGTTCTCGCCGGTGAGCTCGATGTGGATACCGCCGGGGTGGGTGCCCAGTTGGCGGTGCACCTCGAAGAAGCCCTGGACCTCGTCGATGATCTTGTCGAAGTGCCGAGTCTTGTAGCCGTTGGACGCGGTGAACGTGTTGCCGTGCATCGGGTCGGACTGCCAGACCACCTTGTGCCCGGAGGCCTCGACGGCGTTGACGATGCCCGGCAGGGTGCCGCGGATGTTCTCGTGGCCCATGCGGATGACCATGGTGAGGCGCCCCGGCTCGCGGTTCGGATCGAGCTTATCGGCGTACGCGACGGCCTCCTCCGGCGTGGTGGAGGGGCCGAGCTTGAGGCCGATCGGGTTCTCGATCAGCGCGGCGAAGTTCACGTGGAAGTCCTCGATGCCGCGGGTGCGCTCGCCGATCCAGAGCTGGTGGGCGGACAGGTCGTAGAGCTTGGTGTTGCCCTTGCCGTCCTCCGCCAGGCGCAGCATGGCGCGCTCGTAGTCCACCAGGAGAGCCTCGTGGGAGGCGTAGATCTCGGAGGTGCGCAGGTGCTCGTCGTTGACGCCGCAGGCGCTCATGAACGCCAGGGAGCGCGAGATCTCCCGCGCCAGCGCCTCGTAGCGCGCCCCAGCCGGGGAGTTGGCCACGAACTGCCGGTTCCAGTCGTGGATGTTGTGCAGGTCGGCCGTGCCCGAGGCGACGAGGGCGCGCACGAGGTTCATCGCGGCCGACGCGTTGGCGTAGGCGCGGATCATGCGGGCCGGGTCGTGGCGGCGGGCCTCGGCGGTGGGCTCGACACCGTTGACGATGTCGCCGCGGTAGTTCGGCAGGCCGTTCTCGTCGAGGTCGGAGGAGCGCGGCTTGGCGTACTGCCCCGCGATACGCCCCAGCTTCACGACGGGAAGGGAGGCGCCGTAGGTCAGCACCGCCGCCATCTGGAGAATGGTGCGCACGTTGGCGCGGATGTGCGGCTCGGTGTTGGACTCGAAGGTCTCCGCGCAATCGCCGCCCTGGAGGAGGAAGGCGTTGCCGAGCGCGACGTCGGCCAGCTTCTCCTTGACCTCCTCGACCTCAGGCGCGAGGACGACGGGCGGGACAGACTCGAGGATCTTGCGGACATAACCCGCTTCGTGCTCATCCCAGGTCGGCTGCTGTTTCGCGTCGCGCGCCAGGACGTCCTGGAACTTCTCGTTCAGGTCGCCGGGCAGCGGGGGCAGGTCCGGTAGAACGCTTTTCGGGATATCGATAGTCCAACTCACCCCTACAGTTCTAGCACGGGTTTTGGCTCTTGGATACCCCTGGGCCCTATCCTTTTTCCAAAATGCGGAATTACTTTCCCGCAATGTGGGCGCAGCGCCCGCGCCGGTCCAGCGGCAGGGCTCGCTGGCACGCGTCGAACTTGGCGCGGTTGTGCCTGGCGTCGACAAGCGCGTCGTGGTTGCCCCCGGGCACTGCGGGCAGCCTGGGGCTCCCCGCCATCTCCCAGTACTGCTTGAGCTCGCGCGTGAAGCGCGGCAGCTCGCGCGGCAGGCTCGCCATGTCGCCCCAGAGCTGAGCGAGGACAACGTGGTCGTAGGCGCCGACCCACGCCCAGAGCTCGGGGGCGCCGCCGTCGGCGGTGAGGAACTCGAGGACCTCGCGGCGGATCGTTGTCCTGGACCGCCACAGCTCGCTGCGCGGGTTCGGCAGCTTGTCCAGCACGTTCTTGCGCACCCACTGGTTGGCGCGGGAGGCGTCGAAGTCCGTCGACACCGCGTAATATTCCCGCCCGTCCTCGGCGACGATGCCGATGGAGACGAGCTCGATCGTGCGGCCGTCCTCGATGAACTCGGTGTCGTAGAAGTAGCGCACGCTAATAATCCTCGCTACCGGCGGGCGCGTCCGGCTCCTCGTCCGCGTGCCGCGGCCAGAACATGGCCACAGCGATACCCGCCACCGCGAGCGGCCCCACGATGTTGACGTGGAACCCGGCCATGGAGGCCACGAGGAACACCACGATGAAGGCGGCGCTCACGACAAGGCGTGTGATGAGATCGCGATCCATGCGTCCGATCCTAATTACCCGTTCTTCGGCTCGGCCCCCTCGGGGTAGCCTTCCCCCGCCTCGAGGGACTTCTTCACGTCGGCTGCGTACACGTCCACGTACTCGTATCCGGACAGCTCCACCAGCTGGGCCATCACGTAATCCGTGAAGGGGCGCATGACCTCGCGCGAGGCGGGGTCGTAACCGTTCTCCCTCGCCCACGCGTGCGGGTCGATGGGCTCCCCGATCCGCATCCGCACCTTCCGCGGGCGCGGGATGACGGTGCCGATCGGGTTCGCGTTGCGGGTGCCGATCATCGCCGCCGGGATCACGGGCACGCCCGTTTCCATGGCGATGCGCGCCATGCCCGTCTTGCCCCTGTAGATGCGCCCGTCCGGCGAACGCGTCCCCTCCGGGTAGATGCCGAACAGCTTGCCCTCGTCGAGCACGCCCTTCGCCGCCGCGACCAGCGCGTCGCCCGCACCAGCGTCGCCGCGGTCAATCGGGATCTGGCCGACCGAGGAGAAGAAGAACTTCTGGATCTTCCCGCCCAGCCCCGGCGAGGTGAAGTACTCCCTCTTCGCCGGGAAGGTCAGCTGCCGCCACACCATCAACGGAAGGTAGAAGGAGTCCATCACGGCCTGGTGGTTCGATGCAACGATGGCCGGGCCGGACTTCGGGATGTTCTCCGCGCCAGAGATGGACGGCCTGTTCAGCAGGAGCAGGGGCGGGCCGAGGGTCGCCTTGAAAAACACGTACCACTTGTTGGTCATCGCACGTCCATCCCCTCTACGCCAATTCACGGGCCAAGTCAGCGACCCCGATCATACCTGCGTCGGGCCCCAGCTCCGCGCACACCACCTCCGCAACCGGGCGGTACCCGGCGCCGACGATCGTCCGCGCCAGGGTCTCGCGCGCGGTGTCGAGGAAGAGGTCCGCGTCCGCGCTCACTCCCCCGCCGAGGACGATGAGCGCGGGGTCGAGGACGTCCGCGACGATGGACATGCCGTGGCCCAGCCAGCGGGCGAAATGGTCCACGGTGGCCAGCCCCAGCGGATCCCCCGCCCGGGCCGCCTCCATCACGTCGTGGCCGACGGCGCGCTTGTCCACCACCTTGCGGTAGAGCCCGCTCTTCCGGAAGCCCCCGCGCCCCGCCACCTCGAGCGCCGTGTCCACGAGCGCCGTGCCCGAGGCGTAGCGCTCCAGGCAGCCCTGCTTCCCGCACGAGCACACGCGGCCGCCCGGGACCACCGTGAGGTGGCCGAACTCGGGCGCCGTGCCGAAGGAGCCCCGGTAGATCTCCCCGCCGTGCATGAGGGTGGCCCCGATGCCGGTCCCCACGGCGAAAAACACCCACGTCTGCGCATCGCGCGCGGCCCCGAAGCGGTATTCTCCCCACGCGGCGGAGTTCGCGTCGTGCTCCAGCCGCACCGGCAGGCCCAGCGCCTGCTCGAGCTCGGCCTTCACCGGCTCGTCGTCGCGCCACGCCAGATGCGGGGCGAACCGCACGACCTCGCAATCGGGGTCGAGGAAGGCTGCCACGGCCGCGCCGACCGCCTCAATGTCGTACTCGGAGCGCAGGTCCTGAACCATGGACGTCATCGCGCCCGTCAGCCCCGACTCCGTGTGCGGCGTGGCCATCTCGCGGCGTGCGACGATCCTCCCCCGCGCGTCAACCACCCCGGCCCGCATGTTCGTCCCCCCGACATCGAAACCGACTGTCAGCGGTCCTGTGAGGGGCGGGCGTTCGGGTGACTGCGACATAACCAAGCAGTTTAACCCCGGTTAACCTAGCGGACGCAAAACGCGGAAGATCCGGTCTCCGAGCTCCTGCCACGCAAAGTGCTTCTCGACGAACCGCCGGCCCTCCTCCCCCATCCGGGTACGCCGCCCCGGGTCAGCGAGCAACCCGGCCAACTCCGCGGCGATCGCCTCCGTGTCGCGGCCGTCCATCACCACGCCCGTCTCCGAAGTCACCGTCTCCGGCGCGCCGCCCGAGTCCCCGGCGAGCACCGGCACGCCGCACGCCTGCGCCTCCAGGTACACAATCCCCAGGCCCTCCACGTCGAGGCCCCAGCCCCGGGTGCGCGCCGGCATCGCGAACACGTCCGCCGCCGCGACCGCGTCGCGCAGCTCCTCGCGGGTCACGCCTCCGGCGAAAATCACCGCGCCCTCCGCCTCCGGCCCCAGCTCGCCGGCCAGCTTCCGCAGCGTGGGTTCGTAGGCGCCGGCGCCGATGAGGAGCAGGCGGGTGCCGTCGACAAGCGAGCGAAGCTGCGGAAGCGCCCGGATGAGCTGATCCTGCCCCTTGCGCGCGACGAGTCGCGAGGCGCACACCACAAGCGGCGCGTCGCCCACGCCGAGGCGGGCGCGGACCTCGCGGCGGCGCCCGGTGGACACGGGGCGGAAAAACTCCGTGTCCACCCCGGAGGGCAGGGCAACGAATTGCGGGCCGGGGCCGAATGCCCTGCCGAAGCGGCGCAGCGTGTAGCGCGAGATGTACGTCACCACGTCGGCGCTGCGACCGATGCGGCGCAGGACGCCACGCGCCCCCGGCACCATGGACCAGCCCACCTCGTGGCCGTGCGTCGTCGCCACAACCCGGCTGGCCCCCGCCCGCTTCGCCGCACCGCCGAGGACCGCGAGCGGTGCGGCAGCCCCGAACCAGACCGTATCGATCCCTCTCTCCCTGATGATGCGCTGCATTTCCCGCCGCACCGCCGGGGTGGGCAGCATGACCCTCCGCGGCCAACGGATCACCTCGTAGCCGACCCCGCGGTCCCACGCCTCGGAGGCCGCCGTGTCCTGGGTGGAGGCGAAGACGATCAGATCACCGTCGCCGGCGCGACTGACATACTCGTCCGCGTAGTCGCGCAGATACGACTGAATCCCGCCCACGGTGGGCGGGAAGTCGTTGGTCACCAGCAGGGTGGTCATGGCTCGATGCGGGGCGGACCTAGTAGCGCACGGCCCCCTGGATGGGCATGGAGTTCAGAGGCACCACCTGGACCGGAATGCCGTAGTCCGAGGCGTGAACGACCTGGCCGTTGCCGATGTACATGCCCACGTGCGTGGTGCCCGGGTAGTAGCCCACGATGTCGCCCGGCTGCAGGTCCGACAGGGCCACCGGGGTGCCGCCGGCCAGCTGCGCCTGCGAGGTGCGCGGAATCGACTTGCCGTTCTGCGCGTAGGCCCAGAGCATCAGGCCCGAGCAGTCGAAGGCGTCCGGGCCGCTCGCTCCCCAGCCGTACGGCTTGCCCAGCTGCGCCATCGCCGCGCCCACGACGCCCGCCCCCGCGGTGGAGAGCAGGGCGGCGGGAGCCGCGATCGGGTTGTCCTTGTTCTCCCAGCGGGCGCGCTGCTCGGGGCTCAGACCGTCCACGCGCGCCTCCAGCTCGCGGACCTTGCCGTCGAGCTCGCCGCGCTCCTTTTCGAGCTTGCCGCGCTTGGCGTCGAGCTGGTTGCGCTGAAACTCCGCCTCGGCCACGGCGATGTTCGCCTCGTTGGCCCGGTTCGCCGCCTCCTCGTTGGCGTGGCGCAGATCCGCGAGCGCCCGGTCGGCGTTGCGGGAGATCGCGCCGAGGTAGGCCGCGCGGTCGATCAGCGACTGCGGGTTCTGCGCGCCGAGGCTGGTCAGGATCACATCGGAGCGGCTCGTGCGGTTCTCCGACGCCGCGATCCCGTCGAACGTCTCGCGGGATGCCTCGCGCGCGGCGTTTGCCTCGGCGGCCTCCCGCTTGGAGGCATCCACGCGGTTGCGCAGATCGCCCAGGCGCGACTCGCTGGCGGAGATCTCGTCCTCGATGGACTTGATCTCCTCGTTCTTCGCCGTCGCCTCGTGCGACAGGGATTCCATCTCTCCGATCAGGTCGTCGACCTCGTCCGCCCGGGACGGGGCGCCGATGCTCCCCGC
Organism: Corynebacterium senegalense; assembly: GCF_900411315.1. GTDB lineage: Bacteria > Actinomycetota > Actinomycetes > Mycobacteriales > Mycobacteriaceae > Corynebacterium > Corynebacterium senegalense. The sequence goes on along the minus strand of NZ_LS990887.1, from coordinate 2,112,353 downwards.
CACCGTGGCGCTCAGGGCCAGTGCGGACACCGTGGCGCGGTACGCGGTGCGGCGGGGCTGAAGAGAGTGCTTACCCACAGGGTCCTCTTTCACTATGCGCGTCGCTGCCCGGCTGGCAGCCGACGGAGACTTTACAAAACCGTTATCTAACTATAGCCACATCTCGCCCCGGGTCAAGATGCCTTTGAGCAGGGCCTTTGACCCTGCGGGCCAAAGAATAAGGCCCGCCCCTTCCGGGGCGGGCGGCGTCTCACCTTAGAAGCGGACAGCCGAGTGGATCGGCATCATGTTCAGCGGGCGCTCGCCGACGGGCACACCGTCGTTGAGGGCGTCGATGATCGTGCCGTTGCCGGTGTAGATGCCGACGTGCGAGGCCCCGCCGTAGAAGGCGACGATGTCACCGGGCTGCAGCTGGTCGAGCGGAACCTGCTGGCCGCCGCCCGCCTGGGCCTGGGAGGTGCGCGGGATGGACTTGCCGGCCTGGGCGTAGACCCAGGAGGTGAAGCCGGAGCAGTCGAAGGCGCTCGGGCCAGCGGCGCCGTAGACGTACGGGGAGCCGATCTTGGTGCGGGCGATCTCCACGATCTTCTCGCCCGGGGTCTGCTGCGGCGCGGCCGGGGTCTCGACGGTCGGGACGTTGGAGGCGGCGGAGGCGCTGTAGGTGTCCTGGGCGGTCGCCAGGGACGAGATCCACTGATCGGCGCCCGGCACGTTCTGGATGCCGGGGACGTTCTCGATGCCCTGGATGTCCACGGCGTAGTTGCTGTTGGGCACGCGGACCTCGGCGGCGCCTGCGACCGCGGGGGCGATCAGGGTGGCACCGGCGGCGACGGCGGTCGCGGCGGCGAAGTTGCGAGCAACGGTGTTGTTCTGGCGACGGTGGTTAGCCACTTACTTTCTCCATATCATCTCTGCTGCCTACCGGGTTAGCTGACGGGTTGGGTTTGAGAATCAGCCCTGTGGCGCTCCGCGGCGGTCATCCCGCCGTCCTCGCGCTCATTCACCCCAGGGGGCCTGTCGGCCACGATGGTTCCCCGGTTCCGGCCCGGCCGCGTTCACGGGGACGTGAGGCGGCCTGGTCGGATTCGGCCTATATGTTCTTGTGCGTAACTTGCAACCAACGTTGTTGTCGCAATGTCTCGGCAAGATTACGAAACGGACACGGCACTTGTCCAATGCGACACCCGTTATCGCGCCGTTATTTTCCGGTGCCGCGCCGAGCCCGCTTAGTCGCCGAGACAAACCCTGTAACTCCACGCCTCACCGATCCGGCGGCAATACCCCCTTTACCCTCGGGTTTTAGAGCATTCCTTTCGCCCCGGATCAGGCGCCTGCGACCCTGCCGAAAACAGCAGGCAAGCCAAAACGTGTCCTTGGTCACATTACGGTTCGGTCACGAAAAAACCCTCCCGGGTGGGAGGGTTTCTCACTCAAAGCGACCGCAATATCGCTCAGGAGTTAGGCGCGGGGCTGACCGTCCCCGTAGGTGGCATCGCGATCCGAGGCCTCCTTCGTGGCCTCCAGGGCGCGGAAGGTCTCCACCTCTTCGTGGTGGTTGCGTTCGGTGGCGTCGCGAAGCTTCTCGGAGATGCCGAGCTCGCTGGAGCTGAACTTGCCGATCGTCTCCGAGTCGGAGAAGCCGAGCTGGTTCATCTGCTTCGGCACCGGGGCGCCTGCGTACTCGAGCGGGATCGGGTGGCCGTACTCGTCCACCGGGCCGAGCGGCTGGTGAACCTCGATGAAGGCGCCGTTCGGCAGCTTCTTGATCACACCGGTCTCGATGCCGTGCTCCAGGACCTCGCGGTCGGAACGCTGCAGGCCGACGCAGATGCGGTAGGTGATGAAGTACGCCAGCGGCGGCAGGATGATCAGGCCGATGCGGCCGACCCAGGTCATCGCGTTCAGCGAGATCTGGAAGAAGTGCGCGACGTGGTCGTTGCCGCCCGAGATGGTCAGCAGCAGGAAGAACACGATGCCCATGACGCCGACGCCGGTGCGGACGGGAACGTCGCGCGGGCGCTGCAGGAGGTTGTGGTGGGCGTCGTCTCCGGTCACCTTCTTCTCGATGAAGGGGTAGGTGAACAGCAGGATGACCATCACGAGAGCCATCATCGCGACCCAGAACGCGCCCGGGATCGTGTAGTTGCCCAGGTAGAGCTCCCAGGCCGGCATGACACGCGCCGCGCCGTCCGTCCACAGCATGTAGATGTCAGGCTGAGAACCGGCGGAGACCTGCGAGGGGTTGTACGGGCCGATGGTCCAGATGCCGTTGATGGTGGTGAGACCAGCCATGCCGGCGAGGACGGCGAAGACGATGAACATGAAGCCGATTGCCTTGACGGCGAAGACCGGCATGATGCGGATGCCCACGACGTTGTTCTCGGTGCGGCCCGGGCCGGGGAACTGCGTGTGCTTCTGGAACCACACGAGCAGGAGGTGAGCCGCGACGAGGGCAAGGATGATGCCCGGGAGGACCAGGACGTGGAGGATGTAGAAGCGATCCAGCATGAGGTCCGACGGGAAGTCGCCGCCGAAGATGGCCCAGTGCATCCAGGTGCCGATGATCGGAATGCCGACGATAATCGCCGACATGATGCGCAGGCCGACGCCGGAGAGCAGGTCGTCCGGCAGGGAGTAGCCGAAGAAGCCCTCCATCATGCCCAGCAGGATCAGGGTGACACCGATCAGCCAGTTCGCCTCGCGCGGACGGCGGAAGGCGCCGGTGAAGAAGATGCGCATCATGTGGGCGAACATGGCCATCATGAACATGAGGGCCGCCCAGTGGTGCATCTGGCGGACGAACAGGCCGCCGCGCACGCCGAAGGAGATGTCAAGGGCGGTCGCGTAGGCGCGCGACATCTCGACGCCGTTGAGCGGCAGGTAGTCGCCGTCGTAGATCACCTTGGTGATCGACGGGTCGAAGAACAGGGCGAGGTAGATGCCCGTCAGCAGCAGGATGATGAAGCTGTACAGCGCCATCTCTCCGAGCATGAAGGACCAGTGGGTCGGGAAGACCTTGTTCAGCTGGGGGCGGAGGACCCCCGAGATCGTGTAGCGCGAATCAACGTTGTCCGCGGCTTGTGCAAGTTTAGTGCTCATTAGGACTTACGCTCCCAGAATGCCGGGCCGACGGGCTCAATGAAGTTTCCGTTGGCAACGAGGTAACCGTCTTCGTCGATCGTCACAGGAAGCTGCGGCAGGGCACGTGCGGCGGGGCCGAAGACCGGCTTGCCGTAGTGCAGCGCGTCGAACTGCGACTGGTGGCACGGGCACAGGATGCGGTTGGTCTGGGCCTCGTAGAGGGAGGTCGGGCAACCGATGTGCGTGCAGATCTTGGAGTAGGCGTAGTAGTCGCCGTAGTGAAAGGACTCCTGGCCTTCGCGCTCAACCACCTTGCGGGCATCCTCGGAACGCAGGCGGATCAGCATGACCGCGTTGCGGGGGCCGTGGATGGAGTGCATGTGGTTTTCGTAGACGTCGCGCTCCGCGTCGTACTCGGCGCCGTCGTTGACGTCGTCCGGGTAGAGCGGGAAGACCGTCTCCATGGAGGCAGCGGCGAGGTCCTCGGGGCGCATGCGCACGAGGCGGGAAACGCCCGCGGTGCTGTAGTGCGAGCCGCCGGTGCCCTCGTGGAGCTCGGCGATGGCGCCGGTGTCGCGGCCGAGGTAAATCTTCTGGCCCTGGTCGGCCAGGGTCCAGCCGTGGGTCCACAGCGTGCCGTCGCCGCCGTAGCCGAGCTCGTGGCGCGGCTTCCACGGGTTCTTGATCATGCCTCCGAGCGGGGCGACGACCATGAGGCCCGTGAGGATGCCGGCGGTGCCGAGCAGGCCCTTCATTGCCTTACGACGCCCAAAGGTGGACGTCTCCCAGGCGTCGTTGAGCAGGGCGGTGGTGGTGCGGCGGTCGAGCTCGCTGGAGCGGCCGTCGTGGCGGCGCTGCACCGAGATCTCCTCCGGCACGAACTTCTTCACGTACTGGATGACGGCGATGCCGAGCGCGCCGAGGCCGAGCATGGAGGTCAGGCCCAGCAGCGGCGTATAGGCGGAGTAGAGCCAGAGGCCCTCGTCGCCGTGGAACTTCGCCTGCCAGGGCCAGAAGAGGTAGACCGCCAAGAAGCCGATGCCGGCGAGCACGGAGACGGCCAGCCAGATGTTGATGCCCAGGGCCGCGGACTTTTCGCGCGGGTCACCCTCGACCGGGAAGCGCTCCTTGCGGAAGGCGACGGTGACGTCGTCAAGCTCGGTGCCGAGGGCGGCGAGCTCGGCGTTGTTCATCTTGGCGAGCTCAGCGTCGGTGTAGTTCTTCTTCATGTCGTTGCTCATGAACGGGATCCAATCCAGATAGCAGCTGCGGCGACCAGGGTGACGCCGATGACCCACATCGCGATGCCCTCAGACACCGGGCCAAGGCCGCCCAGCGCGTAACCGGCCGGGCTCGGGGTCTCCTTCGACGACTTAATGAAGGCGATGATGTCCTTCTTCTCGTCGGCGGTGAGCTGACGGTCCGAGAACTTCGGCATGTTTTGCGGGCCGGTCAGCATGGCCTGGTAGATCTCCTGCTCGTTAGCCGGGTCCAGCTCGGGGGCGTACTTGCCCGAGGACAGGGCGCCGCCGCGTCCGGTGAAGTTGTGGCAGGACGCGCAGTTGAGGCGGAACAGCTCGCCGCCGCGGGCGACGTCGGCGGCCTGGATCTGACCGTCGTAGTCCTTGCCGCGCAGCGACTCCATGGACAGGGAGCCGTCCTCGTCGTAGACGAGCTCCGGGCCGCCGCCGTTGGCCGCGACGTAGGCGGCCATGGCCAGCGCCTGGGACTCGGTGTAGCGCGGCTTCTTGCGCTCGGCCTGGGCGTCGTTGGACATCATCGGCATGCGGCCGGAGTTGACCTGGAAGTAGACGGCGCCTTCACCGGTGCCGATCAGGGAGGGCCCGCGGCCCTCGACACCCTGGAGGTTGGCGCCGTGGCAGGTGATGCAGGCGGTGTCGTAGAGGTCCTTGCCCTCCTGGATCAGGGCCTGCTCGTCACGCTGCGCGGTGGCAACCTGCGCGTTGGGGGTGAGAGCCGTGGCCAGGAAGCCGGCGCCGGTGAGACCGAAGGTCAGCGCGGCGGCGCCGGCGACGGTGCGCCGCATCTTGCGGCGACTCCGCGTCTTCTTTGGGGTGTTTTCCATCATTTTCCCTTTAGCGACTGTTGAGAAATATTCGAAAGACTTCTACGTCTTGGCTGGCGGCCCGCCGGCGGCGGGCTCCACGCCTACTGCACGAGGTACAGGGTGGTGAACACGCCGATCCAGATGACGTCGACGAAGTGCCAGTAGTAGGAGGTGGCCATGGCGGCGGTCGCCTGGGCCGGGGTGAACTTCGCCTTGGAGACGCGGAGCAGCACCACGCAGAACGCGATGATGCCGGCGGTCACGTGCGCCATGTGGAAGCCGGTGATGATGTAGAACACCGAGCCGTACACGCTCGCCTGCGGGGTGACGTGGTGCATCACCATCTCGGTCCACTCGAAGGCAACGAGGCCGAGGAACACCACGCCGAGGAGGATCGTCACCGCGAACCACTTGCGCAGGCCGAAGACGTCACCCCTTTCAGCGGCGAAGACACCGAGCTGCGAGGTCACGGAGGACGTGATGAGGACAATGGTGATGATCAGGCCGAACACCACGTTGAGGTGCTCGGTCTGGTTCTCCCAGTCCCCTGCCGTCATACCGTTGGCTCGCGACGTGAAGTACATCGCGAACAGCCCGGCGAAGAACATCAACTCTTGGGCGAGGAACGCAATCGTGCCCACGCTGACCATGTTCGGTCGGTTCAGCATCGGGACACGGCCTTGCGGCGTCGCCATACCTGGGTTAGAAATTGCGGTCGTCACGCATGTAAGTATCGCCCTTTTTAACCTGAAAGTCATCTCACATACCCCCGGCAATTTTCTGCCACCACGTCAACAACCTGCCGTTTTAACCCACAGCAACGTCGCGAAAAACTTTCTTGCCCACCCCGGGAACTTTTCCACCCCGGTTTGCGACGGCAATCTATGCAGGTCACGGCGGGCGCCCCCTGCGACTCTCCCCACAAGCACGCCTGACGACGTCCACCCTCCCCACGCCCCCGACCTTGTGTGATAACGGCCCGGTTCCCTCTTGTGACGAGACTCACACGGTGCGTCCTGCCCGCCACCACAGAACCAAACTTTCGGATGACCCCACCCTTCCCGCTCCCCTACCCGGGTCAGTTCGCACTCGTCCCCGTGCACAACAAAGCCCCGCTGCGGGGTGCAGCGGGGCTTCGGTGCGTGCCACGAAGGCCTGTGGCTCGCGGGAGTCTTAGTGCTTCTCTCGCGGGATGCTGTACTGCATGTTCAGCTGGGTGGTGGTCCACACCAGCAGCACGGCGCCGATGGCGACGAGCCAGAGCTGCCAGAAGGCGATACCGAGGCCGAGGAAGAACACGGCACCCGCCATAGCGAGCGGCCAGATGGAGTGCGGGGAGAAGAAGCCGAGCACGCCAGCGCCGTCCTCGATCTCCGCCTCTTCCCAGTCTTCTGGCACGACGTCCATGCGACGCTCGGTGAAGTCGAGGTAGACGGCCATCATGAAGGACAGGCCGGTGGCCAGAACCAGGCCGACGGAGCCGACCCACTCGATGCCGAAGAGGTAGGCATCGTCACCGACCCACGCCGTCGCCAGGATGTAGAAGACACCCATCAAGAGAAGGAAGGTGCCAATGGCGTAGAAAACTTTTGATCCAGTTCCCATTGTCCGATTCTCTCTTTCTTAAACGTTCGCGTTCGGGTCGCTGTAGTTGGCACCGTCGCGGGTGCCGGTGCGGTCGGAGTTGAACGGGCGGGTGGAGGTCGCGTACGGCTCCTGGCCGATGGACTGCAGAGCCTCGGCGTTGGTCGCGCCCGGGTTGTCGTTACGGAAGCGGATGTAGTCGCGGAAGTCCTCGGGGGACACGGCACGGATCTCGAAGTTCATCATCGCGTGGTAGGTGCCGCACATCTCGGCGCAGCGGCCGACGAAGGCACCCTCCTGGTCGATCTTCTCAATCTGGAAGGAGCGCTCCTGCTGGTTCGCCTCCGGGTGCGCGTAGGCGTCGCGCTTGAAGAGGAACTCCGGAACCCAGAACGCGTGGTTCACGTCGCCGGAGGCGAGGCGGAACTCGATCGGGGTGTCAACCGGGAGAACCAGGACCGGGACCTCGTCGGTGGTGCCGACGGTCTCGATCAGGTTGTAGTTCAGGTAGGACAGGTCACCCATGGAGGTGCCGTGGATCGGGTTGGGGTTCTTCACACCCTCCGGATCGTTCTTGGTCTCCTCGGCGACAGCCTGGCGCTCCGCGTCGAGGCCCTCGTACTTCTGGCCCGTCGGGGAGAAGTTCGGGCTCAGCTCCGCGTAGCCGAACTTCCAGTTCCACTGGAAGGCGGTCACGTCGACGGCAACCTCGGGGTCCTTGTCGCGGGCCGTGACGACGGTCTGCGCCTGGACGGTGAAGAAGAAGAGGACGAAGACGATGACGATCGGGATGATCGTGAGGACGAGCTCGAGCGACACGTTGTACTGCAGCTGCTTCGGGAACTCATCGTCGGTCTTCTTGGCCTGCGCCTTGGCGTTCCACTTGAAGATGGCCACCAGGAACAGGGCCCACATGATGATGCCGATAACCCAGGCAACCGCCCAGACCCAGACCCAGAAGTTGTACGCCTGGACACCCTCGGGGGTGACCGGGTCCGGCCAGCCCATGTCCAGCACCTTGGCTACCGCCTCGGGCGGGGCGACCTCGCAGCCCGCGAGGGCGAGACCCCCGAAAAGCAGCGAGCCCGCGACGCCGACCTTCTTGGCGATGCTGCGGTTCTTAACCTTTTCCACGTGTGTCTGCCTTCCTGTCCACACCTAAAAACCATTGAATGCCCATGCTGCTCGCAGAAACATTCCTTCCCCGCCAGAATAGTTCATAACGCGGGGTGATTCGGAATTCGAGCCCCCGCGCCCTCGCTTGGCGACGTCCCGCTCCCCGCTTCCCCCTCGCAGGGTGCGCTCAGCGGGGCCGATGCTGCGATGTCGCCCCTGCCGAAACCCCGGCAGTAAGCCACGTCACAAAACCCGCCGCACGGTTTCATTCGAAAGTTGGCCCCCTTTCGGGGACGGGCTAAAGGTGGAAGCAAAATACCTTCCTCCGGTTAGCGGGCAGGAGGGCGAAAACCCTATTGTTGAGGGAGCACTTCGCGGCCCCGCCCGCCCGCGGGCGGACCGCGTCCTTATATATAGGAGAGGTTTCTAAAAAGATGTGCGGTCTTCTCGCAATGCTCGCCGCCAGGGGCGACGGCCACAACTACGTGGGCGCCATCGAATCGGCCCTGCCCTGCATGTACCACCGGGGCCCGGACGCCGCGGGGACCTGGAGCGACTCCGACGCCGTGTTCGGCTTCAACAGGCTGGCCATCATCGACATCGAGCACTCCCACCAGCCCCTGCGCTGGGGTCCCGCGGACAACCCGGAGCGCTACGCGCTGACTTTCAACGGGGAGATCTACAACTACGTTGAGCTGCGCGAGGAGCTGTCGGCCGCCGGCTACGCCTTCAACACCGAGGGCGACGGCGAGCCCATCCTCGTGGGCTACCACCACTGGGGTGCCAACGTGGTGAACCACCTGCGCGGCATGTTCGGCTTCGTCATCTGGGACACCGAGACGCGCACCATGTTCGCGGCGCGCGACCCCTTCGGCATCAAGCCGCTGTTCTACGCCACCACCGCGGCGGGCACCGTCTTCGCCTCCGAGAAGAAGTCGATTCTCGAGATGGCCGAGCAGATCGGTCTAGGCCTGGAGCTTGATCGCCGCGCCATCGAGCACTACGTCGACCTGCAGTACGTGCCCGAGCCGGAGAGCCTGCACGCCGCGATCCGGCGCGTGGAATCGGGCTCCACGGTCACCCTCTCCCCCGGCGGCGAGGTGGTGTCCGACCGCTACTTCCGCCCCCACTTCCGCCCCACCCCCGTCACCAAGGGCGCCGAGCAGGACCTGTACGACCGGATCGCCAGGGCGCTGGAGGATTCCGTCGAGAAGCACATGCGCGCGGACGTCACCGTCGGATCCTTCCTCTCGGGTGGGATCGACTCCACCGCCATCGCGACGCTGGCCAAGCGTCACAACCCGAACCTTCTCACCTTCACCACGGGCTTCGAGCGCGAGGGCTACTCCGAGGTGGACGTCGCGGCGGAATCGGCCGCGGCGATTGGGGTGGAGCACATCGTGAAGATCGTCTCCCCCGAGGAGTACGCGAACGCGATCCCCGAGATCATGTGGTACCTCGACGACCCGGTCGCCGACCCCTCCCTCGTCCCCCTCTACTTCGTCGCCCGCGAGGCCCGCAAGCACGTCAAGGTTGTCCTCTCCGGCGAGGGCGCCGACGAGCTCTTCGGCGGCTACACCATCTACAAGGAGCCGCTGTCCCTGGCGCCCTTCGAGAAGCTGCCGACCCCCCTGAACCGTGGGCTCAACAAGCTCAGCCGGGTCCTGCCCGACGGGATGAAGGGCAAGAGCCTGCTCGAGCGCGGCACCACCCCGATGGAGGAGCGCTACTACGGCAACGCCCGCTCCTTCAACTTCGAGCAGCTCCAGCGGGTCCTGCCGTGGGCGAAGCGCGAGTGGGACCACCGCGAGGTCACCGCCCCGATTTACGCGGCCTCCACCGAGATGGACCCGGTCGCGCGCATGCAAAACCTCGACCTGTTCACCTGGATGCGCGGTGACATCCTGGTCAAGGCCGACAAGATGAACATGGCCAACTCCCTCGAGCTGCGCGTGCCCTTCCTCGACCGCGAGGTCTTCGAGGTAGCCCAGACGATCCCCTTCGACCAGAAGATCGCCCACGGGACCACCAAGTACGCCCTACGCAAGGCGATGGAGCAGATCGTGCCCGCCCACGTACTGCACCGCAAGAAGCTCGGCTTCCCCGTTCCGATGCGCCACTGGCTCGCCGGCGACGAGCTCTTCGGCTGGGCGCAGGACACCATCAACGAGTCGCAGACCGAGAAGATCTTCAACAAGGCGGAGGTCCTCGAGATCCTCAAGGAGCACCGCGACGGCGTGAGCGACCACTCCCGCCGCCTCTGGACCGTCCTCGCCTTCATGGTCTGGCACGGCATCTTCGTGGAAAAGCGCATCGACCCGAAGATCGAGCGCAAGCAGTACCCCGTCACGCTCTAGCCGCCCGGACGCGGACGCGAAAACACCCCCGGCGCCCTCGATGAGGGAGGCGCCGGGGGTGTCGTCGTGAAGCGGTGCCGAAGCTTAGTTGAAGGAATCGCCGCAGGCGCAGGAGCCGCCGGCGTTGGGGTTGTCGATGGTGAAGCCCTGCTGCTCGATGGTGTCGGCGAAGTCGATCTTCGCGCCCATCAGGTAGGGCACGCTCATCTTGTCCACCACGAGGCGGACCCCGCCGATCTCGTCGGCCTTGTCGCCGTCGAGCTCGCGGTCGTCGAAGTAGAGCTGGTAGCGCAGACCGGCGCAGCCGCCCGGCTGGACGGCGATGCGCAGGGAGAGGTCGGTGGCGCCCTCCTGGTCGAGAAGCGCCTTCGCCTTGGCGGCTGCCGCGTCGGTCAGCGTGACACCCGTTGCGGAGGTCGGTGCAGTCATGAAAACTCCTTGCCTGTGACTTGCTTGTAAGATGCGCGGCGTTCGCACCGCGTGCGGAACGCGCGTACAGAACGACTGTCTCGTGTGCGGACCAGACTACTCCTCCCCTCCGGACGAGGTCGAAGGCCCAACCCGCGCTACGTCACGCAACACGCCACCGCCGGGGGATATTCCCTGCGTGTCCGAGCAAGCTTGTAGCCTAAGGGGCGTGAAGAAACCGTGGCAGAAATCCGACGCGCCCGCACCCGAGGCGCCCAGCGAGGAAGGCGGCTCCACGAAGGTCACCGCCCCGATCGAGCAGCCGCAGGCGAAGCTCCCCAAGGGATACACCCCGCCGAAGGGCCGACCCACCCCGAAGCGCCAGGAACAGGAGATCAAGCGCGGCGTGCGGCGCGACCCCGACGCCCTCACCCCCGCACAGCAGCGGCAGCGGGACAAGGAACTGAAGAAGTCCATGTCCAAGGAGGAGTGGAAGGAGCACAAGCGCCGCCAGCGGGAGGAGGCCCGCCGCGCCAACAAGGAGCTGCAGGCGCGTATCGACGCCGGGGACGACCGCTACGTCTTCGACCGCGACAAGGGCGAGGTCCGCCGCTTCGTGCGCGACTGGGTCGACGCGCGGCGCTTCTTCAACAACTACGTCATGCCCGCCGCCCTGGTGCTCCTCGTGGTCATGCTGGTGGGCACGTTCGTGCCGCAGGTCTCTGCCGTTCTCTCGCTTCTCTCGCTCGTCTTCATGCTGGCCATCGTGGGCGAGGCGGTGTTCATCGGCGTCCGCGCCAACAAGGCTGTGCGCGAGCGCTTCCCGGAGAGCACCGACCACGGCTTCGGGCTGGGCATGTACGCCTTCTCGCGCGCGAGCCAGCCGCGCAGCTGGCGCTCGCCCAAGCCGCGCGTGGAACTGGGCGCGAAGGTCTAGGCGGGAGCGCAGCTGGTGTCTGATCACGCTTCGGGCCTCTTCCCCGCCGTCGACTCCCCCGACCTCGGCATCGCCGGCCGCGTTTCCGCCGCGCTGGCCACGTCGGTGCGGGGCCGCTCCTTCGGCCGCGTCGGCGAGCTCGGGGCCTGGATCGCCGCCTGCCGGGGCGAGGAGGTTCCCACCCCCTTCGCGCGCCCGCACGCGCTGATCTTCGCCGGCGACCACGGCGTCGCCCGCCGCGGGGTCTCGGCCCACTCCCCCGCCTCCGGCCCGGCCCAGGTGGCGGAGGCTGCGGCGGGCGGAGGCCCGGTCAACGTCGCGGCGCGCTCGGCGGGCTGCGCGGTGCGGCTTGTCGACGACTGGCTCGACGCCCCCACCGGCTCCATCGACGTCGAGGACGCCATGACGCCCGAACAATTCGACGCGGCGCTGGCGCGCGGCCGGGAGCTCGCGGACCAGGAGGTCGACGCCGGGACGGACCTCATCGTCCCGGGCGACATCGGGGTGGGCAACACCACGGTCGCGGCGGCCGTGTTCGGCGCACTCACTGGCACCGAGCCCGTGGCGGCGGTGGGCCGCGGCAGCGGGATCAACGACAACGTGTGGAAGGTCAAGACCGCCGCGGTGCGCGACGCGATGTTCCGCGTCCGCGGCTTCCGCGAGGATGTCCCCCGCGTCCTCGCGTCGATCTCGGCCCCGGATTTCGTGGCGCTCGCCGGGCTCATCGCCCAGGCGGCCGCGCGCCGCACGCCGCTGCTCATCGACGGCCCCTACACCACCGTCGCGGCCTACGTGGCGGAGCGCCTCGCCCCCGGCACCCGGCACTGGCTGGCCGCCGCGCAGCTCAGCGCCGAGCCCTGCCAGCAGGTCTGCCTCAAGGCGCTGGATCTGACCCCGCTCATGGCGCTCGACATGGCGACGGGCCAGGGCGCCGGGGCGCTTATGGCCCTGCCGCTGCTCAACAGCGCGGCGGAGATGGTGGGCGACGAGGTCGCGAGCCTACGCGCCGACTAGCGTGACGTTCCAGCCGTGTGCGTCGTCGACCTCGCCCTGCTGGATGCCCCGCAGCCGCTCGCGGAGCTTCATCGTCACCTCGCCCGGCTCGTTGTTGTTCACTGTGAACTCGCCGCCGTTGCTGAGCACCCGGCCGACGGGGGTGATCACGGCGGCGGTTCCGCAGGCGAGGGTCTCGGTGATCTCGCCGGACTCGACGCCCTCGCGCCACTCGTCGACGGTGATCTGGCGCTCCTGCGCGGTGTAGCCCAGGTCGAGCGCGACCTGGAGCAGGGAGTCCCGGGTGATGCCGGGCAGCAGCGACCCGGACAGCGCCGGGGTGATCAGGCTGGCCTCGGCGCCGGAGCCGCGGACGAACATGAGGTTCATCCCGCCCATCTCCTCGATGTACTTGCGCTCGATGGCGTCGAGCCAGACGACCTGGTCGCAGCCGCGCTGCTCCGCCTCCGCCTGCGCGAGCAGGGAGGCGGCGTAGTTGCCGGCGAACTTGGCGTCGCCGGTGCCGCCCGGCGCGGCGCGGACGTAGTCCTCGGAGATCCAAACGCTCACCGGGGAGACCCCGTCGGCGAAGTAGGCGCCCGCCGGGGAGGCGATGACGTAGAAGGAGTAGGTGCTCGAGGGCTTGACGCCGAGGGTCTTCTCGGTGCCGATCATGAAGGGGCGCAGGTAGAGGGAGGCCTCCCCGCCGGGGGCGGGGACCCAGTCCTGGTCGACCGTGACGAGCTGGCGCAGCGCCTCAACGAAGAGCTCCTCCGGCAGCTCGGGCATGGCCAGGCGCTGGGCGGAGCGCTGCATGCGGCGGGCGTTCTGCTCGGGGCGGAAGGTGGAGATGGAGCCGTCCGCATGGCGGTAGGCCTTGAGCCCCTCGAAGATGGCCTGGCCGTAGTGGAAGACGTTGGTGGCCGGGTCGAGGGAGATCATCTCGTAGGGCCTCACCTGGGCGTTGTGCCACCCGTTCTCGCGATCCCAGTCGATGGAGACCATGTGGTCGGTGAACTCCTGGCCGAACGCGGGGTTGGCGAGGATCTCCTCGCGCTGCTGCGTGGTGCGGGGGGTGTTGTTCTTGGTGAGTGCGAAGTGCGGTGAGGTCATGGCGCCAACCTTACTCCCCGCCCGAATGATGGGATAAGGATCCCACGCTTTGCACTGTGCGCGGCGCGGGCTGCCGCGGAAGGTAGCGTGGAGCGATATCAGCAATCCAAGATCAAGAAAGGTGAGAATGTTCACAGTGAAAGCCACTCCCTTCGACCTGTCCCTCCCCGCCCGGGGAGAAACCCTGCACCTCGAGCTCGTCCCCTCGGTTCCCACCGACCCCGGCGTCGCGCTCGTCCCGGTGACGCGGGGTGACGACGGGATCGAGATCCCCGTCACCGGGCTGGCCACCGAGGGCCTGCTCGAGTCGCTCGAGGTCCTGGGGGCCACGGGCAAGGAGGGTGAGGTCACCCGAGTGCTTCGCGACGCCACCATGGTCATCGCCTTCGGCCTCGGCGATGCCGAGGAGATCGACGAGGACGTCGTGCGCCGCTGCGCCGGAGTCCTCGCGCGCAGCCTCACCGGCGTCGAGCGCGCCACCGTCACCACCGAGTTCGGCCTGCGCCCGATTGCGGAGGGCCTGCTGCTGGGCGGGTACTCCTTCACCGGCCTGAAGAACCCGGGCGAGAACCCCCGCGACGAGACCGCCACCACCCGCATCAACGTCGTCGCCGAGGACTCCGAATCCGCGCGCGCCGAGTACGCCCGCGCCGTCGTCGCCGCGGAGTCCACGCTGCTCGCGCGAGACCTGGTCAACACCCCGGCGAACTTCCTCTACCCGGAGTCGTACGCCGAGGTGATCAGCGAGATCGCCGGCCAGTCGGGACTGAAGGTCGAGGTCTTCGACGAGAACTACCTCGAGGAGAACGGCTTCGGCGGCATCCTCGCCGTGGGCAAGGGCTCGGCGCGCCCGCCCCGGCTCGTCCACCTCGCCTGGGAGCCCGCCGGCGCCGACACCACCGTCGCCCTCGTGGGCAAGGGCATCACCTTCGACACCGGCGGCATCTCGCTCAAGCCCGCCTCCAACATGGAGGACATGATCTCCGACATGGGCGGCTCGGCCGCCGTCGTCGCCGCGATCAGCGCCGCCGCCCGCCTGGAGCTGGGCGTGCGCGTCGAGGCGTGGGTCCCGCTGGCCGAGAACATGCCCTCGGGCACGGCCTCCCACCCCGGCGATGTGATCACCCACTACGGCGGGATCACCTCCGAGATCCTCAACACCGACGCAGAAGGCCGCCTCGTGCTTGCCGACGCCATCGCCCGCGCCAGCGAGGACGAGCCCGACTACCTCATCGAGACGGCGACGCTCACCGGCGCTCAGCTGGTGGCGCTGGGCAACCGCACCGCCGGCGTGATGGGCTCGGAGGAGTTCCGCGACCGCGTCGCCGACATCGGCCGCTCGGTCGGCGAGGCCGCCTGGGCCATGCCGCTGCTCGAGGAGCAGGAGGAGGAGCTCACCTCGCCCGTGGCGGACATCCGCAACGTCCACAACGCGCGCACCGGCGGGATGCTTTTCGCGGGCCTCTACCTCTCCCGCTTCGTCGCGGAGGACACGCAGTGGGTCCACATCGACGTCGCCGGCCCGGCGTGGAACACCAAGGGCGCGTGGGGCTACACCCCGAAGCGAGCCACCGGCGCCCCGGTGCGCACGATCGTCGAGGCGCTCACCCGCCTCGCCTAGGCCCGACTAAGGAAGGCCTGCTTGAACCTAGGGCCCGTAGGGGCTCTCGCCGCGCTCGAAACGGGCGCGGCGTTTCTTCTGTTCGGCGCGTTTGCGCAGGATGCGCTCGCGCTCCATCCGTTTGCGCATGCGCTCGGGGTATCCGGTCTCCTCGACGTCGTAAAGCGCGATGCCCAAAAGCTTCGCCACCGCGTGGATGCCCTTGGGGCCACCGATGCGGCGGCGCATGAACTCCCCGTCGGCGTCGACGAGGACAACCGACATCTCGTTGACCACCGTCTCCGGCTCAATGTAGCCCTCCACGAAGGTCCGCCCCGCGGCCCACTGCTTCAGGTAGGCGGCGTCCTCCTGGCGGATCGTGTCGCCGGGGGCGCGCGGCGGGCGCAGCGAGGACGAGAACTTCCGGTTGCCGAAGATGTTGAACACCTCGTTCATCTTACGGGGCCAGCCACAACGCGGTTTGCACCGAGAAGGTACGCTAAGGCTTTGTAGCTTCCGCTTGAAAATGAACCGAGGAGACAAGAAAAACATGGCTCACTCCGTAGAGATGCCCGAGCTGGGCGAGTCCGTCACCGAAGGCACGATTACCACGTGGCTGAAGTCCGTCGGCGATACCGTCGAGGTCGACGAGCCGCTGCTCGAGGTCTCCACCGACAAGGTCGACACCGAGATCCCGTCCCCGGTTTCCGGCGTCCTGCTCGAGATCAAGGCCGAGGAGGACGACACCGTCGACGTGGGCGAGGTCATCGCCATTATCGGTGAGGAGGGCGAGGCCCCCGCCTCCGCCGGGGACTCCGACGACTCCGCGGGCTCCGAGGAGAAGGAAGCGGCAGACAAGACCGCCGAGCAGCCCGAGGCGAAGAAGGACGCGGACGCCGAGGAAGCCAAGCCCGCCGCCTCCGGCGAGACCACCGACGTCGAGATGCCCGAGCTGGGTGAGTCCGTCACCGAGGGCACCATCACCACCTGGCTGAAGTCCGTCGGCGACACCGTCGAGGTCGACGAGCCGCTGCTCGAGGTCTCCACCGACAAGGTCGACACCGAGATTCCCTCCCCCGTGGCCGGCACCCTCGTCGAGATCCTCGCCGAGGAGGACGACACCGTCGACGTCGGCGCCGTCATCGCCCGCGTGGGCGACGCCTCCGCCGCAGCCAGCTCCGCCGCATCCAACGACGCCCCGGGCGAGGAAAGCGTGGCGGACGCCGACGAGGAGGTCACCGAGGACAACTCCGCCGAGGGCGAGGGCGACAACCCGCTCGACGCGCCGGAGAAGTCCGCCGAGAAGAACTCCGCCACCAACAAGAAGGGCTCGGGCGAGTCCGTCGACGTGGAGATGCCGGAGCTCGGCGAGTCCGTCACCGAGGGCACCATTACCACCTGGCTGAAGTCCGTCGGCGACATGGTCGAGGTCGACGAGCCGCTGCTCGAGGTCTCCACCGACAAGGTCGACACCGAGATCCCCTCGCCGGTCGAGGGCACCATCCTGGAAATCCTCGCCGAGGAGGACGACACCGTCGACGTCGGCCAGGTCATCGCGCGCATCGGTGACGCGGCCGCCGCCTCCTCCGGCAGCACCACCGAGGACGCGCCGAAGGAGGAGTCCAAGCCGGCGCCGAAGGAAGAGCCCAAGGAGGCCCCGAAGAAGGAGTCCAAGCCGGAGGCCAAGGCTGACGACGCCAAGGAGGAGAAGGGCTCCGCCGCCAACGAGCGCTCGGAGACCGACGCCAAGGAGGACGCCGGCGCGACGTCCGGGAAGCTCGACAACCGCGGCGACAAGGTCCCCTACGTCACCCCGCTGGTGCGCAAGCTGGCCGACAAGCACGGCGTTGACCTGAACACCATCGAGGGCACCGGCGTAGGCGGCCGCATCCGCAAGCAGGACGTCCTCGCGGCCGCCCAGGGCGACGCCCCGCAGGCCGAGGCCGCCGCCCCGGAGGCGGCGAAGGGCGGGCGCTCCAACTGGTCCACCAAGTCCGTGGACCCGGCCAAGCAGGAGCTCATCGGCACCACCCAGCGAGTCAACCGCATCCGCGAGATCACGGCCGCCACCATGGTCGACTCGCTGCGCTCCACCGCCCAGCTCACCCACGTCCAGGAGGTCGACGTCACCCGCGTGGCCGAGCTGCGCAAGAAGGTCAAGCCGAAGTTCCAGGAGAAGCACCAGGTCAACATCACCTACCTGGCGTTCTTCGTCAAGGCCGCCGCGGAGGCCCTCGTCTCCCACCCGAACGTCAACGCGTCCTACAACGCGCAGACAAAGGAGATCACCTACCACTCCGACGTCAACATCGGCGTCGCGGTGGACACCGAGCGCGGCCTGCTCGTCCCGGTGATCAAGAAGGCCCAGGACCTGAGCCTCGCGGAGATCGCCAAGGCCATCGCGGACCTGGCCGAGCGCGCCCGCAGCAAGAAGCTGCGCCCGGACGACCTCTCCGGCGCGACGTTCACGGTGACCAACATCGGCTCCGAGGGTGCCCTGCTGGACACCCCGATCCTCACCCCGCCGCAGGCGGGCATCCTGGGCACCGCCGCCATCGAGAAGCGCCCGGTGATCGTCACCGAGGACGGCATCGACTCCATCGCCATCCGCCAGATGTGCTACCTGCCGTTCACCTACGACCACCAGCTCGTCGACGGCGCCGACGCCGGCCGCTTCGTGTCCACCATCAAGGACCGCATCGAGTCCGGCGACTTCGAGGCCGACCTGGACCTCTAAGGCAGAACGGGCGGAGCTACCGCTGAACGGGGCCCCGGGGACGCGACACACGCGCCTCCGGGGCCCCGTTTTCCGTGCGCCGACATTTTTATGCGCGCCCAACCACGGCCGGGGCGGGCGGTGGGGCGTCGACAAGCGATCTCGCTTCGGAGTGTCGGGCGGGCCGATACACTGACATGTGAATCTCTCCCCGCAACGCAAGGAGTTCGTCTTGGATTACATTTCCCGCCACATCGGTCCCGACGCCGCAGAGCAGGAGGAGATGCTCGCGGCACTGGGATACGACAGTGTGGAGGCGCTGGTCGACGCGGCGATGCCTCCCGGGATCAAGGCCACGAAGGCCATTGAGCTGCCGGAGCCCCTGACGGAGGCCGAGGCGCAGAACCGCCTGCGCGAGCTCGCCGGCAAGAACACCGTTCTCAAGGCCTTCTACGGCCAGGGTTTTTCCTCCACCCTCACCCCTCCGGTGATCCGCCGCGGGGTCGTGGAGGACGCCGGCTGGTACACCGCCTACACCCCCTACCAGCCCGAAATCTCCCAGGGCCGCCTCGAGGCCCTGCTGAACTTCCAGACCATGGTCGAGGACCTGACCGCCCTGCCCGTCGCGAACGCCTCGCTTCTCGACGAAGCCTCCGCCGCCGCCGAGGCCATCGGCCTCATGTCGCGCGCCGTGCGCAAGGGCCGCCGCGTGCTTCTCGACGCCCGACTCCACCCCCAGGTCATCGCCGTCGCCGCGGAGCGCGCCCGCGCGATCGACCTCGAGGTCGAGGTGGTCAACCTCGCCGAGGGCGTTGTCGGGGAGGACCT
Organism: Corynebacterium senegalense; assembly: GCF_900411315.1. GTDB lineage: Bacteria > Actinomycetota > Actinomycetes > Mycobacteriales > Mycobacteriaceae > Corynebacterium > Corynebacterium senegalense. The sequence goes on along the minus strand of NZ_LS990887.1, from coordinate 2,093,552 downwards.
CGTCGGTGCGGTCGTCGCCTACCCGGGCACCGAGGGCGACGTCGTCGACCCGCGCCCCGTCATCGAGGCGATCCACGAGCGCGGCGGGCTTGTCGCCGTCGACGCCGACATCCTCGCCCTGACGCTGCTGGAGGCGCCAGGCACGCTCGGGGCGGACATCGCGGTGGGCACCACCCAGCGCTTCGGCGTGCCCCTGTTCTACGGCGGCCCGCACGCCGCGTACATGGCGGTGACCGACAAGCTCAAGCGCCAGATGCCGGGCCGCCTGGTGGGCGTGTCCGTCGACGCGGAGGGCTACCCCGCCTACCGCCTGGCGCTGCAGACCCGCGAGCAACACATCCGCCGCGAGCGCGCCACCTCGAACATCTGCACCGCGCAGGCCCTGCTCGCGGTCACCGCCTCGATGTACGCCGTCTACCACGGCCCGGAGGGGCTGAATGAGATCGCGCGCACCGTGCACGGCCGCGCGGCCAGCTTCGCGGCGGCCGTGACCGAGGGCACCGTGAAGCACGACCACTTCTTCGACACCGTCGCCGTCGAGGTTCCGGGCCGCGCCGCCGAGATCAAGCGCTCCCTGGCCGATGAGGGCTACCTCGTGCGCGCCGTGGGCGCGGACACCGTGGTGGTCAGCTTCGGCGAGGACACCGAGGACGCGGACGTCGCGGCGCTGGCCGCAGCGTTCGGGGGCACCCCGGCCGAAGCCGGGGACCGCCTGCCGGAGGGGCTCGCGCGCACCACGGACTTCCTCACCCACGAGGTGTTCAACAAGATCCACTCCGAGACCCAGATGATGCGCTACATCCGCGCCCTGGGCGACAAGGACCTCGCGCTGGACCGCACGATGATCCCGCTGGGCTCCTGCACCATGAAGCTCAACCCCACCGCCGGCCTCGAGGCGATCACGTGGCCGGGCTTCGCCAACGTCCACCCCTTCACCCCGGACGAGTACACCGCCGGCTGGCGCGAGCTCATCGGGGAGCTGACGGACTGGCTTGTCGAGCTCACCGGCTACGCCGCGGTTTCCGTGCAGCCGAACTCGGGCGCCACGGGCGAGCTCGCGGGCCTGCTCGCGATCCGCCGCTACCACGTGGCCAACGGCGACACCGAGCGCGACATCTGCCTCATCCCGGCCTCCGCGCACGGCACCAACGCTGCCTCCGCCACGCTGGCGAACCTGCGCGTCGCGGTGGTCAAGACCGCCGCAGACGGCTCCGTCGACCTCGAGGACCTGGACGCGAAGCTCGCCGAGCACGGCGAGCACGTCGCAGCGATCATGCTCACCTACCCGTCCACCCACGGCGTGTACGAGGACACGGTGCAGACCGTCTCGGAGAAGGTCCACGCCGCCGGCGGGCAGGTCTACATCGACGGCGCGAACATGAACGCGCTGACCGGCATCGCCCGGCCCGGCGACTTCGGCGGCGACGTCAGCCACCTCAACCTGCACAAGACGTTCACCATCCCGCACGGCGGCGGCGGCCCCGGCGTCGGCCCGATCGGCGTCGCCGAGCACCTCGTGCCCTTCCTCCCCGCCGACCCGCAGGTCTCCCGCGAGGACGCGGGCTCCGAGGTCCCCGTGGGCGAGGGCGTGCCCATCTCCTCGACAACCTACGGCTCCGCCGGTGTGTTGCCGATCTCCTGGGCGTACATCGCCATGAGCGGCGCCGCCGGGCTCAAGGCCGCCACCGAGCACGCCGTGCTCGGCGCCAACTACCTGGCCCGCGAGCTGGGCGACTCCTTCCCCGTGCTCTACACCGGAGAGAACGGCCTGGTCGGCCACGAGTGCATCTTCGATCTGAACGGCATCGCGAAGGAGTCGGGGGTGACGGCGACGGACGTCGCCAAGCGCCTCGTCGACTACGGCTTCCACGCCCCCACCCTCGCCTTCCCCGTGGCCGGCACCCTCATGGTGGAGCCGACCGAGTCGGAAGACCTCGCCGAGCTCAAGCGCTTCGTCGAGGCGATGCGCTCCATCCGCGCGGAGGCGCAGGAGATCGCCGACGGGAAGATCGAGTACGAGAAGTCCGTCGTCCACAACGCCCCCTTCACCGCCTACAGCGTCACCCGCTCCGAGTGGCCCTACGAGTTCAGCCGCGAGCAGGCCGCCTACCCGGTCGACGGGCTGATCCACCACAAGTACTTCCCGCCGGTGCGCCGGATCGACGAGGCCTACGGCGACCGCAACCTGGTCTGCTCCTGCCCGCCCCCGGAGGCCTTCGACATGGAGCCCGAGGCCGTCGAGGAAGTCGACGTGACCGTGACCGAAGAGAACAAGAAGTAAAGGACACCACATGCCCGAATCACCCCTGAAGGCCGCGCACGAGGTCCTCGGCGCCTCGTTCACCGATTTCGGCGGCTGGACCATGCCCCTGAAGTACGGCTCGGAGCTCGAGGAGCACCGCGCCGTGCGCGAGGACGTGGGCATCTTCGACCTGTCCCACATGGGCGAGATCGAGGTCACCGGCCCCGAGGCGGGCGCCTTCCTCGACTACGCGCTCATCTCCTCCATCTCCAACCTGAAGGTGGGCAAGGCGAAGTACTCGATGATCGTCGACGACAACGGCGGCATCCTCGACGACCTCATCACCTACCGCCTCTCCGAGGACCGCTTCCTCGTGGTCCCCAACGCAGCGAACACCGCCACGGTGTGGGCCGCCTTCCAGGCCCGCGCCGAGGGCTTCGACGCCGAGCTGCGCAACCGCAGCGAGGAAATCGGCCTCGTCGCGGTGCAGGGCCCGCGCTCGCTCGAGGTCATCGCACCGCTTCTCGACGGCACCCCCGGCGACCTCCCCTACTACTCCGCGGCGGAGATGAAGCTCGGCTCCATCGACGTCGTCGTCGCCCGCACCGGCTACACCGGCGAGGACGGCTTCGAGCTCTTCGCCAGCTTCGCCGACACCCCGAAGGTGTGGGAGGCCGTCATCGGCTCCGGCACCCCGTGCGGCCTGGCCGCCCGCGACTCCCTGCGCCTCGAGGCCTCGATGCCGCTCTACGGCCACGAGCTGAGCGCGGAGATCACCCCCGTCGAGGCCGGGATGGGCCGGGCCTTCGCGAAGAAGGATGCGGACTTCGTGGGCAAGGCCGCCCTGGCCGGGCGCGAGCCCTCGGTGGTCATCGCCGGGCTGACCTCGGAGCAGCGCCGCGCCGCCCGCGAGGGCGCGGAGGTCTACCTGGGCGAGGAGAAGATCGGCGTGGTCACCTCCGGCCAGCCCTCCCCCACCCTGGGCCACCCGGTGGCGCTGGCGCACCTCGACCCGGCGCACGCCGAGGTCGGCACGGCCGTGGAAATCGACATCCGCGGACGCCGTTATCCGTTTACTATCAGTGAGACCCCCTTCTACAAACGAAAGGACGCCTAGCCATGGCACTGCAGCAGGATTACTACTACTCAGAGGACCACGAGTGGATCAACTCCACCCCGGACGCTGCCGTGGGGGCAAAGGTCCGCGTGGGCATCACCGACGTGGCCGCCGACCGCCTCGGCGAGGTCGTCTTCGCGGAGCTGCCGCAGGTGGGTGACGAGGTCACCGCGGGCGAGACCTGCGGCGAGGTCGAGTCCACCAAGTCCGTCTCCGACCTCTACGCCCCGGTCACCGGGACCGTCACCGCCGTCAACGAGGGGATCGACGGCAACTTCGAGCTGATCAACAACGACCCCTACGGCGAGGGCTGGCTGTTCGAGGTGGAGGTCTCTGAGGTCGGCCCGCTGCTCACCGCCGACGAGTACGCCGAGCAGAACGGCATCCGAACCCGGGACTAAGGTGTGGGGCATGACAACCCCGCGCGAACCCTTCTTCCCCGCCGACAAGTCCATCCGAGCCTCACAGGCGCCTCTCGACGTGCGCGATGTGGGGCTCGTGGACTATCAGGAGGCCTGGGCGATGCAGGCGGAGCTGGCGGACAAGCGCGGCCGCGACGAGGTGGGCGACACCGTCCTGGTCCTCGAGCACCCCTTCACCTACACGGCGGGCAAGCGCACCCAGCCCTCCGACCTGCCCAACGACGGCTCCCCCGTCGTCCAGGTCGACCGTGGCGGACGCATCACCTGGCACGGCGAGGGCCAGCTGGTCGTCTACCCCATTGTGAAGCTGGCCGAACCCGTCGACGTGGTGGACTACGTCCGCCGCCTCGAAGAGGCCATCATCGCGGCGGTGCGCACCGCGGGCGTGGCCTCCGCCGGGCGCATCGACGGCCGCTCCGGAGTGTGGGTGCCCGCCGCGACGCCCGCGAAGGACCCGGCGGCCCCGACGCGCGACCGCAAGATCGCCGCCCTGGGCATCCGCATCACCCGCGGCGTGACCATGCACGGTCTGTCGCTGAACTGCTCCAACTCGCTGGACGCCTACGGCCACATCATCGCCTGCGGCATCGACGACGCCGACGTGACCACCATGAGCCTCGAGCTCGGCCGCCAGGTCCCCACCTCGGAGCTGAAGGCCCCGCTCATCGGCGCCCTCGACCGCGCCCTCGCCGGCGAGCTCGCCGTGGCAGACCACACGTTCGGCTCGGCCCCCGACCCCTCCAAGGGGCTGCGCCGAAGCCCCCGCTAGGCCTTTTCGACTCTGCTTGACAAGAGCGTTACGGTAGAGGGCGTGACTGTTGCACCTGAAGGCCGCAAGCTCCTGCGTGTGGAGATGCGCAACGCCCAGACCCCGATCGAGCAGAAGCCGCGCTGGATCCGCAACGCGGTGAAGACGGGCCCCGAGTACGAGGACATGAAAAAGAAGGTGAAGGGTGCCTCCCTTCACACGGTGTGCCAGGAAGCGGGGTGCCCCAACATCCACGAGTGCTGGGAGTCCCGCGAGGCGACCTTCCTCATCGGCGGCGCGAACTGCTCGCGGCGCTGCGACTTCTGCCAGATCAACTCCGCGAAGCCGGAGCCGCTGGACCGCGGCGAGCCGTTGCGCGTGGCGGAGTCGGTGCGGGAGATGAACCTGAACTACTCCACCATCACGGGCGTGACCCGCGACGACCTCGAGGACGAGGGCGCCTGGCTCTACGCGGAGGTCGTGCGCAAGATCCACGAGCTCAACCCGAACACCGGCGTGGAGAACCTCACCCCCGACTTCTCCGGCAAGCCGGACCTGCTGCAGGAGGTCTTCGAGGCGCGCCCGGAGGTCTTCGCCCACAACGTGGAGACGGTGCCGCGCATCTTCCGCCGCATCCGCCCTGCGTTCCGCTACGAGCGCTCGCTCGACGTGATCCGCCAGGCGCGCGACTTCGGGCTGATCACCAAGTCGAACCTCATCCTGGGCATGGGCGAGACGCGCGAGGAGGTGCTCTCCTCTCTGCAGGACCTCGTCGACGCGGGCACGGACATCATCACGATCACCCAGTACCTGCGCCCGGGCCCCCAGTTCCACCCCATCGAGCGCTGGGTCAAGCCGGAGGAGTTCATCGAGTACCGCGACGCGGCCTATGAGATGGGCTTCGGCGCCGTCATGTCCGGTCCCCTGGTGCGCTCCTCCTACCGCGCGGGCAAGCTCTACGTGGAGGCGATGAAGCACCGCGGCCGCGAGCTGCCGGAGAACCTGGCTCACCTCGCCGAGACTTCCCAGGGCGACACCGCGCAGGAGGCCTCGACCCTGCTGAGCAAGTACGGCCCCTCGCAGGACACGCCGGTGACGACGCGCTAGCTCGCCTCTCGACGCCACAAAAGCCCTCGCCCGGTAGTCCGGGCGAGGGCTTTCCTGTGCGGCGGGGAGACCCGTTAGCTCAGGTCGGTGCCGCCGTTTGTCATCATCGGGCGGTCGAGCACCACCTGGGGGATCTTGAAGGCGTCGACAAGCACCTCGGACCAGGGGCCGAGCGAGTCAACGAGGTCGTTGACCGCCGCCTTGGCCGCCTTGATGCGGCCGGAGGTGAGCACGTTGTGCTCCTGGTACCAGTCGCCGTAGGTGGTGATGGTGTCCAGCACGAAGAGGTGGCGGATCTGCTCGAAGACCGGGCGCGCCGGGGAGTCGGCGGGCAGCTTCTCCTCGGCCTCGATCATGGCCTGGACCATCATGCGGTCGCCGTAGGCCACGGCGGCGGCGAGGAGGTGGTCCTGGGAGCGGTCGATGACCTTGGCTGCCTCGTCGCGATCCATCTTGCGGGCGACCTGGACGCGGCGGACCAGGGAGTTGAGCACCTGCTCCTCGCGGGTCTGCACCACGCGCAGCTGGGTCTCGGCGTCGAAGAGCGAGCCGGTGCCGCTGACGCGGTCCTGGATGGTCTGCACACCGGCGGCGATGCCGGAGCGGCGGGTGAGGATGTCACCGACGTTGGAGGCCACGAAGCGGGCCATGCCGAAGGGCGAGAGCTCGGAGACTTCCTTGCCGTAGGCGGTGAGCAGGTTCTTGCCCACCAGCTGGCGCAGGATGGTGTCGTCACCCTCGAAGGTGGTGAAGACGTCCACGTCGGCGCGGAAGGTGGTGAGCAGGTTCTCGGCCATGAAGCCGGCGCCGCCGCAGGCCTCGCGGCACTCCTGGAGGGTCTTGTTGGCGTGGGTCGCGGCCGTCGCCTTGAAGATGGCGGCGAGCGTCTCCATCTCGCGGCCGGCGCGGTCCTGCTCGTCGGTCGGGTCGGCGGGGTTCCACTGGCCGCTGATGATGGCGTCGGTCTGCTCCTGGAAGCGGTCCAGGAGCTTGTTCTGGAACACGGCCAGGGCGTAGGACTTGGCCAGCGGGATGAGCAGGCGGCGGCGGTGGGCGCGGTAGTCGATCAGGCGGGACTCCTGGCCCGCCTCGCCGGCCTCGAACTGGCGGCGGATGTTGGCGTACTTCACCGCGATGGCGAGGCCGGCGCGGGCGGCGCCGGCCGCGGAGGCGCCGACGCCGAGGCGGCCGCGCACGAGGGTGGCCAGCATGGTGAAGAAGCGGCGGTTCTTCGACTCGATCGAGGAAATGTAGGTGCCGTCCTCGGAGACGTCGGCGAAGCGGTTGAGCAGGTTCTCGCGCGGGACGCGGACGTTGTCGAACATGATCATGCCGTTGTCCACGCCGAGCAGGCCGCCCTTGTGGCCGTGATCGGAGCAGGTCACGCCTTCAACCGCGGACCCGTCGTTCTCGCGGATGCGGACGATGATGCAGTGCACGCCCTTGGACTCCTCGGAGTCCGGGGTGTAGAGCTGCGCGAAGACGGCGGCCCAGCGCCCGTCGCGGGCGGCGTTGCCGATGTAGGCCTTCTTCGAGCCCGGCGTCGGGGAGTTCACGATGAACTCCTTGGTCTCCGGGTCGTAGGTCGCGGTGGTCTCGATCTGCTGGACGTTGGAGCCGTGGCCGATCTCGGTCATGGCGAAGCAGCCGAGCTTGGACAGGTTCATCGCGCCCTGAGCGAACTCGATGTGGCGCTCGGTGCCGAGAGCGTCCACGGCGCCGCCCCACAGGCCGAACTGCACGCCCGACTTGATGCAGGCGGAGTTGTTGATCTGGGCGATCAGCTCGAGGGAGGACACGCCCGCGGCGACCTCGCCGTCGCCGCCGTTGAGCGGCGAGAAGGAGCCCTGGATGTTGCCCGAGTCGGCGATGGCCTGGACGTTCTCCAGGTTGTCGGCGCGGATCTCGTCGAGGGTGCCGTCGATCTTCGGCAGGAAGTCCGCGTTGTTGAGCAGCGGGCGGATCGCGTCCTTGCGGGCGCGGTAGTTGCCGTCGAGGAGGTCCGCCAGGCCCTCGATCGCAGCCTCGTCGGGGGTGGACGGCAGCGTGGCCGGCTGGTTCTTCTCCGGCTTGGCGTCGACCTTCTTCTGGTCCACGCTGCCGCCGTCGACGCGGTCGGTGACCTCGCCGGTCACCGGCGTGGAGGGGATGTTGTCCTTGGTGGGGGTAGACATGGTGGGGTTCCTTTCGGGTTTAACGCTCGATGATCGCGACGACACCCTGGCCGCCGGCGGCGCAGACCGAGATGAGGGTGCGGCCGCCACCGTTTTCAACGAGGGTCTTGGCGGCGGTGGCGAGGATGCGGGCACCGGTGGCGGCGAAGGGGTGGCCGGCCGCCAGCGAGGAGCCCTTGACGTTGAGCTTGGCGCGGTCGATGGAGCCGAGCGGGGCGTCGAGGCCGAGGCGCTCGCGGCAGTAGGTCTCGTCCTCCCACGCCTTGAGGGTGGCCAGGACCTGGGATGCGAAGGCCTCGTGGATCTCGTAGAAGTCGAAGTCCTGCAGGCTCAGGCCGTTGCGCTCGAGCAGGCGCGGCACGGCGTAGGTCGGCGCCATGAGCAGGCCGTCGCGCCCGTTGACGAAGTCGACGGCGGCGATCTCGGAGTCCACGATCCACGCCTGGGCCTCCAGGCCGTGCTCGCGGGCCCAGTCCTCGGAGCCGAGGAGGACGGCTGCGGCGCCGTCGGTGAGCGGCGTGGAGTTGCCCGCTGTCATGGTGGCGGTCGCGCCGTGCTGGATGGCGTCCTTCTTACCGAAGACCGGCTTGAGCGTGGAGAGCTTTTCCGCGGTGGAGTCCGGGCGCAGGTTCGTGTCGCGCTGCACGCCCAGGAACGGGGTGACGAGGTCGTTGAAGAAGCCGGCGTCGTAGGCCCTGGCCAGGTTCTGGTGGGAGGCGGCGGCGAGCTCGTCCTGCGCCTCGCGGGTGATGCCGAACTCGCGGGCCGTGATGGCGGCGTGCTCACCCATGGACAGGCCGGTGCGCGGCTCGCCGTTCTGCGGCTGCTCGGGGGCGAGCTGGCCGGGGCGCACGGAGCCGAGGAGCTTGACCTGGTCGAGCGGCTTCTTGGCGTTGGACGCCTTGATGAGGGTCTTGCGCAGCTCGTCGTTGACGGCCAGTGGGGCGTCCGAGGTGGTGTCGGTGCCGCAGCCGATGCCGGACTCGATGCGGCCGAGGGCGATGGCGTCGGCGACCTGGACGGCGGAGGTCAGGCTGGTGCCGCAGGCGTGCTGCAGGTCGAAGGCGGGGGTGGTGGGAGCAAGGGCGGAGCCGAGCACGGACTCGCGCACGAGGTTGAAGTCGCGGGCGTGCTTGAGCACGGCGCCGCCGACTACCTGCCCGAGTTCCTCGTCCTGCAGGCCGTAACGCGCGACGAGTCCGTCGATGGCCGCGGTGAGCATGTCCTGGTTGGATGCGTTCGCGTACTCCTTGTTGGAGCGGGCGAAGGGGATGCGGTTGCCGCCGAGAATGGCGACCTTGCGGGGCTGATTCACGGTCTGTAGTCCTTACTTGTTCGGGGTGAAGTGTGGGGGTTGCGCGGGTACGCGGATAACCGAATTCGATGGATTATCGATGTACCGCACATTACACTTATCGGTGTATTGTAAGCTACATCACGAACGAAACAAATTGGTAGCCTTAGTTACTAATTTACAACCAGAACCCCCGCAGCACACCGCAAAAAGGGGAACGGAAAAGGAGAAAGACGTGGCAAAGAAGAGCTTCATGGAACAGCTGATCAACTCCCCGCTCGCCGCGAAGGCCGGCGTGCCCCAGGGCTACCCCCTGCGCCGCTACAAGCAGGGTGAGCCCCTGCTCCACGGCCCCGTCGTCGTCGGCGGCCAGGGTCGCCTCGTCGAGGCGCTGACCTCCACCCTCGAGGGCCCGTACAAGCTGCTCAAGCCCGAGGCCGACACCCCCCGCGCCGGCATCGTCTTCGACGCCACCGGCATCACCGCCCCCGAGCAGCTCCAGCAACTCTTCGACTTCTTCCAGCCGCAGATGCGCAAGGTCACCGACAACGCCCGCGTCGTCGTCATCGGCACGACGCCCGAGCTTCTCGACGACACCGACGCGCGCATCGCGGCCCGGGCGCTCGAGGGCTTCACCCGCTCCCTGGCCAAGGAGATGCGCAAGGCCGCCACCGTGCAGCTGGTGTACGTGGACCCGGCGATTGACTCCGCGAACTTCTCCGGCGTCGAGTCCACCCTGCGCTTCCTGCTCTCCGGCAAGTCCGCCTACGTCGACGCCCAGGTCATCCGCGTCACCAACGCCGCCTCCACCGCCCCGGCTGACTGGGAGCAGCCGCTGGCCGGCCGCCTCGCGGTGGTCACCGGCGCCGCCCGCGGCATCGGCGCGGTCATCGCGGAGACCCTGGCCCGCGACGGCGCCAAGGTCATCTGCATCGACATCCCGCAGGCCGGCGAGGGCCTGACCGCCACCGCCAACCGCGTCAAGGGCACCGCCCTGCCACTGGACGTGACCAACCCGAACGCGGCCGAGGAGATCGCCAAGCACGCCGAGGAGCGCTACAAGCAGAAGGTGGACATCGTCGTCCACAACGCCGGCGTGACCCGCGACAAGCTGCTCGCCAACATGGACGAGTCCCGCTGGAAGATGGTCCAGAACATCAACCTGGTCGCCCCGGTGCGCATCACCGAGAAGCTCATCGAGCTGGGCGCCCTCGGCGACAAGCCCGCGGTGATCGGTGTGTCCTCCACCTCCGGCATCGCGGGCAACCGCGGCCAGACCAACTACGGCACCACGAAGGCCGGCGTGATCGGCCTGGTCGACTCGCTGAAGGACAGCCTCGCGGCCGTCGGCGGCAACATCAACGCCGTCGCCCCCGGCTTCATCGAGACCGACATGACCGCCGCCATGCCGACCGGCCCGCGCGAGATCGGCCGCCGCGCCAACTCCCTGCAGCAGGGCGGCAAGCCCGTCGACGTCGCCGAGACCGTCGCCTACTTCGCCGCCACCTCCTCGACCGCCGTCAACGGCAACACCGTCCGCGTCTGCGGCCAGAGCATCCTCGGAGCGTAAATCCACATGACTGAAGCAACCACCCCGTCCTACGAGGTCCTGGGCGCCGTCCCCGACCTGAGCAAGGTGATGCGCACAATCGTCACCGGCATGGCGCCCGTCGTGGGCACCACCCACGTCGCCGACAACGACCCGACCTCGCGCCTCGAGGTCCGCGGGGTCACCGTCGACCCGGCAGACCTCGCCGCCTACACCAGCGCCACCGGCCTGCGCCTCGGCAACGAGCTGCCCCCGACCTACTTCTTCGTCGTCGGGTTCCCGCTGACCATGGAGCTGATGAGCCGCCCGGACTTCCCCTTCGCCCCCGTTGGGGCAGTCCACGTGGCCAATGTCATCGAGCAGAAGCGCGCCCTGCGCATCGACGAGACCTTCACCGTGCGCACGCGCGGGGAGGACCTCCGCCCGCACCGCAAGGGCCTGCTCATCGACATCGTCACCGAGGTCCTCACCGACGGCGCGGAGCCCGTGTGGACGCAGACGGCGACCATGCTCTCGCAGGGCACGTCCTTTGCCAAGGGCGCGCCCACCGCGATCACGACCCGCGGGCTTGACGACGCCCGACTCCTGCCCAAGCCGGAGGTCCCCGACCACGCCGCCAACGCGCAGTGGACGTGGACCCGCGACAACGTCCGCGCCTACGTCACCGCCTCCGGCGACGCCAACCCGATCCACACCTCCAACCTGGGCGCCAAGGCCTTCGGCTTCCCCGGCGTCATCGCCCACGGGATGTTCTCCGCGGCCTCGGTGCTCCAGCTCCTGGAGGGCAAGCTGGGCGGCGCGCTGCGCTACTCGGTGGAGTTCCACAAGCCCGTCGTCGTGCCCACCCGGGTCGCCGCCTGGGCCACCGCCGAGGGGGCCTCGACCGGCCTGCAGCTGCGCAGCGCCTCCAAGCCGGAGAAGCTGCACCTGAACGCGCAGGTGGATTACCTGTAGGCGCCCGCGGGGCGTCGCGAAGCGGCAGCGCTTTTCGGAGCGCGGCCGCTTTTTCCCATTTCAACCCGGTGCAATAGAGTGGTGACCATGGCAGATGCGAAGTCCGTGAAGAAGGAACAGCGCGAGGCGAAGCGCGCCCAGCGCAGCAACACCCGCAAGCAGGTGTGGCAGGCATTCAACCTCCAGCGCAAGCGGGACCCGAAGCTGATTCCGCTCATGCTGCTGAGCATCCTGGGCATGGCCGCCGTGTTCTTCCTCATCGGCATGCTCTGGGGCGGCGAGTGGTTCATGCTGGTCCTCGGCATGCTCGTCGGGTTCGTCCTGGCGATGTGGCTGTTCAGCCGCCGCCTGGAGAACTCGATGTACGAGGAGGTGGGCAACCAGCCGGGCGCCGCCGCGTGGACGCTCGAGAACATGCGCAGCACGATGGGCATCGCGTGGATCACCAAGGTCTCCGTCGCGGCCTCCCCGCAGATGGATGTGGTGCACCGCGTGGTGGGCAACCCCGGCGTCGTGCTCGTCGGCGAGGGCAACCACGGCCGGGTGAAGAAGCTCATGGACCGCGAGGCCAAGCGGGTCGACCGCCTGCTCGCGGGCGTGCCGGTGCACGAGGTCTACGTCGGCGACGGCGAGGGCGAAACCCAGGTCCGCGACCTGCAGAAGACGCTGCTCAAGCTGCCGAAGAACTACAAGAAGGACGAGGTCTACTCCATGTCCGCCAAGCTCGACGCGATGGATGCCCGCTCGCAGGGCAACCGCCCCGCCGGGCTGCCAGGCGGGCCCATGCCGCGCCAGGCCCAGTCCATGGCCGGCATGAACCGCCGCATGCGCCGGATGCAGGAGCGCAAGGGCAAGTAAAACGGCCCGGCTCAGCCCGGCCGGTGCCGGCTAGGTCCGGATGACCGTCGTGCCGGTGGCGCGGTCGTGCATGCCGCGGCCGTTCGGGTCCACCAGCGCCGCCGGCAGGATGAACATGGTGAACACCGTGCGCAGCACCGCGCGGACGAAGCCGATGCGCTCCCCCGGCTTGTCCAGCCGGGCCACCCCCATCCCCAGCACGGCCATGCCCGGGGTGCGGGCGAAGAGCCAGCCGCAGAGGATGCCCATGACAAGCCAGAGCAGCAGGGCGAGCGTTGGAGTGTCGCCGAGCGCGTGCGTGTTCATCGTGATGAGGGACGCCGCGATCTGGCAGATGATCCAGTCGATGAGGACCGCGCCCATGCGCCGCGCCACCGACGCCTGCGCCCCCGGCCCCTCCTTCGGCATGCCGAGGTTCTGCCCCGGGTACTCGCCGTAGGGGTCGTCGCCTTCTCTGAACTGGTTGGGAAGCTCGGGGCCGCCGCGCCAGTCACGCTCACTACTCGCCATGGTGCCTACCCTACTAACGGGCCGCGCGGCGGAGGAATCGGCGTGGGGTGGCGTCGTCAAGCAGATCGGCGTGAAGTTTTTCTGACGGCGTGTGTGTTGGTTTTGTACTGGCGGGGCCACGCGCGTCTGTAGACTGGTCATGTTCTATTGCGCCAACCAAGGGAGTTTCACCGTGGCCTTCGAGAATATCGACGAGGTTCAAAAGTTCATCCAGGACGAAGGCGTCGAGTTCGTTGACGTTCGTTTTACCGACGTCCCTGGCACCGAGCACCACTTCTCCATCCCCGCCTCCATGTTCGACGAGGACGTCGTCGAGGAGGGCCTCGCGTTCGACGGCTCCTCCATCCGCGGCTTCACCACCATCGAGGAATCCGACATGACGCTCATGCCAGACCTCGCCACCGCGAAGCTGGACCAGTTCCGCGACGCCAAGACGCTGAACGTGAAGTTCTCCGTCAACGACCCGTTCACCCACGAGGCCTTCTCCCGCGACCCGCGCAACGTGGCCCGCAAGGCCGAGGAGTACCTCTCCTCCACCGGAATCGCTGACACCTGCTTCTTCGGCGCCGAGGCAGAGTTCTACCTCTTCGATTCCATCCGCTACCAGGTGGACGACCACAAGGCCTTCTACGACCTCGAGTCCGAGGAGGGCTGGTGGAACCGCGGCCGCGAGTTCGAGCTCGACGGCACCCCGAACCTCGGTTACAAGAACCGCGTCAAGGGCGGCTACTTCCCCGTCCCGCCCTACGACAAGACCGTCGACGTGCGCGACGCCATGACCCTCAACCTGGCCAAGGCCGGCTTCGAGATCGAGCGCTTCCACCGCGAGGTGGGCAACGGCGGCCAGCAGGAGATCAACTACCGCTTCAACACCCTGCTCCACGCGGCTGACGACCTGCAGGACTTCAAATACATCGTCAAGAACACCGCCACCCAGTTCGGCAAGACCGCCACCTTCATGCCGAAGCCCCTGGCCGGCGACAACGGCTCGGGCATGCACGCCCACCAGTCGCTGTGGAAGGACGGCGAGCCGCTGTTCTACGACGAGTCCGGCTACGGCGGCCTGTCCGACATCGCCCGCTACTACATCGGCGGCATCCTCGAGCACGCCGGCGCGGTGCTTGCCTTCACCAACCCGACGTTGAACTCCTACCACCGCCTCGTGCCGGGCTTCGAGGCCCCGATCAACCTGGTGTACTCGCAGCGCAACCGCTCCGCCGCGATCCGCATCCCGATCACCGGCTCCAACCCGAAGGCCAAGCGCATCGAGTTCCGCGCCCCCGACCCCTCGGGCAACCCCTACTTCGGCTTCGCCGCCATGATGATGGCCGGCATCGACGGCATCAAGAACCGCATCGAGCCGCACGCTCCCGTGGACAAGGACCTCTACGAGCTGCCGCCGGAAGAGGCCAAGGACATCCCGCAGGCCCCCACCTCCCTCGAGGCCGCCCTCGTGGCGCTGGAGAAGGACCACGACTTCCTCACCGAGGGCGACGTGTTCACCGAGGACCTCATCCAGACCTACATCCGCCTCAAGTACGACCGCGAGATCGCCCCGTCGCGCCTGCGCCCGACGCCGCTCGAGTTCGAGCTGTACTTCGACTGCTAGGAGCTTTTCGCTTCACGGCGCCCGCTCCCGCGCCCTCACCCCCGAGGCCCCGCGGGGGCGGTTGCGTTTCCGAGCCCGCGCTCACCCCTCCAGTCCGCTGACGTCCGGCGCGGGCAGCCCCGCCGGCACTATGACGACCTCCCCGCCGAGGTTGTGCACGGCCACGGGGATCCCGAACACCTCGCGGATCAGCTCGGCGGTGACGATCTCCCCCGGCGCGCCGGCCGCGACCACCGCTCCGTCCTTCATCACGATGAGGTGGTCGGCGTAGCGCACGGCCTGCTGGAGGTCGTGGAGCACGGCCACCACCGTGCGGTCCAGCTGGGTGACCAGCGCCTTGGCCAGCTCCAGTAGGGCGTACTGGTGGGCGATGTCGAGGTAGGTGGTCGGCTCGTCGAGGAGCAGGGCCGGGGTGTTCTGTGCCAGCACCATGGCCAGCCACACGCGCTGGCGCTGGCCGCCGGAGAGTTCGGCGACTCGGGCGTCGACAAGCTCTGCAACTGCCGCGGCGTTCATGGCGGCCCCCACCGCCCTGCGGTCCTCGCTGGACCAGGGCCTGAGCAGGCTCTGGTGCGGGAAGCGGCCCCGCTTGACCAGCTCGGCGACGGTGATGTCGGGCGGCGTGACGGTGCTCTGCGGCAGGAAGGCCAGCCGCGTGGCGGCCTGCTTGCCCGTGAGGTCGCGCAGGTCGTCCCCGCCGAGGAGCACCGCCCCGGCGGAGGGGGCGAGGATGCGGGCGAAGGCCTTGAGCAGCGTCGACTTGCCGCAGCCGTTCGGCCCGATGATCGCGGTGAACTGTGCGGCGGGGATGTCCACGTCCAACCCCCGGGAGATGACGGTGGAGTCCCAGGCCAGGGTGAGGTTGTTGGCGCGAAGAGCGGTCATGAGAAGGTCCTTGCAGATCTCGCGATGTATAGCAGCAGGTAGACGCCCCCGACCACGACCGTAACGAGGCCGACCGGCAGAGCCGTGGGGTGGAAGGCGCGCTGGGCGACGATGTCGGAGGCGGTGAGCAAGCAGGCTCCCACCAAGGCCGTCGACACCAGCGGAACGCGTTGGGCGCGGGTGAGCCCCTGGGCGATGTGCGGGGCGGCGAGGGCGACGAAGGCGATCGGGCCCGCGACGGCGGTCGACGCCGCGATAAGCACGACGCCGGCCAACAGGAGGAGCGCCTTGAAACGGTTGACGCCCAGCCCCAGGCCGTGGGCGGTGTCGTCGCCGAGGGCGAGGGCGTCCAGGCCGCGGCGCAGCAGCAGCGCCGCCGCCATGGCCACGAGCAGGAACACACCGGCCGGCAGGGCCACCGGCCAGCGGATGCCGTTGAGGCTGCCCGCACCCCAGCTCGCCGCCGACATCTTCGTCTGCAGGTCGCCGCGCGTGATGAGCCAGCGATTCAGCGCGGAGAGCATCGCCGAGATGCCCAAGCCCACGAGGATGATGCGCAGGCCCTCGACGCGCGTGCGCAGCGACAGCACCGCGACGATCGCCGCGGTGGCCAGGCCGCCCGCAAGGGCGCCGAGGATCTGCCCGCCGAAACCCGCGTAGCCCAGCACGATCGCGCAGATCACCCCGGTGTAGGCGCCCGAGGAGAAGCCGATGATGTCCGGGGAGCCGAGCGGGTTGCGGGTCAGCGCCTGGAAGAGCGAGCCGCTCAGCGCCAGCGCCGCGCCGACCGTCACCGCGGCGGCGACACGCGGGGCGCGCCACTGCGTGACGACGGTGCGCGCCAGGCCCGTCTCCGTGCCCAGCAGCGCGCACCACGCCTGGGACGCGGTCATCCCCGCCCCCGGCATGGTCAGCGCCGCAACGGTCACGACCAGCAGGATGACGGCCAGTGCGCCCGGCACAACTTTCGCACGCATCAGATCCCCTTCCGGCGCAGCTGCGCATAGGCGATGAGGAACGGAGCGCCGATGAAGGAGACGACCACCCCGGCCGGGAACTCACCCGGGGTCAGCACCCTCCCGGCGATATCCGCGCTGAGCAGGACGATCGGCCCGATCAGCCCGGACAGCGCCAGGATCCGCCCGAAGGACGCGCCGACCAGCCACCGGGCGATGTGCGGCACCAGCAGGCCCAGGAACACGATGACGCCCGCGGCCGCGGTGGCGGTGGCGGCCAGCACGATGATCGCCGCCAGGGCCGTCGCCCGGGTCCGGGCCAGGTGCGCCCCCAGGGCCGCGGCGGTTTCCTCGCCCAGCTGGAGCGCGCCCAGCCCCCGGATGGAGGCCGCCGCGGCGGCGCCGCCGAGCGCCAGCCCGGTGAAGGCCAGGTAGACGGGCCTGTAGGAGCCGACGTCCACGCTGCCGACCATCCAGGCGTGCAGCCGGTCGAACGCCTGGGGGTTCACCAGCGCCAGCCCGTCGCCGATGCCGCCCACAATCGCGCTCAGCGCCACGCCGGCGAGCACGAGGCGCAGGGGATCCACGCCTCCCGCTCCCCCGCGGCTCAGCGCGTAGATCCCCGCGCCCGCGGCGCCCGCGCCGGCCACCGCCAGGGCGGACAGGGCGAAGGAGGAATCCGGCGCGCCGGCGGCGAGGCCGACCACGATGGCGAAGGCGGCCCCCGAGTTGATCCCCAGCACGCCGGTGTCCGCCAGCGGGTTGCGGGTCAGTGCCTGCGCGAGGGCGCCAGCGAGGCCCAGCGAGGCCCCGCAGATCACTGCCACGAGCGTGCGGGGGACGCGCCGGTCCCAGATGATCGAGGACACCGGGCCCGACGTGCGCGCCGTCAGCGCGGCCCACACCTCCGGGAGGGAGATGGGCCTGGCGCCGACGGCCAGCGAGAGCGCCGCCGCGCAGCCCAGCGCGAGCAGGGCGGCAACGAGGACCGCGGGCAGGGGCACGCGGCGGCGGAAATCCGGCATTGCCCAAGACTAGCGCACCGACACAAGGTTAGGCTAACCTTCCTTCTCATGTCATTTACAAGAACGCTTTCAGCGCTTGCCCTCACCTCCGCGCTCACGCTCACCGCCTGCGCCGGCCCCAACAACGACTCCTCCGCCGGCGCGGGGAGCACCGAGGTCGCCGTCGGCGGCAACAAGTTCAGCACCGCCGACGCCGAGACCGCCAAGCTCGGCAGCGATGCCGAACCCGGCCAGTTCCCCCGGACCGTCACACACGCCAACGGCACCACCGAGATCGCGTCCAAGCCGCAGCGCGTGGTCGTGCTGGACAGCGGGGAGCTCGACTCCGTCCTGGCCCTCGGGATCACGCCGGTGGGCATCACCACCTCCAAAGGGCAGGACCCCGTCCCGTCCTACCTGGCGGACAAGGTCAAGGACGTCCCCACCGTGGGCACCATCAACGAGGTCAACGTGGAGGCCATCGCGGCCCTCCAGCCCGACCTGATCCTGGGCAGCCAGCTGCGCGCCGACAAGCTCTACCCCCAGCTCTCCGAGATCGCCCCGACGGTCTTCTCCATCCGCCCCGGGTTCCCCTGGAAGGAGAACTTCCTCCTCGCCGGTGAGGCCCTCGGCATGGAGAATGAGGCCGAGGCCACGCTCAACGAGTACACCACCAAGGCCGAGGAAGTCCGCAGCACCGTGCCGGAGGACACGACGGTCTCGCTCGTGCGCTTCATGCCCGAGAAGCTGCGCCTGTACGGCAACAAGTCCCTGATCGGCGTGATCCTGCGCGACGCGGGGCTGGCCCGGCCCGCTGTCCAGGACGTCGACGACCTGGCCGTCGAGATCTCCCCCGAGACCATCGACCAGGCGGACGGCGACGTGATCTTCTACTCCTCATACGGCTCGCCCGACGCGACGGGCGAGACCGCCGTCACCGAGAGCGCAGCGTGGAAGGCCCTGCCCGCAGTCGCCGAGGGCCGGGCGATGCGGGTCGACGACGGCGTGTGGTTCCTCGGCCTCGGCCCCACGGGCGCGATGCGCATCCTCGAGGATCTCCGCACCATGCTGCCCGACGCCAACAACCGCTAGGCGAACGCCACGAGCCCGATCGCCGCGACGAGCACCAGCACGGTGACCGCGGCGAAGGCCTTGCCCTGCCAGTGGGCGTAGTTGAAGTCGAACCCGACGCCGACGCGCTTTTCGACGACCACCGCGGGATCGTCCGGGTTGGCGTAGAAGATGCCCCAGATGTAGTTCGCGTCGTTGTCGGGGCTCTCCGCCTCGGCACTGGCCGCGGCGTCGGCGTTGCCGCGCGCCCGCACCGTCGCGCTGCGCAGGATCAGCGCAGCCGTCGTGAGCAGGACCGCACCGATAAAGACCACGAAGACCTCTTCGCGGGCGGCCGCGTACGCGGGGAAGAGCGCGGTCGTGTCCATCGCGGTGATGCCCACGGTGACGATGAGCGTCAGGGCGGAAAGCCCGGACACCGCGGTGTCGAGGACCGCGCGGGAGCGCGCGGCTCCGGCGGCGGTGCGATCGGCGCGTCGGGAAGCATTGGCCCTGGTGAGGGCGGCAACGCTCACGGCCATGACGAGCTGCAGCGCGAGCGCGAAGAGCGAGCCCTGGAAGACCGCCAGCGGGGTCTTGTCGGCGAACGCGTCCGGCTGGAAGTCCGGGCCGAAGTGGGTGGGGAAACGCTCGGGGATGTCGTCGAAACGCCACCACCGGTACAAAGCGCTCGCGGCGATCACGGCAAGAGCGGCAGCCACGCAAACCCACGGCACCCGCCGGTCCCTCGGCTCGCGCGCGGAGGAGACCGAGCCCGTCACGGCAGTCGGCACACCGTCGAACCACCCCTCCGCGCGCTTCGCGCGCAGGATCTTGCGGTTCTGGGAGGCGAAGGCAGCCACGAAGGCCACGGTAGCAATCATGGGCGCGACGGCGATGACCAGCGGGTTCTCCGCAAACAACGCGACCCCGACAAAGACGACGGCGGCGGTCGCACAGATGGCTGCGCGGAACGTGCGCAGCGCGTCGGTGACCACCGGGTGATCCATGCGGTCGCGGGGCACGCGGGCCCCGAGGACGATGCCCGCCGGCGAGAGCCGGGGGACGGCGGCCAAGGACAGGGTGACCAGCGCCATGAGCGCGGCGAAGGTGAGGTTGAAGGCGTTCATCGTTTCTGCTCCGGGTTAACGAGGGCGGACAGTTCGGCGGCGAGGAGCCCGCGCAGGGCTGCCGGGTCGGTGCCCTGCGCGACGGCAAGGGCGAGCAGGGGCCGCAGTGCGTCGAGGTCCGGCGGGGTGCCGGGCGGGGGCGCCACACGGCTGCCGGAGCGCGACGCGCTCTCAATGAGCCCTTCGGCGCGGAGCAGGTCGTAGGCCTTCTGCACGGTCGCCGGGTTGATGCCGAATTCCGCGGCCACCCGCCGCACGGGGTCGAGGGTGTCGCCGGGGATGAGCTCCCCGCGCGCGATGGCGAGGACGATGGCGTCGTGGATCTGCTGGAACACCGGGGGCCCGCCGTCGGGGTCGATGGTGATGAGTGTCATGGCACGCTCCTTTCTGTGCCACTAACAATAACACAGTTTGTACTACTTGTCGTAGTACAGTTCGTGCGGGCCGACCGGCCGGGAGCACGCCAGCAGCACGCTGGCCGCCACGAGGACGACCGCGCTCCAGAGATAACTGTGCGCCAGGGCGAGCAGCAGACTCGCCGTGAAACCAAGGGCGGCACCCGCCGCCCTCTTCGAGCATCGTTTCATCACGAAGATAACGCTAACGGCTTTCACCAGCGCAAACCGCGCCCCGGCGCAAAGTCGGTACGAAAGTATCCTCAGCCCCGCGCGTTGACGTCCACGCGGAAACCCGCCACCCGGCCCCGCGAGGAAAACTGCCACATCGCCGGCACCTGCTTACCGACGCCCCGCGGCCAGCCCCCGGGGAAAATCTCCGCCGGCGCGCCCTCCGGATCGGCGCCGTAGGAGGCGAGCCACAGCTTGCCGAAGGGGCGCGTGTCGGCGCCCAGCATCCGCCACCGCCACCAGCGCGGGTAGGTGTAGATCCCCGCCACCTCCACCCCGGCGCCGGTAAAGAGGGTGTGGGCGGTGGAGACGTCGTCAAGCGTCAGCCCGGCGGGCGTCTCGCAGTCGAGCCACAGGGGCACACGCGCGTCGCCCAGCACCTCGAGCGCCGCCTCCACCTGCTCCCGCACGCTCGTTCCCTCGGAGGGGCTGCGCAGGAAGTGGTAGGCCTCGATGTCCAGCCCGGCGCGGCGGGCGTCGTCGAGGTGGGAGGAGAACACACGGTCGCGGTAGGTGCCGTCGGTGGTGCGGATGATCGCGAATTCGATGCCCTCCTGCGCCGCCCGGACCAGCGAGAGCCCGTCCTGGTGCTCGGAGACGTCGACGCCGAAACGCACTAGCGCTTCTTCAGGCCCAGGCGCGGCTCGAAGGAGGCGGGGTGGCGGCGCTGCGCCGCCGCGTCGGCGATCGCCAGGCGCCACTTCGGGTCCTGCACCGGCATCTGCGAGATCGGGAACCAGCCGGCCTCCGTGTTCTCGTCGTCGGCGGCGACGGGCACGGCGACGGGGTCCTCCGCCTCGAGGCGCAGCTGCACCGACATGTAGCTCGCCCTGTCCCCGTTCGCGTGCGTGACCGGCCCCACCGCGCCGACGCCGAGCAGCGCCGCCGGGCGCGCGGCGAGGCCCGTCTCCTCCAGCACCTCGCGCACCGCCGCGTCGTGCGGCTCCTCCCCCGGCTCCGCGATCCCCGTCACCGGCGTCCACTGCCCGTTGTCGGCGCGGCGGACCAGCAGCACCTCGGGCACCGCCCACGCCGACTCCGTCTGCGCGTCGCGCAGCACGATCGCTGTGACCGAGGGCAGCCACATCAGGTCCGTGCCGATCTTCTCGCGCGTGGCAACGATGAACTCGGGGATGGGCATGAAACACCTTTCGTCGTGCGGGCCGGACTCACTGGCTCCTAAGTGTAGTTCCGCTACACTCCTAATCATCATGAGCACGGCCCGCCCCTCCTTCATCCAGCGCATCCCCCAGCCCCTGTTCACCACCGGGTACGGCGCGCTGCTCGTCGGGGTCGTCGTCGCCGGCGTGCTGCTGGCCAGCCACGAATCCGACGCTTCCGTTCCCCCGGCCGCCGTGGAGCGCCCCCTGCGACCCTGGCTGCCCCCGCAGACCAGCCAGGACAACGTCGACGCGAGCGTGCGCCCGTACCTCATCTCGGACGTTGAGACGGCCCGCACCCCCACGGGCGTCACCCTCACCGGATCCATGACGCCCACCGCCGAGTCCGACACCACCGAGTTCTCCGGGCACGTCTCGCGCCTGCTCCAGCAGAACTGCGTGGACAACATGACGGTGCGCACCCAGGACAACCTGCGGGTCAACTTCTGGGGCTTCTGCTACTCGACGCTCCCCCCGGCCACCATCGACAGCTACCTGGCCCACGCCATGGAGGACGGCGCGCAGGAGGTCTCCTTCTCCTTCACCCCGGGCCGCCCCTTCGAGCGCTCGGTCGGGCTGACGTGGGCGGAAAGCACCGAGGATGACGCCAGCCGGGTCGTCGATACGTGGGAGGACCTCCCCCGCGGGCAGGACGTGGACCTGCTCTACCTCGCGGCCTACGGCCCGGAGACCGCCTACACCGCGGAGCGCACGAGCAAGGGCTACAAGGAGAGAACGGCGCCGGCGGGCGAGAAGTTCAAGGAAAAGTACGGCGTGCCGACGCCCGCCCTCTAGCCTGCCAGCTCACCAGCGCTGGGTGACCCAGAGCGCGTCGGGCACCACCACGCTCACCACCTGCATAGTTTGCTCGACATTGGAGTAGGACATGAGGCGGGGGTTGTCCATGCCCTCGTAGCACTCCTCCTCGCTGCGGCCCGCCTCGGTGCCCGAGACCACCCCGATGATGGTGGCGCGCCCGCCCACGTCGCGGAAGACGGGCCCGCCGGAGTCGCCCTTCGCGGCGCACACCGCGGCGATGTCGCCGCGCGTCTCCCGCTCCTCGTCGGTGTCCGTGGTGATGAGCTGTACCCGACCGGGTTCCTCGAAGGCGCCGCAGGTGTAGCCGGTGGTGCCGCCCGTCTTGCACACCGTCTGCAGCGGGGCCGCAATGTCCTCGGCCACGCCCGTCTCAATCGGCGCGCCGACGAGCTCCATGTAGCGCTCCGGGTCGGTGATCTCGATGACTCCCACGTCGATATTGGGTGCCGCGGGGCTGTACAGGCCCGAGTAGATGAAGCGGCCGGCCTCCGTGGCGTAGTCCAGGGCGGTGGTGGCGTTGGTCGGCCACACCAGATCCCCCTCTCGCCCGCAGTGCCCGGCTGTGACGGCGAAGTTGCGCCCCTGGGCGTTGGAGAAGCTGAACGCCACCGTGCACGACTGCGCGGTGAACGACTCCCCCGGCTGCGGGTAGTGGTCCGTGGTCTGGATGAGCGTCCCGGGCGCCCACAGTGCGAACTCGGGCACCCGGACGAGGTTGGGGGCCTCCGCCGGGGCGGGGGTCGGCGGCGTCTGCACCGCCTCCCGCGCGCGCTGCTCCTCCAGCGTCGCGGTGGGCGTCTGGGAGGTGACGATGCCGCCCCAGACCGTCAGCCCGACCGCCACCACGGCGAACAGGATCGCGCCGATCCACGCCGAGATCCCCCACCCGGCGCGGGGGCTACTCGGTGCGCTCAACCGCGCTGCCCTGCTCTGCGTCCCCGGTATTCTCCTGGGTCTCGCCCTGCGACTCACCCTGGGCCTTCCCCTGGGCCGCGAGTTCGCGGAGGAACTTTTCCGGGTCGAACTCGGTGAAGTACTCAGGGCCGGCGAACTGCTCCTGCGCCATGATCTGTTCCCCTACGCCTCGGTGTTCTCGATTGCTCGGGCGATGTACTCCTTCGCCGCTTCGGCGTTGTTGGGCAGGTCCGCGACGTGGCGCCCGGCGTCCATCACGTCGGCGAAGCGCTCCGGCACCTCGGGCTCGCGCCCCAGGGCCTCGCGGATGGTGTCGGCGAACTTCACCGGCAGCGCCGTCTCCAGCACCACGATCGGGGTGTCCACCTCGTCGGCCAGCGAGCGCGCCACGTGGACGCCGTCGGCCGTGTGCGGGTCGATGACCACGCCGTGGTCGCGCTCGACGGCGGCAATCGTCGCGATGCGGTCCGCGTGCGTCGAGGTGCCCGAGAGGAAGCCGAACTCGTCGCGGATGCGCTCCAGCGTGCCCGGCTCGGCCTCCTCCTCGAGGGAGAACCCGCCCTCCTTCACCTTGACGGCGAAGAGGTCGGCGGTGGCGTGGGCGTCGCGGCCCAGCGCGTCGAAGATGAAGCGCTCGAAGTTGGAGGCCTTCGAGATGTCCATCGAGGGCGAGGAGGTCGCCTGCGTCTCGGCCGCGGAACGGGGGCGGTAGTGGCCGGTGGTGAAGAACTCGTGGAGCACGTCGTTTTCGTTGGTGGCCACGATGAGGCGGTCGATCGGCAGGCCCATCTGCTTGGCGACGTGCCCCGCGCACACGTCGCCGAAGTTGCCCGTCGGCACGGAAAAGGAGATGCGCTCCTCGTTCGACTCGGTCACGCGCAGGTAGGTCGAGATGTAGTAGACCGTCTGGGCGAGCAGGCGGGCCCAGTTGATCGAGTTGACCGCGCCGATGCGGTACTTCGTCTTGAACGCCGGGTCGGAGTTGACCTCCTTGACCACGTCCTGGCAGTCGTCGAAGACCCCGTCGAGGGCGATGTTGAACACGTTGGGCTCGTCGAGCCCGAACATCTGCGCCTGCTGGAAGGGCGTCATGCGCCCCGCCGGGGTGAGCATGAACACGCGGATGTTGTCGCGCCCGCGCATCGCGTACTCAGCCGAGGAGCCGGTGTCGCCCGAGGTGGCGCCCAGGATGTTGATCTCCTCGCCGCGGCGGCCGAGCTCGTACTCGAACAGCTCACCGAGCAGCTGCATGGCCATGTCCTTGAACGCGGCGGTCGGGCCCTCGGACAGGTGAGCCAGGTACATGCCCTCCCCGAGAGCACTGACCGGCACGATCTCCTCGGTGGAGAACACCGGGGTGCGGTACGCACGGGCGGTGATCTGCTCGATCTGCTCGGCGGGGATGTCGTCGACGAAGAGCTTGACCACCTCGGCGGCCAGCGCGGCGTAGCCCTGCTCGGCGAGGAGGCCGCGCCAGACGTCGAGAAGCTCGGGCGTAATCCGCGGGTAGACGGCGGGGAGGTAGAGGCCGCCGTCGGGGGCTAGTCCGCCGAGGAGGATGTCGGTGAACTTGGCCGAAGTAGAGGTCGTGTCGCGCGTCGAAATGTAATCCACACCCCGCCACTTTACGGGTAGTGCAACGAACTCGGGGCGGGTGGTTTATTTTCTAATGATATGACCTCTTTCCACCCCCGCGAAAAACTCACCACCAAAGCTGTGATCGTGTGGGCGGGAGCCGTCCTCGTCTACGTGGCCGCCATCCTCGGCCGCACCTCCTTCGGCGTCGCAGGTGTCGACGCCATCGAGCGCTTCGGGGTCGACGCCTCCCGCATCGCCGTGTTCACCGCCGTCCAGGTGGGCGTCTACGCCCTCGCCCAGATCCCCGTCGGCCTGCTCATCGACCGCTACGGGCCCCGCGTCATGCTCGTCGCCGGCGCTCTCATCATGGCCGTCGGCCAGGTCACGCTCGGCCTGACGGAGTCCTACGCCGTGGCCATCGGGGCCCGCGTCCTCATCGGCGCCGGCGACTCCACCGCCTTCCTCTCGGCGCTGCGCGTCCTGCCCTTCTGGTTCCCCCTCAAGCACACCCCGCTGTTCACACAGCTCACCGCCTCGCTGGGGCAGCTCGGCCAGTTCCTCTCGGCCATCCCCTTCCTCTGGCTGCTCCACGCCCAGGGCTGGACGGTCGCCTTCGTCTCCCTCGGCGCGCTCGGCGCCCTCATCGGCGTCGTGGCCGGCATCGCCGTCGCGGACTCCCCCGAGGCGGCCGGGCTGAGCAAGGAGGAAAAGGCCGAGCGCAAGGCCGAGCAGCAGGCTCAGCGCACCCCGATCGGCGAGGTGCTGCGCACCGTCCTGCGCTCCCCGCTGTGTTGGGAGGCGTTCTGCATCCACGGCTTTTCCATGTTCTTCATGCTCAACTTCACCCTGCTGTGGGGCGTGCCGCTGGTCACCCTGGGCATGGGGCTCAGCCCCGCCCAGGCGGGCGTGGTGCTCACCGTCTACACCGTCTCCACGATGCTCTCCGCCCCGCTGCTCGGCCCGCTGTCGGCGCGCACGGGGAAGAACCGCGATCTCGCGGCGGTGATCATCGCGAGCATCCACTGCGCGGTGTGGGTCGCCTTCTTCCTCTCCCCGACCCCGCGCGGCTACGCCTTCATCCTGGCGCTCATGGTGCTCATGGGCTTTGCCACCCCGACGTCGAACTACGGCTTCGATACGGTGCGCGAGGAGATGCCGCGCACGATGGTGGCCACGGGCACGGGCCTGGGCAACATGGGCGGCTTCGTCGCCGCGATGATTTCCTCGCAGGTCGTCGGCCTGCTTCTCGACCACTCCGCGCCCGGCGGCGACTACGGCTGGGCGGACTTCCGCTTCGCGTGGATCGCCGTCTTCGCTATCTGGGCCGCGCTCGTGATCGCCCTGTTCGTGGCACGCCACTTCCGCGGCGGCGCGCAGGGCGTGCGCATCGTCGCTCAGTCCTAGCCGGGCGACACCGGCTCTAGCGGCGCGGGGGTTCCTGCCGGCCGGTGAGAATGTCCACGACGCTGCGGATTGCGGCGTCGCCGAGCTGCGGCACCTGCGGGGCCGCGCCGGGGGCGCTGGGCTCCACCTTGATGTGCAGGGTCGTGTCCTCGAGCTCGATGCGGGCACGCTTATCGACGCCCGCCACCCGCGCCGCCTCCACCAGCGCCACCAGGTCGGCGAAGTTCGCGTCGTGCAAGTCAACAGTCAGATTCACAGCCATGGCTGTAACCCTACTAACCCGCCCGCAGCCGGCGCACGGGATTCGGCGGGCAATCGCCGCCGCTTAGAGCCCGGCGTCGTACTCGTGGGAGGGCACCTCGCCCCAGAACACCTCCTCCACCACGGCGTGGGCCCGGCGCGTGACCCGCAGATAGTGCTCGAGGAACTCCTGCTGCTCCGCCGGGTCGTAGCCCGCGGAGCCCGCTACCTGCGCCAGCTGCGCGCCCGGCGCGGGAAGCTGATCGGTGCGCTTGCCCGTCACGAGGACGATCGCGTTGCGCGCGCCCGTGGCGGCGAGCCAGGCTCCGCGCAGGATGCGGGCGTGCGCGGCGCTGAGCACGTCCGCATCCCCCAGCTCCTCCAGGTACTCCAGCGCCTCGAGGGTGGAGGTGGTGTGCAGCCCCGGGCACTCGTGGGCGTGCATCATCGTGATCAGCTGCACCGTCCACTCCACGTCCGCCAGCGCCCCGCGGCCCAGCTTGGTGTGGGTGGACTTGTCGGCGCCGTGGGGCAGCCGCTCGTCGTCCACGCGCGCCTTGATGCGGCGCACCTCCCGCACGTCGGCCCTGCTGGCCCCGCCCGCGGGGTAGCGGAACGGGTCGATGGCGGTGAGGAAGCGCTCGCCGACCTCGCGGTCGCCCGCCACGCAGGTGGCGCGCTGCAGGGCCTGTTTCTCCCAGGCCTCGCCCCACTCCCGGTAGTAGCGCTCGTAGGAGGCGATGGTGCGGGCCACCGCGCCCGAGCGGCCCTCGGGGCGCAGCCCCAGGTCGACCTCCAGCGGCGGGTCGCCCGACGGCTTGGACAGCCGGGTGCGCATCGCGTCGACGATCTTCGCCGCCCAGGCCACCGCCTCGGATTCGTCCACCCCCTCGGTCGGCTCCGCCACGATCATGACGTCCGCGTCGGAGCCGTAGCCGAGCTCCGCTCCCCCGAGCCTGCCCATCCCGATGACGCTGATCCGCGCCCGCGGCTCCTCCTCGCCCGAGTTCACGAGGTCCGTCCGAACCTCGGCGCGCAGGGCTGCCTCGATCACTCCCTCCCACACCCAGGTCAGCTCGCGGCACACCCGCCGGACGTCCATGAAGCCGAGGAGGTCGGCCGCGGCGATGCGGGCCAGGTCCGCGCGGCGCAGGCTGCGCGCCACCCCGACGGCGCGGTCCGGGTCCTCGTAGCGCTTCGTCGCCGCGATGATCGCGTTGTAGGCCTGCTCGGGGGCGGCGTCGAGAAGCTTCGGGCCCCGCGCCCCGTCGCCGAGCAGCTGCACCACTTCGGGCGCGGAGATGATCAGGTCGGAGGCGTAGGGCGAGTTGCCCAGGATGTGCATGAGGCGCTGGCCCACCACGCCCTCGTCGCGCAGCATGCGCAGAAACCAGCTCTTGTCCAGCGCGGCCTCGGACAGCTTGCGGTAGTTCAGCAGGCCGGCGCCCGGGTCGGCGGTGCCGCCGAGCCAGTGCATGAGGGTGGGCAGCAGGATCGCCTGCAGCTTCGCCTTGCGCGAGCTGCCCTTGACCAGGAAGTTCAGGTGCTCGTAGGCGCGGGCGGGGTGGCGGTAGCCGAGCGCCTTGAGCTGGTCCTTCACGGCGTCGGCAGACAGAGTCACCTCGCCGTAGCTCATGCCCACCACGGCGTTGAGCAGCGGCCGGTAGAACAGCTTCTCGTGCAGGCCGGCCACGCTGTGGCGGTACCTGCGCAGCGAGGCGTCCATGAGCTCGACCGCCGTGTGGCGCGGGCCGGGCGCGAAGCCGGAGGCCCGGGCGAGCCAGCGCCGTGCCTTCTTGTCCTCGGCGGCCGGCAGGGTGTGGGTGCGCCGGAAGCGCTGCAGCTGGAGGCGGTGCTCGAGCAGGCGAAGGAAGCTGTAGGCGTCGATGAGCTGGCGGGCGTCGTCGCGCCCGACGTAGCCGGCGTGCATGAGCGCCTCGAGGGCGTCGACGGTGTTGCGCACGCGCAGCGTCTCGTCCACCCGGCCGTGGACGAGCTGCAGCATTTGCACCGCAAACTCGACGTCGCGCAGCCCGCCCTGGCCGAGCTTCAGCTCGCGCTCGCGCATGTCCGCCGGGACGTTCTCCAGCACGCGCTGGCGCATGGCCTGCACGTCCTCGACGTAGGACTCGCGCTGGGAGGCGGCCCACACCAGCGGGGCCACCGCGTCGATGTAGTCCCGGCCCAGCTCCATGTCGCCCGTCATCGGGCGCGCCTTGAGCAGCGCCTGGAACTCCCAGGTCTCCGCCCACCTCTTGTAGTAGGCCAGGTGGCTGTCCAGAGTGCGCACCAGCGCCCCCGACTTGCCCTCCGGCCGCAGGTTGGCGTCCACCTCGAAGAAGCACTCGGTGCCGATGCGCATCATCTCGCCGGCGAGCCGCGCCGCCTTCGCGCTGGCGGGTTCCGCCACGAAGATGACGTCCACGTCCGAGATGTAGTTCAGCTCCCGCGCCCCGCACTTGCCCAGGGCCAGCACGGCGAGCCGGGCGTCGGGCTCCTCGTCGCCGTAGACCAGGCGCACCGCCACGGCCAGCGCAGCGGTCAGGGCGGCGTCGGCGCAGTCAGCCAGGGCGTGGGTGACCTCCCGGTAGCCCAGGCGCCCCTCCTTTTCGTGCGGGAAGGTCCCGGCCAGGTCCGCTGCGGCCACGCGCATGATGAGCGAGCGGTACGCCGCCTTCAGCCGCGAGCGCGCCTCCACCGAATCGGAGAACTCCGCCGCCGCGCGGTAGGTGCCCGAGCTCACCGGCTCCGCCCCCACCGAGGCCAGCATGGAGCGCAGGAACACCTCGGCGGTGGGAAGATCCGCCGCCAGCGTCTCCCATTCCCCCGGGTGCGCCACGAGGTGATCGCCCAGCGCGGTCGAGCCCCCGAGCAGGGCGAGGAGCCGGGTTCGCAGGGTCGGGTCGTCGACAAGCGAGGCGCGCAGGCGCGGGTAGTCCTCCCCCAGCGCGTCGGCGAGCCGCACCGCCGTGTTCAGGGCGAGGTTCGGGTCCGCCGCGCTGGCGAGGGTGCCCAGGATCGCGGGGTCGTGCCAGCCCAGCCGCTCCAGGTCCTCGGCGGCGCGCGGGCCGGTCAGACCCAGGCTGGCGGGCGAGTAGCTGTGTCGGCGGGCCATGGCTTAGAGGTCCAGCCCGTTCTCGAGCTCCCATGTCGTGACCTGGGAGGTGTAGTCGTGCCACTCGTGCCACTTGCTGCGCAGGTAAAAGTCGAAGACCTGCTCGCCGAGCACGTCCGCCATGAACTCCGAGCGCTCCAGGTGGCGCAGCGCCTGGTCGAGCGACTTCGGCAGGTCCCGGTATCCCATGGCGCGGCGCTCGCGCGGGGTGAGGGCCCAGACGTCGTCGCGCGCCGGCTCCTCGAGCTCGTAGCCCTCCTCGATGCCCTTCAGGCCCGCCGCGAGCACCGCCGCGAAGGCGAGGTAGGGGTTGCAGGCCGAGTCGAGCGTGCGGACCTCGATGCGGCGGGATTCCGCCTTGTGCAGCCGGTAGGTGGGCACGCGGACCATCGCCGAGCGGTTGGAGATCCCCCAGGTTGCGGCCGTGGGCGCCTCCGAGCCGAACTGGAGGCGCTTGTAGGAGTTGACCCACTGGTTGGTCACCGCGGAGATCTCGTTGGCGTGCTCGATGATCCCCGCGATGAACTGGCGCCCGGTGGCGGACAGGGAGATCTCGTCGTCCGGGTCGTGGAAGGCGTTCGTCTCGCCCTCGAACAGGGAGAAATGCGTGTGCATGGCCGAGCCATCGAGGGTGGGGAACGGCTTGGGCATGAACGTCGCCTGCACGCCGCTGGCCTCGGCGATCGTCTTGACGATGTATTTGAAGGTGATGATGTTGTCCGCCATGGTCAGCGCATCGGTGTGGCGCAGGTCGATCTCCTGCTGCCCCGGGCTGGCCTCGTGGTGGGAGAACTCGGTGACAACGCCCATGTACTCGAGGGCGGAGATCGCCTGGCGACGGAACTTGGGCGCCTCGTTGCGCTTCGCCTGGTCGAAGTAGCCGCCCTTGTCGGTCGGGCGCGGCGCCGCCCCGGCCTCGGGCTTGTTCACCAGGTAGAACTCGATCTCGGGGCTGGCCATGAAGTCGAAGCCCAGGTTCTTTGCGCGGGTCACCTGGCGGCGCAGGATCTGGCGCGGGTCGGCGTACAGCGGGTCCCCGTCGGGCATGGTGATGTCGCAGAACATGCGCGCGGTCTGCAGGCCCTCCTCGATGTCGAAGGGCAGGCTCTGGTAGGTCGACGGGTCGGGCCGCAGCAGGGTGTCCGACTCGGAGACGCGGGAGAAACCCTCAATGGAGGAGCCGTCGAAACCGACGCCCTCGTCGAAGGCGGCCTCGAGCTCCGCGGGCGACATCATGATCGTCTTGAGGGTGCCGAAGATGTCGGTGAACCAGAGGCGGATGAACCCGATGTCCTGCTCGCTGACCTTGCGCAGGACAATTTCCTGTTGGTTGTTCATGACACCTCACTCTAGCTGCTCCGAGCACCCCTCCCGGGCCCGCGCGGGCAGGTAAGCTCGCCACGGAGATGTGCAGAAGCACAGATGGACGCATTGTTCAGGATTCCGGCGCGCGCCGGGAAAGGGTGAGAATTCCATGGCCGACGATAATCTGGAGAAGTTCCTGGAGGTCGAGGTCAAGCTCGCGGTCGACGAGGAGACCGGGGTCCCGGACCTGACCGAGCTCGACGGGGTGAGCAGCATCCTCGACACCGTCGAGCACAACCTCTCCGCCATCTACTACGACACGCAGGACCTGCGCCTGACCCGCGCGAAGGTCACGCTGCGCCGCCGCACCGGCGGCTCCGACGACGGCTGGCACCTCAAGCTGCCCGCCGGCGCGGCGCGCCGCGAGCTGCGCGCCCCGCTCGAGGACCCCGCGACGATCCCCGACGAGCTCCTCGCCAACGTTCGCGCGATCGTGCGCACGGCCCCGCTCGCCCCGATCGCGCAGGTGGACAACCGCCGCGTGGAGTGCTCCCTCGGCTCCGCCGCGGGCGAGAAGGTCGCCGAGTTCTGCGACGACCACGTCACCGCCTGGTCGCTGCTGCCCGGCGGGGAGCGCACGTCGTGGCGCGAGTGGGAGGTGGAGCTGTCCGAGTTCACCTCCGGCACGGAGGCGGGCTCCGAGCTGATCTCCCAGGCGACCTCCTTCCTCATCAACGCCGGGGCCCGCAAGTCGGATTCGCCGTCCAAGCTGGCCTCCGCCCTCGGCGACTCGGTCAACTCCGCCCCGCTGCCCCCGCACCTGCGCGCTTCGAGGCTGGACCCGGAGTCCCCCGCCGGCGCCGTTGTCGCCTCCCTGCGCAAGCAGCGCGACTCCATCGTCGACTGGGAGCCGCGGGTGCGCGCCGACGAGTGGGACTCCGTCCACCAGATGCGCGTCTCCACCCGCGAGATGCGCTCGCTGCTGGAAACCTTCGAGGGCATCCTCGAGGGCGACCAGCTCCACCACCTCGAGGCCGAGCTCAAGGAGACCGCCGCCGTTCTCGGCACCGCGCGCGACGCGGAGGTCGTGGAGGAGCGCTTCCTCGAGCTGCTCGACTCCGACGAGAGCGGGCTTATCGACGACACCACCGCCGCCCACATCAAAAACGACATGCGCACCGAGTACCGCCAGGCGCACGCCATGATCGTCGAGATGCTGGACTCGGAGCGCTTCCTCACGCTGCTCGAGGAGATTGACACCCTGCTCGCCGACCCGCCGATCGCCGCTGCGGACGCGACCGGCGCCGACGACAACGGGGACGACGGGGACAACGGGGACGATGGGGACCATGGCTCCACGGGCGAGTCCCGCGACATCCTCTACGAGCACCTCGAGCGTGGCTACAAGAAGGTGCGCAAGCGCCACAAGAAGGTCGTGGAGCACTACCACGACACCTCCCTCGACCTGCACAAGCGCGAGGACTACGTCCACGACGTGCGCAAGGCGGCGAAGAAGCTGCGCTACGCCTCCCTCGCCGCGGAGGGCTCCGGGCTCAAGACCGGGCGCCTGACCAAGACGTGCAAGGCCCTGCAGTCGCAGCTCGGCAACTTCCAGGACGCCGTGACCTCCCGCGACCGCATCGCGCGACTCGCCGACGCCGCCCGCGAGCGCGGCGAGGACACTTTCGCCTACGGCCTGCTCTACCAGCGCGAACTCGACCGCGGCGCCGATGCCCTCCGGGGCTACGAGGACACGGTGGACGAGGTGAAGAAGGCCTTCTCCAAGATCAAGCCGTAGCGGCTACTTCTCCCAGGAGGCGGGCTTGCCCCAGTTCTCGTCCGCCTCCTCCTTGGCGTCGGCGTCCTTGTTGCGGCTGGCCGCGATCTGCAGCGCCGCCTGAGCCTCCTCGCGGGTGGCGTAGGGGCCCATGCGCTCGTCCCATCCGCCGACCTTGCCCTCGGTGACCTCGCCGGTGGCGGGGTTGAAGTAAAACTGCTCGTCGGACATGGCTGTTCTCCTTTTCGCCTGTTGGTTTCGGGTACCCCCACCCTACCGGCGGGGTTGGTAATCTGGGGGCCGTTGGTGGCGCCCGCTTCGCCGAGCCGCCCTCCCCGCAACCCGAGCGTGACCCCCTGAAAGGACGTGGTGGCGATGGCCGTGTGGGCCGCCGATCCGACTCTCCCCGCCAAGCGGGTATCCAAGCTGCACGCCGAGGTGACCGGCCGGGCCCCCTCCGGCTGCGCCTCCGCCCCCGCCACGTGGGTGCTCATCGGCGAGAACGTGGACCACTTCGGCGGCGTCACCCTCCTCGGCCTGAGCTCCCTGCGCGCCGCGGCGGCGGTCTCGCCCCGCGACGACGAGACGATCCGCATCGAGGTCCGCGGCCCCGGCGACTACTCCTTCTCGGATGCCGCCGAGCTCGGCCAGCTCGCCGAGCCCGCCTCGCTCAACCGCCTCACCCGCCGCGTCCTCGGCCTGGTGCAGGGGCTTGTCAACCGCCAGGTGCTCTCCCGCGAGACGAAGGGCCTGGACATCTCGGTGGTCACGGACATCCTGCCCGGCGCGGGCCTGGGCTCGCTCTACGCCGGCGACGCCGCGATCGCCCTCGCCCTCGCGGCGGGCGACCCGGAGGTGGACGAGGCGCCGCTGCGCGCCCGGCTCGCCGAGATCTGCTCGCAGAACGTCGTGGCGAACTCCGAGCTCGCGGTCCTGCGCGCGCGCCACACCGCCGCTCTGCGCGGCGGTGGCGAGACGATCTCCGTGGTGGACTACGCCGACGGCTCGGTCACCCAGGCGCCCCACCCGGGCAAGCTGGGGGTGCGCATCTTCGCCGTCACCGACACGTGGGGCGAGCCCTACGACGAGCAGACGGAGCGGATCAGGGCGCGCCGCGCGTTCATCGACGAAGCCTGCGCCAACTTCGGCGTGGCCTCGCTGCGCCAGCTTCCCGACGCCGCCGACCGAGCCGTCGAATGGGTCGAGGCGCGCCGCCAGGTGCTCGGCCCGGACTCCGCTCCCGAGCCGGAGGCCGCCCGCGCCTGGGTGCGCTTCTGCGAGACGGAGACGCTGCGCTCGCTGGCCACGACGAAGGCCCTGCGCTCGCGCCGCGAGAACGAGCTGTTCACCCTGCTCAACTCGCCGTCGGAGAACCACGACCTCGACACCCCGGACGAGCTGGTGAGCGACCTGCTCTCCCGCGGCGCGCTCTCGGCCCGCCCGGCTGCGGCGGGCAACTCGCCGGCAGCGCTCGCCTTCGTGCCGCTGCGCGACGCCGACGCCTTCCTCGACTCCGTCGCCGCGGACTACGAGGTCGTGGAGGTCCTGCCGGGCGAGGTGGCCTGCGTGGAGGACCCCGCCTAGTCGGCGGGCCAGGCGAAGGCGACCTCGCGGTTGTCCACGTCCGCACGCACGAGCGACACCGTCGTCTCCCGGCCCTCCTCCGGATGTCCCAGGCAGGGGGCGAGCACCGGCGGGTCGACGACGAAGATGCGCGCCTGGTCGGACTTCTCGTCGGACTGCAGGACGGCGGCGTCGAAGTTGTGGCCGAGCCAGGGCCGCAGCACCGTCGCCTCGGTGAGGTTGAGGCACGCCTTGTCCACCGTGTTGGCCAGCTGGGAGGTCCTGCCCATCGTCTTGACCACCCGGTTGGCGTCGGCGCGGACCCACTCGGGGACGTCGGTGCCGGCGCAGATGGCCAGGCAGACCTCTGTGGCGTAGCGGTCGATGAGACGTCGTAAAGGCGCGGTGACGTGGCTGTAGTAGCCGCCGATGCCCGCGTGGACCACCGGTTCCTTGTCGTCGAGGTTGACATAGCCGGAGCCGCGCAGCAGCTTCTGGGCCTCGCGCATGGCCGCCATTCCGCGGGGCGTGTCGGTGTCGACGGTGGCGAGGAACGCGCTGATGTCCTCGCCCGGGTCGAAGCCCAGGTTGCGGATCTCCTGGACGAAGCCCGCCTCGGCGCCCGTCGGCGCGGGGCCGAGGGTGCGCAGGAACCCGGTGCGTGCGTCGACCATCATCTGCCCCGCGACCATGCCGGTGAGCAGCGAGATCTCGGAGTTGTAGTCCATGACGGGGTGGCGCGGCTCGATGACCAGCTCGAAGTGGCCCTCCTCGTCCTCCACCACGCGCACCGAGGGCACGCGCAGGTTGATGGCCTCGCGGCGCAGGGAGCTCTCCTGGCGCAGCCTGCCCACCTCGGGCAGCAGGGCGATGGATGGGTGGGCGCGCCCGTGGTCGAGGTCCTCCTGCACGCGGTCGTAGTCGAGCCGCGCCACGCTGTGCACGAGCG
Source organism: Corynebacterium senegalense (assembly GCF_900411315.1). Classification (GTDB taxonomy): domain Bacteria; phylum Actinomycetota; class Actinomycetes; order Mycobacteriales; family Mycobacteriaceae; genus Corynebacterium; species Corynebacterium senegalense. The sequence goes on along the minus strand of NZ_LS990887.1, from coordinate 2,058,492 downwards.
CGCGCTCGACGTGGGCGTCGGCCACCTCGCCCTTGTCGTCGAGGTGGAACGTCCACAGGGCGGCGGGCCTGTCGACGTCCGGAAGCAGCGAGGCCGAACCCTCGCTGAGCTCGGGCGGGTGCAGCCGCGCCGGCTCGTCGGGCAGGTAGATGGTCTGGCCGCGCTCGAGCGATTCTTCCTTGACCAGGCTGCCGGGCTCAACGAAGGCGGCGACGTCCGCGATGGCGTAGTAGACGGTGTAACCGGAGCCGCGCCGCTCGATGCACACCGCCTGGTCCAGGTCCTTCGAGCCGACCGGGTCGATGGTGACCAGGGCGATGTCGCGCGCGTCGCGGCGCTCGTCTGCGCGGCGGTCGGTGAGCTGGGCGGCTTCCGCGCGGACCTCGGGCGCGAACTCGGTGGGCACGTCGTACTCGCGGGCGACGTGGCGGAAGTCCAGCGGGGCTGCATACAGCTTCATAACCAGCCATTGTGACAGACTTCCGGGTGCCCCGCTTCCGGGGCGGAAATTGGGGCGAACGAGCCGGCCTGTAAGCCGGATTCTGTACCCCGTGTGGGGCGGTGAACATCCATCTGGGCCACCCATCGCTGGGCGCCTCGAGCAGCTACCTTCGGACTGGGCGGGCAGCCTCCATAGCGTCCGACGACCGCCGCTGTAAACAACGGCGGCTCTTGCCTTGCTCCCGGTGGGGTTTACCTGGCCGTGCGTGTCACCACGCGCGCCGGTGCGCTCTTACCGCACCCTTTCACCCTTACCCGCCGCGAGGGCGGGCGGTTTACTCTCTGTTGCACTTTCCCGCGGATCGCTCCGGGTTGCCGTTAGCAACCACCGTGCCCTGTGGAGTCCGGACTTTCCTCGGCCCCCGCCTGCCCGCACGCGGCGGCGGTTCGGGGAGCCGCGATCACCCGGCCAGCTCGTTCGCAGGAACCCAGCATAGTCCCCGCCGCCCGCCGAAGGGAATCAGCGGTGGTGGCTCACGTCGTTGACGCACCGCACGACGCCGAAGTCGCCGTAGAACTCCACCACGGAGACCGAGGCGAGGTCGAGGAAGACGTGCCTGAACACCTCTCCCCCGACGCCGAGAGCCTGGCGGATGACGGACTTGATCGGCGCCATGTGGGTGACCACCAGGATCGTCTTCCCGGCGTGCTTTTCCTGCAGCGCGAGCCGGGCGCGGGTGACGCGCCGGTGCAGCTGGGTCAGCGATTCCCCGTGTGGAGGAGCCACGCTTGTCGACGCCTCCCAGGCGCCAAACTCCTCCGCGAAGCGCTCGCTGGCCTCCGCGCGCGTCAGGCCCTCGAAGGCTCCGAAGTCGACCTCGCGGAACCCCTCCTCCACCGCGACGTCCACCCCGCCGAGCACCTCCGCGCAGGCGCGGGCGGTCTCGCGGGCGCGCGCGAGCGGGGAGGAGACGACGACGTCGATCGGCCCCATCGCGGCGACGGCGGCCGCGGCCCGGCGCGCCTGCTCGCGCCCGGTGTCGGTCAGCTCCGGGTCGGAGGTGCCGCTGTAGCGCTTCTCCACCGACTGCGCGGTCTGGCCGTGGCGCAGCAGGACGAAGCGGGTGCGCGGCGCGTCGTGGCCCGACCAGTGGGCGGGCCCGGCGACGACGTGGTCCTTCTCCGCGCTCGCGTCCTTCTGCGCATTCTGCTCCGCCTCGCCGACGATGCCCGGCGCGGCGCCCTTTGCGGCGGCGTCCATGGCCACGTTGGACAGCTCGTCGGCTTTCTTGTTCTTGGCGCGGGGGACCCAGGTGTACGTGACCGTCGAGAAGCGTGCGGCGAGGTCGCGCGCCTCGAGGGCGAGCTTCTTCATGTCGGGGTGCTTGATCTTCCAGCGCCCGGCCATCTGCTCGATGACGAGCTTGGAGTCCATGTAGACCTCGACCTCGGTGGCGCCGAGCTCGGCGGCCGCCTCGAGCCCGCGGATCAGCCCGGTGTACTCGGCGACGTTGTTGGAGGACTTCTGCCCCACCACGTAGGCGATCTCGGCCAGCGTCTCACCGCCGGGGCCGTAGACCACGGAGCCGGAGCCGGCTACGCCCGGGTTCCCGCGCGAGCCGCCGTCGGTGTAGACCTTGACCCTCATGCGGCCTCGACCCGCACGAGCAGCGCGCCGCAGTTGGGGCAGGTGGGCAGCTCGTCGGCGGGCACCGCCATCACCTCGGCGCGCTCGGCGGCGGGCAGCTGCAGGAAGCAGGAGTTGCAGGTGCGGCCGTTGAAGGAGGCCGCCCCGACGTCCTCGTAGACGGCGAGCACGTCGGCGGGCAGCTGCGCGCGCAGGGAGTCGGTGTCCACGGCCTTCTTCTCCGGCAGGGCCTCGACGGCGCGGCGGGCCGCGGCGACCTTGCGGTCGGCCTCGTCGAGGCGGGCGCCGTGGTTGTCGCGGTTGTTGCGCAGCGCCGCGATCTCGTTGTGGGCCTCCTTCAGCTCGTAGAGCAGGTCGGCGATGCGGGACTTCGCGGCGTAGCGGTCGTGCTCGAGGTCGCGGCGGCGGTCCGGGTCGGTCTCGGCGGAGAGCTGGCGCTTGTCGTCCAGCTCACGCTTCTTCAGCTTGCGCTCGTCCTCCTGGATGCGCAGGATCTCCAGCTCCATGTCGTCCACGGCCATCTGGGCGGCCGCGGCGGCGGAGGCGAGGCGCTCGCGCTCGCCGAGCAGCGCGTCCAGCTCCTTCTGCTCGGGCGCCACGGCCGCCGGGTGCGCGTTGCGGCGGTCTGCGGTGGCCAGCTCGAGCAGCACCGGTTGCAGCTCGGGTGAGAGGTTCACGTTCGCTCCTTTAGTTTTCTGTGCGTCGGGGGTGCGCGGACAGCGTCCACGGGTCCGTGCGGATGGTGAGGACCTCGGTGTCCACGCCCAAAGCCCCAACGATACCCTCCGCCTGGCTGGTCCAGGGGAACTCGCTGGCCCAGTGGGCGGTGTCGATGACGGCGGGCCCGCCCGCGGCGAGGTGCTCGTCGACGGGATGGTGGCGCAGGTCCGAGGTGACGTAGACGTCGACGCCGAGCTTCGCGACGTCCGAGAGGAACCCGTCGCCGGAGCCCGAGGACACCGCCACCCTGCGCACCACACGCTCCGGGTCGCCGGCGGCGCGCACGCCCCACGTCGTCTCCGGCAGGGCGTCCGCGACCTGCTGGGTGAACTCGCGCAGGGTCATCGGCTCGGGAAGCTCGCCGATGCGCCCCAGCCCGGTGGCGCGGGACAGGTCGGAGGTGTCCTCCACGGCGATGACGTCGAAGGCGGGCTCCTCGTAGGGGTGGGCGGCGCGGAGGGCGTCGATAAGCGTGCGCCGCAGGCGCGTCGGCGCGACGAACTCGACGCGGACCTCGGGCCCGGAGAAGTGCTCGCCGACGGTGCCCTCGGCGGGGTCGGCGCCCTCGACGGGGGTGAACCCGCCGGTGCCCTCCCACGCGAAGGAGCACTCCTCGTAGTTGCCGATCGCCCCGGCCCCCGCCTCGTAGAGCAGCGCCATGACGTGGTCGACGTCGGCGGGCGGGATGTGCACGCCCCACTTGTCCATGCCGCCGAGCGGGACCGGCCTGATCGGCCGGCCGGGCATGATGCCCACCAGCTCCGCGAGCTTGTCGGAGACCCCGGGGCGCGCCGAGTCGGCGTTCGTGTGGGCGGCGAAGAGCGCGCAGCCGTTGCGGATCAGGTGGTGCAGGACCTTGCCCTTCGGGGTGTCCGCGGCCACCGAGGACACCCCGCGCAGCAGCAGTGGGTGGTGCACCACGAGCATCTGCGCCCCGGCATCGACCGCCCGGCGCGCCACGTCCATGGTGCAGTCGAGGGCGAAGGCCACCTTGGTCACGGCCGCGGCGGGGTCACCGCAGATCAGGCCCACCCTGTCCCAGCTCTCGGCGAGCGCCGGCGGGTACGCCCGGTCCATGGCCCTCACGACGTCGGCGACGGTTACTGTGCTCTCACTCATGTCCCCCAGGGTACAAAGCCTCCCGGCTAGTGTTGAGGGGAGATTCTTCCCGTTTCCCAAGGAGGCTGATCCCGTGGCTGCGACACCGCTGCACATCGACTTCGTCTGCACCGGCAACATCTGCCGCTCCCCCATGGCCGAGATCATCGTGCGGGCCAAGCTGAAGGAGGCCGGCCTGGGCCAGGCGGTGCGGGTGAGCTCCTCGGGCATCGGCGGCTGGCACGTCGGCAGCGGCGCCGACGAGCGCGCGCTGCAGGAGCTGGAGGACCACGGCTACGACGGCTCGCGCCACCGCGCCCAGCAGTTCGGCCCCGCCCAGCAGGACGCCGACCTCATCGTGGCGCTGGAGCCGCGGCACGTCTCCGAGCTCGTCGCCCGCGGCGTCCCCGAGGAGCGCATCCGCCTGCTGCGCTCCTTCGACCCCGCCGCCCCCGAGGGCGCTGGCGTGGAGGACCCCTACTACGGCGGGCAGGAGGGCTTCGCGACCACGCGCGAGCAGATCGAGGCGGCCGCGGACGGCATTATCGGCTGGGTGCGCGCGCGAGTAGAGTAGGCGTTTGTGATGGCCACGGCGACGCGAGAAAAACCCTGGTGGAAGACCTTCCTGACCCCCGGGTGGGTCATCGCCGCCATCCTCATCGTGGCGTTTTCCTACTTCGCGTTCACTTTGCTCGCGCCCTGGCAGCTGGGCAAGAACCAGGCGCTGGAGGAGCGCAACGAGCACATCGAGCACGCCTTCGAGACCGACCCCGTCCCCTACGGCGAGGTCATCGGCCCCGACGGCAGCTTCGACGCCGCCGAGGAGTGGACGCGCGTCACGCTCACCGGCCACTACGTCCCCGACGGCGAGGTGCTGCTGCGCCTGCGCCCCGTGGACAAGACCCCGGCGTTCCAGATCCTCACCCCCTTCGCCCTCGACTCCGGTGAGACGGTGCTGGTCAACCGCGGGTGGGTGCCCGCCCGCGACGGCGGAACCCAGGTCCCCGACTACCCCGCCGCCCCGTCCGAGCAGGTCACGGTCACGGGCTTCCTGCGTGCCAGCGAGCCCGAGCACACCACCCCGCCGATGAGCGACCAGGGCCACGAGATGGTCTACTCCATCAGCACCGGCCAGATCTCCGGGCTGACGGGCCTCAACCTCGCCGCGCCCTACGTCCAGCTGACCAGCGACCAGCCCGGCGTCGTCGAAGCGATCCCCCTGCCGGTCCTCGAGACGGGCAACCACCTCTCCTACGGCCTGCAGTGGATCGGCTTCGGCGTCCTCGCCCCCGCCGGGCTCATCTACTTCATCTGGGCGGAGACGCGCGAGCGGCGCCGCTACCGCGAGGAGCAGGAGGAGCTGCTTGTCGACGCCCCCGCCCCCTCCCGCGGCCGCTACGGCGAGACCCGGCGCAACCCGTGGGCCACGGCCTACGATAGGCAGGAAGAACGCTAGAAAACCGCAGCGATCAAGCGAGGTACCGATGTTTTCCCCCTCCGACCACGCCCTGTTGAACCGCGCGCTCGCCGCGCTTTCCGACGCCACAATCAGCCTCGCCCCCGGCATCGAGCCCGCCGACATCGAGGACGCCCTCTGCGACGATCTCGACGCTTTCCGCGCCTCCCCCCTCGCCGAGCTGGCCGTCCTCGCCGACCCCGACGGCGCCGCCATGCTCCGCGGCGTCTCCCTGGAGGCCCTCGCCGAGGCTGCCTGCGCCTTCCACGGAACCGAGCTTCTCGACTTCGTCGTCTTCCCCGACCCCGGCTCCGCCCACGCCGGCTCCCTGCGCCTGCGCATCGGCACCTGGGACGTCATCGACGTCGGCTACGACCTCTCTGCCCCCGACGCCCTCGCCCGCGAGGTGCGCCAGATCGAGGCCGCGGCGGGGCGGTGAAAAAGAACTGGTGCGCCATGACGGGCTCGAACCGCCGACCTACTGGGTGTAAACCAGTTGCTCTTCCAGCTGAGCTAACGGCGCGCGCCCAAGCACTCTAGCACGGCGCCGGCGCGGCCGACAAAAACCCGCTACCTCTTCGCGCCGGCCCCCGTCAGGCAGGAACCCTGCCACTGCCCCAAGCGGTCCGCCTTGGTCTGCACCAGGCCCGCGAGCTGGGCGGACTCGGAGATATCGCCCGGGTGGACGCTGTCCGGCTTGGTCGCCGAGGGGGTGAGCAGCCAGATGCGCCCGCCCTCCCCGAGGTTGCGGCCGGCGTCCACCAGGGAGTCGACCAGGTCGCCGTCGTCGGAGCGGAACCACAGGAGGACGACGTCGCAAAGCTCGTCCGAATCTTCTTCGAGGAGCGGCTGCCCGATGGCGTCCTCGATCGCCTCGGAGATGGTCGAGTCGGCGTCCTCGTCCCAGCCGATCTCCTGCACGATACTGTCACGACGAATTCCCAGACGGTCTGCGTAGCTTTCGACACCCGCGGCGCCCAAGTGTATGCCCTCCTCATTGGCAGTTAGGTATATGGATATCCGCACATGATAGTCCGCTTGGCGCAACCTGTCCGCCAAAACGCGCGCGTCCGGCGCTGGGGTGAACCCTGTGTCGGGGCGGAGGGTACGCTTGGGCGGGAAGTATTTGAACGCGATTAACGGAGGTTCCATCGTGGCCGACATCGACACCAACGACAAGGACCCGTACGGCAACGACCGGGAAACCAACATCCCCCTCATCCGCGAAGGCGTTGCCTCCTACCTGCACGATCAGGACCCGGAAGAGACCAACGAGTGGATGGATTCCTTCGACGGCCTGCTCGACTCGTCCTCCCCCGAGCGGGCCCGCTACCTCATGCTCCGGCTCATCGAGCGCGCCTCGGCGAAGCGCGTGCCGCTGCCGGCGCTGTCGTCCACCGACTTCGTCAACACCATCCCCACCAGCATGGAGGCGGAGTTCCCAGGCGACGAGAAGATTGAGAAGCGCTACCGCCGCTGGATGCGCTGGAACGCCGCCATCATGGTGCACCGAGCCCAGCGCCCGGGTGTCAAGGTGGGCGGGCACATCTCCACCTACGCCTCGGCCGCCGCCCTCTACGAGGTGGGCTTCAACCACTTCTTCCGCGGCAAGGACGCCGAGCAGGGCGGCGACCACATCTTCTTCCAGGGCCACGCCTCCCCCGGCATGTACGCCCGCGCCTTCCTCGAGGGCCGCCTCAGCGAGGACGACCTCGACGGCTTCCGCCAGGAGCACTCCCGCCCCCAGGGCGGCCTGCCCTCCTACCCTCACCCGCACGGCAAGCCCGACTTCTGGGAGTTCCCCACCGTGTCCATGGGCCTCGGCCCGATGAACGCGATCTACCAGGCGCGCTTCAACAAGTACCTGCAGGACCGCGGCATCAAGGACACCGACCAGCAGCACGTTTGGGCCTTCCTCGGCGACGGTGAGATGGACGAGCCCGAATCCCGCGGCCTGATCCACATGGCCTCCCTCTACGGGCTGGACAACCTGACCTTCGTGGTCAACTGCAACCTGCAGCGCCTCGACGGCCCCGTCCGCGGCAACGGGCAGATCATTCAGGAGCTGGAGGCCTTCTTCATCGGCGCCGGCTGGAACGTGATCAAGGTGGTCTGGGGCCGCGAGTGGGACGCACTGCTGGCCAAGGACCACGACGGCGCCCTGGTCAACGTCATGAACACCACCAAGGACGGCGACTACCAGACCTTCAAGGCCAACGACGGCGCCTACGTCCGCGAACATTTCTTCGGCCGCGACCCGCGCACCCTCAAGCTCGTTGAGGACATGACCGACGAGGAGATCTGGGCCCTGCGCCGCGGCGGCCACGATTACCGCAAGGTCTACGCCGCCTACAAGCGCGCCCTGGAGACCAAGGGCAAGCCCACCGTCATCCTCGCCCACACCATCAAGGGCTACGGCCTCGGCCACAACTTCGAGGGCCGCAACGCGACCCACCAGATGAAGAACCTCACCCTCGAGGACCTCAAGCTCTTCCGCGACAAGCAGGAGATCCCGATCACCGACGAGGAGCTGGAGCGCGACCCCTACAACCCGCCCTACTACCACCCGGGCGAGGACGCCGAGGAGATCAAGTACCTCAAGGAGCGCCGCAAGGAGCTCGGCGGCTACCTGCCCGAGCGCCGCCACAGCTACACCCCGCTCGAGCTGCCCGACTTCGAGAAGACCTTCAAGGCCAACTTCAAGGACTCCGGCAAGCAGGAGGTGGCCACCACGATGGCGCTCGTGCGCACCTTCCGCGCGCTGATGCGCGACAAGGAGATCGGCAAGCGCATCGTGCCGATCATCCCCGACGAGGCCCGCACCTTCGGCCTCGACTCGTGGTTCCCCACGCTGAAGATCTACAACCCGGTGGGCCAGAACTACACCCCGGTGGACCACGACCTCCAGCTGTCCTACCGCGAGGCCGTCGACGGCCAGATCCTGCACGAGGGCATCAACGAGGACGGCTCCTCGGCCTCCTTCATCGCCGCCGCAACAAGCTACGCGACGCACGGCGAACCGATGATCCCGATGTACATCTTCTACTCGATGTTCGGGTTCCAGCGCACCGGTGACAACTTCTGGGCCGCCGGCGACCAGATGGCACGCGGCTTCATCATCGGCGCCACCGCCGGCCGCACCACCCTGTTCGGCGAGGGCCTCCAGCACATGGACGGCCACTCCCCGATCCTCGCCTCCACCAACCCCGCCGTGGTCACCTACGACCCCGCCTTTGCCTACGAGATGCCCTACCTCATCTCCAAGGGCATCGAGCGCATGTACGGCCCCGACGGCGGCGAGAACGTGATGTACTACATCACCGTCTACAACCAGCCCACGCACCAGCCGGAGCGCCCCGCCGACCTGGACGTGGAGGGCCTGCACCGCGGCATCTACCTCTACGACCGCGGCGCCGACAAGGACCTGCGCGTCTCCCTCCTCGCCTCCGGCGTGGGCATGCAGCAGGCCCTGCGCGCCCAGAAGATCCTCGAGGAGGACTACAACGTCGGCGCCGCCGTCTACTCCGTCACTTCCTGGGTCGAGCTCGCCCGCGACGGCGCCGCCCTGAACAAGAAGAAGCTGCACAACCCGGGCGAGGACTTCGGCGAGCCCTTCGCGACGACCCAGCTCAAGCAGACCCCCGGCCCCTACGTGGCGACGTCCGACTTCGCCACCGACCTTCACGAGCAGATTCGCCCCTACGTCCCGGGCCAGTACATCGTGCTCGGCGCCGACGGGTTCGGCTTCTCCGACACCCGCGAGGCCGCCCGCCGCTACTTCAACATCGACGCCGAGTCCATGGTCGTCGCGGCGCTGATGGGCCTGGCCAACGAGGGCAAGATCGACATGTCGGTGGCCGCCCAGGCCGCGAAGGACCTCCACGTCGACGACCCGACCGAGCCCAACCCCAACGGCGGCACGAACAGCGAGGAGTAGCGCCCCCGCGTCAAGCGCCCCGCCGTTTGCTGCGGCGGGGCGCTTTTTTCACACCGCGTACTCGACCGATGTGCACTCGCCGCCACAAAAGCCCAGGACGCGGGTGCGAACCGTCGAGTAGCCCCCGACCCGTACTCGACCGATGCGCACTCGCCGCCGCAAAACCCCGGACGCCGGTGCGAACCGTCGAGTAGCGGCGCGCTCAGCGCCGGTATGCGGCACGGCGACGGGCGAGCTCTCCGTCATCGAGGGGAACGGGAACGTTGCCGCTGTAGGGGTCGTCGCCGAGGAACCGCACGCGGCGGATGGCATTAGCTACTTGGAGTGCGAGTGCTCCGTTCCACACCTGTCGCCAGCCGGCGCGAATGACCAGGTACCCGTGGTTGAGCAGCTGCTTTTCTCGGATACGCTCGTCGGCGGTGACGAATTCCGAGGTGTACTTGCTCTGGCCGTCGAGCTCTACCGCAATGATCCCGTTGAGCAAGAGGTCGATTTTGCCCGTCAGCGGGTTTCCGGCGATGTCGTAGTACTCAAACGGCGCTTGTCCCCGTATGGAGATCAGGCCCGGGATCCGGGCTTCGATGATCGAGTAGCGGCCCACAGTTTCCAGTGCTGATTGGGATGTAGCGGCGGAGTACCGGATGACGCGGCGAAGATCTCGGAGTCCGTGGGAGCGGGGCAAAGTGCCGGCAAGCGAAAGCAGGTCCGCACAGGTGACGTCCGGACGGCGAAAGCGAGCTGATTCGAGGACGACGAGGGCCGCCAGCGGGCTGTGGTACCTGCAGGTATCGAGGACCATCTGGATCGTGCTGGTCACGCGCAGCCCTTGCTCGGTCACGACGTGCTCGGGCAGCAGGGCGCCGCTGCGGTAGGCCACGCCGTCCGGCCAGGTCGAAGCCTTGGGCGCGCGCATGTCGCCCGGAAGCAGCAGGTCTACCTTGTCAACACGATCGAGTGTCCGCAGCCCCCGCAGTTTCGCGGCGGCCGGCCCCGTGATGACTGCGGTGCGGGTCGCCGCCCCGACACCCCGAATAAACTCCAACTCCCCCACGGAACTCCACAGTAACTGACGCGCCCCTCACCCAACGCCCCGGACGAGGCGCTCGATGGCGGTGGAGACGGCGCCGGGGGCGTCGAAAGGCGGCATGTGCCCGCTTTCGGGCAGGACCTGGAAGTAGGCGCGGGGCCAGATCTCGCTGAGTCGGCGCGACTGGCTGACGGGGGTGACGGAGTCGCGGGAGCCGACGAGGATGTAGCCGGGGATGGTGGCGAGGACGTCGGCGGCGGCGAGTTCGGAGTGGGTGAGCAGGTCGTCGAAGAAGCCGGCGTAGGTGTCGAGGGCCGTCCTCTGGATCATTGCGGCGTGGAATTTCACCACGGCGTATCCGACGGGGCGGAAGTAGAACCCGAGGGCGAGGACGGGGACGAGCAGGCGTGTGCCCAGGGTGAGGAGGCGCTGCATGAGGCGGGGCGAGGCGGTGTAGAGGTCCTCGAGGAGTGAGCCTACCCAGCCGGCGAGGACCTGGGGCATGCCCTGGTCGGCGAAGGGGTCGACGGTGGAGGAGATCTGCACGCTGCCGGCCAGGTCGAGGGCCGCGGCGTGCCGGCGCATCAGGGACAGCGAGACGGGACCTCCCAGCGAGTGCCCGACGACGATGAGCGGGCCGGTGACGCCGCGGTCGCGGAGGACGGCGTAGATGTCGTCGGCGGCGTCATCGACCTGGCACATGTGCGGGGGCACGGGGCCGGTCTTGCCGTGTCCGCGCAGGTCGACGAGCAGTTGGCGCACGGGCAGGGAGGCCAGCGCGTCGACCTGCATGTAGAACTCTTCAGAGGAGATGTTGAAGCCGTGGACGTAGAGGATCGTCAGGTCGGCGTCTTCGGGGCCGCGCTCGTACCAGTGGATGTTGAGGCCCTGGCGGAGCGTCGAGCCTTCCCGGTCGTAGGTCAGGCCGGCGATGGGGCGCGCGCTGAGGGCGTCGAGAAGCGAGGTGCGCTTTTTGCCCGTGAACATGGGTATCAGTGTATATATGGGCGCATGGAGCTCTCGCAACGACTTGACCTCGGATCGCTGAACCTCGCGCCCGAGGAGCCGGCGAAGGACACGTCGGTTCTCGCGCGTCTCGCGGAGCTCATCGGGAGGTTCACGGACGAGGAGGTCACGCCCGAGGCGACCCTCGACGGCCTCGGGGTGTCATCGCTGGATCGCATCGAGCTCGCCGTGCGCGCGGAGGAGGAATTCGGGGCGCGCGCCGAGGAGTCGGCCTACGCGCCCGAGACGACGGTCGCCGAGCTCGCGGAGTGGCTCGCTTAACGACGCCCCTTCAGCCACCCAGCACGATCCCCTCGCGCCGCGGGTCGGCCCCGCCGACGATGGCGCCGTCGCGCCGCATCAGGACAGACAGCCCGCTGACCATCTCGTCGGTGACGACGTCGTGGCCCCGCGCCGTGAGCTCCTCGACCGCCGCGGCTGCCCCGCCGTCCTTGACCAGCGGGTGCTCGCCTCCGATCCCGGTCTTCGGGGTGTTGCGCGCCCCGAAGTTGGGTGCGGAGACGGCCTGCTGCGGGTTGAGGCCCCACTCGGTGATGCCCAGGAACGTCTTCAGCACGTACTGGATGATCAGCGACCCGCCGGGCGAGCCGAGCGCCATCTCGGCCGCTCCGTCCGGGCCGAAGACCAGGAACGGAGCCATGGAGGAGCGGGGGCGTTTGGCGGCCTCGACCCGGTTCGCGGCGGGCTGGCCGGACTCGTCGAGGGGCTCGGCGGAGAAGTCGGTGAGCTGGTTGTTGAGCACGAAGCCGCGCGTGAAGTGGAAGGATCCGAAGGCCGCCTCGACGCTGGAGGTGAAGGACGCGGCGTTGCCCTGCGCGTCGATGACGTTGACGTGGGTGGTCCCGTGTTCCGGGAGGTCAGCACCGACGCCGACCGGCTGCTCCAGCACACCGGGGGTGGCCTTGCCCATTGTCTTCGCGGGGTCGATCAGGCTGGCGCGCTGGGCGGTGTAGGAATCGGAGAGCAGGGCGCCGGGCCCGCCCGGAATGGGCGCGAAGGCAGGGTCGGCGACGTAGGCGTCGCGGTCGGCGTAGGCGAGGCGCTCGGCCTCGGCGACGAGGTGAATAGCCTCCGGGTCCGGCAGCGCCCCGTCCGGGCCGGGGTTGTCGGGTGCGTACTGCGCGAGGTCCTGCCCTTCGAGCAGCCGCAGCGTTTCCAGCACGGCCACGCCCCCGCTTGATGACGGCGGCATGCCGCACACCTCACGCCCCTTGTACGGCACGCAGAGTGCCTCGCGGACCTCGGGCGTGTACCCGGCGATGTCCGCCGTGGTCATGAGCGAAGGGGTGAGCCCCTCGTCGGCGCGGGTCGCCTCGGTGGCGATGTCGGCGGCGATGCCGCCGGTGTAGAAGTTGTTAGCGTCCTCGGCGATCGCGGCGAGGGTCGCGGCATACTCCGGGTTGGTCAGGTTCGTCCCCGCCGCCAGCGGCTGGCCGTCGGCGTCGAGGAAGTAGGCCGCCGCGTGTGGGCTGGCGGCGAGCTGCGAGGCGGAGTCGGCGATCGACGCCGCCAGGCGCGGGGAGACCTCGAAGCCCCGCTGCGCGAGGTCGATTGCTGGCTGGATGTCGGAAGCCCAATCGTCCGAGCCGAACTGCCGATGCAGTTCGGCGAGCGCCGCAACAATCCCGGGTACGCCGATGGAGCGCCCGGAGCTGCGGGCGTCGGGAAGCGGGGGCGTGGGGTCCTCGCTCGAAACGTGGATGAGATAATTCTCATCGGCGGCGAGGGGAGCGACCTCGCGGCCGTCGATTGCTACTCGACGCCCCGATGCCGCGTCGCTGTAGAGAATGTAGCCTCCCCCGCCGATGCCGGACGATTGCGGCTCGACGAGTCCCAGCACGAACTGGGCGGCCACCACCGCGTCGGCCGCGTTGCCGCCCTTGAGCAGCACGTCGCAGGCGGCCGCGGTCGCGACGGGGTTGGCTGTGGTCACAGCGAAGTTCTGGGCCCGAACCTCCTGCATCCCGCTGCGGAATCCGGTGCCGATCTCCGGCGCGACCTGGATGTTGCGCTCCCCTGACTGCCCTTCCCCGCCCTCGCCGCCGACGCGCCCGGACACGCCGTCTGCGGGCTCGCAGTTGGAAACATCAAGGGTGCTGACCTCGGGCGCCGCAGCCTGGGAAGGAGCAGGCGCCTCGGGAGCGGGAGCGCACCCGGAGAGCGCGACGCCGGAAACGGCAACCAGAACCGAAAGCAAACGTGACGTGGGTCTCATATCTGCATGATTCCACATCGGCCGCGCCGTTCCGGGCGTTTTGGGAAAACCGTGCGGCCTCAGCGCCCGCGAATCCGCCCCTCGGCGGTCGCCAGAGCGCCGCCCGCCAGGACGCACCCCAGTGCGACAAAGAGGAGGATGGGGTGGACGCCGCCGTCGCGCACGCGGGCGAAGAGGAGAAAGACCAGCGCCACCGCAATGCAGAGCACCAGTTTGGCCCCGGGTGACACTGTGCGCCGCACCACCGTCCCCCCTGCGCTCGCGGCTGCGTAGACGACGCATCCCGCGATCACACCAGGAAAGCAGAGCAGCGCGGCGGCCAGCAGCGGGTTGGTGTCGCCCGGCAGCACAGCGCTACTCCGCCACGTAGTAGCGCTGCTTGTTCACGAACTCGTCCATGCCCAGCGGGCCGAGCTCGCGGCCGAAGCCGGAGTTTTTAACGCCGCCGAAGGGCAGCTCCGCGCCCCCGGCCTGGGGGATGTTGACGTGGATCATGCCGGTCTCGATGCGGCTGGCCACACGCTCGGCGCGGGGGATGTCGGAGGAGAACACGGCGCCACCGAGGCCGTGGTTGGAGTCGTTGGCCAGTTCGATGGCCTCCTCGTCGGAGCTGACCTTGTAGATCTCGGCGACGGGGCCGAAGAACTCCTCGTAGTAGGAGTCCGAGCCGACGGGGATGCCGGTGATGACGGCGGGGGTGAAGTAGGCGCCCTCGCCGGTGAGCTCGCCGCCGGTGTGGAGGGTGGCTCCGGCGTCGACGGCGAGCTTAACCTGCTGGACGAGCTTCTCGGCGGCGTCGCGCGACGACAGCGGGTAGTACTCCCCCTTGCCGGGGTTCGCCGGGTCGCCCTGCGTGAACCCTTCCGCGATGCGGACCATGGCGGCGACGAAGTCGTCGTAGATGTCCTCCATGACGATGATGCGCTTGTTGGAGGTGCAGGCCTGGCCGGTGTTGGAGATGCGCTTCTTCCAGGCCGTCTTCGCGGCGGCGTCGATGTCCTCGGCGTCGAGCACGACGTAGGCGTCGGTGCCGCCGAGCTCAAGCACGGCCTTCTTCAGGTTCTGGCCCGCGGCGCTGGCGATGGCCCGGCCGGCCCGCTCGGAGCCGGTCAGGGACACGCCCTGCACGCGCTTGTCGGCGATCAGCGAGGCGACCTGGTCGTGGGTGGCGTAAATGTTGGTGAACACACCGTCCGGGGCGCCGGCCTCGGCGAAGATCTCCTGGATCGCCTGGGAGGAGCGCGGGCAAATCTCTGCGTGCTTGACCATCACGGTGTTGCCCGCCATGATCGCGGGCGCGGCGAAGCGGGCGACCTGGTAGTAGGGGAAGTTCCACGGCATGACGCCCACGATCACGCCCAGCGGCACGCGGCGCAGCACGGCCCGTCCGCCCTCGTGCTCGAGGGGTTCGTCGGCGCCCAGCTCGGCGCCGTGGTCGGCGTAGTAGGTGAAGATGTCCACCACGTCATCCAGCTCCGCCTGGCCCTGGTCGAGCGGCTTGCCCATCTCCTCGGTGATGATTGCGGCCAGCTGGTCGCGCTTGGCGTCGAAAAGCGAGGCGACCTTGCGCAGCACGGTGGCACGGTCCTCGTAGCTGGCGGTGCGCCACTGGCGGAACGCGTCGTCGGCGGCGGCGAGGGCCTTTTCCAGCTCCTCGTCGGAGATGAAGTCGAACGTCTCGATGACCTGGTTGTTTACGGGGTTTTGTACGCGGTAAGGATCAGACATGCCGACCATTGTAGGAGCGCATTTCGACGCTCGCCACGAACCCATGCTCACCTGCTAATACGTTCAGCGCGCGCTCGAACTCGCTCAGATCCGTCTGCGGCGCGTGGAGGATCTCGCGGCAGGAGTAGCCCTCGGGGGTGCGCTGCCAGCGGGTGAACCAGGCGGTGTCGAAGTCGTCGAGAAGCGGATCCACGATGGGTGCCGCGGGCAGGGAGCACAGAAGCTTCTCGACGTCCCACCGCGCGCCCGCCGGCATCCCCTCCACGCTGAACACAGCCGTGACGGGGGCGGCGCACGCGGCGCGCCAGGAGACGGGGGCGGCCAGGGTCGTTGTCATGCGGGGACCTTCCTGTAGCGGAGTATTCGGCGCACCGCTTCCCTCCCCCTGCGCCGCGCCGGTGACTAGCCGGGCGGGTCGAGGGAGCGCGGTGCGAGACGAGGTTCGTCTTCCCCAACGGCCTCAGTGAGCTCTACGTGACTCGCAGACGATCATGCTTCACGCGAGTCGCAGCGACAACCCTAAAGCCCTGCTTGACACCCCTATTTACTCAAGCTGGAGTTGAGGTTTACCCGCCTAGATCCTCGGGTTTCACACTATTCAACTACCGCGTAACCAATCCCCCCGGTGAGTCCAGCCAGAGCCTGGACCCCGTCGTCTCTGACAGGCGACTTTCCGAGCCAATGATCTTCACTTTCGTCAAAGGCATGCCCCAGGGGAACCCCGTACCGGCCACTCTTTCGGTATCCCTCAACGTCAGTCAGATACCAATATTCGAACCACTCTCCTCCAGGCTCCACTTCCCATGTATAACGCACAACCGACTTCCGGTGCTGAGGGTCCTCAACCAGCATCGCCAGTTGGAGGCGGCCGTCGTCCGCGATTGCCCGCAGCACCTGAACGTTCTCAGGAGAGATCGGCCAGTACCTCCGCGCTCTCTCGCTTGCTTCTTCGAGAGTCCAAGGTTCGGTGGGGTCCCACCCTCTCCGGTATGCATCCTCTTCCGGAACGGTCTCGACAGGGACAGCACCCTCGACTTGCGGAGGTATATCCAGGGCAACTTCGCGCTCGATCGCGCCAAGATCACTGCTAGATCCTTTCACCAGGATGCAGAGGACGTCTTCACCCCTGGAAGAGCCCGGAAGGAACGAACCCAGCTCCCCGGCGGCGACCCGTTCCACCACCAAATCCTCACGACCGAAGTAGCGACGGGCCTCGCCGACCGGCAAGAAGACCTCACCCTGGTGGTGACCTGCAGCAGCGTTTTGGAGTTCAACACCAGGCTGCTTTGTCAGCATTTTGATCAGAAGTGCTTCTAGACGAAACGCCGAAGTCTCATCGAGACCCCATTGAACAAAGTAGGCAAAGTTCTCGACATCCTTATCTCCGCCATGTCGAGCCATGACATCACGTAGAGCCTCTTCTTTCCCGCTCAGCGTCTGGTGACTCGCCTCCTTTTTCACGGTCGCTTCAAAATGATGCATCCACCGGTTGTGCTTACCCTTTCCCACATAGATCACGTTTTCCAACTTGAACGGCTCCGTGACCGGCTCCTTCATCAGGAGATACACGTAGTAGCTGCGGCTGTCGTCAGCATCGATATCTAGCTTGCTATTCATGCGAATCCTTTCGAGTGTGTTAGCGGAACACCTTGAGGAAATTTATAGCAGCCCAACAAGACATGAAGGGCACAACTTTGAAGGAAATCGCTCACCCGTTCGAAAGAAAGGGGGACTAGAGCAGCCGCACCATCAGCACGCCCACGAACACGAGCGCCAGCCCAGCCACCCGCCGCGCGTCAAGCGGGCGCTTGTGCGCCCCGAACGCGCCCACGGACTCCATGACCTGCCCGCCCAGGATCGTGCCGGCGTTGAGGCCGATGACCGTGGTGGCGGTGCCGAGGACCGGGGCGAGCGTCGCCCCGGCGATGACGAAGGTCGCGCCGACGAAGCCTCCCAGCCACATCCACCACGGCCCGGGGGTCGGACGGCGCGCGAGCTGGCGCGGGCTCGTGGACACTGCGATGAGCAGCAGGAGCACGGCCCCCACGAAGAGGTTGACCTCCGCGGCGTGGAGGGAGGAGCCCACCATCGTCCCCAGCACGCCGTTGACAGTGGTCTGCAGGGCGGAGCCCATGCCGATGGCCACGCCGACCGCGCGCCACGCCCACGCCGCAGGCCCCGCAGTGTGCGCGGTGGGGGTGTTGCGCCCCAGGTTGAGCACCAGCGCGATCCCGGCCAGGACGACCAGCGCGCCGAGCACGCGTCCCGGGCCCACGCTGTGCACGGGCGCGCCGAACAGGCCGAACCTGTCCACAAGCATGCCCATCACCAGCTGACCCAGGATGGGCAGCACCATCGTCTGCACCGCGCCGATCCGCGGGAAGAGCAGGATGTTGCCCACGATAAAGCACACCCCCATCACCCCGCCGAGCCAGACCCACCAGCCGGTGCCGGCAGCGGCAGCCACATCGGGGACGGGGTTGCCGCGCAGCGCCGCCGTCACCGCCACGCTCGCCGCGAGCGCGACGGTAAACGAGATCAGCGCCGAGACGACCGGCTTTCCTCCCACACTCAGGCGCAGGCGCGAGTTCGCCGCCGACTGGATGGGGATGATGAAGCCGGCGCACACGGCCGCGAGCAGGGGGAGCATAGGGCCCTAGGCTACTCAGCCGCGGCGCCTACCCCAACGCGCGGGCCGCGTCGACGACCAAGTCCCAGAAGCGCGGCGCGTCCAGCTGCGTGGCCACCTGGGTGCGGCAGTCGGCGGGTGCCGGGGCGCGGAAGTCGGCGACGGTTCGCCCGGCGGTCAGCTCGCCGCGCGTTTCGACGTCCACGGGCACCCGCACCGTCTCCACCACATCGGGGTCGATGAGGTACGCCACGGCGCACGGGTCGTGCACCGGCGGGTCGACGAAGCCCTGGGCGTCGCGGTAGTTGGTGCGGAACGCGCCGAACAGCGCCACCACGAAGTCGCCGACATCCGTGCCCAGCGAGGCGAAGCGCGCCTCCACCTCGGGCGTGGCCAGCGCCTGGTGCGTCAGGTCGAGGCCGACCATGGTCACCGGCCAGTCCTCGCGGAAGACGATCTGCGCCGCCTCCGGGTCCGCGGCGATGTTGAACTCCGCCGACGCCGTCCAGTTGCCGGTGCCGAAGGCCCCGCCCATGAGCACGACCTCGCGCACGCGCCCGACGATGCGCGGCTCGAGGCGCGCAGCCAGGGCGATGTTGGTCAGCGGCCCGGTGGGCACGAGCGTCACCGTGCCCGGCTCGCGGGCCATGATCGTGTCGATGATCCACTGCACCGCGTGGCCCTCGGCCACAGGCGCCGCCGGTTCCGACAGCTCGTAGCCGTGGACCTCCATGCCGCTGTCTCCGTGGATGCCCTCCGCGGTCTCCACCGGCCGCAGCAGCGGGCGGGTTGCCCCGGCGCGCAGGGGGACGTCGTCAAGCCCTGCAATAGCGAGCACCTGGCGGGCGTTGTGCGTGACCTTGTCCAGGGTGTGGTTGCCGCCGACGGTGGTGATGCCGAGCAGGTCGATCGACGGGTTGCCCGCCGCGAGCAGGATGGCGACGGCGTCGTCGTGGCCGGGGTCGCAGTCGAGGATGATCGAGCGCATCAGGCGGCCGCCTTCTTCGCCGCGGCGTCCTCGGCCGCGATAGTGTCAGGGATGGTCTCAGGCCGCGGGATGAGGAAGGACGTGGCCAGCGCGCCGCACAGGAGCACGGCGCCGGTGAGCATGCCAGCGTGGTAGCCGCCGCCCGAGCCCGCGAAGGTGGTCGCCGCGGCGAAGATGATGGTGAAGGAGATGCCCGCGCCGAGGTTGAAGGCGCCGGCGTTCATTCCCGGCAGGTAGCCCTGGTTCTGCTTCGGCGCCAGCACCACGCCGAGCGAGCCGAGCATGATGTTGGCGATGCCCGCGTAGGTCACGCCCGCCGCGATGGAGAGCACCAGCAGGAGCACCGGGGTCGGGTTGTTCGCCACGAACAGGCCGAAGACGACGGAGAGGATCGCGCCGGCGATGCCGATCTGCAGCATCATCTTGTAGCCGATGCGGCCCGCGATGAAGCCCGCCACCGGGCCGAAGATGAGGCCCGCGATGGCGTAGGGGGTCAGCGTCCACCAGGACACCACGCCTGCGGACAGGCCCGGACCGTTGACCGGGTCCTGCGCGAGGTTGGGCACCAGGCCGTTCATGATGGCGAAGATGCCGGTCATGGTCAGCGTGGTGGTGCACAACAGGGCCCAGGTGCGGCGCTGCTTGAGCAGGTCGGTGGAGACCAGGGGGTGCGCGGAGGCGTTCTCGAAGCGCCAGAACGTCACCAGCGCGATCGCGCCGATGACCAGCAGGATGACCACCATGAACCAGTTGGCCGCGGCGAGGGAGCCGGCCTCGTTGAGCGCGGTGAGGATAGCGCCGATGGCGACGACCAGCGGGACAACGCCCTTCCAGTCCATCGGCTGGATGTCCTCGGAGCGCGTCTCCCCGAGGCCGAAGCGGGTGGACACGGCGGCGATGGCCGCCACCGCGCCGATGAACCAGAACACCGAGCGGAAGCCGAAGGAAGCAGTGAGCCATCCGCCGAGGAGGGCGTCGATGCCCGCGATGCCGCCGTTGATAGAGGTGAGCACGCCGATGAGCAGCGCGAACTGCTTCTCCTCACGCACCGCCTGGCGCAGCATCACCGAGGTCAGCGCGACGGTCGGGCCCGACACGCCCTGGATGACGCGGCCGATGAACAGCACGGTGACGTTGGGGGCGAGCGCGGCGACGACGGAGCCGACGGCGGTGACCACCATCATCCCCACCAGCACCTTGCGGCGCCCGATCAGGTCACCCCAGCGGGGCATGAACAGTGAGAACAGGGCGGCCGCGGTGAAGAAGGCGGTCTGCGTCAGGCCGATCTCGGCGGTGGTGGCGTTCAGCTCCACCTCCATGGTGGCCAGCGCGGGCGCGAGCATCGAGGCGTTGAGCTGGAAGGCGAAGACGGCGGTGAGCAGGGCCAGCATGAGCGGCCACACCTGGCGTGCGGGCAGCCTTTCGCCGGCGGCGGGGATGGTAGTCATGGGTTCAGGGTAAGGGTACTACCGGCCCGCGCGCTCAGAGGGCGTCGAAGAGCGCGGTGTTCGTCTCCTGCCACAGGGGCTTGGCCCACTCGCCGAACTCGCGGTCGGTCAGCGCGACCATCGCGGTCCCGGCGCGGGGGTGGTCCAGCCAGGCGGGCACGACCCACAGATACGTCCCGGCCATACCGAAGTGCCCGACGGTCTCGGCCGGCATGGTGTCGCCGGTCCAGTGCGGGGTCTTGGCGCCCTTGATCTCGAACCCGAGCCCCCACGGGCAGGGTTTCTGCATGCCGTAGCCGGGCACGACGCCGCGCAGATCGCCGAACTGGTTGCTCATCGCCTCGCGCAGGGTCTCCTCCGACAGCAGCTGCGGGGAGACGAGCTCGGCGGCGAAGGCACGCATATCGCTTAGCGACGCCCTCCCGCCGTGACCGGCCGACCCATATATCTCCGCACTGTCCATCCCCAGCGGGGCGAAGATTCCTTCCCGGGCGTAGTCGGCGAACCCGATGCCCGTCGACTCCTCGAGGTGCTCCGCGAGGATCTCGTATCCGGCGGAGGAGTAGATGCGCCGCTCCCCCACCGCCTTCTGGGGCTCGCGGGTGTCGAAGCCAACGCCGCTGGCGTGGGAGAGCAGGTGCCGGATGGTGGAGGTGGCGGGGCCGAGGGCGTCGTCAAGCGAAAATGCCCCCTCCTCGACCGCGAGGAGGATGGCGTAGGCCGAGAGGAGCTTGGTCACGCTGGCGAGCTCGTAGACGCGGGCCTCGTCGCCGTAGGTGGCCTCGGCCGGGCCGACGATCGCGGCGGAGACGTTGTCGGCGGGCCAGGGATCCAGGTGCTCGGAAAGGTCCATGCGCCCGATGCTAGCGCCTGCGGGCGCGCAGCCCCTGCCACCCCGTGGGGCTGTTGCTCCCGCCGGCGTCGAGGTAGGCCTTGTAGAGCACGTCGATGAACTCCTCGCGCGAGGGGTTGTCGCCGACGCGCTTCTTCACCTCTTCCTTGGTGGGCTCGCCGGCGTTGTCGGCGCCGAGCTCGCGATGCTCCTCCGCCTCGATCTCCTCCATCTTGCCGTGGCGCCACTCGCGCACGGAGTCGGGTTCGATGGTGCGGGCGGCGGAGCGGGCGGATTCCTCGACGCCGCTGAAGGATTGGCGCAGCTTCCACGCGAGGTCATTGACCGGCGCGAAGTCCTGTCGGGCGGGGATGTACCAGCCGGTCCAGTAGACGAGGGCCGCGATGGCGAAGGCGAGGATCGGGGTGAGCACCATGCCGAGCTCGTGGTGGCCGATGCGGTAGAGCAGCACGTTGAAGGAGGCCGCGATGATGGCGGGGATGGCCATCATCTGCTGGTTTTTCAGCAGGGCGGGGATGCGCCCGATCATCATGTCGCGGATGACGCTGCCGCCGGTGGCGGTGACCAGCGCCATGAGCACGCAGCCGAGCGGGGACACGCCCGCAAGCAGCGCCTTCGTCGAGCCGGTGACGGCCCACACGCCGATGGTGACCATGTCGGCGTGGTACTGGAACATGGTCCAGGTGAACCCGTGGAGCCGGGTGAGAAAGGCGGCGGCCGCGCCCGCCATGGCCACCCAGATGTACTCGGGGTGTACGAGGGCGGCGACCTTTCCGGTATCGATGAGCACGTCGCGCACCGCTCCGCCCGCCAGCGAGGAAATGATGGCGAGGAGCAGGAACCCGACGATGTCGAAGTTCATCTTCCGCGCGATGGTGCCCGCAACGAGGCTGGTCAGGAACACGCCGATGAGCTCGAGGACCCGGTAGGTCGTCTCGATGGTCGGCGTCATCTCGATCATGTCCACCGCTGCGAGTGTACCCAGGGCAGCGCTTATCGACGCCCCGCCGGGCCTACCTCCACTTCACGTCGACGGCGTAGTCCGCCATCGCGGTGCCCTCGGTGAGCGCCTCGCCGTGGCTGCGCAGCAGGTCCTCGACGCGGTTGTCGGCGCGCTCGAGGAGGCCCTGGTCCACGGCTGTTTCCTTGGCGTTGCGCTCCTGCTCCGCCAGGAAGGCGGAGACGTCCTGGACGCGGACCTGGTTGAGGGGGTTCATCGACTGGTCGTAGACAGCGATGCTCTCCGGGGCGATGGAGGAGCTGAGCACCTCCGCGTGCGGGGTGGTGATGGTGAGGGTGCGCGCGGTGTCATCGACGCGGACCTCGATGAGCTCGGCGTTGGAAATGCCCGCCTTGACGGTGCCGTCGTAGGTGACCAGGAAGTTGCGGCCGGTGAAGGGCACGGTGCGCCCGGCGATCTGGAAGCCCGCCTGGTCGAAGCTGCCCACCCGGGAGTAGACGTACTCCTCGGTGCTGAGCTCGGCGATGTCGTTGAAGGTGGCGCCGAGGTTCTCGGAGGACATGGTGGTCTTGCCGGTTCCGAACAGGCTCGGCCGGACGACGAAGAGCGCGGCGAGCAGCACTGCCGCCAGGGCGAGCAGGGCGAGGACGGAACGGACGGTTCGGGCGGGGCGGCCGATGGACATGGGTTCTCCTAGGGGTCGCTGGGGGTCGTTGAGGGTCGCTGGAATACGGAAACTCACAGGTTTTCAGCAGCACATGTTACGGCTGCGCTCGTGTTTCTTTACTATCCGGCCCCCGAAAGGTGCCCCGTGTCACACTTTCGCCCGGCGGGCATTTAGTGTGGAGGGCAACAAAGGCGTGCCGCGAGCGCGCTTGCCCGTTGACCCCGACCAGGAAGCACCCGCCATGGCAGGATCCACGTCCAAGAACTCGACGAAACCGGAAGAATCCCGGGACTCGCGCGAGACAACTAGTCCAGGCAAGTCAGAATCCGCTGGCTTCCTCGGCGTGGTGGAGAAGATCGGCAACAAGCTGCCGGACCCGTTCTGGCTCTTCGTCATCCTCTCCGGTGTGGTGGCGGTGACGTCGTGGGCCGGAGCGAAGATCGGGATGGCCGCGAAGGACCCGGGCTCGGGCGAGATGGTGCAGGTGGAGTCGCTGCTCACGGGTGAGAACATCTCGAAGATGGTCACCGAGGCCGTGAACAACTTCATCTCCTTCCCGCCGCTGGGCGTGATCCTGTCGGTGATGCTGGGCGTGGCCGTAGCGGAACAGACGGGTCTGCTCTCGGCGATGATCCGCGCGATGGTGGACAAGGTCGGCCCGAAGATGCTCACCTTCATGGTGGCGCTGGCGGGCGTGACGGGGTCGGTGGCCTCCGACGCCATCTACGTGATCATCATCCCGCTGGGCGCGATGGCCTTCTACGCGGTGGGTCGCTCCCCGATCGTCGGTGCGATGGTGGCCTTCGCCGCCAGCTCGGCGGGGTTCAACGCCTCGCTCATCCTGAACATCACGGACCTGCTGCTGGCGGGCATCTCCACCTCGGCGGCGCACATCGTGGACCCCGAGTACACGGTTTCCCCGCTGGCCAACATCTTCTTCGTCATCCCCTCGGCCGTGGTGCTCTCGCTGATCATCACCGCGGTGACGGAGATGTTCGTGGACAAGAAGGCCCGCCAGCTCATTGACCACGACGACATCGAGGAGCACGAGCTCTCCTTCGCCAACGCCACCGCGGGCGACTCCCCGGACGACGCCAACGACGAGGACCTCGAGCTCTCCCCCACCGAGTCCAAGGCGCTCAAGGCCGCGGGCCTGGCCCTGCTGGCCTTCCTGGCGGTGTTCTTCCTGCTGCTGTTCGTGCCGGGCTCGCCGCTGGCCAACCCGGACGAGGGCTTCATGAAGTCCCCGCTGATCACGGCCATCGCCGTGCCGATCTCCATCGGCTTCTTCCTCTGCGGCCTGACCTACGGTCTGGTGGCCGGCACGATCAGCTCGAGCGCGGACATCCCTGACATGATGGCCACCGGCCTGAAGTCGCTGCTGCCGATGCTCGTTCTCTTCTTCGCGGTCTCCCAGTTCCTCGCCTGGTTCAAGTGGTCCAACCTCGGCTCCTGGACCGCGATCCGCGGCGCCGAACTGCTGCAGCGCTGGGACCTGCCCGTCGTGGTGCTCTTCGCGGGCTTCGTGCTCATGGTCGCGGTGATCAACCTGCTGCTGACCTCCGGGTCCGCGCAGTGGGCGCTCATGGCACCGGTGGTGATCCCCATGATGATGTACGTCGGCGTCTCCCCCGAGGTCACGCAGATGCTGTTCCGCATCGGCGACTCCCCCACCAACATCATCACCCCGATGTCGCCCTACTTCGCCCTCGCCCTGACCTTCCTGCAGCGCTACTACAAGAAGGCGGGCGTGGGCACCCTGATGTCCCTGGCGCTGCCCTACTCGCTGGCGATGGTCACCGGGTGGTTCATCTTCTTCCTCATCTGGTACTTCCTTGGCATTCCGCTCGGCCCTGGCGCGCCGATGCACTTCGAGCTTTAGCTTGTCGACGCCCCCGGGGTGCCCCGTCAGGCGCGATCCACCGCGTCGGCCACCACAAGGTCCTCCCAGGGCATTCCGACGGTCTTGAACACGATCGGCCGGTCCCGTTCGAGCTCGACTGTCCCGGTCACCACGTCCTTCATGGGGATCAGGTCCTCGCGCGACAGCGCGCCCTCGGCGATGGCCAGGGTGGCGTCGCCGGCCTCGCGCAGCGCCGCGTCCACGTCCTCGACCATGACGTGCGCCGCGCCCATCAGGTCGGAGGCGAGCTCGCGGGCGTCGGTGGTGTGGGAGCCGACGGCGATGATGAGGGCGTCGGGGCGGACGTCGGCAAGCGAAAGAATCGGCTCGCGCGCGGTTGTCGCACAGACAGCGAGGTCCGCGGCCGCCACCGCCTCACGGGCCTCGGTCGACCCCGCCGCGAGCCAGGGATACCCCAGGTCGCGCGGCTCGCTGCGGCCGACAAAGCTTATCGACGCCTCCCCCGCCCCCACCACAGACTCCACCGTCGCGGCGTGCCCGCGCCCCTGCGCCCCCGTGCCGAAGATGACCACCTTCAGCGGCCCGGCGGCGCCCGTGAGGAAATCCCGCACCCCGGCGACGGAGACGGCGGGGGTGCGCAGGGTGGTCAGGGCGGTGCCGTCGAGAAGCGAAAAGGGCGTGAGCCTGGTGCTGTCGATGAGCAGGTACTGGCCCTGGATGAGCGGGAGGTCGGGGTCGTGGTCCTCGGGCTGGATCGCCAGGATTTTCACGCCGCTGACGCGCGGCAGCGACGCCGGCAGGATGTGCATCTCCCCGCGGTGCAGCGGCGCCTTCGTGCGGGGAAGGTCGGTGGCCGGGTCGAAGCCGTCCCGCAGCGCCTGGCGGAGGGCGTCGACGGCGTCGGCGGGGCTCAGGCTGGCGAGGACTTCGTCGTGGGTGAGAATGCGCATGGGGATGAGGGTACGTGGAAGCGGGTGGCGGGGTCGCGACTCTAAAACATGGGCGCAGCAGTGGCGCGACGAAGCTCGTAAGCCGTTCTCACATCGGGGGGGAACGACCTTGACGCTAACAACTCAGGAGCCCGCCATGCCAGAACTTTCCTCTTTTCGCCCCCTAATCGCAATGACCGCCCTCTCAGTTCCCGCTGCCCACGCCCGAGCATCCCAGCCGGAATGCACCCCCGAGGCTAGTGCCCCGGCCGTGTCCATCGGCCGAAACTGGGGGCGACTCAAATGCTGGAGTCAGGGGCAGAGAACCACGTCGGAGATCCTCCCACCGTTGACTGTGCGTCATTGCGGCCAGGACATCGTCCTCGTGGTTCCTGGCGGCGATGTCTATGTCTTCGGCATTGAGAAGTTCGTGCTGATCAGGGAAGACGCGACGAACCAAAACATTTTCCCAGGGTTCTCGCGCAGCAGTAGTGAGACGCGAGGTTGTCCCAGCGGCTCCCCGTTTGCAACACCTGGAAAGTCTCTCCTCCCTCTTCATAGAAGATGGCCGAGCTTACGACGGTGTGCTCAGACAACCACGAACCACGCTCACCGACGTAAAGGATCGCGTCCCCATCCGACGGTTGCGCCACGTGGATGGTAGCAAATTACAGGTGAACTAGCCCGGCAACTCGCGCTGTTCGTTTTGTTCCCATCGGCGAACGGGCGTGAGGGCCACGTGGACGATGGGGGCGGCGGGCAACCCGAGTACATCACACTACCGAGGTTGTCCGAATGCCACCTGAAACGGCGCGTAAATCAAGCTCTCCAACTGGGCTCGGTCTACGGAAAACGCGAGCTGGGGTCCCTCTTCACCGCCGAAGGTTGCGCCCTGGCCACATTGTTCCTTCGTGACGCCGACGTACTCCAGAAGCCGCCACGCGGCCTCGTCTTGGCCACCTCCTGCAGCGGACGATCACTCCTCCACCAGCTAACGCGCGGCGTGAACGTTGAGTGTCTGTCGCCACTCGGCCTCTGTCTCGAGGGGCATGCGCTCAAGAACGCGCTGGCCGAGAGCGACGGCCTCCGTGTCATCGGTACCGAAACGCCGGAGTACCAACCTTCCCTGATCGTCGAAGTGCCGACGGCGTTAGTAAAACGTGCATTTGCCGGAATTCCGCAACGTGCCTCGCTCCACGCCCGCCCGTGACTCATTGCGGGAAGCGGCCGCGAGCTAAATGCTGTAGAAGGACAACATGCTTCGGAATAAACCCCTTTCCACTGCACTCATGCGCCACGAATCCCCAGCAGGAACGGGAGGATCCGCCCAGCCGCTCGCTACCATTTCAATCCGGGCTTGGAGCTCAGCAGGGACGGGCCCTCCTGCCGTTGCGGAAAAGTTCTCGCCTACGAGCTGGCACCCAGTCGAAGCAAAATTCCACCAGTAAGCGGAACAGCACTTCCTGCACAGGCGCATCCAACTCGCCACGGGATCAGTCCATGACGAACTCGGTTACATCAAAAATGTTCGAAATCGGCGCCGTATCATCTCACCCGAAGCACTGCGGGGGTCGATGACTCGGAGCGTAGTCATCTGTACTTACGGACACTAGAGCGCCAGTACAGACGGGACGGCGGGGAATCTATTCGGCTCGTAACCTTGCGGGAGTCCCCCAGGGCAGAACAAACCTGATCGCCCGCAGTCGATCTTCCTAGGGTTGCCCACGCGGATTCTCATCGTCCGACGATTTCCTCCCCCGTGTTGGGTCTTCTGGGTGAGTTGACCCCAGCGCTGGTGCGATAGACCAGGGACCTATTCGAAGCCTTACTCCCAACGGAGCTTACGGGTCGCCGGCAGGGTACGGGATGAGCAATGTGCGCAGCAGATCCCGCTTGGAGTCGATAATTACCCGTTACGCCACCCCGTCTCTCACTGCACTTGGCACAATCTAGGATGTTGGGCGAAACTGATTCCGATTAGCTCCATACAGAGCTTGTTCATGTGGCAACCGACTTAACGAAGCGTACGACGTTCAATATCCGACTGCCAATCGGTAATCAAAGTCTCAAACATATTCAAATTATATAGGTCCGCGCTGTCTCTCCCTCGCTTCATACTAAGTTTTGCCGGAATGTGGACAGAGGAGATTGAATATATGAGGCACAGCAAGTCTCGACACATCAGTCGACGCTCAGCCGGTGAAATTTGGGGTGCGAAATCAAATGCTCCTGCTCGAATCGAATCCGAGGAATGGCTCTCACCGTGGAGGAGGAGCCGATAAAGCGAGCTTTGAAAGTACTGCCCGATCGCTATACTTGTCCCCTCTAACGCATCCCTAACCGCCGCTTTCTTAGGCAAGCTCACAATGTCGGTTGCTGCTACAAATTCGGCGAACGCTTCCAAGACGAGTCTCATTTCGTTGCCAGCAGGGATCTGTGCAGGAAGGACGCCTTGGAAGTCTACTCTCGCAGCAAACTCATAGATTTTCTTCAGATGTTCCGTGTATGACCCGAATTCATCTAATTTGATCGAACGGAGCTGGGAGGTTTCTAACTCCCGTGATGTGGTGCTCACACCGTCTACAGACTTCAAGACCGCATGGAAATCTTGAATCAGACCTAAATCGTGGCTCAAAATGACTAGCTGAGTGGATTTGTTACCCTCCAAGAATTTCCCAATTACTTGGCGTAGCAGGAGGAAGACACCGGTCTTGTTATCGCGGTCGAAACTCGAAAGCGGGTCATCCAAGATAATGAAGCGCTGTCTCTTGCAGTGTTCGTAGTCTGAACTGTCCCGGAAGATGTCCGCGAGAAAATAAACGAGGGTGATGACATTGCGTTCCCCCGTAGATAAGTCGGAAACCCGGACGTCTTTATTCCTACTTTTTACTACATAGCAGTCAGTCCCTAATTCAAGACTAAGGCGCCCTGGCTCTGCGAAGACAACGCGTAGAAACCTATTCATGAGGTCGACCGCCAAGTTTAGGTCTTGAGCTGCTGCCTCAATTTCGAGTTTTTCTTTTTCAAGCTGCGTGATGTGCGATGCCTGGGATTTACACTCGACTCGAAGTGCTTTTTCCTCGTTCAAACACTCGGATAATTCCCGAATGAGTGCTCCCGAATCTGCAGTTTTCGCTACTGCCAATCGATTTAAATCGTTGAACAGCTGCAGATCCTCATCGAATCGATCGATTGTCGCGTTTCTCGCCTCTAATTCTGACTTACACACCTGCGCTGCTGTTTCCAGGCGCTCAACCGCAGAACGGAAGTCTATCAGCGACAGATTGACGATAGCCTCTGGGGCTGAAACCTTTTGTCGAATCAGTTGCTTGATATTCGTAAGTTCTTTGAGCACGGATTCCCGCGCGGTGCCAACTGCTCGTAGGGCCTCCGCAGATATGAAAGCTTGCTCGTTTTCTCTAAAGTCGGTGACCTCCACAAATTCGACTTCTGCAAGCTGCTCTAGTCTTTCGATCAAGGCTTGGCGCTCGGCATTGCTTCTTATGGACTGAATCGCCGAGCTAATCTGTCGCCGCAGCTCTGGAGGGATCTCCTGAGTACAAGCTGGGCAGCAAGCTGTATTGCGATCGACTATTACATCCGCAGCCAGGTCAAACGATGACCGAAGAGCCGGATCATTTAAGGTTTTTACAAAATGCTCCTCGATCGGCGTGGCCGGGTCAGAATTTATCTCTTGTGACAAGAGACTGTCCAATTCGTCCAGCTGTTTCTCGCCCAGGACTAGTGCAAAACTTGGATCGATTTTGTTGCGGTCCGAGTTTTGTTCAAGCCTCTTTACCAGTGTCTCTCGCTCCCGGAGGATTTCGACCAGATTACGACTGTCCGCGATATCGTCCGAGTATTTGTGAATGAAATCACCGAGGACCCCATCATTAATGACGGGTTGTTTCTTACGGTTTTCGGCACGTTTGCGGAATTCCGCCCATCCCTCTTCCTGTTTTAACTTCTTCTTCAACTCGGTCATTTTCTTAGCGATGAGACCATCCGGGTTTTCCAGCTCATGAAGGCGACGTTGCTTGACTTCGATACTCGTTGCCCGGTCCTGGATTTCGTCTTCAATTTCATCGAGCTTGGTACGCCTGTCGATCTGCTCCCCGAACATGACGATCGTTTGCAGGCCCCCTTGGCCATTCCCTTGCTGCTCGAACACAGCCTCTCGGATGATGTCCTCATTGAACAGGGACGGGCGCACCACCTCCCCATCGCGCGCAGTTACCTGTCGAGACGTCGTCCCATCTTTAAACGTGATTAGAGCTTCTCCAGATTTCAGAGATTTTGCCAAGTCTTTTGCTAGTGATGATTTCCCAGCTCCATTACGTCCGTAAACCAAACAAGCTCTAGCCGCGTTTGATTCTTCCGCTGGCCCAAAGAGATCGAACCACTGACGATTCCCCGATCGCGATGAGTAGATTTCAACTTGCGCTACGGTGTTCATTTCCTGTACCGCCTTCCCTTCACCGATAACCTTGTGTCTAGAATCAGACGTTCCCTCGAAGTTCAGCGAAAACTGCGCGGGCCGAGACCCCGGTTTCTACCGCCGGCTTCGGCCCACTTTAGGCCCTGCCAGAATGAGGAAAATCTTAAAACAGTTCGGTAAACCATGCGGGTGATTTACAGGCGTTGGTGGGAAACTGGCTGTCCTCTGCAAATCCCCCGAAAACCCGTCGGTACTTTCGTCGAATCTTAGAATCCATAAGCCCCACAGGATGACGGTGGCCGTTACGTAACACATACATTTTCTTTTTCTAGTTTCACAGTCATCTGATTCTATCGAGCGAAAGACATGGGGTCGGTTTACATAGGCCAACCAAACATTGCCATTTATACTTCCCCCATCAAACCCCTCACCCCACCGCAACCGCGGCAATAAACCCACCGGCCCACTCCCCCACGAGCCNTGTAGTGTACGAGTGCTGAACCACAACGATCGTGTCTCTCTAGGGCTCTGTGTCTGGGGTATTTTTTTAAGGAACCGGCGACCCCCGAGATCTACACGGGGTAGCTCGTCGGCAGCGTCAGATGTTTATAAGAGCCACCCACCGGCCCACTCCCCCACGAGCCACCCGGCACCCGCCGCCGGCAGCGCGAGCAACAGCAGCTCAACCGCCATCACGCCCGCGCTCCCCAGGGGCGTCAGCCCGAGCGTGTTCAGCAGCGTGCGGTCCCGGCGTCGCTCTCGCCAGGAGAGGAAGACGGTGTTGGCAATGCCCACCAGCGCGATGACGAGGGCGACGAGGCTCATCATCCGGGTGATCGAGAGCAGGCGCTCGACCATGGCGACGGTGTCGGCGCGGCGGCTGAAGGACTCGGTCATCGTCACCGGCACGTCGGCGGCGGCGACCGCGGCGCGCACCCCGTCAAGGACGACCGGGTCCTGCACCGGCGCGCCCTCCCTCCACCGCATGACGGTGGGGCGCGTCGCCTTCGTCGACGGCGTCAGCGACACAGACGGCGGCGACAACGAGAATCGGACACGAGGTTACCGCCGGCGATAGGTCCGTTTCGACGGTGGAGCTCCACACCCGGCTTGCGGCACCTAGTCGAACGCTCGCTCAGAGCACAGGCAAGCGGGAGAGGCGCCGCCACTGGGAGAAGGCACGGTACCGCCTACCACAGATACGCATTTTGACCCTTTTCCCAGCAACAAAGAAACCCCCTACCGATAGGGGGTTTAAGAAGCTCCTCCAACTGGGCTCGAACCAGTGACCCTTCGATTAACAGTCGAATGCTCTGCCAACTGAGCTATGGAGGAATGTTGTTGTCACAATCACTTGCAACGGTATTTTACTATAGCTACCCCTGCGCAACATCACCAAATCGCCCATCTAGCTGCAACAATGCAATCACAATGTGGAGCATGTGCAGCATACTGCGTAACATCACGGGACAATTTCTGTGAACCCTTACAGGGGCGATATGATGCGAATGCTGCAACTAAGGGGCTATAGCTCAGTCGGTTAGAGCCGCGGACTCATAATCCGCTGGTCGCGGGTTCGAGCCCCGCTGGCCCCACAAGGTACCCCGCCGGGGGGACGTCGAGAAGCGTGCGTTGGGTACGATGGTGCGCATGATTCAGTTCGTTGTCGGCGCCGCCGCCGGGTACGTGTTCGGCACGAAGGCGGGCAGGAAGCGCTACCACCAGATTGTCGACGCCACCCGGGCCGTGGCCAACTCCCCCGTCACCCAGCAGGTGGTGCGCTCGGGGCGCAAGGCGATCGCGAACAAGCTCGACCCGGAGCCGCGTATGCGCGAGGTCAAGGACCTCAAGCGCGGCAAGGGCCAGGACCAGATTCTCGAGCCCGACGAGGACTAGGCCAGGCCGGCGACGATCCCGTCGAGGATGTCCTTCTCGCTGATGACCACGCTGCCCAGCCCGGCGCTCTCGCGGGCGAGGTCCACGATCTCCTCCACGATCACAGAGCCGGCCGCGATCACGTCGGCACGGCCCGGGTGAACGACGGGATTGGCGCGGCGCTGCTCGGCGGTCTGGGCGCGCAGGGCTGAGGTGGTGGCTGTGAGGTCGTCGAAAAGCAGCTCCGACATGTGGATCCTCACGGGGTCGTAGCTGTCCAGCCCCTGCGTGAGCGCGGAGAGGGTGGTGAA
This sequence comes from Corynebacterium senegalense, assembly GCF_900411315.1. Classification (GTDB taxonomy): domain Bacteria; phylum Actinomycetota; class Actinomycetes; order Mycobacteriales; family Mycobacteriaceae; genus Corynebacterium; species Corynebacterium senegalense. The sequence goes on along the minus strand of NZ_LS990887.1, from coordinate 2,026,233 downwards.
GGTGCCGGCGCAGCCGACGAGCGTGCGCGCCGACGCGAGCAGCTGGGCAACCTCACGCAGCGTGTCGCGCACGTAGGCGCGCGCGGCATCCGTCTCCGCGGCCGTCGGCGGATCCGAGCGCATGAAACGCTCGGTGAGACGCACGCAGCCCATCTGCGTGGAAACAGCCTGCTCACCGACGACAAACTCCGTCGACCCTCCCCCGAGGTCCACCACGCAGAACGGCCCGCGGTCGGGATCGATGTCCGCCGTCGCCCCCGCGAACGACAGCGCCGCCTCCTCCTCGCCGCTGATCACCTCGGCGCGCGCCCCGGGCTGGACGCGCCCCAGCAGATCGGCTGTCATGGAGAAGAAGTCCTCCCTGTTCGCGGCGTCGCGCGTTGCTGAGGTGGCCACCATGCGCACCTTCTCCACGCCGAGGCGCTGCATCGTCTCAACGTATCCCGCGAGTGCCTTGCGGGTGCGCTCGATCGCCTCGGGGTTGAGCCGCCCCGTCTCGTCGACGCCCTGCCCGAGCCTGACGATGGTGTTCTGCCGCGTCAGCTCGGCGAGCTTTCCTTCGGGACTCGGTTCGGAGACGAGCAGGCGGATGGAGTTGGTGCCGCAGTCCACGGCCGCGACGCGTAGCGCGGCGGCCGTCACAGGTTCTCCCCCGCCTCGTCGAGGGTGATGCCCAGCTGCTCGAGCGTGGGCCAGTCCCCCGGGATCGCGGTGCCACGCAGGTTGCCGTGCTCCGCAGCCAGCGCCACGGCCTCCGCGCCCAGCCGAAAGTGCTGCGGCCCCTCGGCCAGCGCGTAGGCGATGAGCACGTGCAGGCACTTCACCCGGTCCGGCATCCCGCCGCCCGAGAAGTCCGTGCCCAGGTTCTGGATCGCGTTGCGCTCGGCCAGGTAGTGCTCGTGGGCCTTCAAGTAGTCCGCCTTCAGCTCCTCGTCCGTGCCCAGGCGCGACTCCATCCACTTCATCACCTGCGCCACCTCCAGGCGGCTCGCCTCGGCGGTCAGGCGAGGGTCGGTGAGGTAGTAGAGCGTGGGGAACGGGGTGCCGTCGTCAAGCTTGGGCGCGGTGGTGACGACGGCCGGCTGACCGTCCGGGGTGCGGTACGCGATGGCGAGCACCCCGCGCGGGGCGCGGCCGAGCTGCTCTTTGACGATGTCGAGGTCTTCCTGGCTGACGGTCATGCAGGCGATGTTACCTGGGGGTCCCGCCGCCGAAGGCAGCGCCCGCTCAGTTTATGTAATCAGCGTCACAATGTTTCGAATTTTTCGATTTGGCGGATTAGGTTGAGAGCATGAATACTCCGCACACACTCCACCGAGATCGCAACACAGTCCTCCCCCCGTCCGACCTCGAGCAGATGCTTGACCTCAGCCGCTTCCTCGAGGACCTTCCCTCCCCGGCCATGCTGCTGGGCCCCGACGGGCAGCAGGTTCCGCTCCCGGAGGAGGCCTTTGAGATCCTCTGCAAGGTTGCCGATGCCATGAGAGTAGGTAAAGCGATTACCGTGGCCCCGGTTGACCAGCTCCTTACAACCCAGGAGGCAGCCAACTTCCTCGGGATTAGCCGCCCCACCCTGATCAAACTGCTTGAAGACGGGCAGATCCCGTTCCAAAAACCGGCTGGCGGGAAACACCGCCGCGTCACATTGCAGAACCTTGTGGCCTACCAAGACGAGAAGAAAAAGCAACGTCGCGAGGCGCTCGACGCGCTCACTGCGGACGCAACTGCGAACGGGCTGTACGAGGCGACCCCCGACAAGTACGAAAGTGCCCTGAAGCAGGCGAGACGCGACGCAGGCAGGGCCCGTAGTGACTAAGTACAGCGCCCTCCTCGACGCGTGTGTTCTCGTGCCCGTAAGCCTCGCGGACACCCTACTCAGGCTCGCCGAGGTAGGGCTCTACCGCCCGCTCTGGAGCGAGAGAATCCTCGACGAGGTTACAGCGGCAATCGAGTCAGTTCACCCCGATTTGAAGGGCGGCGGCAAGGCCCGGGCGCGGGCTCTCACGATGGACGCAGCCTTTGAGGACGCCTCTGTCACGGGGTGGGAAGACCTCATCAGCGGCATAACACTACCCGATCCGAACGACCGTCACGTCGTGGCGGCGGCCCTTCGCGGACGCGCCGATGTCATCGTGACAAACAACGTGAAAGACTTCCCGCGAAGCCAGTTGGATGCCCTCGGTATGTCCGTGCAAAGCGCGGACGAATTCTTGCTCAACCAGCTGGACCTCGACCCCACCCTCGTCATGGAGGCACTAGCAAATCAGGCGCGCGCAACGTCTCGTCCGCGGCTCAAGGTAGCGGAGATCGTGGCAAGGCTGGACAACTGCCAAGCCCATCTGTTCGCCACAGCAGCTCGCGGTCAGCTGTGGCGGATTGCCTCGGAACTCAGGTGAACAGCACCTCGCAGACGCATCGCTAACGGAGATCGTTTTCACAACGAACAAGTGTGCCCCGTTCTTGAGTAGCGTGGCGTACATGGCAGACCACACATACACACTTGATTCCTCCCGACCCTTCGACCAGCAGGACGTCCTGGGCCACAACCGCTGGCACCCAGAAATCCCCGCGATCATCAACGTCACACCCGGCGAAACCGTGCGCGCGGAGTCGCGCGAGTGGTTCGACGGCTTTGTCAAGAACGACGACTCCGCCGACGACATCCTCAACGTTGCCTTCGAAAAGCCGCACCAGCTCTCCGGCCCCTTCCGCGTGGAGGGCGCCAAGCCCGGCGACCTGCTCGTCGTGGATATCATCGACGCCGGCCCCCTCAGCGAATCCGACAACCCCGGCGAGCTCGCCGGCGAAGGCTGGGGCTACACCGGCATCTTCGCCGCCAAGCACGGCGGCGGCTTCCTCGCCGAGTACATGCCCGACGCCTACAAGGCCATCTGGGACTTCAAGGACGGCCGGGCCACCTCCCGCCACATCCCCGGCGTCTCCTTCGCCTCCATGGTCCACCCCGGCGTGATGGGCACCGCGCCCAGCGCCGAGGTCCTGGCCCGGTGGAACAAGCGCGAGGCCCAGCTCATTGCCACCGACCCGCACCGCTACCCTCCCCTGGCGGTGCCGCCGCAGCCGGCGTCGGCGCTGCTCGGCGGCGTTCCCGCTGAGGACGTCGAGCGCCTTTCGCGTGAGGCCGCCGTCTCTGTTCCCCCGCGCGAGCACGGCGGCAACATGGACATCAAGAACCTCACCGCCGGCAGCCGCATCTTCTTCCCCGTCTTCGTCGACGGTGCCAACTTCTCCTTCGGCGACCTTCACTTCAGCCAGGGCGACGGCGAAATCACCCTCTGCGGCGCCATCGAGATGGGCGGCTACCTCGAATTCGCCGTGGACATCATCCCCGACGGTATGAACAGCTACAAGACCGGCGGCGCGCCCATCTTCGTCCCGGGCGCGCAGGGGGCGTCGTATAGCGACTGGCTCACCTTCACCGGCATCTCCGTTACCCGCGAGGGCGAGCAGCGCCACCTCGATGCCACCCTCGCGTACCAGAACGCGGTGATGCACGCGATCGACTACCTCACCACCTTCGGCTACACCAAGGAACAGGCCTTCCTGCTCCTCGGCGCCGCGCCCATCGAGGCGCACTACTCCGCGGTGGTGGACTACCCGAACGCCTGCGCCACCCTCTACCTGCCCACGGAAATCTTCGACTTCGACATCAAACCCTCGACCTCCGGGCCCCACCGCATCGAATCAGCTCAGGCACCCTTCGCCTCCGCATCCTCGCTTGACGACGCCTCCATCGTCCGCGCCGTCCCCACCGGCGACTCGGAGCGCCTCGCCCTGGTCAAAAAGCTCGCCGGCTCAGATGCCGAGCTGCGCCCCACTACCTTCGGGGACTGGCACAAGCACTAATTCGCTTCGTCCCCGTTCGTCTCTTCCCCCTGCGTTTCTTCTCCGGGCACCTGCCTGAGGCTGTCGACCATCACCTGCGGCCAAGGGCGGGTATCCGGGATCTCGTCGGTGGTGATGGTGTCGCTGTGCGTCATGCGCGGGTCAATGACCCGCCACGCCGTCTCTCCCGGCTCCATCATCCCCAGGCGGCGGCGCGCCTCCTGCTTGACGTAGTCCTCGTCCCTGTACTTCGCGATATCCCCCTCCAGGTCCGCCTTGCGCTGCTCCAGCTCCTGGATCGACGCGTTCAACCGCGCGATCTCGCTGCGGCCCTCGTAGTAGTTGCGCAGCGGAACCGCCACCGCCACCAGCACAACCAGCAGCACGCTGATCACGATGGCCAGGCCCGTGATGTCGCCCTGGAAGGGCAGCTTCCGCTTCTTTTTCTTCGCCTCGGCGCGCGCCCGGTCGCGGGAGGCCACCGGCACCTCCGTCGCTCTGCGACGCGGCCGGCGGCTGGGCTGGGGTTGTGTGGCGCGTGAGGTCATGGTGAGTGTTGAGTCTAGCCGGTGTTGGCGCCGCTGCGGGGTGGTGCTGCCGGGACTCGCCGGATCTTTGGGGGATACCTGTAGGGGGATATGTCGCCGTTCCGGTTTGAAGCGCCCAGGGCCGACGGCGAGATATCCCCTTTCCGATGTCCCGGTTTCGCCGACAGGCAGCGACCGCGCCCCGCAGGCCAGGACCCGCGCACAGAAAACCCGCGCACGACAACGGCCCGAGGCCCCTGCACGACAGGGGCGCTCGGGCCGCGGAAACCCAGGGGGCTTAGCCGTTGAACCGCGGGAAGGCGGAGCGTCCGGCGTAGACGGCGGCGTCGCCAAGCTGCTGCTCGATGCGCAGGAGCTGGTTGTACTTGGCCACGCGCTCGGAGCGGGCGGGCGCGCCGGTCTTGATCTGGCCGCAGCCAAGGGCGACGGCGAGGTCGGCGATGGTGGTGTCCTCGGTCTCGCCGGAGCGGTGGGACATCATGGTGCGGTAGCCGTTGCGGTGGGCCAGCTCGACGGCGTCGAAGGTCTCGGTCAGGGTGCCGATCTGGTTGACCTTGACCAGCAGGGCGTTGGCGGCCTTGCGCTCGATGCCCTCGGCGAGGCGCTTCGGGTTGGTGACGAAGAAGTCGTCGCCCACGATCTGCACCTTGTCGCCGATCTGGGCGGTGAGCTTGGTGTAGCCGTCCCAGTCATCCTCGTCCAGCGGGTCCTCGATGGAGACGATCGGGTACTGCTCGACCAGGTCGGCGTAGACCTGGATCATCTCCTCGGGGCTGTGCTGGCCGCCCTCGAAGTTGTAGGTGCCGTTGTCGTAGAACTCGGAGGAAGCGACGTCGAGGGCCAGGGCGACGTCTTCGCCGAGCTTGTAGCCGGCCTTCTCCACGGCCTCGACGATGAGGTCCAGGGCCTCCTTGGTGGAGCCGACGGAGGGGGCGAAGCCACCCTCGTCACCGAGGCCGGTGGACAGGCCCTTGTCCTTGATCACGGACTTCAGCGCGTGGTAGACCTCGGCGCCCATGCGCAGCGCCTCGGCGAAGGTCTCGGCGCCGATCGGGGCGATCATGAACTCCTGGACGTCGACGCCCGAGTCGGCGTGGGCGCCGCCGTTGAGGATGTTCATCATCGGAACCGGCAGGAGGTGGGCGTTCGGGCCGCCGATGTAGCGGTACAGAGGCAGCTCGGCGGCCTCGGCGGCGGCGCGGGCCACGGCCATCGATACGCCGAGGATGGCGTTGGCTCCCAGGCGTGACTTGTTTTCGGTGCCGTCGAGCTCGAGCATGGCCTGGTCGATGAGGCGCTGGTCATCGGCCTCGATGCCGACCAGGGCGTCGGCGATCTCCTCGTTGACGTTCTCCACGGCCTTTAGGACGCCCTTGCCGCCGTAGCGCTCGTCGCCGTCGCGAAGCTCGTGCGCCTCGTGCTGGCCGGTCGACGCGCCGGAGGGAACGCCGGCGGCGCCGTGGGAACCGTCGTCGAGGAAGACCTCCGCCTCGACCGTCGGGTTACCGCGGGAATCCATGATCTCGCGGGCGAAAACGTGAATGATGTCAGCCACTGGCCACACTCCTTAGAGCCTTGGAACGAAAACGTCTTTCCAGCGCCCCATTCTTCCAGAAAGCGCCCCGGCGCGTCGCGCTACCTCTGCGCCGACTGGTTCAGCGCGTAGTTCGCCGCGGCGTTGCGGACCTTCACCACGTAGTCGTTGGAGTTGTTGTAGGCCAGCACCGCCTCGCGCCAGCCCTCCGGGGTGGCCAGGTCGCGCCCGTCCTCGCACAGCAGGGTGGCCGCGCCGAGGGCGGCGTCGTCGATCTGCTGCGGGTTCGCCGCGCCGTCGCCGTCGGCGTCGCGGCCGTGGATGCGCCAGGACCCCGGGATGAACTGCATCGGGCCCACCGCGCGGTCGAACTCCGTGTCACCGTCGAGGGTGCCGCCGTCGCTGTCCGGGATGTGCGCGAAGCCGCTCGTGCCGTCCAGGGCCGGGCCGACGATCGGCGGGTTGGCAAAGCCGCCCTCGTCCAGCCGGGCCGAGTCGAAGGTGCGGCCGGTGTAGGTGCCGTGGCGGGTCTCCACCCAGCCGATGCCTGCCAGGGTGTTCCAGCTCAGGTGGCACGCGGGCCAGGAGTCGGCCGCGATGAGGGAGGCGTTGCCGTAGGCGCGGATCGCCTGGGGGTCCACCCCGGTCGCCTCCGCGATGGGCGCCGCCCACTGGGCGAGCTGGTCGGAGGTGCGGCCGGGCCCGTGGACGTCGATAAGCGGCGGTGCCTCCGCGGCCGCGGGCGGGATGTCCGAGGGGATCGGCTGGCGGTTGGCGCCGGGCACGGGGTTTTCGAACAGGGAGAACAGCCAGCCGGTGATCGCGATGATCAAAACGATGGCCGTCACCACGCCGACGACACCGGCGCAGCCGCAGCCGGCGGCGATGGGGTTGCGTCCGGGCCGGGGTGAAGTCATGTGGGCCTATCCTACCGGCCCGGCGCGTGAGCCAAAGTCGCTAGAACTCGTCGACGATCTTCTTCGCCTCCGCCAGCCCGAGGCCGGGGTGGTTCTTGCGCAGGTTGCGGATGGCGTGAACCGCGCCCTTGTCTTCCCTGATGCGGCGGATGTCCTGCTTCTCGGCGTCTTCCAGCACGATCTGCGTGGCGGGCTGCTTCCGGGCGTAATTCGTGCCGGCGAAGACGATGGCCAACAGCACCACGCAGAGGAGGAGGGTGGTGGTCATGGCCGGAGACCAACACGGGGGCGGCCCCGCATCGCGTCCCAAATGTCACTCCAGTCCCATGCGTAACAAATTTTGCGGTAAGGTACGGGCCCGGTAACCGTTTCCCTCGACAAAGGACCCATCACATGCGCCGCATCGCCACCACCCTCACCGCAGGCTTCCTCGCCGCGGCCGCCCTCGCCACCCCGGCCCGGGCCCAGACCAACTACCTCGAGCTGCTCAAGGTCGTCAACGGCAACGTCGCCGCCGCCGACTGCAACGCGCTCGGCACAGCACTGCGCACCACCGGCTTCGTCAGCGCCGACACCACCCGCAGCCAGCTCGTCGCCTCCCTGAACAAGGCCGTCGGCGACGACGCCAGCCGCCGCCTCGTCGCCTCCGGCACCGTCAGCGCCGTCGGCGACCGCGCCCTCGAGTGCGGCGTTGTCAAGGCTGACCCGGAGACCCCGATCGACCAGGCCCTGAAGATGAGCTCGCAGCTGTCCTCCCAGGCCGGCCTGCCCCAGGTCCGCGACCTGGTGCCCGCGATCCGCTAAGCCTCGCGGCTCTTGCCCTCCGCCCAGAGGCGCTCCTGCTCCTCCACGGCAACCAGTCCCGCGCTCCCGTCGAACAGGTACGGGGCGCGGGACTTCATCTTCTCCACAAACGCCCCCGCCACGTCCGCGAAGTCGAAGGCGCCGCGCTCCCGGGCGAGCTCGGCGTGGAAAAGCACCTGCAGTAAGACGTCGCTAAGTTCTTTCTTGAGCTCTGCGTCCCCGCCGCCGCGCACCGCCTCCGCGAACTCGCGCGACTCCTCCTCGAGGTACGGCAGAAGCGACTCGTGCGTCATCGCGCGCTCCCACTCCCCGCGCTCGCGGGCGCGGCGCATCGTCTCCACCGCCTCCAGCACCGGATCCGCGAGGCTCGGCACCGCGATCAGCTCCTCACTCTCCGCACGCTTCACGACGCCCGGATCACACGCATCCGTCGTCACCAGCCACCCCCCTGCCTCGCCCGCCGGAACATCCGCGAGCGCCCACCTCACCGACACCGGCACCTCCGAGGTGTACTCCACCGGCCCAGTGATACGGGACGCGACCCCCAGCGGGATCATGTCGGGCCAGCGGGGGTCGAGCACGAGGATGGTCATAACCGCCCATCCTATTGGGTCTGCCACAATGGATCACATGAACCAGATCATGGACGCCCTGACCACCCTCGCGCCCACCGCCGAGGACGCGATGAACGACTCCTCCACGTTCTCCCCCCGCCGCTGGAAGACCGGCTGGCCCCACCACCTGCGCCGCGTCCCGCCCTTCCGCGACGACGCCTCCGCCTCCCTCACCCGCGCCGAGGTCTTCCTCTTCGCCGAGGACGTCGCCCGCTCCGGCAACGACCGCGACCAGATCATCGACTTCCTCGGCGCCGCCTTCGCCTACGGCGCGGGCCAGACCAACCAAGTGCTCACCCTCCAGCAGTTCCTGCGCAACAAGGGCAAGGCCAACAACCTCATCCAGGCCATCCGCTCCCTCGACGGCAAGACACCCGCGGAGCAGTACGCCGCGCTGACCGCGACCGGACTGCCCGCCAAGTTCGCCTCCCAGCTCGCCTACTTCCTCGCCGGGCCCCAGAGCGCCGAGGACGACAAACCCGTCATCATCTGCTCCAAGCGCGCCGCCGTCGCCGGGCTTTCGAGCGATTCCGACTGGTCCGCGCAGGAGTACAGCACGTACCTGGAGCGCCTGCGCGACGCCCGCGACGAGTACAACAAGGACCTGCCCCTCGACGCCGTCGAGTGGGCCGCGCGCGAGTTCGCTGCGCGCTCGTAGGAGCTGCTTCTTGAAGACCTCAGAGTGTTTTGCGCTGGTTTACGTGCGCTGTTTCGCGTTGAGGTCTTCTCCGGGGCGCTCGAAAGCGCTACGCCCCGCGGAAGATGCGCTCGTTGAGCTCCCGGCGCGCCTGCTCGAGGGCGACGAGGTCGAAGAAGAGCGCGTTGTAGGCGTCCTCGTCCTGCGACGGCCGCATGCGCTGCAGCTGCGCCTTGATCTGGGCGATCTGGTCGCCGACGCGCGCCTCCTGGAGCCGGGACAGCACGGCGTCGGCGTACGACTCGATGTCATCCGCGTGGATGTCCTCCACGGCGAGCTCGGAGACGAAGTTGCGCGCAGCCTGGCCGGCGACCGCGTCGGTCACCGACGCCAGCCACGACGCCCCGCCGTTGGCGTGGGCGACCCCGCCGGCCGTGGTGATCGCGTCGCGGACCTGGCGGTACGCCGGGTTGGTGAAGGCGTCCGGGTTGATGCCGTCGAAGTAGTTGCCGGCCACCTCGGGGTACTGCAGAGCGATCTTGAGGGCCTCGCGCTGCGGCCACAGGACGGGGTCGCGCGGGTGGGGCGCCTCGAAGACCGGGGCGTTGGCGTTGACGGGCTCCGCCTGCGCGGCGCGGCGGACCTTGCGCTCGGGCGTGCGGGGGCGCTTGGCCTCGGCGCGCACCTGCTCGAGGACCTCGTCGGGGTTGGGCCAGCCCACCCACCCAGCGAGGCGCCGGGCGTACTCCGCCTGGAGAACTTTGTCGGAGATTCCTGCGACGACGGGGACGGTGCGTCGTAAAGCTTGCAGGCGTCCCTCCGCGGTGTCGAGCTTGTAGTCCTTGAGCAGCGATTCGATGACGAACTCGAACATGGGCTTGCGGCTGGCCACGAGGTCGCGCACCGCGGTGTCGCCCTTGGCCAGGCGCAGGTCGCAGGGGTCCATGCCCTCGGGCGCGACCGCCACGAAGGACTGGCCGGTGAACGCCTGGTCGCCCTCGAAGGCGCGCATCGCGGCCTTCTGGCCGGCCTCGTCGCCGTCGAAGGTGTAGATGAGCTCGCCGCGGAAGTAGTTGTCGTCGAGCATGAGGCGGCGGATGATGCTCATGTGGTCGGCGCCGAAGGCGGTGCCGCACGCGGCGACGGCCGTCTTCACACCCGCGGCGTGCATGGCCATGACGTCGGTGTAGCCCTCGACGATGACCGTCTGGTGGCCCTCCGCGACGTGCTTCTTCGCCAAATCCAGGCCGAACAGGACTTTGCTCTTGTGGTAGAGCATCGTGTCCTGGGTGTTCATGTACTTGCCCATGGGGTCGTCATCGTAGAGCTTGCGCGCGCCGAAACCGATGACGTTGCCCGCGACGTCCTTGATGGGCCACAGCAGGCGGCGGCGGAACTTGTCGATCGGCCCGCGACGCCCCATGCTGGTCAGCCCCGCGTCCTGGAGCTCCTGCGCGTCGAAGCCCTTGCGCAGCAGGTGCTTCGTCAGGGTGTCCCAGCCGTCGGGGGCGTAGCCGCACTCGAAGTGGTAGATGGTGTCCTGGTCGAAGCCCCTGTTGAGGAGGAAGTCGCGCGCCTTCTCCGCCGCCGGGGTCTCCAGCTGCTCCCGGTAGAACTCGTGCGCCGCCTTGTTCGCCGCGAGCAGGCGGGCACGGGTGCCGGGCTTGACGTCGCGCGCGCCCGTGGATCCGCCCTGGTAGTTGATGTGGTAGCCAATGTGCTCGGCCACCGCCTCGACGGCCTCCGGGAAGGACAGCTGCTCCATCTCCATGAGGAAGGAGAACACGTCGCCGCCCTTGCCCGTGGAGAAGCAGTGGTAGTAGCCGCGCGCGGGGCGCACGTGGAACGACGGCGTCTTCTCGTCCTTGAAAGGGCTCAGGCCCTTGAGCGAGTCGTGGCCGGCGGGCTTGAGCTGCACGTACTCGCCGACGATCTCGTCGATCGGCGCGCGCTCGCGGATAGCCTGGATGTCGCTATCCGGAATTCTGCCCCTAGCCATGGCTACATCGTAGCCGTCCGGTCAACTCGTCCGCCCGCGTGGGACAATGCTGGCTATGGCACAACGCACGCCCAAAGGCCTCCCAGGGATCCTCGCCGGGGTCGCCGTTCTCGCCCTCGCAGCCTTCGGCGGCAGCTCGCTTATCGACGCCCCTGGGGACCTCCCCGGAGACGCCCCCGGGGAGGTCCCCGCCTGCGCTTCCCTCCCCGCCGAGGCGTGGGACACCATCGACTCCGTCGAGCAGGGCGGGCCCTACCGCTACCCCGAGGACGACTCCCGCTTCGGCAACTACCAGGGCGAACTGCCCGACGAGAAGCTGGGCTACTACCGCGAATACACCGTGGACACGCCCGGGCTGGGACACCGCGGGGAACGGCGCATCGTCACCGGCGGCGGCGCCGACGGCGTGGTTGACGAGTGGTACTACACCGGCGACCACTACGAGTCCTTCTGCGAGGTGCCCCGTTAAGACGAGCATGTAGCGCACCGGCTCTTGAGCGACCTGGGGTTTTGCGCACCCGCGACGCCCACATGCTCGTCTTAGGCCATAAACCCGGCGACGCCGGCAGCCTTCTTCGCGGCCCTCTCTAGGCGCGACTCGGTCATCGAGGCGATCTGGTCCACCACCACGCGCTCGCGCTCGGCGTCCGTGGAGGCCATGGTCCACCACTGCTGGAACATCGTGTCGAGGGTGCCGGGCGCGCCGGCGAGCATGTAGTCGTAGACGCGGAAGATGCGGTCCCGCTGGCGGTCCTGGCGGCGCAGGTGGGCGGGCATGTCCATGACGTAGAGGACCGCCACCGTCTTGAGCAGACGCACCTCCGCCTCCGCCTCAGCCGGGATGACCAGGCTGCCGAAGCGCCGCCCGAGCGCGCCGGAGGGGTTGTCATCGCAGCGCAGCTGCTCGGGGTGGTTGCATTCGGCCTGCATGGTGGCGGTGGCCACCGCGCCGACGTAGCGCCCGACCAGCTCGGAGGTGAGCTTCTTCAAGCTCGCCCAGGAGGCCAGCGTGTAGTCGAAGTCGGCGGCCGCGCCGATGGAGGGCAGGGCGCGCAGGCGAGCGGCGGCGTCGATGAGCTCGTCGGCGCTGCCGCCGAAGGCCTTCGCGCCCTTCTCGGCGAGCGCGGCCAACTCGACCAGGTCCCACAGCACCTTGAGGGTGATGCGGCCGGAGACGATGCCGTCCTCGACGTCGTGGACCGAATAGGCGATGTCGTCCGAGCAGTCCATCACCTGCGCCTCCATCGGGGGCGCGGCGTCGGTGTGGCCCTCGCGCAACCACGCCAGGATGGCTGCATCCTCGTCGTAGGCGCCGTACTTGCGGTTGGTGGAGCCGTCCGGGTTGGTGCGCGTCAGCGGGTACTTGCAGGCGGCGTCGAGGGCGGCGCGGGTGAGGTTGAGGCCGTAGGAGGTGGCGTCGACAAGCTTTTTTGGCTCGAGGCGGGTGAGAATGCGCAGGGTTTGCGCGTTGCCCTCGAAGCCGCCGCGGGCGACCTCGTTGAGCGCGTTTTCGCCGTTGTGGCCGTAGGGCGGGTGGCCGATGTCGTGGGTCAACCCGGCCATCTCGCAGAGGTCGGGGTCGAGGCCGAGGGCCTCGCCGATGCCGCGGGAGATCTGCGCGACCTCCAGGCTGTGGGTCAGGCGCGTGCGCGGGGTGTCGCCGTCGCGCGGGCCGACCACCTGCGTCTTGTCGGCGAGGCGGCGCAGGGCCGCGGAGTGCAGGACGCGGGCGCGGTCGCGCGAGAACGCGCCGCGCTCCTCGAAGCTCTCGACGATCTGCGAGCCCTTCGGGCCCTCCGGCGCGCGGCGCTCGGCATCGAAGGCGGAGTAGGTGAACACGCCCTCCAGCGTAGATGGGCCCGGCCTGCCGCACGGGAAGCGACTACCCTAGTCAGCATGAAAAAGCGCTCCCTCCGCATCCTCGCCGCCGCGCCCCTCCTCGCCGGGTGCGCCGGACTCTCCGCCGCGCCCGCCGCGCTCGCCGCCCCCACCCTCCTAGCTCAGGGCACGGTACAGGCGACCGCCCCGGGCCGCCTCACCGCCCCCGTGACCGACGAGGCGGGCGTGCTCACCGCCGCGGAGAAGTCCGAGATCGAGCAGGCGATCCAGAAGGTCGCGTCCGAGCAGCAGCGCGCCGTGCGGGTGGTCTACCTCGACTCCTTCGGCAGCTTCAGCGCCGAGCAGTGGGCCCAGAAGGCGGTCGACGCCTCCGGCTCCAACGTCGCGGTGCTGGCCATCTCCCCCACCGAGCGCTCCTTCGCCGTCGACGGCGGGACCATGTGGAAGCAGGGCGAGATCGACCGGATGTACGACGCCGCGTACGAGAAGCTCACCCAGGAGGACTGGGCGGGTGCCGCCATCGCCGCCGTGAACGTCGCGGCCGGATCCGGGTCCGGGGGCGGCGGGAGCTCCTCCGACCTCGGCTGGGCCGCGGGCGGCGTGGGCGTGGCCGCGCTCGCCGGCGGCGGCTACTGGGCGGCGACCCGCCGCAAGTCCAAGAAGACGCAGGCGCAGCAGCTCGAGTCCGCGAAGGCGCTCGCGCCCGGCGACACCGACGCTCTGGCCAACCTGCCCACCGGCACGCTCGAGCAGCTGGCCCAGGAGGCGCTCGTGCGCGCCGACGAGTCCATCCGCCAGGGCAAGGAGGAGCTGGCCACCGCGACCGCCGAGTTCGGCCCCGACCGCGTGCGCCCCTTCACCTCCGCGATGAACTCCGCCACCTCGACGCTGCAGCGCGCCTTCGCCACCCACCAGAAGCTCTACGACGCCATCCCGGAGACCGAGCCGGAGAAGCGCGCCATGCTCATCGACATCATCTCCTCCTGCGGCGAGGCCAACCAGGCCCTCGACTCCCGCAGCAAGGAGTTCAACGAGATGCGCGGCGTGCTCATGAACGCCGACGCCGAGGTGGACAAGATCACCCGCCGCACGGTGGACATCCGCGCCCGCCTCGAGCCCGCGCAAGCGCTTCTCGACGCCCTCCGCCAGCGCCACTCCGAGGACATGCTCCACTCGCTGACCGACAACGTCGACGTCGCCTCCGCCTCCCTCGACGAGGCGGAGAAGCTGCTCGGCGAGGCCCGCTCCGTCGCCGCGCAGCCCGCCGGCCGCCAGGGCGCCCTGGTGGACCTGCTGGCGTCCGCCTCGCACGCCGTCGAGGTCTCCGACACGAACCTCGCGGCGATCGAGCACGCCGAGGACAACATCCGCACCTCGCAGGCCAACATCCCGGCGCTCATCAACGAGATCGAGGACGAGCTGCGCGAGATCGAGCAGCTCAAGACCGCCCGCCAGCAGGGCGCCCAGGTGGACGTCGCTGCCCTCGACGCCATCTCCGCCGAGGCCCGCCGCAGCCTCGACGCGGTGGGCAACCGCGCCGAGACCGACCCGCTCACCCTCTACACAGAGCTGACCGACCTGGACTCGCGCATCGACGCCGAGATCGACCGCGCCCGCGGCGCCGCCACCGACCAGAACCGCCAGCTGCAGGTCCTGGACCAGCAGCTGCGCGTCTCCGCCGCCCAGATCCAGAGCGCGGAGGACCTGATCAACTCACGCGGGCGCCTCATCGGCTCCCACGCCCGCACCCTGCTGGCCGAGGCGAAGCGGCAGTTCAACGAGGCGCGCAACCGGCGCACCTCCGACACCCGCGGCGCGATCGGCTACGCCCGCGAGGCCGCCGAGACGGCGCGCCGCGCCGCCGGCGCGGCCAACGACGACATCAACCGCTACCGCCAGCAGCAGGCCCAGTCCACCGCGGGCAACCTGGCCAACGCGGTGATCTGGGGCTCCATCCTCTCCGGGGGCTTCGGCGGGGGCGGCGGAGGGTTCGGTGGAGGCGGGGGTTTCGGCGGCGGCGGAGGCTTCTCCGGCGGCGGGCCGCAGGGCCGCGGCGGGATGTTCTAGCGCAGCGTGCGCCGCGCCGGGGCGTCGACGTACGTCAGCGCCCAGGAGATGAACGCCAGGTCGAGCGTGAGCTCCCCCGCCGGGCGGATCTCCAGGGAGCCGTCGAGAAGGCCGCGCGTCGTCGCGGCGATGGCGCCGGAGGCGTCGATGATCTCGCGGCGCTTGCCGCCGGTGCGGTTGACCCGGTAGGTGCGGCCGTCGCAGTCGGCGACGTAGCGCGACACCGTCAGCCCCGCCTTGCGCAGGCGGAAGGCCCCGCCGTCGGGGGCGACGGCGCGCAGGTCGGCGGGGTCCTCGGAAACGAAGCGCAGGCGCTGCGCCCCGAACTCCAGCGCGCCGTCGGTGAAGGCGGCGGGAGTTGGGGCGTCGAGAAGCGAAGTGCCCTGCCAGCGCATCACTGCATGAGGAAGACGACGACCACGAACACCGACAGGAAGACCAGGAAGGCGATCAGCGCGTTGGAATTGATCATCTTCTTGGTCTCGAGGACCTCCCGCGACAGCCACGCCAGCGCCGCGATGTCCGTGCGGGGCAGGTCGGTCTCGCCCTCGAACTCGAGAATCGCCTTGCGCACCCCGTTGTGGTCCGAGGTGAACTGGGCGACCTTGTCGCCGGCGGCGTCGTCGACGATCCAGTTCTTCGAGGTCTCGGCCACGAGCGTGTAACCGCGGCCCTCCACGTCGACGGGGATCCGCTTGTCGCGCTTCAGCGAGCCCGTGGCGCGGACGATCTCGGCGCCTCCGCGCGTGGCCACCGCCCCCGACTCCGGGGAGGTGACCAGGTCCCACTCCTCGCCGTCGAGGGTGGCGCGCTCGTGGGTGAACACCCCGAGCACCTCCGGACCCTCTTCCGCGAGGAGCTTGAGGTTGTCGCGGTCGCTGCGGTCCCAGCTGACGTAGTGCATGCGTGGCTCCTTTACGCGCCGATGAGGCGGGCCGCCAGGTAGGTCTCGAGCTCGTCGATCTTCACGCGCTCCTGCTCCATCGTGTCGCGCTCGCGCACGGTGACGGCGCCGTCCTCGAGGGAGTCGAAGTCGTAGGTGACGCAGAACGGGGTGCCCGTCTCGTCCTGGCGGCGGTAGCGGCGCCCGATCGCGCCGGAGGTGTCGTAGTCGGTGTTCCAATGCTTCGACAGCTGCGCGGCGAGCTCCTCGGCCGGGCCGGACAGCTCCGGCTTCTTCGACAGCGGCAGCACAGCGACCTTGACCGGGGCGAGGCGGCGGTCCAGCTTGAGCACCACGCGGGTGTCGGTGCCACCCTTCGCGTTGGGGGCCTCCTCCTCGTGGTAGGCATCGACGAGGAAGGCCATCATCGCGCGGCCCAGGCCGGCAGCCGGCTCGATGCAGTACGGGATCCAGCGCTCGTTGTTCTCCTGGTCGAAGAACGACAGGTCCTCGCCCGAGGCCTCGGCGTGCGTCTTGAGGTCGTAGTCCGTGCGGTTGGCGATGCCCTCCAGCTCGCCCCACTTCGAGCCCTGGAAGTTGTAGGCGTACTCGATGTCGACGGTGCGCTTGGAGTAGTGCGACAGCTTCTCCTGCGGGTGCTCGTAGAGGCGCAGGTTCTCCGGGCTGATGCCCAGGTCGACGTACCACTGGTAGCGGTTGTCGATCCAGTACTGGTGCCACTCTTCGTCCTCACCCGGCTTGACGAAGAACTCCATCTCCATCTGCTCGAACTCGCGGGTGCGGAAGATGAAGTTGCCCGGGGTGATCTCGTTGCGGAAGGACTTGCCGATGTTGGCGATGCCGAACGGTGGCTTCATGCGCGCCGACGTCATGACGTTCTTGAAGTTGACGAAGATGCCCTGGGCGGTCTCCGGGCGCAGGTAGTGCAGGCCCTCCTCGTCGTCGACGGGGCCGAGGAACGTCTTGAGCAGGCCGGAGAAGGCGCGCGGCTCGGTCCACTTGCCCGGCTGGCCCGTCTCCGGGTCGTTGATGTCGGCCAGGCCGTTGACCGGTGGGTGGCCGTGCTTCTCCTCGTAGGCCTCGATGAGGTGGTCGGCGCGGTAGCGCTTGTGGGTGTGCAGGGACTCCACCAGCGGGTCGGTGAACACCTCGACGTGGCCGGAGGCGACCCAGACCTGGCGCGGGAGGATGATGGAGGTGTCCACGCCGACGGTGTCGCGGCGCGCCTGCACCATGTGCTTCCACCACTGGCGCTTGATGTTTTCCTTCAGCTCGACGCCGAGCGGGCCGTAGTCCCACGCGGAGCGGGTACCGCCGTAAATCTCGCCTGCGGGGTAGACAAGGCCGCGGCGCTTGCACAGGTTGACGACGGTATCGATAGTGGAGGCCACTTCTTCTCCTGACTGAGTAAAACTGGATGGAACCGGACGCAAAAACGTTGCAACTCAGTGTAGCCGGTCTGCCGGACACGGCCCCGAGAAGGCCCGGACGGAGGCTCTGAGGAGCAGCAAAGGGCGGCGCGGGGGGCGCTCGCGGGGACTGTTATGCCGACCAAGGCTCCGTCAAAATAGGACGAACGCATAATATTGATGAGAACGCGGGGTACGCATTCGGCCTATTCTGAGAAGTGACGTGTTTGAAAAATCCCCCACAGAGGAGGACGTAGAGATGGACAGCTACTCGCAAGGCGACGTTGAGCGCGCCGCACGAGTCGCCAGCGCCCTCGATTCACCCCTCCGCCTGCGGATTCTCCTTCTCCTCTCCACCGGCGAGCACGTCGTCCACGAGCTCGTCTCCAGCCTGGGGAAGTCGCAGCCGCTGATCAGCCAGCACCTCCGCGTGCTCAAGCGCGCGAACCTGGTCACCTCGGCGCGGCGCGGGCGCGAGGTTGTCTACACCATCACCAGGCGCGACGTCGCCGAGGTCATCACCTCCCTCATGCACATCGCGGGCACCCCCGACGTGATCGACCTCGCTTCTCGACGCCCCACCTCCGCCCCAGAAGACGGCAAGGCGCCCGCGACCGGCGGCGCGGCCGCCATCATCGACCCGCCCAGCCACCTCCGCCCGGACATCGACCCGGGCCTGAGCCCCTCCACCGCCAAACCCAAGCGCGACTAAGGTAGGGGTTTATGCCCGCAAACCCAGCCACCCGACCGAAGCAGCCCAAGTTGGGCGTGCGCAACACCCGGCAGCGCGAGGCAGTGGTGAAGGTCCTCCAGGACGTGGACAAGTTCATCTCCGCCAAGTTCATCCACGACGAGCTCGGCGCGCGCGGCGAGAAGGTCGGCCGGACCACCGTGTACCGCACCCTTCAGTCGCTCAACGAGGTCGGCGCCGTCGACGTGCTCCACAACGCCGAGGGCGAGACCCTCTACCGGCACTGCCTCACCGACGCCCACCACCACCACCTCGTCTGCACCGTCTGCGGGCGCAGCGAGGAGATCGAGGGCGGCCCCGTGGAGAAGTGGGCGCAGGTCGTCGCACAGCGCTACGGCTACGAACTCGTCGGCCACGACGCCGAGGTCTACGGCGTCTGCCGCGCCTGCCACGCGAAGGACTAGTTCTTCTCCACGGCCCCGCCGAAGCGGCGGTCACGCTTGGCGTACTCCTCCACCGCGTCGAACATGTCCTGCTTGGTGAAGTCCGGGAACAGCTTGTCCTGGTACACCATCTCCGCGTAGGCCGACTGCCAGAGCAGGAAGTTCGACGTACGCTGCTCGCCGCTCGGGCGCAGGAAGAGGTCCACGTCGGGCATGTCGGGGCGGTAGAGCCAGCGGGCGAAGCTCTCCTCGGTGATGTCGCCGGGGGTGATGTGGCCGGCCCGGGTGGCGTCGACAAGCGCGCGCACACCGTCGACGATCTCGGCGCGGCCCCCGTAGTTGATGCACATGGCCAGCGTCAGGCCGGTGTTGTCCTGCGTCAGCTCCTCCGCCTTCTCCAGCTCGCGCAGCACGCTGCGCCACAGGCGCGGGCGGCGCCCCGCCCAGACGATGCGGACGTTCTTCTCGTGCAGCTCCTCGCGCTGGCGATGAAGTACGTCGCGCGAGAAGCCCATGATGAAGCGCACCTCGTCCGCGCTGCGCCGCCAGTTCTCCGTGGAGAAGGCGTAGGCCGAGAGCCACTCGACCCTGCCCATCTCGATGCAGGCGTCGACGCAGTCCATGAGGACCGCCTCGCCCTTCTTGTGCCCCTCCGTGCGCTTCAGGCCTCGCTCGGCTGCCCACCGGCCGTTGCCGTCCATCACGAGCGCGATGTGGCGGGGGATGAATTCGGGGCTGATGTCGATCATTTCTTTATTATGCCTGCTCCATGATCTTCAAACTCTTCACGCCCGACTCGATGTGCCACTGCAGGTGCGCCGCCGTCGCGCGGTGCACTTTCTCCGCGTGCTCCGCCGAGGCCGGGTGGCCGTTCTGGATCAGCCACATCGTGTGCAGCACCTCCGGGTCGACGTCCATCGAGCCCGGCGGGCGGCAGTTGTTGCACACCGCCCCGCCCAGGGCCGGGCTGAACACCGAGTGCGGGCCGGGCCGGCCGCAGTTGGCGCAGTTGTAGAGCGAGAGTCCCCACCCCGACTGCTCCGTGGCCCGGAGGATGAAGGAATCCAGGACGAGCGTCGGGTTGTCCTCGATCTGGAGCTGCTGGAGGGCGTCGGAGATGGCGTCGAAAAGCGCCGCGTCGGGCAGGTCCGCGTAGCTCAGATTCTCCGCCGTCTCGAGGATGGCGCAGGCCGCGGCGTAGCGGTCGAAGTCGTCGATGATACGGGCGCCGTAGTACGCCACCGTGTCCGCCTGGGTGATGGTTGCCAGGTTCGCCCCCGGGTAAAGCTGGACATCGAGCTCCACGAAAGGCTGCACCCGCGAGCCGAAGCGTGACTTCGCCTTGCGCACCCCCTTTGCCACCGAGCGGACCACCCCGTGGCCGCGCGTGAGCAGCACGACCACGCGGTCGGCCTCGCCGAAGTCGTAGGTGCGCACTACGAAGGCGCGGTCGCGGAAACTGGGTCTCCTGGGCACCGGCCTGTCCTAGAAGCCCAGCCGGCCGAGGTGCTTCGGGTCCTGCTGCCAGTTCTTCAGCACCTTGATGCGCAGGTCGAGGAAGACGTTGTGGCCGAGCAGCTCCATGATCTGTTGGCGCGAGCGGTGCACGATGCCGCTCAGGCGACGCCCGCCGGGGCCCTCGATGATGCGCTTCTGGCCGGGGCGCTCCAGGTACATCACCGCGTAGATCATGGTGCGGTCTTCGCGCTCCGGGTCCGGGTACATCTCGTCGATCTGCACGGCCACGGAGTGGGGCAGCTCGTCGCGCAGGCCCCGCAGGGCCTCCTCCCGGATCAGCTCCGCGATGCGGGTTTCGGTGTCCTCGTCCGTGGTGTGGCCCTCCGGGTAGAAGCGCGGGCCCTCGGGAAGATGGGCCGTGAGGACGTCGAGAAGCGTGTCGAGCTGGACCCGCTCCGTGGCGGAGACGGGCACGACCTCGCTGTCGGGGCCGAGGAGCTCGTGGAGCTCGAGGAGGCGCTCGCCGACCTGGTCCTTACTCGCCTTGTCCAGCTTGGTCACGATGCCAACGATCGGCGTGCCCGGCTTCGTCTCGCGGATCTGCTCGAGGATGAAGCGGTCGCCGGGGCCGATCTTCTCGTCGGCGGGCACGGTCAGGCCGATCAGGTCGACGTCCTGGAACGTGTCCCTGACAACGTCGTTGAGGCGCTCGCCCAGCAGCGTGCGCGGGCGGTGGATGCCCGGGGTGTCCACGAGGATGAGCTGGGCGTCGTCACGGTTGACGATGCCGCGGATCGGGTGGCGCGTCGTCTCCGGCTGGTCCGCCATGATGGCGATCTTCTCCCCCACCAGTGCGTTGGTCAGCGTGGACTTGCCCGTGTTGGGCCGGCCGACGAAGCTGACGAAGCCGCTGCGGAAACCTTCGGGGGTGTCGGTGAACATCATGGATGTGAGTCTACTTCCTCCACCGACACGGGCGTGCACCGTCGAACGGGTGCGCGCCCCGCTTAGAGCGCCTTGACCTCGAACTGCAGCTTCGGGTTGGCGTAGGCGTCCTGCGCCTCCACCAGCAGCAGCTCGGGCGCGTCGGCCTGATACGTCATCTCGAGCAGCCCGAACACCGACGACGCGGTGCGCGCCAGGGCGTCCGCCGCGTCGCCGCTGCGCACGTAGTGGCCGGTGAACAGCGCCGCCGCCACGTCGCCCGAGCCGTTGCGCTTGAACGGCAGGCGCGGGGTCTGCACGATCCAGGTGCCCTTCGCGTCCGAGACGATCATCTCGATGCTGTTCTCGGTGTCGGCCTCCGGGCGCTCCACCGAGGTGACCAGCACGGTCTTCGGCCCGATCTCCTTGGCCGCCTCTATGGCGTTCAGGGTGGAGGCGAGGTCGTTGGCCTCCAGGCCCGTGAGGTAGCCCAGCTCGAACTGGTTGGGGGTGATGATGTCCGCCACCGGCACGACCTTGTCGCGCAACAGGGGCGGGATGTTGTCGGAGACGTGGCAGCCCGACTTGGCGTTGCCCATCACCGGGTCACAGGCGTAGACGGCGTTGGGGTTCTGCGCCTTCACGCGCGCCACGGCGTCGATGATGACGTCCGCGATGTCGTCGCCGCCCTGGTAGCCGGAGAGCACCGCGTCCACCTTGGCGAGAGCCCCGCGCTCGTCGATGCCGTCGATGACGGAGGCGACGTCGGAGGCCGGGATGAGCGGGCCCTTCCACTGGCCGTAGCCGGTGTGGTTGGAGAAGTTCACCGTGTAGACCGGCCATACCTCGTGGCCGATGCGCTGCAGCGGGAAGACGGCGGCGGAGTTCCCCACGTGGCCATAGGCAACGGCTGACTGGATCGAGAGAATGTTCATAGGTTCCTATTGTGCACCCATTCGGTCCGCACCGGGCGGACTAGGCCGTCTAATTCTCGGCCTGGTACTCGTCCACCACGTCCGGCAGCTCCACGAGGACCGTGCGCACCTTCACGCGGCCCCGGCGGTCGCGTCCGCCCTCCGCGGTGAAGCGCAGCCCGGAGACCTGCACGGTCGAGCCGGGCAGCGGGACGCGGCCGAGCTCGTAGGACAGCAGGCCCGCGACGGTGTCCACGGAATCCGTGACCTCCTCGTCGAACTCCAGCTCGTAACCGATGTCGTCGTAGAGGTGGTCCACCAGGTCGTCCAGGGGCAGGCGCCCCTGCGCCCGGTAGAGGCGCCGGCCGGCCGCCTCGATGGGGGCCTCCTCGTCCTCGTCGTACTCGTCGGTGATCTCGCCGACGATCTCCTCCAGCAGGTCCTCCATGGTGAGCAGGCCGGCGACGTTGCCGTACTCGTCGATGAGGATGGCGATGTGCGTGTTGATCCGCTGCATCTCCTGCAGCAGCACGTCGAGCGGCTTAGAGTCCGGGATGAACAGCGGCTCGCGCATGACGCTCTCAATCGGGGCGGCCGGGTCAATCGTGTCGCCGGACTCGGCGAACATGTCCTTCAGGTAGGCCACGCCGACGATCTCGTCGACGCTCTCCCCGATCACCGGCACGCGGGAGTGGCCCGAGCGCACCATGAGGCGCACCGTCTGGCGCACCGTCTTCTCCCCCTCGATCCAGATCATCTCCGGCCGCGGCACCATCACCTGGCGGGCGTAGGTCTCCGCCAGGTCGAAGATGTTCTGGATCATCCGGTGCTCGGTGGACTCCACCACGCCCTGCTCCTGGGCGATGTCGACCATCTCGCGCAGCTCCACCTCGGTGGAGTAGGGCCCGTCGCGGAAGTCGCGGCCCGGGTGGAAGATGTTGCCCACCCAGATCAGCAGCTTGGCTACCGGCCCGAAGACCCGGTTGAACACCACCAGCCACTGCGCGGCGCGCAGCGAGATCGAGTAGGGGTTGCGCCGGCCCGCCGTGCGGGCGAAGACGCCGATGATGCTGAACTGCGCCAGCGTCACCGCGACGATCGCCACCGTGATCGCCCACGCCTCGGAGGCCATCAGGTCCATGAACAGCATCGAGGCGAACACGGCCGCCGTCACGTCGAGGACGGTGACCAGCATGACCAGCATGTTGATGTGGCTCGCCCGGTGCTCGACCACGCGCAGCAGCGCCCTGGCGCCCGCCACCTCGTCCTTGACCATCGACTCCACCCGCGCCCGCGAGATCGGGGCGAGGGCGGACTCCACGGAGCCGAGCAGGCCGGAGGCCAGCAGGGCCAGCACGGCAACCGCCGCGTAGGTGAAAGTGAACTCCACTTAGCTCTGTTCCCTCATCTTGCGGTCCAACTCCTCGCGGTCGGCCGCCGAGGGGAAGGCGTGCGCTCCCGCCGGCTTCGGCTGGTACTCCACGCCGCGGGCGGCGAGGTCGTCGTACCAGTCGGCGAGGATCTCGTTCTGTAGCGCGAACATCTCCCGCTCGTCGTCGGGGGCGATGTGGTCGTAGCCGAGAAGGTGCAGCACGCCGTGCACCGTGAGCAGCGCCAGCTCGTGGCCGAGGTCGTGGCCCGCCATCTCGGCCTGCTTCAGGTCGAAGGCCGGGCAGAGGATGATGTCGCCCAGCATCGCCGCGCCCAGCGTCGAGGCGTCGGGGCGTCCGCCGCCCGGGGTGAGCTCGTCCATGGGGAAGCTCATCACGTCGGTCGGGCCCTCCAGGTCCATCCATCGCACGTGCAGGTCGGCCATCGTCGGCTCGTCCACGAGGGTGATGGTGGCCTCGGTGTCGGGGTGGACGTCCATGGCCGTCAGGGCGAAGGAGCAGACGTCGACAAGCATCTCCTCGTTGACGTCGGCCTCGCCGGACTCGTTCAGGATCTCGATGCTCATTCGTACACGCCTTCCTCGCGCTCCTTCTGCTTGCGTTCGTAGCGGGCGGCGTTCTGCGCGTCGTACTTGTCGTACGCCGCCACGATCGAGGAAATCAGGTGGTGCCTGACGACGTCCTCCGCCCGCAGCTCCTCGAAGTGGATGCCCTCGATGGCGCCGAGGATGCGCCGGGCCACGCGCAGCCCGGAGACGGTGCCGCTGGGCAGGTCGACCTGGGAGATGTCGCCGGTGACCACCATCTTCGAGCCGAAGCCCAGGCGGGTGAGGAACATCTTCATCTGGCTGCCGGTGGTGTTCTGCGCCTCGTCGAGGATGACGAAGGCGTCGTTGAGGGTGCGGCCGCGCATGTAGGCCAGCGGGGCAACCTCGATGATCCCCGCATCCATGAGCTTGGGGATCATCTCGGGGTCCAGCATGTCGCGCAGGGCGTCGTAAAGCGGGCGCAGGTAGGGGTCGATCTTGTCGTTCAGGGTGCCCGGGAGGAAGCCCAGCTTCTCCCCCGCCTCCACTGCCGGGCGGGTGAGGATGATCCGCTTGACCTCCTTGGCCTGCAGCGCCTGCACCGCCTTCGCCACCGCGAGGTAGGTCTTGCCCGAGCCGGCCGGGCCGATGCCGAAGGTGATGGTGTTCTCGTCGATCGCGTCGACGTAGCGGCGCTGGCCGGCGGTCTTCGGGCGGATCACCTTGCCGCGGCGCGCCACGATCTCCGCGCCGAGGATCTCGGCGACGGACTCGGGCGCCTCCGTCTCCATGATGCGGGTGGCGTGCACCACCGTGTCCGGCCCGATGGGCACCCCGCGGCGCGCCATCGACTCCAGCTCATCGAGCACGCGGGTCGCGTGGGCGACGGCCGCCGCCTCGCCGCGAATGGTCACCCTCGTGCCGCGGGCGTGCAGCTGGGCGCCGAGCTGCTGGTTGAGAACGCGCAGGTTGTCATCGTTGATGCCGAGGACGGCTTGGGCGTAGGCCGAATCGAGGTCGACCTTGCGCGTCAGCAGTTCTTCCATGATCCCTCACCCTACCAGCGCTGCGTCAGCGCGCCGATGGCGCTGAGAGCCGAGAGGGCGGCCGTGGCGGTGCGCAGCACCTCGGGCCCGAGCCGCACGGCGGTGCCGCCGATGAGCTCCAGCTCCTCGGGGCCGATTCCGCCCTCCGGGCCGACCACCAGGGCCACCTCCGGGGCGAACTCCACGGTGCGCAGCGACACCGCCGCGTCCTCGTGGAGGACGAGCACCTGCCTGCCCTGCAGCAGCGCGGGCAGCTGGTTGGTGGTGACGGGCTCGGAGACCTCGGGCACCCAGGCCCGGCGCGACTGCTTCGCCGCCGCCAGCGCCGCGGCGCGCCACTTCTCCACCTGCTTGGCCTGCTTCGCGGCGGGCCAACGGGAGACGGTGCGGTGGGAGATCCAGGGCACGATGGCGTCCGCCCCGCCCTGCACGGCGAGGTCCACGGCCAACTCGGCGCGCTCGCCCTTCGGGATCGCCTGCACGACGGTCACGCGCGGGCTCGGGGCCGGCACCGTCTCCACGTCGAGCACCTCGCCCGTGAGTGTGTCCTTGCCGCGGACGTCGCTGACGCAGACGGTGGCGGCGGTGCCGCGGCCGTCGGTGAGCACCACGGTCTCGCCCGGCGTGATGCGCTTGACGGTGACGGCGTGGCGCCCCTCCGCCCCGTCAAGGCGGCCCGAGGCGGGGTCGGGGCTGTAGAAGTACGGCAGGCTCATCGGCGGAAGCGGTCGCGCACGCGGGAGAAGAAGTTCTCGTCCCGGCCGGCGTGCTCGGAGTCTACGGCGGGCGATCCGGCGTGGCCGTCGCGCAGCGCCTCGAGGCGCTCGCGCTCCTCGCGGCTCAGCTCGGTGGGCACGGCCACGCGGACGTGGGCGATCATGTCTCCCGCTCCCTGGGCGCGCAGGCGGGGCATGCCCTCGCCGGCGAAGACGATGCGCTCGTCGGGCTGCGTGCCGGCGGGGATCTCCACCTCGGTCTGCCCGCCCGCCAGGTTGTCCACCTGCAGGGAGGTGCCCAGCGCTGCGTCGTACATCGGGACGGTGACGCGCAGGTGCAGGTCGTCGCCCTCGCGCACGAAGACGGGGTGGGGTTCGGTCTGCACCTCCACGTAGAGGTCGCCCGCCGGGCCGCCGCCGTGGCCCACCTCGCCCTGGCCCGCCATGCGGATGCGCATGCCGGAGGAGATGCCCGCCGGGATGTTCACGGTGAGGTCGCGCGTGGCGCGCACCCGGCCGTCGCCGGCGCACTGGCGGCAGGGGTCCTGGATGATCTCGCCGAAGCCGCGGCACTTGGGGCAGTCGCGGGTGGTCATCACGTTGCCCAGGAAGGACTGCTGCACCTCCTGGACGGAGCCGGTGCCGCGGCAGTGGTCGCAGGTCACCGGCGCGGACTGGGACTCGGAGCCGGTGCCCTGGCACTTGTCGCACAGCACGGCGGTGTCCACCGTGACCTCCTTCTTCACCCCGGCGAAGGCCTCCTCCAAGGTAATCGCGGTGCGCAGGAGGGCGTCGTTGCCCGGCTGCACGCGCGAGCGCGGCTCGCGGCCCGCCCCGCCGGCGCCGCCGAAGAAGGCCTCGAAGATGTCTCCGAAACCGCCGAAGCCTCCCTGGGCGCCGGCGCCGCCGCCCTGCTCCATCGGGTCGCCGCCGCGGTCGACGATGCGCCGCTTCGACGGGTCGAGGAGGACCTCCTGGGCCAGGGAGATCTCCGCGAACTTCTCCGCGGCCTCCTCGGAGGGGTTCACGTCCGGGTGGTACTTGCGGGCCAGCTTGCGGTAGGCCTTCTTAATCTCCTGCTCGGTTGCCTCGCGGTCGACGCCGAGGATGCCGTAGTAGTCACGAGCCACTGTTCGTTTCAAACCTTTCGCAGTAAGTCTTCTATTCGCCCCTCAGCACGCGGCTGATGTAGCGCGCGACGGTGGCAACCTTCTGAATCGTACCGGGGTAGTCCATGTAGGTCGGACCCACCACTCCCAGCCCGCCGAGCGCCGCGCCGCCGGAGCCGTACGCTGTAGTAACAATCGAGGCGCGGGAAAATTCCTCGTCCTCGTTCTCCCGGCCGATGCGCACGGAGACCCGCTCGAGCTCCTGCGCGTTGGCCAGCAGCTTGAGCACCACCACCTGCTCCTCCAGTGCGCTGATCACGTCCTGCAGGTCGCCGGAGATCCCCGCGGCCTGCGTCAGGTTCGCCGCCCCCGCGATGAGCAGGCGGTCCGAGGGGGTGTCTACGAGCGTGTCGATGAGCACCGCGGTCGCCCGCTCCACCGCCTCCGCGATCACCGGCGGCGCCGCCGAGGCCAGGGTGGCGAGCGAGGATGAGGCGTCCGCCATCGTCTTGCCCACCAGCACCGCGTTGAGGGTGTCGCGCAGCAGGTGCACCTCCTCCTCGCCGAGGGCGGCGGCGAGTTCCACGTTGCGCTGGTCCACCCGGCCGGAATCCGTGATGAGCACGAGCAAAAGCCGGGTGGGGGCCAGCGCCACCACCTCGCAGTGCTTCACGCGGGTCACGTCGAGGGTGGGCAGCTGCACCACCGCCGCCTGGTTGGTCACCCGGGCCAGCAGCTGCACGGAGCGGCGCAGCACGTCCTCGAGGTTCACGCCGTTTTCGAGGAAGTCCAGGATCGCGTGGCGCTCGGGGGTGGACAGGGGTTTGACGTCGTGAAGCGCGTCCACGAAGGCGCGGTAGCCTTTCTCCGTGGGGACCCTGCCCGAGCTCGAGTGGGGCTGCGCGATGAAGCCCTGCTTCTCCAGCACCGCCATGTCGTTGCGGATTGTGGCGGAGCTGACGGGGATGGCGTGGCGCTCGACCAGCGCCTTCGAGCCGACGGGTTCGTGCAGGGCGATGTAGTCTGCGACGATGGCGCGCAGCACGGCCTGCCTGCGCTCGTCCGCTGCACTCATCTGGCACTCTCCTTCCTCGACTGCCAGACAATCCTACCCGCGGCTACTCGGCCGCGAGAATATCGGTGATGATCCCGTCCGCGAGCAGCCTCCCGCGGTCGGTCACCGCCACCCGCTCCCCCACCGTGAGCAGCCCCGCACGCGCATGCTTGTCGACGACCCCCCACGCCCCCGGGGCAATCCACTCGCGCGGCACACCGCGACGCAGGCGCAGGCCCAGCATGATGTCCTCGAAGTGGCGCTCCTCCGCCCCGATCTCCTCCCGCCCGGCGACCGGCAGCTCCCCGGCGGCGAGCATGTCGTTGTAGCGCTCGGGGCGCTTGACGTTGACGAAGCGCTCCCCGTCGACGAAGCCGTGGGCGCCGGGGCCCGCGCCCCACCACTGCCCGCCCGTCCAGTAGAGAAGGTTGTGGCGGCACTCCCCGCCGGTCTTCGCCCAGTTGGACACCTCGTACCAGTCGTAGCCGGCGCCCTCGAGGGTGTCGGCGATCAGCTCGTAGCGGTCCGCGTAGGCGTCCTCGCTGGGGGCGGGCAGCTCCCCGCGGCGGATCTTGCGGGCCATGGCCGTCCCGTCCTCCACGATGAGCGAGTAGGCCGAGACGTGGTCGACGCCCGCGGCGAGGATGGCGTCGAGGGTGGCGCGGACGTCGTCGTCCGTCTCGGTGGGGGTGCCGTAGATCATGTCCAGGTTGACGTGCTCAAAGCCCGCGGCCAGGGCCTCCTTCGCGGCGGCCACGGCGCGGCCCGGGGTGTGCCGGCGGTCCAGCACCCGCAGCACCGGCGTCGATGCCGACTGCATGCCCAGCGAGACCCGGGTGAACCCGGCCTCGAGCAGGCCATCGAAGTAGGCCGGGCTGGTGGACTCGGGGTTGGACTCCGTGGTCACCTCCGCGCCCGGGTTGAGCCCAACGTGCTCGCGCACCATGTCCAGGACCCGGCCGAGGCCCTCCGCCCCGAGCAGCGAGGGCGTGCCGCCGCCGATGAACACCGTGTCCGCCGGTCGGGTGTGGGCCAGCTCCAGCTCACGCTCGAGCGAGGCCAGGTAGGCGTCGTAGGAGCTCGTTGTCTCGCTGGGCGTGTAGGTGTTGAAGTCGCAGTAGCCGCAGCGCGTCGCGCAGAACGGGACGTGGATGTAGACGCCGAATGCCATACCCGAGGATCCTAGGGGATGTTTGGTGTGCGCCCCGCCGGGGGACCTTTGGGACCCGGTGCCACATTTTTGGGGGCTCGCGGCCCGACCTGGGCAAACGCTCCCCCGCGGCGGCCCAAAGGCAAACTTTGGCACCAGGCAGTGCCAAAGTTTCGGGCGCTCTCTGCCCCACCTGGGCAAAGTGACAACATTGGCGGCGCGAGGCCCAAATCTGTCACTGGGAATGCCCGCGGCCCGCCCCGCCGATTGAGGTTCACGGACCCAGTGCCAATCTTTTCCGAACCCGCTGCCCCACCTGGGCAAACGCTTCCCCACTCCGTCCCAAACGCAAACTTTGGCACCGGCCAGTGCCAAACTTTCCCGAGCCCACCGCCCCAACTGGGCAAACGCTCCCCCGCAGCGGCCAAAAGGCAAACTTTGACACCGGGCAGTGCCAGAGTTTCGGAAGCTCGCCGCCCTACCAGGGCGAAGTGACAACATTGGCGGCGCGAGGCCCAAATCTGTCACTGGGGAGGCCTGTCGCCCCGCCCCGCCGATTGAATTTGGGGCCCCAGTGCCAAACTTTCACGAGCTCGCCGCCCCACCTGGGCAAACGCTCCCCCGAAGCGGCCTGAAAACAAACTTTGGCACCCGCGAGGCCTGGCGACCCGCTACGACAAACGCCCTCTCGGCGGACCTTAAGCCCCGCGGCGCGAGCGCTTCGCCGCGACCTTCGCCACGATGGCGTCGATACGCGCCCGCTCCGCCAGGAAGGCGGGCGGGTTCGACCCGCGCATCGTGCGGGTGAACGCCGGGTGGTCGACGCACACCGTCTCCATCCAGCCCTCCACGGCGGCCTCGACGAGCTCGCCGACGCGCGCGTAGAGGTGCGGCAGGCTCACGGCGCCGAGCTCGCGGGCCACCATGTCCGTCTGCTCGAGGGTGAAGTCGACGACCTCGGTGAGGTGCTGGACCGCCAGGTCGGTGCGCCCCGTCAGCGCGTCGTGCATAGTGCGCACCGAGAAGGGGGCCTTGAGGGGGTAGATGTCCTCCAGGCTGGCGCCGTCGAGGACGTCGGGTTCCGGGACCTTCTCCTCGGGGCTGGCGCTGGCGGACAGGGCGCCGGCGCGCATCCCCGTGGTCAGCGCCTGGCGCAGCCCGATCAGCTCGCCGACGACGCGGCGCGCGTCCTGGCGGGCGTCGTCGACGATCTCGGCGAACTCGGCCAGGCAGTCGTCGGTGAGCTCGCCGTCGTAGTCGGCGATCGCCTCCGCGATGTGCTCGATGTACTCCGCGACCTCGTCGCCGATGTTGTAGATCTCCTGGGTGAGCTCACGGTGGCGCAGCAACGCCGCGGTTTTGTGCACGTCAAGCCCCCTTTACGGAAATCTGACCGGCGTCTGGGAACACGCCGGGAAACTGGGAAAGATGTTAGGGCACGTGGCCCGCCCGG
This sequence comes from Corynebacterium senegalense, assembly GCF_900411315.1. Taxonomy (GTDB): domain Bacteria; phylum Actinomycetota; class Actinomycetes; order Mycobacteriales; family Mycobacteriaceae; genus Corynebacterium; species Corynebacterium senegalense. The sequence goes on along the minus strand of NZ_LS990887.1, from coordinate 1,996,242 downwards.
GGCGCGCGGCGCGCCGAAGCGGCCCCGCGGCCCCCGGGAAGGAACCTCCCCGGGGCAGACCCTAGCGCAGATACAGCGCGTCGATATCCTCCGCGAAGCGCTGGAACACGACGTTGCGCTTGACCTTGAGCGTCGGGGTCATCTCGTCGTCCTGCTCGCTCAGGTCGCGGTCGAGGATGCGGAACTTCTTGATCGCCTCCGCGTGGCTCACCGTCGCGTTCGCCACGTTGATCGCGTCCTGGATCTCGGCGCGCAGCTGCGGGTTCTGCGACATCTCCTTCAGCGAGGTCGACTCGGGGATGTTGCGCTGGGTCTTCCACCGCTCCAGCTCGTCGGCGTCGAGGGTGACCAGCAGGCCGATGAAGGGCTTACCGTCGCCGACGACGAGCGCGTTGGACACCAGCGGGTCCTGGCGGATGATCTCCTCCAGCGGGCCGGGCGAGACGTTCTTGCCACCGGCGGTGACGATGAGGTCCTTCTTGCGCCCCGTGATCCGCACGTAGCCCTCGCTGTCCACCTCGCCCAGGTCGCCGGTGTTGAACCAGCCGTCGCGCAGGGTTTGCTCGGTGGCCTCCGGGTTGTTCCAGTAGGCGCGGAAGACGCCGGGGCCGCGGAACTCGATCTCGCCGTCGTCGTTGATGCGCACCTCGTAGGAGTCCACCGGGCGCCCGACGGTGCCGATGCGCTGCTCCACCTTGTTGTTCACGCAGGCTGCGGCGGTCGTCTCGGTCAACCCGTAGCCCTCGTAGATGGGGATGCCCATGCCGCGGAAGAAGTGGCTGAGCTCGGGGCTCATCGCGGAACCGCCGGTGATGCCGTATTCCACGCCGCCGCCGATGGCGTCCTTCAGCTTGCGGTAGACGAGGCGGTCGAAGACGCGGTGCGCCGCCTTCTGGGCGCGCGAGGGGCCCTTGTCGGTGTCCATCGCCTTCGAGTACTCGATCGCGGCCTTCTCCGCCTCGAGGAACACACGCTTGCCGACGGCCGAGCCGTCCGCCGCCTTGTTGTACGCCGCGTTGCGCACCTTCTCGAACACGCGCGGCACGCCGAGCACCATGTTCGGCTGGGCGCGCTGCAGCTCCACCGCGATGGTCGAGGCGTCCGGCCAGTGCGTCTGGGTGGCGCCGTGGGTGGTCAGCGCGATGGCCACCGCGCGCTGCAGAACGTGCGCCAGCGGCAGGAAGGTCACCACGCGCTTGCCGGGGCGGGCCACCTCGCCGATCGGGTTGGTGGCCAGGGCGCGGGTCTCGTAAACCCAGTTGCCGTGGGTCAACTCGACACCCTTGGGGCGGCCGGTGGTGCCCGAGGTGTAGACGATCGAGGCGAGGTTGTCGTGGGTGAGGGCGGCCGCGCGGGCGTCGACAAGCGACTGCTCCGTGTTCTTGCCCTCGCCGCGCAGCTTGGTCAGCCCCCCGGAGTTGATCTCGTAGATCTTGCGCAGGCGCGAGGTCGAGCCGGCCAGGCGCGGGGTGCCGTCCTCCTGCAGCAGGAAGTTCGACATGTCCTTGGTGTTGTCCACGTTCTCCACGATCGCGAGCTCCGCGCCCGAGTTCTCGAGGATCCACTGGATCTGGTGCGGCGAGCTCGACGGGTAGACGGGCACGGTGACGCCGCCGGCGACCCAGATGGCGAAGTCCGCGAGCTGCCACTCGTAGCGCGTGTTGGACAGAAGCGCGACGCGGTCGCCGACCTCGAGTCCGTTGGCCACCAGGCCGCGGGCCACCGCGTAGACCTCCTGGAGGAACTCCCCGGCGCTGACGTTGACCCAGTAGTAGTTCTGGGGTCGGGAGAAGAGCACGAGGTGGGGGTTCTCGGTGCACAGCTGGATCAGCTGGGACACGCAGGTGTCCTTCTCGGTCAGGGTGAACTCCGCCGGTGTGGTGTAGATCTCGGAAACCATGTGGTGTACGTTACTCTCACTTTCCCGGCGGCGGGCCGCTTGCCGCCATCTTTGGCACAATGGCCTCTTGTGACGAACGCGGAACTGCTGAAAACCCTGGCCACCTCCTACGGCTTCGGCCTGAGCTACCGGGCCTCGAACGGGCTGCTGACGGAGCCGCCGCACTCCTCCTACCTCAAGCTTCTGCAGGCGCTCGGCCTGCCGCTCGGCGACGAGCCCACCGACGAGGAGCTCGACTTCTACCTCACCCGGCGCCGTGAGCAGTGGGCCACCTCCCCGCTGCCGCCCTGCGTCGTCGCCGTGGAGGGCCAGGAGAAGCACTTCAACGTCCACGTCCACGACGGCCACCCCGCCCACGTGTGGATCACCCTCGAGGACGGCACCCCGCGCGACGCCTACCAAGACGAGAACTGGGCGCCGCCCGCCACCGTCGACGGGGTGGCCTGGGGCGAGGCCACCTTCCACGTCCCCGGCGACCTGCCGCTCGGCTGGCACACGCTGCACCTCGAATCCGACGACCTCGAGGAGACCTGCACGCTCATCGTCGTGCCGAACACCCTGGAGACGAACCAGGAGTTCATCCGCGAGCCCGCCTGGGGCGTGATGGCCCAGCTCTACTCCGCGCGCTCCACCCACTCCTGGGGCATCGGCGACTTCGCCGACCTGGCATTGCTGGCCGAGACGGTCGCCGCCGAGGGCGCCGACTACCTGCTGATCAACCCGGTCCACGCCGCCGAGCCGGTCCCGCCTATCGAGGACTCGCCCTACCTGCCGAGCTCGCGGCGCTTCGTCAACCCCCTCTACATCGCGGTGGAGCAGGTGCCGGAGTGGGCAGCCCTCGGCAGCGAGGTGAAGGGCGAAATAGCCGAGATCGCCGGCCCGCTCAAGGCCGCCAACCGCGACCCGGAGCCGCTGAACCGCAACCTCATCTACAAGGTCAAGCTCGACGTGCTGCGCGAGTTGTTCTACATCGCGGAGGCCGACGACACCCGACGCGGCTACTTCGAGACCTTCATCGCCGACGAGGGCGAGGGCCTGCGCGACTTCGGCCGCTGGTGCGCCGAGCGCGCGGCGGAGGCCGGGCAGGGCGCGGCCTCGGGCCGCCACGACCGCAAGGCCGAGGAGGAGGACCTCACCGAGCTGACCCGCTTCTACATGTGGCTGCAGTTCATCGCGGACGAGCAGCGGCGCGTTGCCCAGGAGCGGGCGCTGGCGGCGGGCATGCGCATCGGCATCGTCACCGACCTCGCCGTGGGCGTCCACCCGGGCGGGGCTGACGCCTCCACGCTTCGCGACGTCCTCGTCGCCGACGCCTCCGTGGGCGCCCCGCCGGACCAGTTCACCCAGCAGGGCCAGGACTGGTCCCAGCCGCCGTGGAACCCCCACGCCCTGGCCGAGTCCGGCTACGGGCCGTGGCGCGACCTGCTGCGCACCGTCCTGCGCCACTCCGGCGGGGTGCGGGTGGACCACATCCTGGGCCTGTTCCGGCTGTTCTGGATCCCCCGCACCGGTTCCCCCGTCGAGGGCGCGTACATGAACTACGACCACGAGGCGATGCTCGGCGTCCTCGCCCTGGAGGCGCAGCGCGCCGGCGCCGTCGTCGTGGGCGAGGACATGGGCACCTTCGAGCCGGGGGTGCAGGACGCCCTGCGCGACAAGGGGGTGCTGGGCACCAGCGTCATCTGGTTCGAGTCCGCCCCGCCCGGCGGGGTGCCGCTGCCGCAGAACCAGTACCGCCACCTGGCGGTGTCCTCGGTGGGCACCCACGACCTGCCCCCGACGGCCGGCTACCTCAACGGCGCCCACAACAAGCTGCGCGTTGATCTCGGCCTGGTGGAGGAATCCCTGGAGGAGCTCAACTCTTCCGACGCGGCGTGGCACGCCGCCGTGCTCGACGCCGCCCGCGCCGCCGGGGCCTTCGAGGGCACCTCGCTGGCGGGGACGAACTTCACCGAGGCGATGGTGCTCGACGCCGAGACCCCCGTGGAGTTCACCCCGGAGCAGGTCGACGACCTCCTCGTCGGCCTGACCCGCTTCATTGCTGGCACGCCCTCGGCGCTGACCTGCACCAACCTGGTGGACATGGTGGGCGACACGCGCATCCAGAACCAGCCGGGCACGAACTCGGCGCAGTACTCCAACTGGTGCATCCCGCTTGGCGACGCCACCGGCAGCGTCGTCCTCATCGACGACCTTCCCGGCACGGAGCTGTTCCGGCGCGTCGCGCAGGCCTCGCGCCGCCCCGGACAGGCCGAGGGCCAGGCGCCCAGCTAGAGCAGGCTGGCCAGGCCCGCGACGACGACCAGGGCGATCATCACCCACAGCGCCTGCGTCACGCGGGACTGCGGGTACCTCCTCTGCCCCTTCGGCAGCTTCTGGTCTTGCTTGCGCAGTTCTTCGGGGTTCGCCATGGCTTAGTAGCTTACTTCCGCGTGAACAGCCGGGCGAACCAGTCGACCGCCCGCAGGATCAGCGCCGCGCTCACACCGGCCAGGGGCAACGCCACCGCGAGCACGACGGGCAGCTGCAGCCAGGGGCTGAGTCCGAACAGGTCGAGCACGGCTCACACACTCCCGGCGAGGCCGCGGCGCTCGAGCAGCGGGCGGGTGTCCTTGTCACGGCCGCGGAAGGCGCGGTAGGCGGCGGCGTAGTCGCTGGCCGCGCCCCGGCTGAGGATGGCGTCGCGGAACTTCTGGCCCGTGTCCCGGTTGATGCCCTCGCGCTCGATCAGCTGGTAGCCGTCGGCGTCGAGGGCCTCGGCCCACAGGTAGGAGTAGTAGCCCGCTGAGTAGCCGCCCGCGAAGATGTGGTTGAACCAGGTTGAGCGGTAGCGCGGCTCGAGGCCCTCGACGTCGAGGCCGTACTCCGCCAGCGTCTCGCGCTCGAAGGCGTCGATGTCCTCCGGCACCTCGCCGCCCAGGCTGTGCCAGGCCAGGTCGATGGCGCAGGCCGCCAGGTACTCGGCGGTGTCGAAGCCCTGCCCGAACTGGCGCGACGCCCGCACCGCCTCGAGCAGGTCATCCGGGATGACCTCCCCTGTGTCGACGTGGCGGGCGTAGTGGCGCACGATCTCCGGGGCGAAGGCGTAGTTCTCGTTGATCTGGGAGGGGAACTCCACCCAGTCGCGGGGGACGTTGGTGCCGGAGAGGGACGGGTAGGAGACGTCGGAAAGCAGGCCGTGCAGGGCGTGGCCGAACTCGTGGAAGACGGTGGTGACCTCGTCGATGGTGAGCAGGTCGGAGGTGACCGACATGACGTTGACCACCACCGGCTTCGTGCCGGCCAGGCGCGACTGGTCCACAAAGGAGCTCATCCACGCCCCGCCGCGCTTGGAGGGGCGCGCTGAGTAGTCGGTGAGCAGCAGGCCGATGCCCGTACCGTCGGCCTCCGTGACCTCCCACACGTCGACGTCGTCGCGGTAGCCGCGCAGGTCGCGGCGCGGGGTGACGGTGATGCCGTAGAGCAGGTTCGCGGCGTAGAAGACGCCGTCGCGCAGGACCTGGTCGAGGGGGAAGTACTTGCGCAGCTCCGCCTCGTCCACGCCGAGCTCCTCGGCGCGGCGGCGCGCCTGCCAGTAGGGCCAGTCGGCGCCGTCGACCTCGTGGCCGGCGAGCTCGCCGGCCAGCTTGCGCTCGGCGGCGGCGTTCGCCGCGGCGGCCGGGGCGAGGTCGGCGATGAGCTGGCGGGCGGCCGCAGCGGTGCCGGCAGTCTCCTCGGCGATGACGTAATCGGCGTGGGTGTCGTAGCCGAGCAGCTTGGCCCGCTCCTGGCGCAGGCGCACCGACTCGGTGACCAGCGCGGCGTTGGACTCGCGGCCGCGGGCGCGGGAGGCGTCGAAAAGCTTGCGCCGCGCCGCGGGGCTGGTCAGCTCGGATTGCAGGGCCTGGGTGGTGGGCAGCTCGATGGGCACGACGTAGCCGCCGTCGGCGTCCCGGTACGCCTCGATCTGCTTCTCGCTCAGCCCGTCGAGCTCCCCGCGCTCGAGGCGGACAGCCAGCGCGCGAGTGTCGGCGAGCAGGTTGCGCCCGAAGCGCTCGCTGAGCTCGCTGAGGCGCTGGTTGATCTCCACCAGGCGGGTCTTGCCGGGCGCGTCGAGCTCGGCGCCGCGGCGGACGAACTTGCGCAGCAGCTGCTCGTGCAGGCGCTGCGACTCCTCGTCCGCGGGCACCTCCACCTGCGTCAGGCGGCGGTAGAGCTCGGCGTTCTGGTAGATCGAGTCGACGTGGGCGGAGAGCTTCGGCACAATGCGGTCGGCCACCTCGTCGAACTCCTCTGTGGCGTCGGTGCCCTGCAGGTTGAAGAACCAGGCGGTGACCCGCTCGAGGTCCGCGCCCGCCAGCTCCAGCGCCTCGACCGTGTTCTCCCAGGTCGGGGTCTCCTCCGTGAGGATCGCGGCGATCTCCGCGGCGTGGGTGGACAGCGCCTGCTCGAGCGCGGGCTCGACGTGCTCGAGGCGGATCGCGCCGAAGTCCGGGAGGTTGTAGGGCAGCGGGGAGGGCCTGAGGAGGGGGTTCGTGCTCATGGGTCACCATCCTACGTTCGGCCCGCGGTTACACTTGTCCGGCATGAGCCAGCCCAGCCCCGAAACGGTGGAGGTCTCCTGCCCCGCCGGCACCGTCGTCGGCCTCGCCAGCGAGGACGAGGGCGTGCGGCGGTTTTCCTCCATCCCCTACTCGCGCATCTCGGCCGCCTTCAACGACGCGCTCCCCGCCCCCGCGGGCCAGCTTATCGACGCCACCTCACCCCGCCCCGAGGCCACAGCCCTGTCGCTGACCACCCCCGCCTCGGCCCGCCCGGGCTCCGACCTGCCGGTCATGGTGTTCATCCACGGCGGGCGCTTCGAGGAGGGCACCCACGCCGACCCGCGCACCGGCGCCGCCGGCTTCGCGCGCGAGGGCGTGATCCAGGTGCAGGTGGGCTACCGCCTGAAGCTGCCCGGCCTGGCCCGCTTCCCCGACGACGCCCCCTCTCACTTCCGCGCCGCCCACGACTGCCAGCTCGCGCTGGAGTGGGTGCAGCGCAACATCGAGTCCTTCGGCGGCGACCCCACCAACGTCACCCTTGTGGGCCAATCAGCGGGCGCGGCGCTCGCGCTGTGGCTGTGCCGGCGCGACCACTTCCGCGGCGGGTTCCGGCGAGTCGTGGCGATGTCGCCCGCCTTTCCCCGCATGACCTACGAGCAGCGCAAACCCGTCCTGCGCGCCGCTCTGGGCAAGCCGCTGACCCGCGCCGCGCTGAACAACGCCGCACCGACCCGGGTGGAGCGCGGCTACCGCCGCCTGCGCACGCTCTACTTCACCGACATGGCCCTCGGTCCCGCCCCGCTCGACCCCTCGGAGCTGGCGCAGGTGGACATCGTGCTCACCTCCACGCGCGAGGAGATGTACCGCTCCGGGGCCGGCCCCGACGGCCACGGCTGGGGCGAGCTGGCGATGCGCGGATTGGGCAGGCGCATGGGTCTGCCGTTGTCGCGCTACCGCGCCTACATCGACGGCGTCCGCGCCCTCGACCCCGGCCACCTCAGCGGCCGCCTCATCGGCGACAGCCTCATCCGCCGCTGGGTCGACGCCGCCGCCGAGGGCGCTCCGGGGCGCACCTGGCAGGCCGAGCTGACCGCCGGGCGGCGCCCCTTGCACCACTCCGACGAGCTGACGCCGCTGTTCACCCCGGGCACCGCCCTCAACGAATGGCTGGTGGGCTACTGCCGCGGCGAGGAGCCGGGCTGGCCCGAGTACCGGCCCGGGCGCCGCGTGCTGCGCGCCGACATCGCCGGCGGGGGCTGCGCGGTCGTGGAGGACCCGCTCGGCTACGTCCGCCGAGCCTTCGCCGGTTAGGTTTGCTCTGTTCAGCCCCGCGCCGCTTAGCCCCGCGCGGTCAAGACGGCGCGCAGGCGCGGGTCGGCGATCTCCTCGACCAGCCACGGCGAGAACGCGAACGGCGTGGCCTGCGCCCCGGCGATCAGGGCGGAGGGGTCGACCCACTCCCAGGAGTCCACCTCGGCGGGGTTCGGCGCGAGTCGCGCCTCGTCGGCGGTTACGCCGAGGCGGCCGACGTAGACGGGACAGAACTCGTTTTCCACCACGCCGCTGGAGTCGGTGGCGCGGTAGGAGAAGTCGGGCAGGACGCTGCGCAAGTCGTCGAGAAGCGAGGGCTCGAGCCCGATCTCCTCGGCGGCGCGGCGGTGCACCGCCGCCGGGATCTCCTCGCCGGGGGCGGGGTGGCCGCAGAACGAGTTGGTCCACACGCCCGGCCACGTCTTCTTCGACAGGGCGCGGCGGGTGATGAGGAGGGCCCCGTTGGCGTCGAGAAGCCAGCAGGAAAACGCCAGGTGGAGGGGCGTGTCGGTGGTGTGGACGGTCGCCTTGTCGGCCGTGCCTACGGGCTCGCGGGCGGGGCCGAGGAGGACGACCTCTTCGCGCGCCATCAGTTGTTCAGGTTCCCTTCGAAGGTGACGTTGCCGATGGTGAACTGCGCGTCCCACAAGTTGGTCATGGACACGGAGAACGGGTACTTCAGGTTCACCGTCGCCCCGGGGCCGAGCGGCATGTCGAGGCCGACCGGGTTGATCTGCGCGTCCTCGGCGCTCATCAGCCGGGCGCTTTCCTTGTTGTTGCCGCCGGAGGTGTACGTCAGGTTCGGCTGGCCGAGCGCGTCGGCGGGCATCGGCACGTCCGACTTGTTCGTCACCGCCACCACGACCACGGTGCCGCCGCCCGGCGCGGAGCTCGTGCCCTGCCACACGTAGGCGAGGTCCATGCCCGGGTCGTCGACCTTCTGGCCCGCGATCTTGTCGGTGGTCACGTCGTCGACGTCCTTGACCTCGAACTCCTCCTCCGGCACCGCGGTCGGGGTGGTCACCTCGATGTCCGTCGCAGCCCCGGGGGTCGCCGCGTCGTCGGACCCGCAGGAGGCGAGCGCCAGCGCCAGAAGCGGTGCGGCGGCCGCGGCGGCGAGGCGGGCGGGGCGTGAACTCATCGTGCAAACTCCCAGGTCTGTCGTGTTCGGGCGGGGTCGGGGCTGCCGCGCACCCGGGCGCGACAATTCTCCTCCACTGTACAACCCGACTAGCATCGGGCAATTATGCAGCCTTTGATGCGTGTGTTGCGCAGCGCCTCCGCCCTGTGGCCCTTCTACCTCGCGGTCGTTGTCATCTCCAGCGCGGTGGCGGGCCTCGGGCTGGTCACCCCCTTCATCATCCGGGAGGCGACGGACGCCATCGTCGCCACGCTTAACGACGCCACCCCGCCGCCCACCCGCACCCTCGTCTGGCTGGCTGTCGGCCTGTTCTGCGCCGAGGCGGGCGCCTCGCTGATGCGCAACGCCGCGGGCTACATCGGCGACGTCATGGTCGCGCGGATGCGCCAGATCATGTCCACCCGCTACTTCGCCAAGCTGCTCTCCCTCCCGCAGCGCTATTTCGACGCCCAGGTCACCGGCACGATCATCGCGCGCCTCGACCGCTCCATCGCCAACGTCACCCAGTTCGTCCAGTCCTTTGCCAACAATTTCCTGCCGATGCTGCTGCAGGTCGCGGCGATCCTGGCCATCACCGCCTACTACTACTGGCCGCTGACGCTGCTGCTGGCCGCCCTGTTCCCGCTCTACACCTGGCTCACCGCGCTGACCTCGTCGCGCTGGCAGGGCTTTGAGAAGGACAAGAACCGGGAGATCGACCACGCCAACGGGCGCTTCGCCGAGGTCGTCGGCCAGGTCAAGGTGACCAAGTCCTTCGTCGCCGAGGTCCGCGAGCTCGACGCCTTCGCCTCCCGCTACGGCCGGACCGTGGAGCTCACCCGCCCCCAGTCGCGCTGGTGGCACTCCATGGACACCCTCCGCGGCGTGGCCATGACCCTGATCTTCCTGGGTATCTACCTCATCCTTTTCCTGCGCACCCTGAACGGCCACCTCACCATCGGCGAGATGGTCATGCTGCTGCAGATGGTCACCATGGCCCGCCAGCCGGTGCACATGATGAGCTGGATCGTCGACGCCGCGCAGCGCGCCATCGCCGGCTCCCGCGACTACTTCACCGTCATGGACGAGCCGGTCGAGCCCACCGCGAACCGCCAGCTCGTCGCCGCCACCGAGGCCAGCGACGCCCCCGCCCTGACGCCGGTGGAGCACGCCGCGCTGCCCGTCCGCGAGCCCGTCATCGCCTTCGACGACGTCACCTTCGCCTACACCCCGGGCGAGCCCGTGCTTCGCGACGTCTCCTTCACCGCCCGGGAGGGCGAGAAGATCGCTCTCGTCGGCGAGTCCGGCGGCGGCAAGTCCACCGTGGTCAACCTGCTGCTCGGCCTCTACCCGCTCGAGAGCGGCCGCCTCACCGTGTGCGGGCGCGACGTCGCGGAGCTGGGGGTCGAGGAGCTCAGGGCGTCGACAGGCGTGGTGTTCCAGGAGCCGGCCCTGTTCTCTGGGACGGTCTACGAAAACATCGCCTACGGCCGGCCCGGTGCGACACTCGAAGAGGTCGTCGAGGTGGCCAAGCGCGCCAACGCCCACGAGTTCATCCTGAAGTTCACCGAGGGCTACGACACCATCATCGGCGAGCGCGGGCTGCGCCTGTCCGGCGGCCAGCGCCAGCGCATCGCCGTCGCCCGCGCCATGCTCAAGGACGCGCCGATCCTCATCCTCGACGAGGCGACTTCGGCGCTGGACACCAAGTCCGAGCGCGCCGTGCAGGCCGGGCTCGACGAGCTCATGCGCGAGCGCACCACCATCATGATCGCCCACCGCCTGTCCACCATCGCCGACGTGGACACCATCATCACGCTTCGCGACGGGTGCATCGACGAAATCGGCTCCCCGGCCGAGCTCGCCGTCTCCGGCGGCATCTACTCCGAGCTGCTGCAGCTCACCGCCTCGTCGAGCGCTGCGGACCGCAAGCGGTTGAAGGCCTTCGGGTTCCACGTCGAGGGCGCCGAGGACGAGGACGAAGAGGAGTAGAGGGGTCGGCCCACTCGACCGATGTGCACTTGCCGCGGCAAAACCCCAGGACGCCACGACGAACCGTCGAGTAGCGAAAGCGGGCCCCGGCCCGAAACCCCGGTTCCCGCTACCCTAGGGCCACATGGAAGAAACGCCCCAGGCATCTGATTACAAGCTCCCCGCCCCCGTCGAGGAACCGTGGCAGCGCCCCGACCCCGAGTGGTACAAGGACGCAGTCTTCTACGAGGTCCTCGTGCGCGCCTTCTACGATCCGGACGACACCGGCTCGGGCACGCTGAAGGGCGTCGAGGAGAAGCTCGACTACCTGCAGTGGCTGGGCGTGGACTGCCTGTGGCTGCCGCCGTTCTACGACTCCCCGCTCAAGGACGGCGGCTACGACATCCGCGATTTCCGCAAGGTGCTGCCGGAGTTCGGCACGGTGGAAGACTTCGTCAACCTCATCGATTCGGCCCACAAGCGGGGCATCCGCATCATCACGGACTTCCCCATCAACCACACCTCCGACCAGCACGGCTGGTTCCGCGAGTCGCGCCAGGACCCGGAGGGGCCCTACGGCGACTACTACGTGTGGACGGACGACCCGACGAAGTACAACGAAGCGCGCATCATCTTCATCGACACCGAGGAGTCCAACTGGACCTACGATCCGGTGCGCAAGCAGTACTTCTGGCACCGTTTCTTTTCCCACCAGCCGGACCTGAACTACGACAACCCGGCGGTGCAGGAGGAGATCCTGGACGTCATCCGTTTCTGGCTCGACCTCGGCATGGACGGCATCCGCCTCGACGCGATCCCCTACCTCTTCGAGCGCGAGGGCACGAACTCGGAGAACCTGCCGGAGACGCACCAGTTCATCAAGCGCGTGCGCACGCTTTTCGACGAGGAGTACCCCGGCCGCTTCCTCCTCGCCGAGGCGAACCAGCTGCCGGACGAAGTGGTGGCCTACTTCGGTGAGGGCGAGGGCGACGAGTGCCAGATGGCCTTCCACTTCCCCGTCATGCCGCGCATCTTCATGGGCATCCACCAGGAAAACGCGCAGCCGATCATCGACATCCTGCGCGACACCCCGGACATCCCGGACTCCGCCCAGTGGGGCATCTTCCTGCGCAACCACGACGAGCTGACGCTCGAGATGGTGACGGAGGAGGAGCGCGACTACATGTACAAGAACTACGCCTTCGACCCGCGCATGCGCGCCAACGTGGGAATCCGCCGCCGCCTGGCGCCGCTGCTCGGCGGGCACCGCGACCGCCTCGAGCTGGCCCACGCGCTGCTTCTGTCGCTGCCGGGCTCGCCCTTCCTCTACTACGGCGATGAGATCGGCATGGGCGACAACATCTGGCTGCCGGACCGCGACGGGGTGCGCACGCCGATGCAGTGGTCTAACGACGCCAACGGCGGGTTCTCCAAGGCCGACCCCGAGCGCCTCTACCTGCCGCCGATCCGCAACGACCAGTACGGCTACCACATCGTGAACGTGGAGTCGCAGATGAACCGCGACAACTCGCTGTTGCACTGGGTGCGCGAGCGGGTGCACATCCGCAAGCAGTACCAGGCCTTCGGCCGCGGCTCCTACGCCAACGTCTCGCACCACAACCCGCAGGTGCTCGCCTTCATCCGCGAGTACGAGGACGAGCGCATCCTGTGCGTGCACAACATGAGTTCGCGCCCGCAGCCCGTGGAGATGGACCTGAGCCAGTACAGCGGGGTGGTGCCGCGCGAGCTCTCGGGAGGCATCGAGTTCCCGGCCATCGGCGAGCTGCCGTGGCTGGTCACCCTCACCCCACACGGCTTCTTCTGGTTCGACATCTCCGGATAGAAGGGGGACAGCGCAATGCTCAACATCGCATCCGAGCGCTTCTACGGCGCGAAGTCGGAGCCCGTCGACGCCGTCGAGGTGGTCGCGCGTGAAGAGGCCGGGGGCTTCGAGTGGCAGGTCCTGGCGGTCACACACGGCGGGGTAACCGACGAGTACCAGGTGCTTGTCGACGCCACCTCCGGCGCCGACACCGACGCCCTCTCCACCCCCGCCGGGGCGCAGGCCTACCTGGACCACGTGGTCCGCTTCGGCGAGGTCCGCGGCTCGGTCGGCGGAACGGCGGCCCGCGCGATGGGCGCGGAGCAGTCCAACACGTCCCTCATCGTCGACGACGAGTGGGTACTCAAGGTGTTCCGCCGCCTCGAGCACGGCGTCAACCCCGACGTGGAGCTGCTCACCGGAATCGCGGACTGCCCGAACGTGGCGGGCGTGCGCGGCCACGTGGTGCGCGGCGGGGCCACCCTCGCCCTGCAGCAGGAGCTGATCCGCGGCGGGGAGGACGGCTTCGACCTGGCTGTCGCGGACCGGCTCGGCGACCCGGCGGAGCTGGGAGCGGCGGTGCGCACCGTCCACGACGCGCTCGCGGCGGCCTTCGGAAGCGAGACCGTGCCCGGCGCGCGGCTGCGCGAGAGCCTCAACGCCCACCTGGACGCCCTTGTGCCCCGGGCCGCGCAGCTCGCCGAGCACGAGGGCGGGCTGCGGGAGCTCTACTCCCGCATCCCCGACGGCGACGTCGAGGTGCAACGCATCCACGGCGACCTGCACCTGGGACAGACGCTGAAGACGCCCGAGCGGTGGTACCTCATCGACTTCGAGGGCGAGCCCGCCCGGCCGCTGGCCGAGCGGCGCGCCCCCGACCACCGGCTGCGCGACGTCGCCGGGATGGTGCGCTCCTTCGGCTACGCCGCCGCGGTGGGCGGGAAGTCCCGGGAGTGGGAGAAGTGGGGCGTCGAGAAGCTGCTGGCTGGCTACGGGGTGGGGATGGACCCGATCCTGGCTGCGTATGTGGCCGACAAGGCCGCGTACGAGGTGGTTTACGAGGCGAACAACCGGCCCGACTGGGTGCGGATTCCGCTGGAGGCGATCGCGGCGGTTCTTTAGCCCACACAGCCCAGGCTCAGTCCCACTGTGCGGAACTTCGCGTTCCAAAAATTGGAAATTTATTCTCCTCGCGGGGTACTGTTAAGCAATTCCACGCCAACAAGGAGGGTTTCCATGGGCTCCACCACCGCCACCACCGGCTCCCCTACCACCAAGGGTGGCTCGTCGACCACCGCGATCATCGTCACCGCGCTCGCCCTGTTCTCGATGTTCTTCGGGGCGGGCAACCTCATCTTCCCGCCCATGCTCGCCGTCCAGGCCGGCGACAACTTCTGGCCCGCCATTATCGGCTTCCTCGGCACCGGTGCCCTGCTGCCCGTCCTCGCAGTGATCGCCATCGCGTTGTCCGGCGCCAACGTGCGCAACCTCGCGCAGCGCGCCGGCACCATCTTCGGCATCGTCTTCCCCGTCCTCGCCTACCTCTCCATCGGCGCGTTCTACGCCCTGCCCCGCACCGGCGCGGTCTCCTTCGAAACCGCCATCACCCCGCTGTTCGGGCTGGAGGGCATGTTCTCCTCCGCCGTGTTCAACATCGTCTTCTTCGGGATCGCGCTCGCGCTGTCGTGGAACCCGAACACCATCATGGAGAAGCTGGGCAAGTTTCTCACCCCGGCGCTGGTCATCCTCCTCGTGGTCATGATCTCCGTGTCCCTGTTCAAGTGGCAGGCCGCCCCGGCCACCCCGGCGGAGCAGTACGGCGACGGCCCCTTCACCGCGGGCCTGCTCGAGGGCTACCTCACCATGGACTCCATCGCGGCACTGGCGTTTTCCATCGTGGTCATCTCCACCCTGCGCTTCCGCGGCTTCCCGGAGGGCAAGGCCGTGGTCAACGGCACCATCCTCGCCGGCGTCGGCGCGGGAGTCATGCTCGCCCTGATCTACCTGGGCCTCGGCTCCATCGGCCGCGTCATCCCCGACGGCTCCCAGTACGAGAACGGCGCCGCCCTGCTGGCCGACGCCTCCAACCTCACCATGGGCACGGTCGGCCAGGTCATCTTCTCTCTCATCGTGCTGCTCGCCTGCATGACCACCGCCGTCGGCCTCATCACCGCCACCGCCGAATACTTCTCCGACGAGTTCTTCGGCTCCTACAAGACGTGGGCGATCATCTTCGCCGTGGCCTCCGCGCTGATTGCCACCCAGGGCCTCGAGTTCGTCATGTCGATCGCCGCCCCGGTCATCGGCTTCCTCTACCCGCCGGCCATCGCCCTGATCCTGGTCACCCTCATCGAGCCGGCCTTCCGCGCCCGCACCCGCTTCACCTGGGCGTTCTTCCTGCCCATCTGGGTCGCCACCATCTGGTCCGCCATCGAGACCTTCATCTCCCTGGGCTGGGGCGCCGACGCCCTGAGCCCGCTGGTGACGTGGGCGCCGCTGCAGGACGCCGGCCTCGGCTGGGCGTTGCCCGTCGGCGTGGCCTTCCTCATCGGCCTGGCCATCGACCTGGCGCGCCCGCGCACCCCGATGGCGATCGGCACCAACGAGACCGTCGACGGCGAGGTCGTCACGGCTTGAGCACCGTCTGAGCACCGTCTGAGCGGGAGGCGTAGCGTGGTCGCATGACCACACCGTTGTCCCTTCTTGATTTCTGCACCGTCTACCCCGGCGAATCCCCCGCCGAGTCCATGGAACGCTCCGTGGCGCTCGCGCGGAAGGCGGAGGAGCTGGGGTTTTCGCGTGTCTGGTACTCCGAGCACCACAACATGGCCTCCATCGCCTCCTCCTCGCCGGCGGTGCTCATCTCCCATATCGGGGCCCGCACCTCCACCATCCGGCTCGGCGCGGGCGGGGTCATGCTGCCCAACCACTCCCCCTACGTCATCGCCGAGCAGTTCGGCATGCTCGCGGAGCTCTACCCGGACCGCATCGACCTCGGCCTCGGGCGCGCCCCCGGCACGGACCAGCAGACCCTCGGCCGCGCGCTGCGTCGCGACCCGCGCTCCGCGGAGCGCTTCCCCGACGACGTCCTCGAGCTGCAGGCCTGGCTCTCCGACGAATCCCCCATCCCCGGCGTGTCCGCCTACCCGGGCCGCGGCACGAACGTCCCGCTCTACATCCTGGGCTCCTCAATGTTCGGCGCCTCGCTCGCCGCCCAGCTCGGCCTGCCCTACTCGTTCGCCTCCCACTTCGCCCCGCAGCACCTGGAGCAGGCCACCTCCTACTACCGGGAGAACTACCAGCCCTCCGAGCGCTACCCGGAGCCCTACGTCATCGCGGCGGTCAACGTCACCGCCGCCGACAGCACAGAGGACGCGCAGCGGCAGACGCGCATCGTGCACCGCAACCGCGTCCGCGCGCTCATCGGCCGCCGGGGGCAGGTACTCAACGACGCCCAACTGGACGCCGTGGTCGGGTCCCCGCAGGGCCGCCAGATCACCGACATGCTGCGCTACACCGCCCGCGGCACCGGCGGGCAGGTCGCCGAGTACCTCGAGTGGTTCACCGCCCACGCCCGCGCCGACGAGCTGATGATCTCCCTGCAGGCGGCCAGCCACGACGAGTCGCTGCGCGGCATGGAAATCCTGGCGGAGGCCTGGGAGCCGGGTAAGGCGTCCGTGTAGTCTATGAACCCATGACCTCCCGCAGCGCCGCCCGCGCCATCGCCGCGGCCGCCGCTCTGAGCACGCTGGCGGGGTGCGGCGCCTCCCCGCAGGACGGGCAGCGCGAGGAGCTCGTCGTGGCAGCCTCCGCCCCGCCGGCGGGGCTCGACTTCACCACCGTCGCCGGCGCCGCCGCACCCCAGGCGCTCATGGGCAACGTCTACGAAACGCTCGTGCGCATCGACGCCTCCGGCACGCCCCAGCCCCTTCTCGCCGAGAGCTGGGAGATCAACGACGCCGGCACCGAGTACGTCTTCCACCTGCGCGACGACGTAACCTTCTCCAACGGCAAGGTGTTCGACGCGGCGGACGCGAAGTTCTCCATCGACTACGTGCGCGAGAAGTGGACCAACGCGCTCAAGGCGCAGATGAAGCCGGTGCGCGACGTCGAGGCGGTCGACGCGCGGACGCTGAAGGTGACGCTGGAGGAGGCGTCGACAGGCTGGCTGTGGTCCATGGGCACGCTCACGGGCGCGATGATGACCCCCGAGGGCGTCGCCACGCTCGCGAGCGCGCCGCTGGGCACCGGGCCCTACACCCTCGAGACCTTCAGCCCCGGCGAATTCATCTCGTTTCGCGCCCGCGGCGACTACTGGGCCGGGCCCGCCGAGCGCGACGCGCGGATCCGCTACTTCTCCGACTCCGTCTCCGCCGTCAACGCGCTGCGCGTCGGAGACGTCGACGTCGTGTGGGCCATGCAGGCCCCCGAGCTCATCGGCGCGCTGCCGGAGGGCGTCGGCGTCGAAGTGGGCACCACCAACGGCGAGGTGCTGTTCAGCATGAACAACAACGCCGCGCCCTTCGACGACCCCACCGTGCGCCGCGCCGCCGCCCACGCCATCGACCGCGACGCGCTCAACCAGGTGGTCTACAACGGGCTGGCCGCCGACACCGGCGGCGCCCCCGTCCCGCCCACCGACCCCTGGTTCACCGGCCGCGACTACTACCCCTACGACCCCGCCAAGGCGCGCGAGCTTCTCGACGGCCGCACCCCGCAGCTCACCATCACTGTGCCCAGCCTGCCGTACGCCCAGGCCGCCGCCGAGCTGATCTTCTCCCAGCTGCGCGACGTCGGATTCGACGTGCGCCTCCAGACCGTCGAGTTCCCGGCGGTGTGGCTGAGCCAGGTGCTCAAGGGCCACGACTACCAGGCCTCCCTGGTCGCCCACGTGGAGCCGCGCGACGTGCCGATGCTCTTCGGCAACCCGGACTACTACCTGGGCTACGACTCGCAGCGCGCCCGCGAACTCCTCGCCGCCGCCGAGGTCGGCGACCAGGAGGGCAACATGCGCGCGGCCGTCGACCAGATCATGGCCGACGCGGCGGCGCTGACCCTGGTCAACGCCCCGAACATCGTCCTGCTCGGCCCCGGCGTCGGCGGGGTCGACCCGAACGTCGTCACCGACTCGCTGCCCCTGGCGGGCGTGACCAAGGAGGCACCGTGACCGCACGCATCGCGCGCATCGTGGCGCGCTTCGCCGCCCTGCTGCTCGCCGCCAGCCTCATCATCTTCGTGCTGCTGCGGGCCGTGCCGGGCGACCCGGCGCGCATCGCGCTGGGCGTGAGCGCCACCGAGGAGGCCGTCGCCGCGCTGGCCGCGAAGCTCGGCACCGACCGGCCGCTCGCCGTCCAGTACATCGACTGGATGGGCGGGCTGCTCACCGGGGACTTCGGCGTGTCGATGGCCAGCGCCACCGACATCACCCCGCAGGTGCTGCAGCGCGCCGGGGTCTCGCTCACCCTGACCGTGACCGCCATGGTCCTGTCGCTGGCCATCGCCGTGCCGGTGGGCGTCTACCTCGCCCGGCGCGAGGGCCGGCCGGACGCCGCGGTGGTCGACGGGCTCACCCAGCTCGGCATCGTCGTGCCCAGCTTCCTCGTCGGCATCCTCGCCGTCGCGGTGTTCTCTGTGCGACTCGGCTGGCTGCCCGCCAACGGCTGGGGCTCCCCCGCCCACCTCGTGCTCCCGGTCACGGCCCTGACCCTAGTGCAGGCCGCGATCCTGACGCGCTACGTGCGCGGGGCGGTGCGCGAGGAGATGGGGGCGGACTACGTTCGTACGGCGCGGGCAAAGGGGGCGTCGATAAGCGAGGTGCTCTTCGGCAGCGCCCTGAAGAACGCGGCGCTGCCCGTGCTCACCGTGACCGGCATCCAGCTGTCCAGCCTGATCGTCGGTGCGGTGGTCATCGAGCGCGTCTTCACCATCCCCGGCCTGGGCACGATGCTGCTCACCGCCGTGGGCAACCGCGATCTGACCACGGTGCAGACCGTGATGATGCTGCTGGTCGCGTTCACGCTGGCGGTCAACCTCGTGGTCGACGTGCTCTACGCGGTCATCGACCCGCGGGTGAGGAGGACGCAGTGAACCGGCAGCGCGCGTTCGGGCTCGGCATCGCGGCCGCGGTGGTGCTGGTGGCGCTGGTCTCGGCGCTGTGGACCCCCTACGACCCCCTCCAGGCCGAGCCCGCGGCGCGCCTGCAGGGCTCGAGCGCGGCGCACTGGTTGGGCACCGACCAGCTCGGCCGCGACGTGCTCTCCCGCGTCATGGCGGGCGCGCGGGTGACGCTGCTCGTCTCCCTCGGCGCGGTGGCGCTGTCCGCGCTGGCCGGCGTGCCCCTCGGCGTCTGGGCCGGGATGCGGCGCGGCGCCGTCGAGGCGGTGGTCATGCGGCTCAACGACCTCGCCCTGGCCTTCCCGGCGCTGCTTCTGGCCATCGTGTTCACCGCGGTGTTCGGCGCGAGCGCGTGGGTCGTCGTGCTCGCCATCGGGCTGGCCGGCATCCCCGGGTTCGCGCGCGTGGCCCGGGTGGGCACGCTGCGGGTGATGGCGCAGGACTACATCCTGGCCGCCCGCGTCTCCCGGGTCCCGCCGCTGCGCATCGCCGTGCGGCACGTGTGGCCCAACATCGCCCCGCTGGTGGTCGTGCAGGTCTCGGTGGCGCTGGCGCTGGCCATCCTCGCCGAGGCGGGCCTGTCCTTCCTCGGTCTGGGCACGCCCGCGCCCTACGCCTCCTGGGGCAGGATGCTGCAGGCCAGCCAGCCCTACCTCGCCACCGCCCCGCACCTGGCGCTGTGGCCGGGCCTGGCCATCGCGCTCACGGTGCTCGGATTCAACCTGATCGGGGGCGGCCGTGATCGTCGTTAGCAACCTCTCCATCCCCGGCATCCTCGACTCCGTCTCGCTCACCGTCGCCCGCGGGGAGCGGGTGGGCATCATCGGCGAGTCCGGCTCCGGCAAGTCGATGACGGCGCTGTCGATCATGGGGCTTGTCGACGACCTCCCCGTGTCCGGTTCCGTCACCGTCGACGGCACCGAACTCGTCGGCGCCCCGGACCGCGTGCGCCGCCGGGTGCGCGGGCGCCGCGTCGCCATGGTCTTCCAGGAGCCGATGAGCGCGCTCGACCCGCTGCGGAAGGTGGGCCGCCAGGTCTCGCGCGACCGGGAGCGCGCCCGCGCCCTGCTCGCGGAGGTGGGCGTGGACCGCCCCGACGCCTACCCGCACGAGCTGTCCGGCGGGCAGCGCCAGCGGGTGCTCATCGCGGCGGCGCTGGCCCAGGACCCGGAGGTTCTCATCTGCGACGAGCCGACCACCGCCCTCGACGTGGCCGTGCAGCGCCAGATCCTCGACCTCATCGACCGCGTCGTCTCCGCTCGCGGGATGGGGCTGCTGTTCATCTCCCACGACCTGTCGGTGGTGCGCCGGATGACGCAGCGCGCGCTGGTGTTCAAGGACGGCCGCATCGTCTCCCCCGACTCCGACTACGCCCGCTCGCTCGTCGCGGCCTCCCGCCCCGGCGAGCCCGCCCGCCCGCGACCCCTCGGCGAGCCGGTCATCGAGCTCGACGGCGTCACCCTGCGCCGCGGGCGCACCACCGCGCTGCGCTCGGTCAGCCTGACGGTCCGCGAGGGCGAGCGCCTCGGCGTCGTCGGCGGCTCGGGCTCAGGAAAGACTTCGCTGCTGCGCGTCATCGCGGGCCTGTCCACCCCCGATGACGGCGCGGTGCGCGTCAACGGCGCGCTGCAGATGGTGTTCCAGGACCCCTACTCCTCGCTGGACCCGCGCATGGCGGTGGCGGACTCCATCGCCGAGACGGGCGTGGGTCCGCAGCGGGTCGAGGAGATGCTCGGCCGGGTGGGCCTGGAGGGCGTAGGCAAGCGGCTGCCCCGCGAGTTCTCCGGCGGGCAGCGCCAGCGCATCTCCATCGCGCGCGCGGCCGCTCCCCGGCCCGCCATCATGCTTGCCGACGAACCCGTCTCCGCCCTCGACGTCACCCTGCGTGCGCAGGTGCTCGAGCTCATCGACGACGTGGTGGCGGGCAACACCCTCGTGTTCGTCTCCCACGACCTCGCCGTGGTGCGCGAGCTGTGCCCCACCGTCGCCGTGATGCACGAGGGGAAGATCGTCGAGTACGGCGCGACCGAGCAGGTCTGGGCCGACCCGCGCCACCCGTACACCAGGGCGCTTCTGGAGTCGGTCATGTAACCCCTCTGGAGGTTTCCGCCCCGCGCCCTACCGCGTGACGTAGAACATCAGCGCCGGGTTGAGCAGGTGCTCCTCGTTGCGCTCGAAGACACTGGTCAGCTGGTCAAACTCCCGCGCCTCGTGGGCGCTGAGCTCTGCCTGTTCGCGAGGAAAAGGTGCCTGCATGCCTGTCATCATAGACCCGATCTGACAGGCGTGTGATTCTACGCGGCGTCGGCCGCCCCGAGCAGCACGTTCATCACCTCCGCGCCGTGGCGGCGCAGCCCGTCGTGCTGCCACCGGGCGGTCTCGTGCACCCGGGTGCCCAGCAGCTGGGCCGTCTCCAGGGAGAGCTCGCGCGGGACGTAGATGTCGTCGGTGTAGACCACCGCGAAGGTCCGCTCCCGGCGGCCCAGACCCGCGTAGAGGTTGGCCCAGTCGTCCTTGCGCGCCAGCGCCTCCGCGGCGTCGCGGAACGGGACGAGCGCCGGGTCCTCCTCGAACTGGAAGGGGAAGATGTGCTCGCCGGTGAGGTAGAACTCGGCGTCGTCGGGCGTGGCCCCGGGGGCGAAGCCGTCCAGAGTTTCGGAGACGCGCTGCGCCGACCACGCCGTGGCCCCAGGCACGGTGCCGCCGTAGATCGACTCGTGGATCGCGGCGTAGAGCGGGGCGGCCTCGAAGCTCACCTGCCCGCCCACCTCCGCGAGGAAGTCGGTGCGCAGCCTCCCGCTCGGGTGGAAGGGCTCCTCCAGCATCGCCGCGAGGGCGTCGAAGCCGCCCTCCCGGCCCAGGTTCGCGCCGATGGTGCGGAAGCGACGGGAGCTGAGGCGCTCCCCGGCGGGCAGCGTCTCCTCCGAGTTGTCCAGGTGGCGGCACACCTCCCGCACCATCTTCTCGGCCCAGGGCACCTCCCGGTAGAACAGCTCGTGGCGCGCGCGGAGCTTGGCAAAGGTCGCGCGGTAGACCTCGTCCGCCCCGCGCGTGACGGTGGGCAGGCCGCCGGTGAAAAACGCGTTGCCCACCCGCTCCGGGTGCGCGGCAAGGTAGTGCGCCAGGCAGAACCCACCGAAAGACTGGCCCAGGACGTCCCAGCGCTCGATGCCCAGCTCGGCGCGGACCGCCTCGGCGTCGGCGACGATGTCGCTGGCGCGGAGGGAGGCGAGGGTGGTGGCGTCGATAAGCGAGGGCTCCGCCCTGTCGATGCGGGTGGAGCGGCCCGTGCCGCGCTGGTCGAGCAGCACCACCCGGTAGCGCTTCAGCGCCTCGGTGATCCACTCGAAGCGCTCGCGCGGGGCGGGAAAGCCCGGGCCTCCCTGGAGAAAGAGCAGTGTCGGTGCGTCCGCGCCCCGTCCCTCGTCGCCGAGGACGCGGGCGTAGATGGTGAAGCCGTCGCGCTGAATCTTCATGCCCCGATGGTATCGCCCCGCCCCGCGGCGACACGGCGGGGCGGGAGTACAGTGAGGGCCACCGCCTGTCCGTATCGTCGCCCCGGCCCCGCCGGGAGCGGCTTTTTCGTGCTTGAGGAGCTGCCCGTGACCCACGCGATGCCCGACGAACGCGCCCGGCGCGCCCTCGCGGAGGAGCCCCTGCCGACCCGGCCCGACCCGTGGCGGCTGTTCACGGGCTTCAACCCGTCCGTGCCGCGGCTGCCGGGGGCGCTGCGCGCCGCCATCGCGGTCACGGTGCCCGGCGCGCTCGCCCTGGCGCTGGGCCACGACAACGCCACCGTCCTCATCGCCTCGGGCGGCTTCGTGGTCATCCTCCTGTTCGGCGTGGTGCACCACTTCGGGGTCTCCGGCTACGGCCTCCTCCTGGCGCTGGCGGCCAGCCAGTTCGGCGCCGAGTTCTTCGTCACCCGCAACTATGCGCTGACCGTCATCTGCACCACGCCGCTGGCCCTGCTCATGGGCGACTCGATGAGCCAGCCCTTCGGCGAGGTTTTCGCGGCCCGCACGGTCGAGGTAGTCATCTCTGTGGTCTTCGGCTCGCTGTTCCTCTGGGTGTGGCGGCCGGGGGCGGAGCGCAGCCACCACTACCGCCTGCAAATCCGCTGCCGCAAGGCGATGGGTTCGCTCCTCGGCGCGCTGCTGGTCACCCCGCCCGCCGGCTCGAAGGAGGAACGCCGCGACCTGCAGTACGAGCTCTTGTCCGAGCGCCAGGCGGCGAACTCGCTGGCGGTGAACCACCCCGACGCCGCGCTCGCAGTCTGGGCCGACCACGTGGACGTCCAGCGCGCGGGCTACGCCGTCCTCGACTACTGCAGCGCGCACAACGACGACATGCTCGACGCGGGGCAGGTCCAGGAGCTGGCCGGGCACCTGAAGCGCGCTCTGTAGCGGGCCGCTAGCGGCCCTCCAGAACCGCGACGGCAACCTGCACCCGGTTTTCGGCCCCGAGCTTTTCCATGATGTGGCGCATGTGCGTTTTCACTGTTGTCGGCGCGATGAACAGCCGGGAGGCAATTTCCAAGTTGCCGACCCCCTCGGCCACGAGCTCGGCGATCTCGCGCTCGCGTTCGCTCAGTTGCGCGAGCTTTTTGCTTCTCGACGACCCCGCTTCCGACTCCGGTTCACCAGCGAGCGCCACGAGCGAGGCGAGAACGTCGGAGCTGAGCAGCTGTTGGCCCTCCACAGCGGCGTGGACGGCCGCGATCAGAGCTGCGGGCGGAGTCGACTTGAGCAAGAACCCCACCGCGCCCGCGCGCAAAGCGTCGAGAATGTAGGTGTCGGTGTCGAAGGCGGTGAGCATCACCACCGGGATGTGCCCCGCCCCGGGCGTGGAGCGCAGGGCTCGCACCGCGTCGATGCCGTTCATGACGGGCATGCGGATGTCCATGAGTACCACGTCCGGGTTGGCGAGCGCGACGGCCTCGATCGCCTCCCTGCCGTCGACAGCCTCGACGACCACCTCAATCCTCGGGTCGCCCTCCAGGACAAGGCGGATGCCGCTGCGCATGAGCGCCTCGTCGTCGACAAGCGCGACGCGTACGCGTTCCCTACCGCTCATCGCGCTGCCCCCTCCTCGGCGCCAAGGCGCATGCGCCAGCGGAACTGCCCGTTCGCGCGCACGATGTCGAGGGCACCGCCCACCTGTTCGGCACGCTGCCGCATGCCCGCCAAACCGCGGCCCGGGCCTGCGGCCCCGTCACCGGTTCCCTTCGCCGGGTTGCTCATCTCCACCGTGATGCCGTCGGGTGCCGGGACAACGCGCAGATCCACCGGCTCACCGGGAGCGTGCTTGCGCGCGTTGGTCAGACCCTCCTGGACGGCGCGCGCGACCACGGTGCGCACCTGCGGGGACACCGCGGCGAGGTCGGTGTCCCCGGAGACGGTGACCGGGGTTCCGGCGGCTTCAGCGGAAGCGATCAGCTCCTCGAGCTGGGGTGCTGGATCGCCGGCGTCCAAAGCCCGCAGAACGCGCCGCAAATCCTCCACGGCCGCCTCCGCCTCGCCTCGGATGAGCTCGCTGGCTTCCGCGACGCGGGCTCGCGGCAGATCGTCGCGAGACGCGAGCGCGCCGGCGTGCAGAGTGATGAGACTGAGCCGGTGGGACAAAGAGTCGTGGACATCGCGGGCGATCCTGTTGCGCTCGGCCTCACGGGCCACCCGGGCTTCTTCGCGCGCCTCTGCCACCTCGCGCAGCTGCTGCTCGCGGGCGTTGCTGCGAAACATGGCGATGAGCGCGGTCAGTGCCACCACCGAGAACGTGCCGACGGCCCACATCGCGACTGTGGGTGCGCCCATCCCGGGCAGGGGGCTGAAAATGACGTCGGAAAGCCCGCTTACGCCCACGCACACCACCGCCGCGAGGCTCCAGCGCCACGAGCGCCGGGAGAACACCGAGATGAGCGCGACAACCCCCGCGGGCACGGCAAAATACGAGGTGGAAGACAAGACAACTACAAGGGAAGCCAGGAACGATCCCCGCGTCCCACGGAACCCGGTATGCGCTTCCCGCGGGTCGTGCCACAGCGCCTTCGGCAGACAGAGCCACCCGACTACTGCAACCGCAAGCATCTGAGCCAGACGGGTCCCCACGTCCTCCTCAGTCGCCCCCGGGAATTCCTGCTTGTCCAACTCCGTGAAGACAATCCCCGTCGCCAGGCCTGCAATGACGCACAGGGCGACCATGCCCGCCACCCGCCACCTTTGCATCGTCATGGAGCCGAGTCTATGGAGGCCTCCACCGGCGCACATCCTCCCCGGGGAGGATAAAGAAATCGTTCCCGGGGGCGATGTGCGCCCCGCCCCGGCCCGAGACACTGGGGTATGGGTGCTACCCCGGCACCCCTCCGGCCCAACTGTGAGGTCGGGGACGACCACACACGCAAAGGTAACCGCCCCATGTCGCTGACCACCACCCCCCATTCCGTGCCGGACGTGCCTGTCCCGGGACCGTCCCACGGTGACGTCGCTTTCCACCGCGTTGAGCGCCCCCGGTGGCGCGCGACGGTAGAGCTGGTGGTCTTGGTGGTTCTCTATCTCGCATTCAGCTTCGGCACCCTGCTCCTGCTCGCCTTCACGGGGGTGGCGCTGGGCCTGCCCGAGACCATCATGGAGTTGGAGGGCACCGACCTTGACGCCAACGTGTTGATGCTGATTTCCCTGGCCATGACATGTGCGGCCCCGCTTCTCGCCGCCCGCATTTCCGGCCGCCATTCCAGTGAACTGCTGAGCGTTTCCGGTCGCTTCCGCTGGCGCCACGCCCTCGCTCCCGCGCTGATCGCGGTAGCGGGTTACAGTTTCTCCACCCTCATCCACGCCGCCGCCGGCGCGTACGACTCGCCCTCCGTTACCGGCCGGGGTCTGGCGTTCATCGCGCTGTGTGCTTTCCTCGTCCCTCTCCAATCAGCCACTGAAGAACTAATCTTCCGTGCGGCAATCCCCCAGATCGTCGGGACGTGGGTGCGCTCGCCGATCATCGCCTACGGCGCCGCTGTCCCGTTCTTTGTCATCGGCCACGATTACAACTGGATCGGCCTCGCCGGCATCCTCGTATTCGCCGTGTGCACCGCCGTCCTGACCCACGCCACCGGGGGTATCGAAGCCTCCACCGCTTTGCACGCGATCGGCAACTTCTTCGCCTTTGTGGGACTCGGCCTGGGGATCGCCGACCCCAGCCGCTTTGACGTCTCCCCCACTTCTGCATTTTTCGACATAGCCATGACCGTCGCCCTCACCGCCGCCATTCTCTGGGCGGTGCCCCTCCGCGGAATCGGCATCGGCGGAGCGTCGAGGAGCGAATGCGCATATGTGCCAAATCGCACACGAAGGGGTTAACTGTAAAGAAATCGAAAACGAAGGAGGAACCAGGTGGCTGGCGAGCAGGAACCGCAGTCCGAGGACACGCCCAGCGCGATCGATGAGGCGATAGACAAGGCTCGCAACCTGAGGGCGCGGCGCGCGATCGGCCTCTACCCCGACAACATGCACCCGGGCCTGGTGCCGGGCATCAGCATCGAGGAGCTGCGCTACAAGTTCGGGCTGGACAAGCTCGTATTCGGGGTCAACGCGGTGCTCATCATCGCCTTCGTCATCTGGGGTGTGACCAGCCCGGACACGGTCGCCTCCTTCTCGTCTGCGGCCCTGGAGTGGGGCCTGCACAACTTCGGCTGGCTGTTCAACGTCATCCTCATCGTCTGCGTGATCGTCATGATCGCCATCGCGTTTTCCCAGTACGGCACCATCAAGCTGGGCAAGGACGACGAAACACCCGAGTACTCCCTGTTCTCGTGGGTGGCCATGATGTTCGCGGCCGGCATCGGCGTGGGCATCTTCTTCTTCGGCCCCTCCGAGCCCCTCGCCTTCTACCACTCGCCGCCGCCGCTGACCGTGGAGCCGGACACCGAGCAGGCGCTGCACCAGGCGCTGGCCCAGTCGAACTACCACTGGGGCTTCTCGCCCTGGGCGCTCTACGCTCTGGTCGGCGGCGCCCTGGCGTACTCGTCCTACCGGCGCGGCCGCACGACGCTCATGTCCTCGCTGTTCGCCCCGGTGCTCAAGCGCACCGACGGGCCGATCGGCAGGATCATCGACATCCTCGCCATCGTGGCCACCCTGTTCGGCACAGCCGCCTCCCTCGGCATCGCCACCCTGCAGATCGGCGAGGGCATCTCCACGTTCTCCGGCCGCACCCCCTCGATGCCCCTGCTCATGGGGATCATCCTGGTGCTCACCGTCGGATTCATCACCTCCGCCGTCTCAGGCGTGTCCAAGGGCATCCGCATCCTGTCCAACACGAACATCACCCTGACGCTTTTGGCGATCCTGTTCGTCTTCCTCACGGGCCCGACGCTCTTCCTCACCAACCTGCTGCCCTCCGGCACCCTGTCCTACCTGGACAAGTTCCTCGACATGTCCTCGCGCTCGCTGTCATGGGGCCCGGAGACCCTCGACTTCCAGGCGGCCTGGACGGCCTTCTACTGGGCGTGGTGGATCGCCTGGGCGCCCTTCGTGGGCATGTTCATCGCCCGCATCTCTCGCGGCCGAACGATCCGCGAATTCACCCTGGTGACCATCATCGTGCCGACCGCGCTGCTCATCCTCGCCTTCACCGTTTTCGGCGGCACCGCCATCACCTTCGCCCGCGACGGTCTGCCCGGCTTCGACGGCTCCGCCTCGCCCCAGCAGGTGCTGTTCAGCATGATCGACCAGCTGCCTTTCAGCGGGGTGACGGCCGCGCTCGTGGTTGTCATCCTCTCGATCTTCTTCATCACCTCGGCCGACTCCGCCTCCGTGGTCATGGGCACCATGGCCTCCAAGGGCGACCCCGAGCCGAACAAGCTGCTCGTGGCGTTCTGGGGCGTGCTCATGATGGGCATCGCCGTGGTCATGCTGCTCACCGGGGGCGAGACGGCGCTGTCCGGCCTGCAGTCCCTGACCATCCTCACCGCCATGCCCTTCTCGCTGGTCATCGTGGCGCTGATGGTCTCGTTCATCAAGGACCTCACGACGGACCCGGTGGCCATCCGCACCACCTACGCCGACACGGCGGTGCGCGACGCCGTCGTGCGCGGCCTAGAGGAATACGGCGACGACTTCGAGATCGCAGTGGAGCGCGCCCCCGAGGGCGCCGGGGTGGGCATTGTTGCCGGCGTGGATTCCACCAGCGAGGACCTCACCGAGTGGTACCGCCGCACCGACGAGCACGGCGACCCCGTCGGCTACGACTACGAGACCGGCCAGTGGGAGGACGGATGGGAGCCGCCGACGCACTCGCCTGACGACGCCCCGGGCAAGGCGTAGGAGCCTCTAGCCGCCCACCGCGCGGCGAAGCCCCTCCTCCAGGGCGGTGGGCTCCCACGCGAACGTGCCCCGGAGGGACTGGGGTGTCGTCCACAACCACTTCATCTCGGCGATGCCGCCGACGTTGCGGTCGAACAACCCCGCGGCCCTCAGCGTCGCGCCGCCGAGCACGAGCGGACTCCTGAACGCCACCCCCAGAACGTCGGCTGCCTCCCGCGCGAAGTCCGCCTGGGAAACCGGCGGCGCCGTCGGCGTCACGGCGATCCCCGTCGCCCCGTGGACCGCCGCCTCGGCGAGCGCGCGGGCGAAGTCGGGGAGGTACGTGTAGGCGTGGGGAGTGTTTCTGCTGAACAAAGCGAGGGGCCGCCGCCCCGCGGCGATCCTGTCGAGGACGAGCACGTGCGCCACGGCCCCCGGCCCGCTGCCGGGCCCGTAGTAGTCCGAGGCCACAACCGAGCACGTCGTCGCCCCCGAGCGGTCGCGCCGCCGGAGCAGCTCGGCCCGGACGCCGGGTTTGCCCCTCCGGGCGACGGGAACACTTGCCCCGCTCACCTCCCGCTCCGCGCTCCCGAACGCGTAGACCGACTCCGGAAAGGTGACGTGGAGTCCTCGCTGCGCCGCCTCCCGGAGGATGACACCCTCCGCTGGCAGAAGCGCCTCCCGCCAGTGGCGTTCCGTGTAGGGCGCGTGCATGCAATTGATGATGTGGGTGGCGGGAAACTCGCGCAGCGCCCGCCGCAGGTCCTCCTCGCGTCCCGCGTCACCGTTCAGCGCGCGGAGGTCGCCGACCGGGGTTCCCGAGCGTGTCAAGACCGCCACCTCGTGCCCGAGCGAGGCGAGGTGCGCGGCGGTCGCCCTTCCCACTGGTCCCGCACCGATTACCAAGGCGTTGATGGGCATCGTCGTTACTTCCCCCCTTTGAGAGCAGTGCTCACTTTTTGTGTCCAGCGTGGAGCCTACGGGAGGCTGCCCGCCCTCGCAAGAGCAGTGCTCACTTTTTGCGCTACGCTGTGAGTATGCCCTCCCCACGCGAGCTCTCCCGCACCAAGATGATGCGCTCCATCCTCTCCCTCGGCTTCGCCCAGCTCGACGCCGGCGGGGCCGAGGCCGTCAACCTCCGGGCGGTTGCGCGCGAGCTCGGAGTCGTCTCCTCGGCGCTCTACAGGTACGTCAAGAACCGCGACGACCTGCTGACCCTCCTCATCGAGGACGCGTTCAGGCAGCTCGCCGACGCCGTGCAGCACGAGGACCCCCGCTCCCTCGCCGCCCTGGCGCAGGCGATGCGCCGGTGGGCGCTGTCCCACCCCCAGCGCTGGGCCCTCGTCTACGGTTCGCCCATCGCGGGGTACTTCGCACCGGAGCGCACCATCGACCAGGGCACCCGCGTCATGCGGATGATGATCGAGCAACTCGCCGCAGCCTCCCCCTCCGCCCCGCAGCCGTCGGCAAGCCGGGCGCTGCTCAGCGATCTCTCCGCGATCCAGCGCGAGTGGGCCCCCGCCCTCGACCTCGCAGTCATCGAGCTCGCCCTCGACGGGTGGACGCACCTCATCGGCCTCATCTCCGCGGAGGTCTTCGGGCAGCTCGGCAGGGACACCCTCTCGGAACCGGAGGAGTTTTTCACGCGGGCGGTCGAGCGCCTGGCGGCCTCGCTCGGCCTGCCCGCCTGACGGCGCCCTACTCCTCGTCCGTGGACAGCGCCGCCACAAAGGCCTCCTGCGGCACGGTGACCGAGCCGATGGACTTCATGCGCTTCTTGCCGGCCTTCTGCTTCTCCAGCAGTTTGCGCTTGCGCGAGATGTCGCCGCCGTAGCACTTGGACAGCACGTCCTTGCGCAGGGCGCGGATGTTCTCGCGGGCGATGATCTTCGAGCCGATCGCAGCCTGGACGGGCACCTCGAACTGCTGGCGCGGGATGAGCTCCTTGAGCTTCTTGGTCATCTTGTTGCCGTACCACTGGGCGGAGTCCTTGTGCACGATCGCGGAAAACGCGTCGACGGGCTCCCCCTGCAGCAGAATGTCCACCTTGACCAGGTCGCCCTCCTGCTCGCCGGCCTCCTCGTAGTTCAGCGAGGCGTAGCCCTTCGTGCGGGACTTGAGCATGTCGAAGAAGTCGAAGATGATCTCGCCCAGTGGCATGATGTAGCGCAGCTCGACGCGGTCCTCGGAGAGGTACTCCATGTTCTTCATCGTGCCGCGCTTGGACTGGCACAGCTCCATCGTGGTGCCGACGAACTCCTGAGGCACGATGATGGTCATGTTCACCACTGGCTCGTAGACCGCCTGCAGCTTGCCGCCCGGCCAGTCGGAGGGGTTGTGCACGAGCTGCTCGGAGCCGTCCTCGGCGACCACGCGGTAGGTGACGGAGGGGGCGGTGGAGATGAGGTCGAGGTCGAACTCGCGCTCGAGGCGATCGCGGGTGATCTCCATGTGGAGCAGCCCGAGGAAGCCGCAGCGGAAGCCGAAGCCCAGGGCGACGGAGGTTTCGGGTTCCCAGGTCAGCGAGGCGTCGTTAAGCTGGAGCTTTTCCAGCGACTCGCGCAGCGCCGGGAAGTCCTCCTGGCTGACCGGGAACAGACCCGAGTAGACCATCGGCTTGACATCCTCGAAGCCGGCGAGCGGCTCCTCCGCGCCTTTCGACGCCCACGTGACCGTGTCGCCCACTCGCGTCTCGCGCACGTCCTTCACGCCCGTGATCAGGTAGCCCACCTCGCCGGGGCCCAGCCCCTTGGTCTTTTTCATGGTGGGCGAGACGACGCCGACCTCGAGGATCTCGTGGCGCACCCCGGTGTTCATCATCTGCACCTGCTGGTTCGGCGTGAGCGTGCCGTCCATCATGCGGATGTAGGTGACCACGCCGCGGTAGGTGTCGTAGACGGAGTCGAAGATGAGCGCGCGGGCGGGGGCGTCCTTGCCGTGCTCGGAGGCCGGCGGGGGGACGAGCTCGACGAGGCGGTCGAGCAGCTCGGGCACGCCCTGGCCCGTCTTGCCGGACACGCGCAGCACGTCCTCGGGTTCGCAGCCGATGATGTTGGCGATCTCGAGGGCGTACTTCTCCGGGTCCGCCGCGGGCAGGTCGATCTTGTTGAGCACCGGGATGATCTCCAGGTCCTTGTCGATCGCCATGTACAGGTTCGCCAGGGTCTGCGCCTCGATGCCCTGGGCGGCGTCGACGAGCAGGATCGCCCCCTCGCAGGCCTCGAGCGCGCGGGAGACCTCGTAGGAGAAGTCGACGTGGCCCGGGGTGTCGATCATCTGCAGGATCGTCGGCTCGCCCGCGAACTCGCCCGACTGCGGGGTCCACGGCAGGCGCACGTTCTGCGCCTTGATGGTGATGCCGCGCTCGCGCTCGATGTCCATGTTGTCGAGGTACTGGTCGCGCATGTCGCGCGCATTCACCACGTTGGACAGCTGGAGAATGCGGTCGGCGAGGGTCGATTTGCCGTGGTCGATGTGGGCGATGATGCAGAAGTTCCGGATCCGCTGCGGATCGGTGAACGTCTGCTCCGCGAAATTCGTCGTCTGCGCAGCCATAGTTCCGCTCACTTTACCGTCTCACGTGGGCAAACAAAACAAACGCCGACGGATCACCGGGAGGGCGCGCAACCGCTTGAGAAGATCCCCGCGCGCTCGTAATGTGAACCCAAGCACAACACCTCACCCCAAGGACGCCTCATGTTTCTCCGCCGGTCGAAGCGCCACCCCTCCAGCGCACTCGACCAGGGCCTCGCGCTGCTCAACGAGCGCCTCGGCAGCTCCCCGCGCGACCGCACCCGAAAGATCGCCTCCCGCCTCCTGGTCAAGCCGACCGCCAAGGTCGCGCGGAGCATCTACTACGCCCCCGACATGGACGGCCAGGCCGAGCCCGGTGAGATCGTGTGGGTCACCGTGCCCTCCGACCCGCCGCAGGAGCGCTCCCTGGTGGTCATTGGGCGGGAGCACCACGACGTGCTCGGCCTGCTCATCTCCCCCCGCGAGAAGCACCGCCACGAGGACCACTGGCTGGGCATTGGCTCGGGCGAGTGGGAGGACACCGGCGACCCGTGCTGGGTGCGCCTGGACAAGACCCTCATGGTCCCCGAGACCGAGGTGCACCGCCGCGGCACCTACATCCCCCCGCGGCGCTTCGAGCGCATCGCCAACCGCCTGCGCGACCGCTTCGACTGGGTCTGAGCGCCAGCGGTTTGGTGCCGCGGGTGCGGGGTTGCTACCCTAAATTGGTTGTCCGCATCCGGGAATGACAGGGTGCGCTGTGCTACGCGAGCAGGACCTTGGGCCCGCGTTCTTCCAAAGCCCGGCGCGTGACGCCCTCCCGGGTCGACTGCGCATTCAGATTCGACCTAAACCAAGAGGTGTACACACATGGCAAACATCAAGCAGCAGAAGAAGCGCGTTCTCACCAACGAGAAGCGCCGCCTGCGCAACAAGTCCGTCCGCTCCGCCGTCCGCACGGAGATCCGCAAGTTCCGTGAGGCCGTCGAGTCCGGCGACAAGGCCGCCGCCGAGGCTCAGCTGCGCGTCGCTTCGCGCAAGCTGGACAAGTCCGTGTCCAAGGGCGTGTTCCACCGCAACAACGCGGCGAACAAGAAGTCGAGCATGGCTCGCGCCCTGAACAAGATGGACTAAGTTCCGCCGTCGCGGCCCGTCTCCCCTCCGGGAGGCGGGCTTTGCGCTTTTCGACGCCCCTCCCACCCCTTCTGGGACCACTCGCGCTTCCGCCGCTCCGACCTTCCGTGGTTGCGCACGGCCAGCACCCCGATGACCAGCGCAACGAGGATGGGCACCCACAGCCGCTGGTACTCGACGGCCAGCTTCACCCACCCCGGGATCTCTGGGAGGTCGACGTCCGGCCAGGGGATGCGCGGCACCGGCAGGTGGATCGTGGGCAGGCCCGGCAGCTCCGGCACAGGCAGGTGGATGGTGGGGAGGGTGATCTCCCAGTCGGGCACGAACTGCAGCAGCCAGTCGATGACCGCCTCGATCAGCCGGCCCACCATGGGCCCGAGGACGAGGACGGCGAGCGCCCAGCCGGCCTTGCCCATGCCCGCGGCCAACGGATACAGCACGCGCTTGAGCGGGCTTTCCCGCATCGCCTGGTGTCGCCGCGCCCCGCGGCTGCCCGCCGGCGGCTCGAGCTCGACCACAGTGTCGGCGTCGCGGTACTCCACCGTGAGAAGCTCGTCGAGCACCGTCGCCTGAATGCTCAAGTGCGGGTTGCGCCGGTCCACCGGGGTCAGGGAGTCACGCATCCGGGGCGACCAGGCCCGGCGCTCGAGAGGGATGCGCCCCGAGGAAACCGCCTTGTACCTGGCGACCACTGTGTCATCGACACGCACCTGCAGCCTCTTTGGCGGGTTCTTGGCGAAACCCTCGAGGCGCTGCCGGAGACCCGCGTCGCCCGCCACCGGGGTGATCTCCTCATCGCCGGGCTCGAGCGGCCAATCGCTTTCCAGGACGGCGAACTCGGCGTCGTACCCCAGCTCGACTGTCAGGCAGCCCCGCTCCGGGTGGGTGAGCGTCCACGTCTCCATCTACCGCGCCCCCAGCCTCGCCGCCGCGAACTCGCCCAGCCCGCACACCGCGGCGACGCCGAGGGCGTAGATCCAGGCGCCCGGATCGTAGAACATCAGCGTGGAGACCCAGAAGTACGCCCCCGCGCAGACCGGGAAGGACCAGGTGGGGCGGAACGTTGTGGCGTCGTAAAGCCCGAGCCCGAACGAGGCCACCGGAAGGAAGACCAGCACCGCGGTCGTCGTGGCCTGCGGCGAGAGGGCGAACGCGAGGCCCAGCGGGACCAGGACCAACAGCACGATCGCGAGCCCGTGGGCCGCGTACTGCCAGCCGGCCCTGCCACTTGGTTTCTCCATGGCGACAACCTAACACCGCGCTAGCGTGGGGGCATGAGCACTCCCCTGCTGCGGGTCGGCTAACCGAGCCCCTGCGCCCCGCGGACCAGGAACACGATGCCCACGGCGAGGAAGAACAGGCCCGAGGCGATGTCGATGAGCGGGCCCGCGGCGAGGAGCCTGCGGCGCACCCTCCCGGTGGAGACGACCTGGGAGAGGATGCCGAACAACACGAAGGAGCTCAGCCACAGGGCGAGGATGACCACCCCGGCCGTCAGCGGGCTCGGGTGCGCGGGCAGCAGCGGGGCGATCATCGCGGACAGGGCGATGACGATCTTCGGGTTCGCCAGGTTCGTGGTCAGCCCCTTGAGGTAGCTCGAGCGCAGCGACCCGAGCCGCTCCGCCGCCTGGCCGATGTCCACCGGCGGCACGTTGCGGTCGTGCCAGCCCTGCCGCACGCTCGCCTGCCCCATCCAGACCAGGAACGCCCCGCCGACGATCTGCACAAATGCGAGCGCCGCCGGGTAGGCGGTGAGCACGGCGGCAGCGCCCGCCACGGTCAGCGTCACCCACAGCAGCACACCGGTCTGCACCCCCGCGGTCGCCGCCCACGCGTGCTGGCGCGAGCGGGTGGCCATCCGCATGATCAGGATCAGATCCGGGCCCGGCGCCGCCGCCCCCACCAGGTTCAGCCCAACGATGACCGCGAGGTCACCGGGTGAAATCACTGCCCGCCCATCTTCTCTGCCAGGTCCGCCCGGCCGAACATCTGCGCAGTGGCGATCGCGTCGGGTTGGCCCGCCCGCGGGTCCGCCCCGGCGCTGAGAAGCAGGTCGACGATCGCGTCCTCCTTCTTGAAGATCACCCCGGCCAGCGGGGACTGCCCGCGAGCATTGAGCTTGTCGACGTCCGCTCCGCGCTCCACCAGCCCGCGCACCAGCGCCTCGTGCCCGGCGTACGCCGCGAGCATGAGGAAGGTGTTGCCGTCCTGGTTGGCGAGGTTGACGTCGACGCCCTGGTCCACGTACTGCAGCAGCGTCTCGTCGCCCTCGCGGGCGAAGTTGAACAGCTTCGCGGCGAACTCCTGGACGTCGACGGGGACGTCCTCGGAGCGCGCGTCCTGATTCGTGTTGTCCGAGTTGTTCGGGTTATGCAGGTGCTCGTTCACGTCAGACAATCTAGCACGCGGGCCTAACGCGCCAGCTCAGCAATGCGACGCACCGCGTCCTCGAGCGCGAACTCCTCGTCGCCGCCCTGCCCCTTCACCGCCGCGTCGAGGTCGGCGATGATGATCACGGCCTCGCTGACGGCCTGCCCTGACCAGTTGCGCGCCACCTGCATGGCCTTCTTGGCGGCGAAGGGGTGCATGCCGAGGCTGCGGGCCAGCTGGTTCGGGTTGCCGCGGGTGTTGTACAGCCTGGCGACGTCACCGACCTTCATCGCCAGTGCCGCCGCGATGGCCACGGGGCTGATTCCCAGCTGCAGCGCGCGTCGCGTCGACGCCAGCGCCTTGTCCACCCGGCCGGTGACGGCCTGCTCTGCGATGTCGAAGCCGGAGACCTCCGCCACGCCCGAGTAGTAGGCGCGCACGCTGGCCACGGTCAGCTCGCCCTCGGTGTCCGCCACCAGCTGGTCCACCGCGGACGCCAGCTCGCGCAGGTCGGAGCCCACCGACTCGAGCAGCGCCGCCACCACGTCGGGGGTGGGGCGCACGCCGTGGCGGCGGAACTCGTTGGTGAGCCACGTGTGGCGCTCGCGGTCGCGCAGCGGGTCGACCTGGTGCACCTCAGCGATCTTGGAGAACTTCGGCACCATCGACTTCTGCCGCCCGCCGCCGGTGTGGCGGATGATCAGCGTCAGGCCCGGCGCGGGGTCCGCCGCAGCCTGCAGCAACAGCTCCGTCGGCTCCTTGCCCGCCAGCTCCGCGTTTTCCACCACCGCGATGCGTTCCTCCGCGAACAGCGAGGGACTGGTGGCCATGATCAGCTCGCCCTCGGTGACGTCGCCCGCGCGCAGCGTGGTCAGCTCGGCGGCGGGGCTGGCGCCCTCGATGATGGAGCGGGTGGCCCGCTCGGCGAGGAATTCATCCTCGCCGAGCACGAGGTGGACGGGGTTGAGCATGCGGCCCATCTTATCGTCTCTCACCCGTCCGGCCCCGCCCGCGCGATCAGCCTGTCTCCGTCGCGGTAGAGGCGCGCGGGTGGGTCGCGGTTCGGAAAGATCACCGGGATGCCCGAGCGTGTCCGGACGGGGCGGGCGTGCGGCCGGCCCTCCTCGAGCACCACGACCAGCTCGGTACCCGCGGGAACGGGCTCCACCTCCTCCTCCGTGCGCACCACGTGCGCGCGCAGGCCGGTGGGGTCGACCTCCCTGCCCGGCCGCAGGTCCACCCCGGCGGCCAGCGCGAAGCAGACCGCGGCGGCCAGCGTGGCGCCCGGGCGGCGCGCCACGAGCCCGGCCACGATCCAGCCGTAGGCCACCGCGGTTGTCAGCGGCGCGGCCGGGACCGTCGCGCCGGACCACCCGGACAGCGTCATCGCCACGGCGTGGACCCACCAGGCGAGCGGCTCGATGACCCACAGCAGCAGCGCCTCCAGCCCGCCGGGCGCGAGCGAGAGCACGACGGCGATCAGTCCGAGAACGGTGATCGGGGCGACGACGGGTGCGACGAGGATGTTCGCCGCCACGGACACCAGGGAGACGCGGCCCGCCATGAGCGCGACCAGCGGCATCGTGGCGAGGTCGGCCGCCACGGCGACAGACAGGGCGCGGGTGAGCACGTCGGGCCACCTCAGCGGCGCGAGCCCCCGGTAGACCACGGGGCTCACCGCGACGATCCCGGCCGTCGCGGCCACCGACAGCGCGAACCCGTAGCTGACCGCCAGGTTGGTGTCCACCAGGACCAGCGCAATGACGGACAGGCACAGCGCGTGCACCGGCTCCGAGATCGAGGAGGACAGCACCGCGACGAGCGCCACCAGGCCCGTCACTGAGGCGCGCAGCACGCTCGGCTCGGGCCCCACGAGCACCGCGAAACTCAGCAACGCAACACCGGCAGCCGCGATCCGGGCCCGCAGGCCCAGCCGCAGGGCGCTGGCCGCCAACACCGCCGCGGTGGTGACGATGGCGACGTTGCTGCCCGACACGGCACTCAGGTGCGACAGCCCCGCGTCGACGTAGGCCTGGGAGGCCTGCCTGTCCTGCAGCGAGGTGTCCCCCAGCACCATCCCCGGGATGAGCCCGCGCACGCCGCCCCCTGTGTGCTCGCCGACGGCCGCGGCGAAGGTCTCGCGCACGTGCTGGGCCACCCCCGCCAGACCCCGCGGCCCCTCCAGCACGTCGACCCGGCCGCTGATGCTCACCTTCGCCGTCCCCGGGGCGCGCGACTCGGCCGCTGTTCCCGTCACCTCCACGAGCGCGCCCGGCACTGCCCCGGTGGGCGCCTCCCGCACGAACACGGCCACGGGGCCGGGGTGGCCCGGCACGAGGAGGCGCAGCAGGACGCCTCCGCCGTCCAGTTCCTTCGGCTCCCCGCTGAGGTGCCCGCGCGCCACACCGGGGAACTCCCACGCGCGGGCGGCGCGCAGCCGCAGCCACACCACCGCCGCCGACGCCGCGCCGAACCCAGCCACCAGCACGGCCTGACCCGCCTGGCGGGCCGCCAGCAGCGCGGCCCCCGCGGAGCAGGCCAGGGCGAGGCCCGCCCAGGGGGCGTACAGCAGCGCGGCCAGCGCCGCCGCCCACACCACGGCGGCGGCGGGGACGAGGCGCAGCTCCTGCACGGGGACTACACCGTGACCAGGTCTTTGAGCGCCTCGAATTTGGCGGGGCCGATGCCCTTGACGTCGTTGAGCTTGTCCACGCTGGTGAACGGCCCGTTCTTCTCGCGGTGGGCGACGATCG
The DNA here is from genome assembly GCF_900411315.1 of Corynebacterium senegalense. Classification (GTDB taxonomy): domain Bacteria; phylum Actinomycetota; class Actinomycetes; order Mycobacteriales; family Mycobacteriaceae; genus Corynebacterium; species Corynebacterium senegalense. Next base: position 1,958,418 of record NZ_LS990887.1, on the reverse strand, counting down.
CCGCGGCGGTCGCCTCCCCCACCCCGGGCAGCGCCGTGAGCTCCTGCGCCGTCGCCGTGTTGAGCGACACCAGCCCCGCGTTGCCCGAGCCGGTCTCACCTGGGGCGGCGGGCGGGCCGGGCGGGGCCTCCCCCTGGGCCACGACGTGGATCTGCTGGCCGTCGGCGAGCGGCTGCGCCTGGTTCAGCGCCACGAGGTCAGCTCCCGGCCGCGGGCCCGCCGCCGCCAGGGCGTCCGCCACCCGCGCCCCCGGTTCCAGGGTGGCCAGGCCCGGACGGTCCACCTCCCCCACGACGGAGACGACGATCGAGGACGGGGCAGCCGGCGCGGAGGAGGCTGTGGCCGCCACAGTGTCCCAGGTCGCGGGCCCGAGCTCCTGCGGTGCCGGGCGCAGCACCGCCCAGGCGCCCACCGCGGCGAGCACCGCGCCGGCCACCGCCGCCGCCTGTTTGGGCGACACGGTGAACCGCGGGGGCGGGTACCGGACGTCCATCACGTCCTCCTCCCCCGTCGGGCGGGTGAGCTCCCTGAGGCGGTCCACGGTCGTCGTCGCGTTCATGCCCCACACACTAAGGGCGCGGCAAGGAGAGGGAAACGCCGGGCGCCACAGCCTGTGGACAACCGCGGTGACGCGTCACCTACTCGGCGGGGCTGTCCACAACCTCCGAGGAGAAGACCACCGACAGGCCGACCGCGCCGGGGCCGGTGTGGACCGCGAGGACGTCGACAAGCGGCTCGACCATGACCTTCGAGTCTTCCGGGAGCACCTGCCGCAACGTCTCCGCCAGGGACTCGGCCGCCTCCTCCGCCCCGGCGTGCTGGATCGCCGCAAAGACGGGCTCGCCGCCGGCGCGCTCGAGCACGAGCTCGGTGAGCTTGGAAAAGGCCTTCGTCTGGGTGCGGGTCTTGCCCGCGAGCTCCAGCTTCCCGCCGTTGAGGCGCAGGATCGGCTTGGTGGCGAGGAGTGCCGCCGAGAGCACCGCGGTGCCTGTCGACAAGCGCCCGCTCTTGCGCAACCCGTCGAGCTGGTTGAGGTAGAGCCACGTTTCGGAGCGCGCGATGGTCTGCTGCGCGATCTCCTCGCACTCGTCCAGGCTGGCGCCGTCGCGCGCCAGCGAACCTGCCGCCATCGCCGCCGCGCCCAGCGCCATGCCCGCGGTGTCGGTGTCGATCACCCGCACCGTGCCGGGGAAGACGGCCGAGGCGGACACCGCCGCCGACCACGTCGAGGAGAGGTTCTTCGACAGGTGCAGAGCCACGACCCCCGCATCCCCGCCGCGCTCGAGCTGGCGCGCGTAGGCAGCCGCGAGCTCAAGCGCGCCGAGCCCGCTTGTCGACGCCCCCTCCCCCTCATCCTCCATGACATGCAGCGGCACGACGGTGATGTCCAGCTGCTCCGCGATGCTCTCCGGGATTCCCGCCGCGGAGTCGACGACGATGCGCACCCCCATTACTCGCCCAGCCCCTGGTTCCAGGCGTCGAGGTACCACGACAGCTGCGCCGGGTCGGCCACGTCGGCGGGGCCGGTCTGACCCGCGCCGTCCGCGGTGTAGCGCGGCATGCCGCTGAGACGCGACGTGTTGGTGTTCTTCAGCCCCTTGAGCAGCGGGTACTGGCCCACCTCGAGGCCAAGCAGGTTCGACGTCAGCGCGGAGATCGTGCCGCCGTGCGCGACGAAAAGCACCGCGCGGCCCTCCCACTGCGGGTAGGAGGCCACGAGCTCATCGACGACCGGGCGGGCGCGGCGGGCCACATCGAGCCTGCTCTCGCCCTCGGGCGGCGCCCAGGAGGCGTTGTTGCGCCAGTGGGCGCGGATGCCCGCGCGCCAGCTGTCCACCTCGGCGTGCGTCTTGCCCTGCCACTGTCCCAGGTGGGTCTCGCGCAGGCGCTTGTCGGTGGTGACGTCGAGCCCGAGCACTTCAGCGACGATCTCGGCGGTGTCGCGGGCGCGCGCCAGGTCGGAGGAGACGATCCTGGCCACCCCGGCGCCCTCGAGCTGGCGCGCCGCGGCGCGGGCCTGCTCGATCCCCACCTCCGAAAGGTGCGTGTCCAGCTGGCCCTGCATGCGCTTCGTCGCGTTGTACTGCGTCTCGCCGTGCCGCAGCATGATCAGTCGTCTACTCATCGTCCACCCGTGGCCTTGTCGTCATTGGCGTTCCGGCAGTTGCGCCGGTCAGTACGGGTAGTCGTCGCCGGAGTCGGCGGGGCCCTCACCGGCGAGCGGGAGGTCCTCGATGTCCTCGATGCCGCGCACCGCCGAACCGTCGTCGAAGAAGCCCGGCCGCTCGTAGGGGTCCAGGCCCTCGACCTCGATGACGGGGCAGTCGGCGTAGAGCCGGTCCAGGCCGTAGAAGTCGCGCTCGGCGTCGCGCTGGACGTGCACGACGATGGAGCCGTAGTCCAGCAGCACCCAGCGCATCTCGCGGTTGCCCTCGCGGCGCTTGGGCTCGAGCCCGGCCTTCGTCATCTCCACCTCGATCTCCTCGGTGATGGCGGCCACCTGGCGCTCGTTGTCCGCGGAGACGATGACGAAGATGTCGGTGATGGCCAGGACGTCGGAGACGTCGATGACCCCGATGTTGCGGCCGAGCTTCTCGTCGGCGGCACGGGCCGCCACGATGGCCTGGTCACGGGAAGATTGCAGAGCAGTCAAATGTACTAAGTCCTTAGAGTCGTCTATTCCTCAGTGGCCCTCGGTTGCCCGCTCCCCGGCGCGCGGGGGAAGACTCGAGGACATTGGGGCCATTGTCGCACGTCGACGTGGGTTCCTGCCACTCGCCGCGGCACCGCCGGATCTCACGAGGGCGCGTAAAGGTCGTTCTTGGCGATGTACTGCACCACCCCGTCGGGCACGAGGTACCACACGGGCCTGCCGGAGCGGGCGCGCTCGCGACAGTCCGTGGAGGAGATCGACATGGCCGGGATCTCGATGAGGTGCACCCGCTCCTGGTGCTCGAGCGGGAGCATGTCCTCGCGCAGCTCGTAGCCCGGGCGCGTCACGCCGACGAACTCGGCGAGGTCGAACATTTTGTCCCAGTGGTGCCAGGACATGATCGAACCGAGCGCGTCGGCGCCGGTGATGAAGAACAGGTCGGCGTCCGGGTATTCGTCGTGCAGGTCAGTCAGGGTGTCGATCGTGTACGTTCGCCCACCGCGCTCGATGTCCACGCGGGAGACGTGGAAGCGCGGGTTGGAGGCGGTGGCGATGACCGTCATCAGGTAGCGGTCCTCCGAGTCGCTGACCTGCTTGCCCTCCTTCTGCCACGGCTCGCCCGTGGGCACGAAGATGACCTCTTCCAGGTCGAAGTGGTCCGCCACCTCGCTCGCGGCCACGAGGTGGCCGTGGTGGATCGGGTCGAAAGTGCCCCCCATGACGCCGATGCGGCGCCGGGGGGCGGCGTGGGGGCTGCGGGTGGGCCTGTCCATGGGGCTAGAGTGTATCGCCCGGCCCCCGGCCACGCGCTAACTAGCCGGAGCGGACCCGGTCGACGAAGCGGCCGAAGGAATCGGAGACCTGGTTGTCCCACTCGGAGGGGGCGCGGAAGTAGCGCCCGTGGTTCCCGCCGGTGGGCTGGGAGGCCCGCAGCGTCTGCGGGGAGAGGTCGCACACCCCGTCGAGCGGCAGGCAGTAGTTCACCCTGTTCGGGGTGGCCGCCGCGGTGCGGGTGTTGAAGAGCAGGCGGCCGAGCATGCCGCCGGCACCGCCGCCGGCCACGCCCACGGTGGAGGGGTCGCCCGCCGCGGTGTTCGGGTTGCCGAAGTAGACCACGCCGGCGAGCTGGCCGCGGCGGGCGGTCATGAGCACGGGGCTGGCGTGCTGCAACGCCGGGCTGAGGGCCTGCACGACGGTGGCGGGGATGGCCACGGCCGGGGTGTCGCACTCGGGGTAGGTCGCCGGGTGGTAGTTCGGGTCCATGCCGAGCACCTCGACGTCCTTCATCGGCGAGTTCTCGCTGTGGGCGTCGGCGTCGGGGCCGGCGCCGGACAGCGGGGCGAGGGTGGCGGCGGCTGCTGCGACGACGGAAGCCGCGAGGGAGGCAGCCCGCACGAGGTGACCGACTACATCAGAAAGCTTCGGTCAATATGTGTCCCAGCGCGCCCCAAGGTTCCTCTTAGGGACGCGTCTGCCCCTCCCCCTCCAGGATCCACTTCGTGCTGGTCAGCTCGGGCAGCCCCATCGGTCCCCGGGCGTGGAGCTTCTGGGTTGAGATCCCGATCTCAGCGCCGAAACCGTACTGTTCCCCGTCGGTGAAGGCGGTTGACGCATTGAGCATGACCGCCGCGGAGTCGACGCGCTCGGCAAATCGCGCCAGCGTCGCGGCGTCGCGCGAGGCGATCGCCTCCGTGTGGCCCGACGACCACCGCGCGATGTGCTCGATCGCACCCTCGACGCCGTCGACCTCGGCCACGGCGATGTCGAGGGAGAGGTACTCCTCGGCCCAGTCGGTCTCGGTCGCGGCGACCACACCCTCGGCCCCGAACGCCGCAAGCTTCTCGACGTCCCCGTGCACCGTCACACCCGCCTCCTGCAGCGCGCGCACCACGCGGAGCTTGTCCGGGGCGGGGAGGGTGGCGTCGAGAAGCGCCGTCTCGGTGGCGTTGCACACCGAGCAGCGCCGCGTCTTTCCGTTGAGGAGCATCGGGATCGCTACGTCGAGGTCGGCGGCGCCGTCGACGTAGAAGTGGCAGTTGCCGCTGCCGGTTTCGATGGCGGGGACGGTCGCCCCGGTCACGACGGCTTCGATGAGGCGCGCGCCGCCGCGCGGGATGACCACGTCCACGAGACCGCGGGCGGTGATGAGGTCCTGGACGGAGTCGTGGGTCTCGCAGGGCAAAAGCTGCACGATCTCGCGGGGCAGCCCGCGCTGCTCTGCGGTGTCCTGCAGCACCTCCACGAGTGCCTCGTTGGAGCGCCGCGCCGACCTCGAACCGCGCAGCAGGGCCACGTTGCCCGACTTCAGGGCCAGGCCGAAGGCGTCGACGGTGACGTTCGGGCGCGCCTCGTAGACCATGCCCATCACGCCCAGGGGCACGCGGACCTGGCGCATCCTGATGCCGTTGTCCATGGTGTGGCCGCGCAGCACCTCCCCCACCGGGTCTGTCAGCGCCGCGACCTGGCGCAGCCCGTCGGCGATGGCGCCGACGCGCGCCTCGTCCAGCGACAGCCTGTCCACGAGCGCGGAGTCCATCCCCGCGGCCCGGCCCGCCTCCACGTCCTCCCGGTTCGCGGCGAGGACCTCCCCCGCCCGTGCCTGAAGAGCCTCGGCGGCCGCCGTGAGCAGCGCGTTCTTCTCGGGGGCGGCAAGCGACGCGACGCGCGGGGCAACCCGCTTGGCCGCGCGGGCGCGCGCCAGCACCTCCTCACGCTCGGCGGCGCGGCTGGGGGTCGTCGTCTCGCTGGGGGCGGCAGTCATGCACACAGCATAGCCGCGCCCCGGACGCGCCCTGCTCTCTCAGTACCCCTTGTCCACGTCCACCTCGGTGCGCATCCTCTCCCCCGCGGCGTAGAGCCGCCAGTTCTCCTCCGCCAGGGCACCCACGCGCGACTTCATGTAGCGCGGGATGTTGGCCGTGTGCGGGGTGATCACGCAGTTGTCGAGGTCCCACAGGCGGTGGTGCGCCGGCAAGGGCTCCGGCTCAGTGACGTCCAGGCCGGCCCCGGCGATGGAGTGGCTGCTCAGGGCGTCGGCAAGCGCCTCGGTGTCGACGAGCGGGCCGCGCCCCACGTTGACCACCACCGCCGAGCCCTTCATCCGGCCCAGCTCCTTTGCGCCCACCATGTGCCGGGTCTCCTCCGTCAGCGGGGCGAGCAGCACGAAGCAGTCGGCCTCCTCCCACACCGCGGGGAAGGACGGATCCGACATCGCCACGGTGCGCGCGGCGCCCTCCACGGGCTCGCCGGATCGATTCACCGCGATCACCTCCACCCCCAACGGCTCGAGCAGGCGGATCAGCTTCGCGCCGATGCCCCCGGCGCCGATCAGGGCGAGCTTCTTGCCGTCGAAGAGGTAATCCGTCGTGCCGAACAACTCCCGCTGGTTCCACTCGCGGCGCACCTGCCTGTGCCGGTGGAGAACCGCGAGCAGGAGCGCGAGCGCCGACTCGGCGACGGTGTCGTCGTAGAGCCCCTTCGCGTTGGCCCAGCGCACGCCGCGGGCGGCGGGGCCGGCGAGCGTGCCCGCCTCAACCAGGGCCTCGATGCCCGCGTAACAGACCTGCACCACCCTGACACTGTCGGGCAGCTCGTCGGGAAAGTCGTCCGGGCCGCCACTGAATACGAGCATATCGGGATGACCGTCGAGGTCGACGAGGGTGTGCCCGGCGCGCTGGAGGTCCGCGACGGTCTGGTCCCAGGGCCGGGGAAGGAATGCGTATTTCATGCCCACCAATGTAGGGGAGTTCTCCCACCTACACTCGCGAGGCATAGTTCGACAGGTAATCGGCGTGGACGACGGGGCGGCGCTGGCTGAGGTCGAGATCCCCGGTCTGCTTGCCCAGCATGAGCTGCAGCTCGGGGGCATCGTAGGCGACCTCGCCCCTCCCGATGGTCTCGCCGTCGGGACCGAGGATCTCGACGATGTCCCCGCGGTGGAAGTCGCCCTCAATCTCGGTGATGCCCACGGCAAGCAGGGATGTGCCGCCGCCCGTCACGGCCTGCACCGCGCCTGCGTCAAGGCGCAGCACTCCCTCGGCGTCCGCAGCGTAGAGCGCCCAGAACTTCCACGCGGACAGCCGCGAGGACGGGCGGGTGTGGAAGACGGTGCCCACGTCCGCGGTGGTGAGCGCGTCGGAGATGCGTTCTGCGGACGTGAGCAGCACGGGTACACCCCCGCGCGCCGCCAGGCGGGCCGCGGAGACCTTGGCCGCCATCCCCCCGGTGCCCAGGCGCCCGCCGTCGCCAGCGGCGACGTCCTGCAGGTCGTTTCCGCTGCGCACCTCCCCGACGAAGCGCGCCTGGGGGTCCGAGGGCGGGCGGTCGTAGAGCCCGTCCACGTCGGAGAGAAGCACCAGGGCGTCCGCCGACACGAGCGTGGCCACGATCGCCGACAGCCTATCGTTGTCTCCGAAGCGCATCTCCGACGTAGCAACGGTGTCGTTCTCGTTCACGATGGGCACCGTTCCCAGCTGGCGCAGCCGGTCGATCGTCCGCTGGGCGTTGCGCGCCCGGTCACGCCGTCCGGCGTCCGCCTGGGTCAGCAGCACCTGACCAATGGCGCGCCCGTAACGCGTGAAAGACTCACCCCAAGCCTGCGCGAGATGCACCTGCCCCACCGCGGCCGCCGCCTGGCTGGTGGCTAAATCCCGCGGGCGCGCCTTCAGACCAAGAGGCGCCATCCCGGCCGCTATGGCGCCTGAGGAAACAACGATGACGTCGCTGCCTGCGGACATGCGTGCCTCAAGGGCGTCGACAATGCGGTCGATTTTTTCCCGGCTGACCGAGAAATCCGGGTTGACCAGCGACGAGGTCCCGACCTTTACCACGACCCTGCGGGCAGTGGCGACATGGCGGCGTAGCTGATCCTGCGTCATCTCCTGGTCCATGCGCAAAGTGTATCCTGCGGGTCGCCGAGGCCGTCGCCGGCCTTTCACCTTAGCTGGAGCCGTTGTACTTGACCAGCAGCCTGAGAAAATCCAGCCGTTCCCGCTCGGTCCAGCCCGCCTGCTTTTCCTCGACGATGCTTATCCACGTTTCATCCGCCTCCGCGAGGGTGGCCAGGCCCCCGTCGGTGAGGAGGAGGTCGTGCATCCGGTGGTTGCCGCTTCTCTTCCGCCGCTCGAGGTACCCCTTGCCCTCGAGCTGCGCGACCTGCCTGCTGATGGTCGACTTGTCCGATTGCAGCTGGGCGGCGAGGTCCTTGGCCGTGATCCCCGGGTTACCCCGGATCGTCGACAAGATCAGGGATTCGTTGTACGTAATCCGCATGTTGTGGGCGATCCGCGCGCCGCGAACCTTCTTCACCAGGGCCCGCACCTCCTCCATCGTACGAGCTGATAGGTCGTGACCCCTCATTGCACCCTTTCCGGCGATGCTCTAGCATATCAGTTGCATTATACAACTCCATCCGAGGTTTCCATGTCATCGATCTCCACCCCGACCACGTCACTCCCCCCAGTCCGGCCAGTCCTAGAGGCGGCCGGATTGTCCTCCTTAATGGCGTTCATCATGCTTTTGCTCTACCTCGGGGGCTTCCACAACCCGGCCCCGCGCAACCTCGAGCTGGCTGTGGTCGCCACGGCCCCCATCGAGGACAGCGTCACTTCCGCCCTGAGTGACGGGTTTCACCTCCGCACCGTCGACAGCCGTGACGAAGCGGTGCACCTCCTGCAGGCCCGGGAGATCGCGGGCGCCTACATCCCCGGCCCCGACAGGGATACCGTTCTCACCGCGCCCGCCGCCTCCGCGACGACGTCAGACGTGGTCGTCAAAGAGTTCCAGCAGGTGGCGCTGGTGGAGGGAAAGCCCCTCTCAATCGATGACGTCGTGCCTCTGGCCCAGAATGACCCAGTCGGGCAGAACAGCTTCTTCTACATGGTTGCCCTCTCCGTGGGCTCCTACGCAACGTCCATCGCCATCGGCGCCTCCGGCGTCCACCAGCGCTTTCGGATGCGCATCGCGCTTGCCACCGTGGCGGCGGTCAGCATCGCATCCATTTTCCTTCTCGCGGCGACCACGATCTTCGGGCTTTTCGACGGCCACGCTCCCTCCACGTGGGCGCTGTCTTTGCTCTACTCCATGGCGATCATCTTCTTCGGCGTCGGCCTGCACCCGCTCCTGGGCCGATTCTGCACACTCACCTACGCGAGCATGTTCGTGGGCCTCAACTTCACGTCCTCGGGAGGAGTATTCGGCCCCGAGCTGCAGAATGCGTTCTTCCGCACCGTCAACGAGTTCTGGATCGGCGCCGGATTCATCGACGCCACGAAGAACATCGCCTACTTCCCCCAGCTGTCGCTGACCCACCCCGTCACCCTTCTCGTCGGGTGGCTGCTCGTGGGGATCGCGTGCCTGGCGCTAGGGGCCACGGTGGAGCGCCGGCGCAACGACCCCACCCATGCTCTACCCCGCAAGGAAAGCTACGGCCTCTCTGAGGACATCGAGGAGGAGCTGGAGGAAAACGTGGCCGCGGCCTAGCGGGTTTGGTCCGTGTCCGTGCACTCCGTCACCGTGCGGCCTGCTCACCGCAGGCCGCTACCGATGGTGAAGACGAACCCGATGTCTTCCAGAGCGTGGGTACCCCAGTGTTTAACGTAGTTATCCCTGCCAACGCTCGCGGTCGGCTTCTTGGCCCTCGCCGTAATCGAACTCGTCGATAAGCCCACGACGGGCCTGGGAGGCACGCTTGCGCTCAGCCGCGGACGCGCGGCCGGTCCCGCCCAGGCGAGCGTCGCGTCCACGCCCAGCCATGGTCGGGTCGCCGCCGATTGACGGCTCCCAGTCGAAGGAGATCTCGCCGATCGTCACCGTGTCGCCCTCGTGGGCACCCAGCTTGCGCAGTTGGTCCTCCACGCCCGCCTTGTTGAGGCGGTCCGAGAGGTAGCCCACGGCCTCGTCGTTTTCGAAGTCCGTCTGACGGATCCACCGCTCGGCCTTCTCCCCGGTGACGATCCAGCCACCCGGGAAATCCGGGTCCGGGGCGACCTCGACACCGCCGGAACGCGGGGCGTCGACCGCGCGCGGGCGGATCACCTCGGGCGTCGCCGCCGCGGCGGCGCGCGGGCGGGCCCTGTGGGAGCGGCGCACGATCTCCCACAGCGCCCATTTCAGCTCGTTGAGACCCTCACGGGTCGCAGTGGAGATCGTGTACACCGGCCAGCCGAAGCGCTCCCGGATGTCCTCGTCGAGGAAGTCCGCCAGCTCGCGGGCCTCGGGGACGTCCATCTTGTTCAGCACGATGATGCGCGGGCGCTCCCGCAGGTCGCCGAGGCCCGAATCCAGGTCCAGCTCATCGGCGTAGGCGGCGAGCTCGGCCTCCATCGCCTCGATATCCGAGACTGGGTCGCGGCCCGGCTCCATCGTCGCCACGTCGACCACGTGGGCGAGGACGGCCGTGCGCTCGATGTGGCGCAGGAAGTCGAGGCCCAGGCCTTTGCCCTGGCTCGCCCCGGGGATGAGCCCCGGCACGTCGGCGATGGTGAAGGTGTCGTTGTCCACGTTCACCACGCCCAGGTTGGGCTGCAGGGTGGTGAACGGGTAGTCGGCGATCTTTGGCTTGGCCGCGGACAGCACAGAAATCAGCGAGGACTTGCCCGCGGAGGGGAAACCCACCAGGCCGACGTCGGCCATGGACTTCAGCTCGAGGATGAGGTCGTGGGCCTCGCCGGGCTCGCCCTTCAGGGCGAAACCGGGCGCCTTGCGCTTCGCCGTCGCCAGCGCCGCGTTGCCCAGGCCGCCGTAGCCGCCCTCCGCAGCGATGAACCTGGTGCCCGGCACCGTTAGGTCCGCGAGGATCTCGCCATCCGCGGAGCGCACGACCGTGCCCACGGGAACCTCCAGCACGAGGTCCTCCCCGCGGGCGCCGTTGCGGTGGTCGCCTTCGCCGTTGTTTCCGCGCTTCGCCTTCAGGTGCGGGCGGAACTGGAAGTCCAGCAGGGTGTGCACTTGCGGGGAAACCTCGAAGACGATGTCGCCGCCGTGCCCGCCGTTGCCGCCGTCGGGTCCCCCGAGGGGCTTGAACTTTTCGCGGTGGACGGACACGCAGCCGTGCCCGCCGTCGCCTGCCTGCAGGTGCAGCAGAGCGCGGTCAACGAACTGTGCCATGGAGCTCGCCTTTCTGGGTTCGGATCGGGTTTCCCACACTACCGCCGCCGGCAGACCGGGTGGGCATCGAGAAATGAGGGGCGCCGAGACCACATCGGTCCACGGCGCCCCTCAACCGGCGACAGTGCCTTAAGCCGTTGCCTCCTCGACAACGCCTGCGGCCTCGGCCGCCTCGAGAACCTCGGAGGCCACGCCCTCACCGTCGGCGGGGACGATGTTGACGATGCGACGGTTCTTCTTGATGCCGAACTGGACGGCGCCAGCTGCGAGGGCGAACAGGGTGTCGTCGCCGCCGCGACCGACGTTGTCGCCCGGGTGGAACTTGGTGCCGCGCTGGCGGACGAGGATCTCGCCGGCCTTGACCTGCTGGCCACCGAAGCGCTTCACACCGAGGCGCTTGGACTCAGAGTCACGACCGTTCGAGGAGCTGGATGCACCCTTCTTGTGTGCCATGTCTTTATCTCCTTAAGGGCTTTACTTGATTCCGGTGATCTTGATGGTGGTCTGCGGCTGGCGGTGGCCCTGGCGGACCTTGTAGCCGGTCTTGTTCTTGTACTTGAGGATGTCGATCTTCTTGCCCTTGCCGTGCTCGACGATCTCGGCCTCAACGTTGACCTTGGACAGTGCATCTGCGCCGGCGGTGACATCTGCGCCATCGACGAGAAGGATCGGGGTGAGCGCAACCTTCGCGCCAGCTTCACCCTCGATCTTCTCGACCTTGACCAGGTCGCCTTCGGCAACCTTGTACTGCTTGCCGCCGGTCTTGACGATCGCGTACATAGAGGGTTACCCCTTATCTCATCTCGTACGTTCCCGGCATGCTGCGGAAACGGTGTGGAACAGTGGTTATTGGCGTTTTGGGGCCTCGTTCAGGCGCCGTGCCCGCATGCTTGGGCAACGAGGCGCGCACGCCCCAAAACAGCGACTGTCAAAGGGTACTACGCCACCTTGGGAAACAGCAAATAAGTGGAGCGCACGCTTTACGACGTCCTCCGCCGCGTCGCCCTCCTCCGGCCCCTTCCGCGGGGGTCCGCGGCCTTCTGGGGCTGCTGGGGCTTCTGCGACTTCGGCGACTCAGCGGATCGCTGCTGCCTCGCACCCTTCCCGCGCTCCGCTGTCTCCTCGGCACGCGGCTCAGCGGCCTTCGCCTCGGGGACAGCCTGCACGGAAGCGTTGGAGCGGCGAACGGCGCGCCGCCGGCCCTTGCCACCCGTCCGGGCGGCGGGCTTGTCTGCGGCCTCGCGCTTCTCCTCCACCTGCTTCGGCTCCTGCGCGGCGGGTTTCTCCGCAGCAGGCTGCTGCGCGGCGGGAGCCTCGAAGTCCTCGCGGCGCGGAGCGTGGTCGGAGCGGGAGTTGCCCCGAGTGCGCCGCTTCCTGCGCGGCGAGGACTCGAACTCCTGCAGCGCCTCCTCGTAGGACGCGCCCTTGTTCTGCTCTGCGGGGGCGGGGGCTTCCTCCCGTTTCGTGTCCTTCGCGGGGGTTTCCTCGCGGCCCCGGCCCCGGCTCCCCCCGCGCCGACCGCGGCGGCGGCCCCGAGGCTGAGACTCGCGCGCCTGGGGATCTTCGGCCTCGGGCTCAGCCTTCGACTCTGCATTGCGCTCCGTCTCGGGCTCCGACTCTCCGCCAACCACGGAGTCGGCCAGCTCGCGCAGGGCGTCCTCGTCGAGGGCGATGTCGCGGCGCTTCTCCTTCTTCGCGGGCTGCGCCGGGGCCTCGGCGGGGCGCTGCTCGGGCTTGTGGCGGCGCTCCTCTGCCCTTGCCTCTCCCCTGGTGTCGGCGTCGACGGGGTCGTCGGAAAGCACCAGCCCCCGGCCCCCGCAGCACTCGCAGGGGGTGGAGAAGGTCTCCAGCAGACCGGTCCCCAGGCGCTTGCGGGTCATCTGGACCAGGCCGAGGGAGGTGACCTCGGAGACCTGGTGGCGCGTGCGGTCGCGGCCGAGCGCCTCCTTGAGGCGGCGCAGCACGAGGTCCTGGTTCTCAGGGAGGATCATGTCGATGAAGTCGACGATGATCATGCCGCCGAGGTCACGCAGCCTCATCTGGCGGACGATCTCCTCGGCCGCCTCCAGGTTGTTGCGCGTCACGGTTTCCTCGAGGGAGCCGCCCGAGCCGGTGAACTTGCCGGTGTTGACGTCGATAACGGTCATGGCCTCTGTGCGGTCGATGACCAGGGTGCCGCCGGACGGCAGCCAGACGGTGCGCGAGAGCGCCTTCTGGATCTGCTCGTCCACCCGGTAGACCTCGAAGGCGTCGCGGCCCTCGTGGGCGGCGCGGTCGAAGCGCTCCAGGCGGTCGGCCAGGTCGGGGGCGACGGAGTTGACGTAGGCACTGACCGTGTTCCAGGGTCGCTTGCCGTCGACGACGAGGGCGGAGAAGTCGTCGTTGAACAGGTCGCGCACGACCTTGATCAGCAGGTTCGGCTCCTCGTAGAGGGTGACCGGCTTGGCACCCTTGCTCTTCTTTTCCTTCTCGGCGATTTCCTGGATGGACTCCCACTGGGTGTGCAGGCGGTTCACATCGGCGGCGATGGCCTCCTCCGGGACGTTCTCCGCGGCGGTGCGGATGATCGCCCCGCCCTTGCCGGGAACGACCTTGGCCAGGATCTCCTTCAGGCGCTTGCGCTCCGGGGCGGGCAGCTTCCGGGAGATCCCCGCGCTGCGCCCGCCGGGAACGTAAACGAGGTAGCGGCCCGCCAGGGAGATCTGGGTGGTCAGGCGCGCGCCCTTGTGGCCGATCGGGTCCTTGGTCACCTGGACCACGACCTGGTCGCCCGACTTCAGGGCCTGCTCGATGCGGCGCGAACGCCCGCCCAGCCCGGCGGCCTTCCAGTCCACCTCTCCGGCGTAGAGCACGCCATTGCGGCCCTGCCCGATGTCGATGAAGGCGGCCTCCATGCTCGGCAGCACGTTCTGCACGCGCCCGAGGTAGATGTTGCCGATCATCGAGGCGTTCTGGTCGGAGGTGACGAAGTGCTCGACGAGCAGACCGTCCTCGAGCACTCCGACCTGGGTGATGCGGCCCGGGCCGTCGTGGCGCTCGCGCTCGCGGACCACCATCGTGCGCTCCACGGACTCGCGGCGCGCGAGGAACTCCGCCTGGGAGACAATGCGGCTGCGCTTGCGTCCCTCCTCGCGGCGCTCGTCGCGGCGGCGGCGCTGCGCCTCGAGCCGCGAGGACCCCTTGATCGCCTTCGGCTCGTCGATGACCTCGACCTCCGGCGCGTCCGCGTGCCCGGCGCCCGCCTCAGCGTCGGCGGGGGCGGAGCCCGCCGCACCGTGCGTGGCGTCGGTGTGAGTGTCGCGAGAGTCAACGCTGTCCGCGTTGTCAGCCGCGCGGCGGGCCCGGCGGCGCTCGGCGCGTGTCGGGGGCTTGAACAGCGGCGTGTAGGCGACTGCCCCGGGAGCGTCCGGGGCGGGGGTGATCTCCGGCTCGATGTTGGTCAAGGGGCCGTCCTCCGGCTCCGGGGACTGCGCCGGTTCCGGAGAGTCCTCGTTTACCTCCGGCTCCTCCCCATGCGCCCGGGCGGCCTCGAGCTCCGCGTCGACCTTCTCCTCGATCTGGTTGATCTCGTTCTCCACGTCCTTGCGCACGCGGTGGCGGATCTTCTCGTCGGCGTCTGCCGCCTCTGCGGGCGCGGAGTCGGCGGACGCGGGGGTGGGGCTGCTGAGGGCGTCGAGAAGCTGCTCCGCCTCTGCCCGAGTCAGCGTGGACTGCGCGACCTTGACCAGGCCGAGCTCGTTGAGGGCCACGACCAGCTCCTTCGAGGGTCGGCCGAGCTGCTTAGCCAGCTGGAACACGCGCGTCTTCTCGCCGAGCGCGGAGCGGTCGAAGGACGCGGCGGGCTGCCCGTCGCTCCCCTTCGGCTCCGGGCCCTTCGCCCGGGCAGCCCGCTTCCTGGTCTTGTTCGTGGCCTTTTTCGTGACCTTTTTCGAGGTCTTCTTCGTGTTCTCTTGTGTGTTTTCCGCGGTGGAATCGTCGCCCTGTGCCACGAGCACCCTCCTGTTATATGGCCCGCCGGGGCCGGGACCGGGCGCTGGCGGAGGACCTTTTCTTCTCCTCCCGCCGCCGCCGCGCGGTGCCCGTCCCTGCGGGGACGTGTATGAAAGCTTGTCAGCGTCGCGCCGGGCGCAGCCCGCCGTGCCGAGCACGGCAGCGGAGCTGCACCGGCCGCAAAGCCTGGCTCCCATTGTGGCACAGGGCGCCGCCAAGCGCCCCGCGGGCCCGTCAGGCGGCGGGGTCCAGGATGCTCAGGAGAGCCGCCTGCGCGGTCTCGCGGGGGTCCTCCCCCAGCTGCGCGCCGATGATCGCGGAGCCCAGGACCGCCTCGGCGACGGTGCGGGCCGGGACGGTTGCGTAGCCGGAGACCGCCAGGAGCTCGCCGATCAGCTCGATGGACTCGGTGAACTGCCCCGTCACGCGCTCCCTGCCCTCCGCGTCCTGCTCGCGGGAGGCGTCGACGATGGCGAAGATGAGCCCGCCGAGGGCGTCGCGCTGGCCGGCGGTGGCGATGTCGAGGATGTCCTCGGCCACGGTCTCTGGGTCGCGGGGGCCATCGCCGGCGGCCTCTGCCGCTTCGATGCGCTCGTGGGCGAGCTCCACGCGCCGGGCGTGGAATTCCGCGAAGCAGACCTCGATCAGTTTTTCACGGCTGGAGTAATAATATCCGATCGAGCCGACGGGCACCCCGGCCGCCGCGGCCACCTGCCGGTGCGTCACGCGGCGCAGGCCCTCGGCCAGCATCAGCCTGTTTGCGGCGTCCAAAATGGCCTTGCGCTTGGTTGCTGCCCGCGCCTGCTCGGTGCCTTGACCCACGTTGCTCATCTCCGATCCCGCTTTGTATGCACACAAAGTTATATCTACCGGGCACATAAAACGAACTGGGACGAGCGTCCATGCGGCGGGTTCAGGAAACGAACCCGGCCCCCGCGCGCCACACCTTCGACACCGCCAGGGAAACGGCCGAGTCCGGGTTCTCCAGATCGGCCACGCGGTAGTACTCCATCCCCACCTCGTTGGGGCGGATGCGGGCGACGGCGTAGCCGTGCGCGTCGAAATCGAGGTGCTTGACCCACGGGTTCAGCCCGCGCACCGCGCCTTCCGCCAGGTGCGAGACCGGGTTGTCCTCGGGCGTGTAAATCCGCACGGCCTCCGTGACCCAGTCGTCGACGTTGGGCGCGCTAATCGACGCCGTCACGAGCTCGCAGCCGATCTCCTCGCCGTTGTGGACCACAGCGTTGGCCCACTCGCTGTGGATGTCGCCGGTGAGGAAGAGGAGGTTGGAGTCGTCGGCCGCGAGGACGTCGAAAAGCTCCGCTCGGGCGGAGGCGTAGCCGTCCCACTGGTCCGGGTTGAGCGGCAGGCCCGTGACCAGGCCGGAGAAGCGGCCGAGCATCTGGTTGGCCAGGACCGCGTCCGAGCTTGTCTCCGGCAGCTGGCCCAGCACCATCGGCGCCACCATCACCGAGTTGCCCATCACGTTCCACTTCGTCGTCGAGGTGCGCACCGTGCGGGCCAGCCACTCGAACTGCTCGCCGCCGAGCATGGTGCGACCGTCCTCGTAGGCGTTGAGGCGGGTGGTCTGCTGGTCGCGGTAGGTGCGCAGGTCGAGCATGGTGAGGTTGGCCAGGGTGCCGAACTGCAGGCTGCGGTAGATGTGCCCGCCCTCGGAAGGGCGGGTGGCGCGCACCGGCAGCCACTCGAAGTACGCCTGCTGCCCCGCGTCGCGGCGCGCAGCGTACGGGCCCTCCGCACCCTCGGTGTGGTTCTCGGCGCCGCCGCTCCAGGCGTCGTTGGCCGTCTCGTGGTCGTCCCACACCACGATCCACGGCGCGGCGGCGTGCGCGCGCTGCAGGTTGAGATCCTGCTTGTAGCGGCCGTGGCGGGTGCGGTAGTCGGCCAGCGTGATTGTCTCATTGAGCGGCGAGTGCGGGCGCGACACCCCGCTCTTGCCGCTGAAGCCCCCGGTCTCGTACTCGTAGATGTAGTCGCCGAGGAAGACCACGGCGTCGACATCGCCGCGCTCGCCCCGCTCGGCCAGGTCGCGGTAGGCGGCGAAGTAGCCGGCCTCCCAGTTCGCGCACGAGGCCACGGCGAAGGAGAGCTGGGGCAGCTCGGCATCGTAGGCCGGGGCCGTCTTGGTGCGCCCGACGGGCGAGGTGGCCCCGTTGTAGTGGAAGCGGTAGTAGTAGACCGTCGCCGGCTCGAGCCCGTGGGGGTCGACGTGGACCGTGTGGTCCGCCACGGCGGTGGCGGCCACCGTGCCGGAGCGCACCACCCGGCCGAAGTCGGGGGCGGTGGCCACCTCCCACTGCACCTGCGCGTCCTCGCCGACGCCGGAGCCGGGCACCGCGTCCGGGCTGACCGTGACGCGCGTCCAAAGGATCACGGACTCCGGGGTCGGGTCGCCCGAGGCGACGCCGTGCATGAAGTGCGAGTAGGTCGACTCCGGCGCCCCGGGCAGGGGGTGCGCGCCAGAGACCGGGAGCGAGGAGCCGGAGGGGGCCGCGGTGGCGGCGGGCGCGAGGGCCGCGGACGCGGCGGTGGCGGCTGCCACGCCGGAGCCGAGCAGGAAGCGGCGGCGGGGCAGGGAGAAGCGGGAGGGGAAAGGCGAAGACATGCGTATCAATCTCTCGCCGGAGGGTGGCGCCCGCAAACGCTGGAAGCAGGGTTCACGGTGTTTTCGCCTACTCTTCACCCCGGCTTCACGCCGGCTCAGGTGCGTGCGGGCGCGGGGACGAAAAAAGGGCGCCCCGCGCGGGGTGCCCTCGGAGTATCTCCCGGCGGGGCTTACTTGCCCGGGAACCAGATGGCGATCTCGCGCTCGGCGGACTCCGGGGAGTCAGAGCCGTGGACGACGTTCTCGCCGACGGTGAGGGCGAAGTCGCCGCGGATCGTGCCCGGGGTGGCCTTCTCCACCGGGTGGGTGCCACCGGCCAGCTGGCGCCAGGCGGCAATGGCGGAGTCGCCCTCGACGATGCCCGCGACGAGCGGGGCGGAGGTGATGAAGTCGACGAGCTCGCCGAAGAACGGCTTGTCCTTGTGCTCGGCGTAATGCTTCTCGGCGGTCTCGCGATCGGCGGTGCGCAGGTCCAGCTCGACGAGCTTGAGGCCCTTGCGCTCGATGCGGGCGATGATCTCGCCGACGTGGCCGTTGGCGACGCCGTCCGGCTTGATCAGGATGAGAGTGCGTTCAGTCATGGTTGCACACATTACTGGATGCGGGACCCGGGCGCGGCTGCCACGGGCGTCGGCAAGCGAAAGAATGCCCCGCCCGGTATTGCGTGTGCTACACCTGTAGGAACATTGCGATCCACATCACATACCGGGAGGTTCCGTTGATCTACCCCAGCCCCTACCCCAGCCTCGACATCCCCGACACGGACGTCTTCGACCTCATCTTCGGCGGACTGACCGAGGAGGACGCGGCGCTGCCCGCCATCACCGAGCTGTCCACGGGGACGACGGCGACCTACGCCGAGTTGAAGGCGTACGCCGAGTCGATCGCCGGCGAGCTCGCCTCCCGCGGCATCGGCCCCGGCGACGTGGTCACCCTCCAGGTGCCCAACTCGATCAACTACGCGGCCGGCCTTCTCGGCATCATGCGCGCCGAGGCCACCGTCAACCCCGTCGGCATGCTGATGAACCAGGCGGACGTCGAGCACATCGTCTCCGCCTCGCGCTCCAAGCTCTTCATCGGCCCGACCGACCTGGAGCAGGTCCCCCAGATCTTTTCCATGGAGCTGCAGTCCATTGCGCAGCACCGCCACCCGGCCCCGGAGCTGCGCATCGACCCCGCCTCCATGGCCGCCGTCCCCTTCTCCTCCGGCACGACCGGGCTGCCGAAGGGGGTGCAGCTCTCGCACGGCAACCTGGTGTCCAACATCCTGCAGGTCGACGCGATGGTCGACCTGAGCGGCATCCGCCGCCGGGCGAACACCCTGAGCGTGCTGCCCTTCTCCCACATTTACGGGCTAACCGTGCTCCTCCTCGGCCCGCTGTACCGCCGCCACCACATCTTCACCATGCCCAAGTTCGACATCGGGCTCTTCCTCGGCGCCCACGCCAAGCACGGCATCGAGCTCACCTTCATCGCGCCCCCGATGGCCATCGCCATGGCGAAGGGCCCGGAGATCGACCCGACCTGGTTCGCCGACTCGAAGCTGATGGTCAGCAGCGCCGCGCCCATCGACGCCCCCATCATGCGCGCGGTCGAGGACCGACTGGGCACGAAGGTGGTGCAGGGCTGGGGCATGACCGAGGCCTCCCCCCTCGTGGCGCTCAACCTGCACGGCGACGCCGACTACTCCAGCGTGGGCAAGCCCGCGCCGAATACCGAGATCCGCCTCGTGGACATCGAGACGCTCGAGGACGTCGAGGAGGGCCAGGAGGGCGAGGTGCTCGTGCGCGGCCCGCAGGTCATGCAGGGCTACCTCGACAACCCGGAGGCGACGGAGAAGACCCTCCTGCAGGACGGCTGGCTGCGCACCGGCGACATCGCCCGCGTCGGCGAGGACGGCGGCCTGCGCATCATCGACCGTGCCAAGGAGGTGATCAAGTACAAGGGCTACCAGGTGGCCCCCGCCGAGCTGGAGGCCCTGCTGCTGACCCACCCGGACGTCAACGACGTCGGCGTGGTCGGCGCCGAGCGCGACGGCCTGGAGATCCCGCGCGCGTTCGTCGTGAAGCGGGACGGCGCGCAGCTCAGCGCCGCGGAGCTCATGGACTGGGTCGCAGAGCGCGTGACCCCCTACAAGAAGGTGCGCGCGGTGGAGTTCGTCGACGCGATCCCGAAGAACCCGACCGGGAAGATCCTGCGCCGAGAGCTGCGCGAGGTGCCCTGGCCCGGGGAGTAAGGCGCCGGAAAAAATTGGCGCTACGAATCCGTTGCGTTTAAGTGCGATGTGCGTCACAATACTGTGAAAGCACGACTCACCTAACACCTTTGGAGGTAACCATGGCCGACACACCCCAGTTCACCGAGTTCCAGGGCATCCCGCTCGACCCCCGCACCGACTACTACGGCCTCTTCGACGACGTCGACGGAGCCGACCTCGAGTGGTGGAAGAAGGCCCGCGAGTTCGCCGAGTGGGCCCGTCCCAGCATCAACGAGGCCTGGGAGAAGGCCGAGTACAACATCCCCGGCGTCGAGGAGGCCGCCCGGCGCGGCCTGGTCCGCGACGGGATCGACATCGAGGGTGAGCCGGAGATGTCCATCCGCGCCAAGCGCCTCATCGGCTTCGAGCTCTCCCGCCTCGACGCGTCCACCGCCACCGCCCTCGGCGTCCAGGCGGGCCTGGCCATGCAGTCCATCGCCTCCCTCGGCTCGGAGGAGCAGAAGGCGAAGTACCTCAAGCCCATGTCCCGCATGGAGATCCGCGGTGCCTTCGCGCTGACCGAGCCCGACCACGGCTCCGACTCCATCGGCCTGGAGACCACCGCGGTACGCGACGGCGACGAGTGGGTGATCAACGGCGCGAAGAAGTGGATCGGCCACGGCTCCGTGGGCCACATCGCCGTGGTCTACGCCCGCATGGAGGACGGCAACGTCGGCGGCTTCATCGTCGACCAGGACCAGGAGGGCTACACGGGCACGACCATCACCGGCAAGGCCGCCCTGCGCGGCATCCCGCAGGCCGAGATCACCCTGGACAACGTCCGCGTCTCCGACGACCGCCGCCTGCCCGGCTGCCGCTCCTTCCGCGACACCGCCAAGGTCCTCATGTCCACCCGCATCGGCGTGGCGTGGAGTGCCTTCGGCCTGGCCGTCGACTGCTACGAGAAGGCCCTCAAGTACGCCTCCGAGCGCGTCCAGTTCGGCCGCCCGCTGATCAAGAACCAGATCATCCAGCAGCGCCTCGCCGACATGCTCATGGACGTCACCTCTCTCGGCCTGTACTGCCGCCGCCTGCTCGAGCTCGAGGAGGCCGGCACCATCACCGAGCAGCAGGCCGCACTGGCCAAGGTCCACGGCACCCGCGCCGCGCGCCGCGTGGCCGCCAACGCCCGCGACATGTTCGGCGGCGTGGGCATCCTGCTGGAAAACGACGTCATGCGCCACATGGCCGACGCCGAGACCCTGCACACCTACGAGGGCACCGACACCATGCAGTCGCTCATCGTGGGCAAGTCCATCACCGGCGTCAGCGCCTTCACCGGCTAACGCGCCCCACCGAAAAAGAAAGGCAGCCAATGTCCGAGACCGCCCAGGATCTCCTCCTCCCCCAGACGGACTACTACCAGGTCTTCGCCGACGTTGACGGCGAGGATCTGCGGTGGTGGCGGGAGGCCCGCGATTACTGCGAGTCCATCCGCCCCCACATCAACGATGCCTGGGAGAAGGCGGAGTACAACATCCCGGCGGTCGAGGAGGCTGCCCGCCGCGGCCTGGTCCGCGACGGCATCGACATCGAGGGCGAGCGGCCGATGAGCATCCGCGCCAACCGCCTGCTGGAGATGGAGTTCGCGCGCTGCGACGCCTCCACCGCCACCGCCGTGATCGTGCAAGCGGGTCTGGCCATGCAGTCGATCAACCTGTGCGGCTCCGAGGAGCAGAAGAAGGAGTTCCTCGGCCCGATGTCGCGCATGGAAATCCGCGGCGCTTTCGCACTGACCGAGCCCGACCACGGCTCCGACTCCATCGGCCTGGAGACCACCGCCACCCGCGAGGGTGACGAGTGGGTCATCAACGGCGAGAAGAAGTGGATCGGCCACGGCTCGGTGGGCCACATCGCCGTGGTGTGGGCGCGGATGAACGACGGCGAGGTCGGCGGCTTCATCGTCGACCAGGACTCCCCCGGCTACGAGGCCGAGACGATCACCGGCAAGGCCTCGCTGCGCGGCATCCCGCAGGCTCACATCAAGCTTCACGACGTCCGAGTACCCGACTCCCGGCGCCTGCCCGGCGCGAACTCCTTCCGCGACACCGCGAAGGTGCTCGGCGGGACCCGCCTCGGCGTGGCGTGGACGGCGCTGGGCCTGGCCATCGACTGCTACGAGAAGGCCCTCGACTACGCCAAGCGCCGCGTCCAGTTCGGCCGCCCCCTGGTGAAGAACCAGATCATCCAGCAGCGCCTGTCGGACATGCTCATGGACGTCACCGCGATGGCCCTGTACTGCCGCCGCCTCCTCGAGCTGGAGGAGTCCGGCACCCTGACGGAGAAGCAGGCCGCCCTGGCGAAGGTGCACAACACCCGCGCCGCACGCCGCGTGGCGGCCAACGCCCGCGACATGTTCGGCGGCGTGGGTATCCTGCTCGAGAACGACGTCATGCGCCATATGGCCGACATCGAGTCGCTGCACACCTACGAGGGCACCGACACGATCCAGTCGCTCATCGTGGGCAAGACGATCACCGGCGTCAGCGCCTACCGCTAGGCGCCAGCACCGCGAGGCTCCCCCGCCGCGCGGTGCATTTTCGCACCCCCCTTTTTTCGTAGCGCAAAGCAAGTGAGTGGGCACCCATGCCCGCCCCCTCAGTTCTGCTCTCCCCCACCACCGATTACCTCGGTGTCTTCTCCGTCATCGACGGGGACGATCGTGGAGTCGAAGCGGCCCTGCTCCACCGCCTCGGCGGCGAGCCGGTGGGAGCGGGCGGCGAACTCGTCGAGCTGACGCCGCGTGAGGTTGTTGCGGGCGGCGAGCAGCTCGGCGGACAGGCCCTGGTGGATCAGGCCGGGGTGGTAGCGCGCGTTCAGCGCCGGGCCCCGGAAGTCCGCCCCGCCTATCGACGCCCCGAGGGGGATTCTGCTCATGGACTCCACGCCTGCGGCCACCACGATGTCGTAGACGCCGGCCATGACGCCCTGGGCCGCGAAGTGGATCGCCTGCTGGCTGGAGCCGCCCTGGCGGTCGACGGTGGTGGCGGGGACGGTCTCGGGCCACCCGGCGGCGAGCACTCCCTGCCGGGAGATGTTCATGGCCTGCTCGCCGACCTGGCTGACGCAGCCGGTGATGACGTCGTCAATGCGTGCCGGGTCGAGCCCGTTGCGCTCCTCGAGCGCCTTCAGGACGGTGGCCAGCAGGTCCACCGGGTGGGTGCCGGACAGTGCTCCTCCCGGCTTGCCCTTTCCCACGGCGGTGCGGACGACGTCGACAACTACTGCGTTTTTCACGGCCCCCTCCCCTACTTCACGCCCATGCGGATGGCGCCGTCGAGGCGGATGGTCTCGCCGTTGATCATCGGGTTCTCCACGATCGCGCGGACCAGCTGCGCGTACTCGGACGGTCGACCGAGGCGCGAGGGGTGGGGCACCTGGGCCGCGAGGGAGGCCTTCACGTCCTCGGGCATCGAGGCCATCATCGGCGTTTCGAAGGTGCCCGGCGCGATGGTGGCCACGCGGATGAGCGACTTGTGCAGGTCGCGGGCGATCGGAAGCGTCATGCCGACGACACCGGCCTTGGAGGCTGAGTAGGCGGCCTGCCCCATCTGCCCCTCAAAGGCGGCGACGGATGCGGTGTTGACGATCACGCCGCGCTCCTCCCCGTCGGGCTCATTGCCGAGCATGGCCTGGGCGCTGAGGCGGATGACGTTGAAGGTGCCCACGAGGTTGACGTTGATTACCTTCTGAAAGTCCCCGAGCGGGAACGGGCCCCTGGACCCGGCCGTCTTGATCCCGTTGGCGATGCCCGCGCAATTGACGACGACCGCCAGCGTCCCGTCTGCATTGGCCGCATTCACCGCCGCCTGCACCTGCGTCTCGTCGGTGACGTCGGTGCCCACGAACTGGATCTCGGCACCCCGCTCCCGCACCGCCGACCTGCCGGTCTGGTCGGCGCCCGGCAGGTCGGCGACGACGACGCGTGCGCCGGCCTCGGCGAGCGCGGTGGCGGTTGCCAAGCCGAGGCCGGACGCACCGCCGGTGACGAGGGCGGTCTTTCCCTGGATCTGCATGAGCTTCCTTCCTGTGGGCAATTGTGACGTACGCTACTCAACGCTACAGCCAGGACGAGCGCCACACCCTTGTTCTTCCCTGCTAACTTTTTGCCGGGAGCACGGAAACGCAAAGGGGGCCGCGCCCCGCCCCCAGGCGGTGGTCACGGCCCCCTTGCGCGGGACTCGTCGCTAGTTGTTCAGCGGCTTGCGCGTTGTCGCCATGTGCTCGGCCCGGTCCGCGTTCTCCTGGCGCGCCAGGACGTCGGAGGCCGCGTCGACCTGGCGGTCGCCCAGCTCCTCCTCGCCCGCGGTGCCCTCGCCGGTGAACACCTTCGCCAGGGCTGCGCCGATCGCCTTGTCCGTCTCGGAGCCCTCGGTGTACTCGAGGGTCTCGGAGGTCAGGGGCAGCTCGGCGTCCGCCGGGGCGGAGTAGCCCTCGGCCAGCTCGCGGGCGAGCTCCAGGGCCTGCTCGACGACGTGGTCGGGGCTCATGATCACGCGGTCCTTGGCGCGCCAGAAGTCGACGTTGACCGCCGGGACCGGCCGGACGTTGAGCAGCGCGTCGTAGGCCACCTTGTGGGCGTTCGGGACACCCAGCTCCAGCAGGCGCTCGAGCAGGCGCACCGGGCCCGACCAGGCCGGGAACAGGCCGACGGAACGCTCCGGGAAGCCGACCCGGGTCTCGCCGTGGATGACGGAGGCGTCGGTGTGCAGCAGCAGCTCCATGCCGCCGCCGAGCGCCACGCCGCGCACGGCGCCGACCACCGGGTAGGGGGCCCGGCGCAGGGCGCGCAGGCCCTCGACGCCCTGGCGGATCGTCGCCTTGCGGGCGGCTTCGTCGCCGTCCGGGCCGGCCAGCTCGGCCAGGCGGGGCAGGTTCGCCCCGGCGGAGAAGGCGCGCTCCTCGTCGTTGGCGATCACGAGCGCCTTCAGGTCCCACTCGCCGGCGTGGGTAAACAGCTCCGTGACGTCATCCGTCGAGGAGTTCATCGGGGTCCGGTAGACGAAGACACCGACACCGTCGTCGAGCTTGTAGACCGTGGCGCCGGCATTCTCCGCCACGACCTCCGCGCCCTCAACGAGCTCGGAGACGCGGACGACGCCCGCACGCTCAGCGCGCTCGGTGGGCTGGCCGTCGGTGCCCAGCACCTTGCCCTCCGGGTAGAAGCCGCCGGCGGCGCGGGCGGATTCCAGGAGGGCGGGGGTGGCGTCGAAAAGCGATGCGACGTAGTCGAGGCCGATGGAGTCCGCGAGGGCGAAGGGGCCCTTCTTCCAGCCGTAGCCGAGCTCCATGGCGATGTCGATCTGGTCGACCGTCTCCGCGATCTCGGGGGCGGTGTCGCAGCAGTACTGCAGCGTGATGCGGAAGACCTCGCGGGCGTAGTTACCCTCGGGGGTGCCGGAGTCCATGAGCTCCCTGGCGCTCTTCGGCACCTGGTAGCTGCCCTTCGGGCGGTAGTCGTGCGCCTCGAAGTCGTAGACCTCGTCGCGGCCGCGGTAGAAGCCGGACTCGGCGGTGCGGCCGGTGAAGCCCTTCTCCAGCAGCTCCTTGAACTGCGGGGAGTCGGTCACGCCGTAGTTCTGCATCGCGTCATCGGCGGGCAGGGCCTTGAGCAGCGAACCCCAGATGTGCGGCGCGACCTGCAGGCCGACGTAGTCGAACAGGCCGAACACACCGGTGCGCGGCACGCCGAAGGGGCGGCCAAAGGCGACATCCGCCTGCTCCGGGGCGATGCCCTGGTCGAAGGCGACCTGGGCGCCCACGCCCATCCAGAAGGAGCCGATGCGGTTGGCGATGAAGCCCGGGGTGTCGCGGCAGTCCACCACGACCTTGCCCAGGTCGCGCTCCAGCACCTGGCGCAGCTTCTCGCCCACCTCGGGGCGGGTGTCCGGGCCCTCGACCAGCTCGACCAGGCGCATCACGCGCGGCGGGTTGAAGAAGTGGGTGATGGCGAAGTCTCCCTTGAACTCCTCGCTCGACTCGGCGAGCAGCGTCGCCAGCGGGATGGTGGAGGTGTTCGAGGTCACCGGGGTGCCGGGGCGGCGGTGCGCGTCGACCTTGGCGAAGGTGTCGCGCTTGACGTTGATGTCCTCGAAGACGGCCTCGACGATCCAGTCGGCCTCCGCGAGGCGGTCGAGGTGGTCTTCCGTGTTGCCCGGGGTGACGCGCTCCGCGTACTCGGGGCGCATGAAGCCGTGGCGCTTCACCTGGGTCTCGATGCCCTTGCGGGCGCGCTCGTCGCGGTCCTCGCCGTCGGAAGGGAGGTCGAGGAGGTGAACCTTGAGGCCCGCGTTGGCCATGAGGGCGGCGATGCCGGCGCCCATGGAGCCGGCGCCGAGGACTGCTGCTGTGGTGATGTCGTTAGCCATTCGTGTTTAAACCTCCAGTACGAGAGCGATGCCCTGGCCGCCGCCGATGCAGGCGGTGACGAGGCCCAGCCCGCCGCCTTGGGCGCGCAGGGCGTGGATGAGCTTGGTGATGAGGATGACGCCGGTCGCGCCGATCGGGTGGCCGAGGGCGATGGCGCCGCCGTGGACGTTCGTCTTGTCGTTGTCGAAGCCGAGCTGGTCGCTCACCGCGACCGCCTGGGCCGCGAAGGCCTCGTTGGATTCGATGAGTGCGATGTCGCTGAGCTTCAGGCCCGCCTTCTCCAGGGCCTTCGGCACGGCCACGGTCGGCCCGAGGCCCATGTACTTCGGGTCGCAGCCCGCCAGGCCCCAGGACACGACCTTGGCCAGCGGCTCCTGGCCGTAGCGGGTCAGGCCCGCCTCGTTGGTCATCACGAGCGCCGCGGAGGCGTCGTTAATGCCGGAGGAGTTACCCGGCGTCACCGAGCCCTCCTTGCTGAACGACGGCCGCAGACCCGCCAGCTTCTCGGCGCTGGTCTGGCGCGGGTGCTCGTCGGTGGTGAAGTCGCCCACGGGCACGATCTGCTCGGCGAACTTTCCGCCCGCGATGGCAGCGGCCGCGCGCTCCTGCGACTGCAGGGCGAACTCATCCTGGCGCTCGCGGGAGATGCCGTACTTCGCGGCGACGTTCTCAGCGGTGATGCCCATGATGCCGTTGCCCATCGGGTCAGTCAGGGCGCCGGTGAGCCAGTCGACGAGCTTGCCGTCGCCCATCTTGCGGCCCTGGCGCATCCCCTCGACGGAGTAGGGGGCCTGGCTCATGACCTCGACGCCACCGACGAGCGAGAGGTTCGCATCGCCGGTGATGAGCTGCTGCGCGGCGCTGATCGCCGCTTGGACGCCGGACCCGCAGAGGCGGTTGACGCCGTAGGCGTGGGAGCCCTGCGGCATACCGGCCTCGAGTGCGACGGCGCGGGAGGTGTAGAGGTCGCGGGGGCCGGTGGTGACCACGTTCGCCCAGACGGAGGAGTCGAACTCCTCGGCCCCGACGCCGGACTCGGCGATGACGGCCTTGGCGATGTGCGCGCCGAGGTCGATGGTGGAGAACTTCGACAGGGAGCCGCCGAAGGTGCCAATCGGGGTGCGCTTGGCTTGGGTGATGTAGATCTGATCAGTCATGTGACCCCTCAGGTTGTGGTGTGCAGGTAACAATTTCACCCGAGTATAACGCGGATCACACACAGTGCGAAGTGTTTGAGAAAACCCGATGTCCTGCAAAAACAGTTCATCGGGCCTAAGTATCTCGGGCTCGCGCCCCCGCTACTCGACGGTTCGCACCACCCTCCTGGGCTTTCGCCCGTGCCGACGCACATCGGTCGAGTGGGCACCCCCGCTACTCGACGTCCGCGCCCAGGTGCTGCGTGACCAGGTAGCCGTGGCGCATGCGCTGCACCATCTCCGAGCGCAGCTTCACGATGAAGAACCACACGATCCCGAACATGATCCCCACCACGGAGACCGACCAGTGGATGAAGAACCCGAAGATGAGCGGGATCTGCAGTCCCAGATCGGCCCACAGGGCCCAGGGGCGCTTTTGCATGAACGCGAGCGCGAGGTGGGCCAGGCCGATGACGGTGATGTAGACCCAGTTGAAGGTGGTCCAGTGCTCGCCGCCGTCGACCTTGAGCACGACCAGCAGGATGAGCAGGACCGTGATGGCTTCCATGACGAGGGTGCCGGAGAGCACTCCGCTCAGGCCCTTGATGGGGTCCTTGACCGGGGCGTGGCCCATGCCGAGGGGGCTGACGGGTCGTTCGCGCTTGGGGCTCATGCGGGTTCCTTTCCGAAGAGTGCTCGCGCCTCGCCGGCGGTGACGACGGAGCCGGTGATGACAATGCCGGAGCCGGACTGCACGCCGACCTCCGCCAGCGCGTCCTCGGCCAGCTCCACCGCCAGCTCGTAGGCGCCGGGCAGGTTTTCGACCACGTGGACGCGCTCGTCGCCGAAGACGTCGCGGGCCAGCTCTGCCAGCTCGTAGGCGTCGCGGGCGCGGGGTGAGGAGTTCTGGGTGATGACGACCTCGGTCAGGGCGGGTTCCAGCGCCTCGAAGATGCCGGTGGCGTCCTTGTCTCCGAGTACGCCGAGCACGCCGATGAGGCGGGTGAAGTCGAAGTCGTGGGTGAGGGCGTCGGCAAGCACTCGTGCGCCCTGCGGGTTGTGGGTGGCGTCGATGAACGTCGTGGGCGTGGCGCGGACGCGTTCGAGGCGGCCCGGGGAGGAGGCGCGGGCGAAGCCGCGGCGCACGGCCTCGACGTCGAGCTGGCGCTCGCGCCCCGCGCCCGAGAAGGCCTCCACGGCCGCGAGGGAGACGGCTGCGTTGCGCGCCTGGTGCGGGCCCGACAGCGGCAGGAAGATCTCGTCGTACTCCCCCGCCAGGCCGCGCAGCGTCAGAGTTTGTCCGCCGACGGCGACACCGGCCGCCTCGACGCCGAACTCGGAGCCGAGGCGCGCCACGGCGGAGCCGACCTCCACGCAGCGCTCGAGCACGACGCGCATCGCCTCGGGCTCCTGGTTGGCCACCACCGTCACCGCCTCCGGGGAGCGGACGATCCCGGCCTTCTCGGCGGCGATCTGCTCGAGGGTGTCGCCGAGGTAGTCGGTGTGGTCGAGGCCGATCGGGGTGATCACGTCGACGTCCGCGTCGACGACGTTGGTGGCGTCCCAGCGCCCGCCCATGCCGACCTCGACCACGGCGACGTCGACGGGGGCGTCGGCGAAGGCGGCGAAGGCCATGCAGGTCAGGTACTCGAAGTAGCTGAGCTTCTGGCCCGTGCGCTCGTCGGCCATCTCCACGTAGGGCTTGATCTCGCCGTAGATGCGCACGAAGTCGGCCGGGTGCAGCGCGGCGCCGTCGATGGCGATGCGCTCCGTGACGGACTGCAGGTGGGGGCTGGTGGTGCGCCCGACGCGGTGGCCGAGCTCGCGCAGCAGCGACTCCACCATCCGCACCGTGGAGGTCTTGCCGTTTGTTCCGGCGACGTGGATGACCTTGTAGGCCTTCTGCGGCTCACCGAGGAAGTCCATGACCATCTCGACGCGCTCGAGAGTGGGGTCGATCTTCGTCTCGGGCCAGCGCTCGGCCAGCTCCGCCTCGACGCGCGCGAGCGCGGCGCGGTCGGCCTCGGTGACAGGTCGGGCGACGCCCTCCCCGTCCGGGCCCGGCGCCGCCTCCTCACCGGGGCCTCCGGCACCGAGGTTGAGGCGCAGCCCGGACTCCTCCAGTGTGATGTCGTAGTCCTCGGACTCCCCCGCCAGCTCCCCGAGGTCGAGGTGCTCGAAGGTGAACTTCTCGTCCGCCATCTAGGCCTTCGCCTCCGGCAGCGCCTCGAGTCGGGCCGCGATGCGCTCGATCTCCTCCTGCGCGACCTGCTGGCGCGTGCGGATCTTCTCCACCACCGCCTCCGGCGCCTTGGACAGGAAGGCCTCGTTGCCGAGCTTCTTGCTGGTGGTCTCGAGCTCCTTCTGCGCGGCCGCCAGCTCCTTGTCCAGGCGCTTGCGCTCGGCGGCGACGTCGACGGTGCCCGAGGTGTCCAGCGCCACGTCGACGGTGGCGCGGCTCAGCCGCAGTTCAATGCTTGCCGACGCCCCGAAGTCCGCCCCCGGCACCTCCACGCGCGCGATGGAGCGCACGAGCTCCTCCTGCGCGGCGAGGTCGGCGGAGGCGAAGTCGAGCTGGGCGGGCACCTTCTGGCTCGGCTTGACGCCCTGGTCGGAGCGGAAGCGGCGCAGCTCGGTGATGAGCTTGATGGCGTCCTCGATGCGGCGGCGCGCCTCCGGGTCGGTGGCGGCGCCCCCGTTGGTGTCCTCGGCCGTCGGCCAGGCGGCCTGGGTGACGGACTCGCGCTCGGTCAGGGCGGTCCACAGCACCTCAGTGACGAAGGGCATGGTCGGGTGGAGCAGGCGCAGGACGACGTCGAGGACGCGGCCGAGGACGCGCTGGGTGACCTGGTTGGGGTCGTTCGGGATCTGCGTCTTGGCGATCTCGAGGTACCAGTCGCACAGCTCGTCCCAGGCGAAGTGGTAGAGGTCCTCGTTCGCCTTGGCGAACTGGTAGTCGTCCAGGTAGGCGTCGACGCCCGAGCGGACCTCCTCGAGGCGGTCGAGGATCCAGCGGTCGGCGTCGCTGAGCTCCCCGCGTGCCGGCAGCTCACCGACGAAGGCGCCGTTCATCAGGGCGAACTTGGTGGCGTTGTAGAGCTTGGTGGCGAAGTTGCGCGCGGACTGCGCGTGGTCCTCGCCGATGGGGAGGTCGATGCCCGGGTTGGCGCCGCGGGCCAGGGCGAAGCGCAGGGCGTCGGCGCCGAAGCGCTCGACCCAGTCCATCGGGTCGATGCCGTTGCCCAGCGACTTCGACATCTTGCGGCCCTTCTCGTCGCGCACCAGGCCGTGCAGGTAGAGGTCGGTGAACGGCACCTGCGGCTGGCCATCGGTGCCAGCACCGAGGATCTCGGGGGTCTGCGTCGCGGCGAAGGTGCCGAACATCATCATGCGCGCCACCCAGAAAAACAGGATGTCGTAGGCGGTGACCAGCACGGACGTCGGATAGAACTTCTCCAGCTCGGGGGTCTTGTCCGGCCAGCCCAGCGTGGAAAACGGCCACAACGCCGAGGAGAACCACGTGTCCAGCACGTCCGGGTCCTGGGTGTAGCCGGCCGGCGGCTCCTCGTCGGGGCCGACGCAGACGACCTCGTCGCCCGGCCCGTACCAGATGGGGATGCGGTGGCCCCACCACAGCTGGCGCGAGATGGTCCAGTCGTGCATGTTGTCCACCCAGTCGAAGTAGCGCTTCTCCATCGACTGCGGGTGGATCGTCGTGTCGCCACTGCGCACGGCGTCGGCGGACATGCGGGCGAGATCGTCAACCTTGACGAACCACTGCAGCGACAGGCGCGGCTCGATCGGCTCGCCGGAGCGCTCCGAGTGGCCCACGGAGTGCACGTAGGGGCGGACCTCCTTGACGATGCGCCCCTGCTCCGCCAGCGCCTCGCGCACGGCGACGCGCGCCTCCTCGCGGCTCATGCCGTCGAAGCGGGTGCCCGTGTCGGAGATGCGGCCCTTCTCGTCCATGATGATGGGCATGTCCAGGTCGTGGCGCAAGCCCATCTCGTAGTCGTTCGGGTCGTGCGCGGGGGTGATCTTCACCGCGCCGGTGCCCAGATCCATGTCGACGTAGTCATCGGCGATGACCTTGACCTCGAGCTCCGGGCGCAGCGGGTGCTGGAAGGTCTGGCCCACCAGGTGCGCGTAGCGCTCGTCGTCGGGGTGGACGGCGATGGCGACGTCGCCGAGCATCGTCTCCACGCGGGTGGTGGCCACCACCAGGTGCGGCTCGTCGTCGTTCAGGGAGCCGTAGCGGATCGAGACGAACTCGCCCTCGACGTCCTTGTAGACGACCTCGATGTCGGACACCGCAGTCTCGAGCACCGGCGACCAGTTCACCAGGCGGTAGTCCCGGTAGATCAGCCCAGCGTCGTAAAGCTGCTTGAAGATGGTCTGCACCGCGCGCGAGAGCCCCTCGTCGAGGGTGAAGCGCTCGCGGGACCAGTCGACGGAGTCGCCGATCGCGCGCATCTGCCCGGTGATCGTCCCGCCATAGTTGTTCTTCCACTCCCAGACCCGGTCAACGAACTCGTCGCGGCCGTAGTCGTAGCGGTCCTTGCCCTCCTCGGCCTTGAGCTTCGCCTCCACCTTGGTCTGGGTGGCGATGCCCGCGTGGTCCATGCCCGGCAGCCACAGGACCTCGTAGCCCTGCATGCGCTTGCGGCGCACGAGCGCGTCCATGAGGGTGTGGTCGAGCGCGTGGCCCATGTGGAGCTGGCCCGTCACATTCGGGGGCGGCAGAACAATCGAGTACGCCGGCTTGCCGCTCTCCGGATCAGCGGTGAAATACCCGGCGTCCACCCAGCCCTGGTACAGCTCGGCTTCCACCGACTGCGGTTCCCAGGACTTCGGCAGCGCATCCGCGCGGTTTGTACCTGTCACGATCTTCCCCTCAGCTTGGTCAGTCACTCGCCCAATCATAGCGCCGGGCGCAACATGCCAAACCCGGGGCCGACTAGGAGAACAGCTGGTCCGCCACGGCCGCCTCCTCGCGCAGGGCGGCGATGTTGGCGTCGATGCGCTCGCGCTGGAACTCGTTGAGGTCCAGGCCGGGCACGATGGAGGCCCGGCCGCTGAGGCCGGTGGTCGGGAAGCCGAAGACCAGGCCCTCGTCCACGCCGTACTCGCCCTTCGACGGCTGGGCCACCGTCACCCAGCGCCCGTTGGTGCCGTTCACCCAGTCGCGCATGTGGTCCACGGCCGCCGAGGCAGCCGAGGCAGCCGAGGAGTGGCCGCGGACCTCGATGATCTCGGAGCCGCGCTTGGCCACCCGCGGGATGAACTCGTTGACGTACCAGTCGCGGTCGATCTGCTCGCTGATGGACTTGCCGCCGACGGTGAGGAACTCGATGTCCGGGAACTGCGTGTCGGAGTGGTTGCCCCACACGACCATGCCCTCGAACTGGGTGGTCGGGATGCCCAGCTTGGCCGAGAGCATGGACAGGCTGCGGTTGTGGTCCAGGCGCATCAGCGCGTTGAAGCGCTCTGCCGGGACGTCGGGGGCCGCCTTGGAGGCGATGTAGGCGTTCGTGTTCGCGGGGTTGCCCACGACGAGCACGCGGACGTCCTCGGCCGCGCCCTCGTTGATCGCGCGGCCCTGCTCGATGAAGATGCGGCCGTTGGCCTGGAGCATGTCCGCGCGGGACTCGCCCTTGCCGCGCGGCTTCGCACCGACGAGGAAGGCGGCGTTGACGCCGTCGAAGGCCACCTTCTGATCGGCGGTGACCACCACGTTGTTCAGCAACGGAAAGGCGGAGTCCGCCAGCTCCATCGCCACGCCTTCGGTGGCGGCGACGTGGTCCGGGATCTCCAGCAGGGTCAGGTCCACGGGGCGCTCGGGGCCGAAGACATCGCCGGAGGCGATGCGCCACAGAAGCGAGTAGGCGATGTTGCCGGCGGCGCCGCTCACCGTCACCTTGACCGGGGCTGTCGACGGGGTTGCCAGGTTGTCCATTCGAAATACCTCCACGATCCGGGTCCTTTTCTATCGGAGTATAGACACCGACCCGACACCGCGTGGGTGACCCATGACACACAGGGCCCGCAGATCCCGCGGCGTCACCCCCGCCACGCGCATGAGTTTCGCCCCGAAACCGACCCGGGCGGGGCTGGAGGCGTCGACAAGCCCCCCTTTAGGGGAGTCAGGCACAGCCCGCTGCTCGCCCCCGCGCCCGATTGGTGCACCATTGAACATGAACTCGCTCGCCCACCCCCTCCAGCCCGTCAAAGGAGCAGCCTTGGCCGACACGATCCCAAGCGCCCCCGAGGCCGAGGCGGCCGCCGCCTCCGCCCTGGAGGTCTTCGCCCGCCACGGCTACGAGGCCACGAAGCTACAGACGCTTGCCGACGCCACCGGAATGTCCAAGCGCATGATCCACTACCACTTCGGCGACAAGCGCGGCCTCTACCGCGCCTGCCTGACCCGGGCAATTCATCTGCTCACCCCTCCCCAAGAGGTGCTGAACCGCTCCTACGCGGTACCGGTGGAGGGCATGCGCCGCTTCGTCGACGCGATCTTCCACCGCTTCCTCCACAACCCCGGGGCCGTGCGGCTGGTCCTGCGGGAAAACTTGGACCCCGTCCTGGCCGAGGGCGACACCCTCAAACCCCACGAGCTCTCCGAGGTGCTGCTCCACCTCGAACGCATCCTCCTGCTCGGCCAGGACTCGGGCGCGTTTCGCCCCGAGGTCTCAGCCGACGACATCCTCATCATGCTGTGCTCGCTGTGCCTGTTCCGCGAGGGCAATCACCGCACCGCGCACAACCTGACCCAGGTGGACCTGCGCTCCCAGCGCAACGTCGAGGGCATGCGGCGCATGGCCATCGACACCGTCCTCGCCTTCCTCACCTCGAACATCCCGCCCTCGGGCTACGGCAGCTACCTCGAGGCCGAGGCGGCGCCCGAGCAGGAGGAGGGCTACGAGGTCGACGGGGCGATCTACTAGGCCGACTTCTTCTCCTTCTCGGCCACGAATTCCGGCTCCTCCTCGCCGCGCACCACGCCCTCCGTCACGACGACCTCCGCCACGTCCTCGCGGTCCGGCAGGTCGTACATGATGGGAACGAGAAGCTCCTCCATGATGGCGCGCAGGCCGCGGGCGCCGGTCTTGCGCTCGGCGGCCTTGTCTGCGATCAGGCCCAGCGCCCCGTCGGTGATGGTGAGCTGCGCGCCGTCCATGGCAAAGAGACGCTCGTACTGTTTCACCAGGGAGTTCTTCGGCTCCTTCAGCACGCGAACGAGGGACTCGCGGTCCAGGTCCTCCACGTTGGCGAGGATGGGCAGGCGGCCGATGAACTCGGGGATGAGACCGAACTTCACCAGGTCGCCCGGCTGCACCTGGGCGAGCAGGTTGGCCTCGTCGCGCTTGGACTTCGAGTCGATCTCCGCGCCGAACCCGATGCCCTTCTTGCCCACGCGCTCCGCGATCACCTTGTCCAGGCCCGCGAAGGCGCCCGCCACGATGAACAGGATGTTCGTGGTGTCGAGCTGGATGAACTCCTGGTTCGGGTGCTTGCGCCCGCCCTGCGGCGGGACGGAGGCGACCGTGCCCTCGAGGATCTTCAGCAGGGCCTGCTGGACGCCCTCGCCGGAGACGTCGCGGGTGATCGAAGGGTTCTCTGACTTGCGCGAGATTTTGTCCACCTCGTCGACGTAGATGATTCCGTGCTGCGCCCGGTTGACGTCGAAATCAGCCGCCTGAAGCAGCTTGAGCAGGATGTTCTCCACGTCCTCGCCGACGTAGCCGGCCTCGGTGAGGCTGGTGGCGTCGGCAATGGCGAAGGGCACGTTGAGCATGCGCGCCAGCGTCTGCGCCAGGTAGGTCTTGCCGGAGCCGGTGGGGCCCAGGAGGAGGATGTTGGACTTGGCGATCTCCACCTCCTCGTCGCGCTTGCGGGCTCCGCCGGACAGCGACTCCGCCTTGATCCGCTTGTAGTGGTTGTACACGGCCACGGCGAGGGTGCGCTTCGCGGCGTCCTGGCCGATGACGTACTGGTCTAGAAACGCCGTGATCTCGGAGGGGCGGGGCAGCCGGTCCTCGGCGCTGGACTGGGCGTCCTCGGAGCCGGCGAGCTCCTCCTCGATGATTTCGTTGCACAGCTCAATGCACTCGTCGCAGATGTACACACCGCCGCCGGCGATGAGCTTGCGCACCTGCTTCTGGCTCTTCCCGCAGAACGAGCACTTGAGCAGGTCGGAACTGTCTTGAGTGACTGCCATGTAAGTGTTGTACTCCAGCTTCTACGTTCTCGGCACTTCTGTGGGGATTCTAGCGGCAGCGCCCGACGGGTGCGTTCGCCACAATGGGACCCACGGGCGTGATGTCCCAGAATACTTCATCGCGTCCCCGACCCCGAATACCGAATATCTACCACACCGACAGGCAGAGGAGCGCCAGACAATGACGACACAGAACCCGACGATCCTGCACGCCTCCGAGGCCGGCGACCCGGGCGCGCCGAGCACGGTGGTTCTGCTCAGCTCGATCGGCACCACCCATGCAACCTGGGAGAAGCAGATCTCCGAGCTCGCCGCACAGCACCGCGTCATCGCCCTCGACCACCTCGGCCACGGCGGCTCGCCGCTTTCGGACGCCGCGCCCGGCGAGACGACCGTCGCAGACCTCGCCGCCAACGTGCTCGCCACCCTCGATGCCCTCGGGGTGGATCGCTTCGCGGTGGTCGGGCTCTCCCTCGGCGGCGCGCTGGCCCAGTACCTCGCGGCGACGTCCCCGCGCGTCGAGCGCGCGGCCATCTGCGCCACCGCCACCTTCCTCGGCGGGGAGGAGCGCTGGCGCGAGCGCACCGCCATCGCGAGGGAGCAGGGCATGGGAGCGCTTGCCGACGACATGGTGGCCAACTGGTTCACCGACTCCTTCCGCGCCGACCACCCCGGGGAGGTCGACCAGGTTCGCGACATGATCCTGGGCATCAACCCGGAGGGTTTCGCCCAGAACGGCGACGCCCTCGCCGGCTGGGACTTTGCCTCCCGCCTGGGCGAGATCACCTGCCCCGTGCTCACAATCGCCGGTGCCGACGACCCCTCCACCGGGCCGGAGAAGCTCGAGGAGATCGCGCGCGGGGTGGCCGGGAGCGTGGAGTCGGTCGTCGTGAAGCCTGGCTCGCACCAGGTGGCCCTGGAGAACCCGGATGACGTCAACGCCGCTCTTCTGCCGTTCCTGGCCCGCTGACGGCGGGCAGCTTGTACGTGTACAACCCGGTCGTGTGGGCGGGCTCCCGTGCCCGCGAAAGCAGAGCGGGCCGAGCCAGCCGAGAGCTAGGCGCCCGCCCGCGCCTCCCAGCGCGCGGCGCTCTCCCGGAACGCCAGAGGGATCGCCCGCAGAATCTCCTCCGCGGTGGTGGGGACGCCGTCGGCCGCGATACCCGCGGCCAGGGCGTAGATGCCGACAGCCTCGTCGGGGGCGTAGCCCGAAGAAGAGTCCTCCGGCGTCACGCGCGGCCGCTCCGCGAGAAACCTCTCCATGGAGACCTCCAACTGGGCCAACGAGGCGGCGATCAGCCCGATGAGGACGTCCCGGCCGCCCGGGGTGTCGACCCACGGCACCCCGGCGTCGTGGACCGTCCAGATCCCCGCCGGTTCCCCGCCGTCCTGCTCCCGCAGCGGCTGGACCACCAGCGCCCTCTCCCCCGGCACCACGATCACGGCCTTCTCGTCCCTCGCGCGGCGCAGGGCTTCCTCGCGGGTCAGGCCGTCGACGACGAGGACCCGCCCGGAGGACCCCACGATCTCGTCGCCGCTGACCCGCACGCGGGCATCGCCGACAGGCTCGACCCCGGGGTGGTCGACGTCCGCGCGCACCGCCCCGGTGCCGGCACGCAGGGCGGCCTCCGCGCGCAGCCGGGTTGCCGCGCCGTCGCCGTCGATGCGCACCGAAGCCTCCGGCTCGACGGTGCGCGGCACGTGCACCGCGGAGAGCGGCCGGCGCAGCGGGCTCTCCCCCGCGTTGTAGCGGGCGTACTGGCCCAGCAGGTCCGTGGAGAGACTGCCCTCTCCCCGGACCACGATGACCTGGCCGCAGGCGGGGTTCAGCGCGTGGGCGGCGGACAGCCCGTTCGGGGCAACGCTGACGTCGGCGCGGACAAAGGCGGGTTTGAGCACGTGGGCGTAGTCGTCGCTCGGGGCCCACGTGCCGGTTTCCCGCACGAGCCGCAGCCCCGCGTCGGCGCCCGTGTCCGGGTCGATGCCGGCGGGGGTGCCCACCGAGAAGACGGTGGACAACGCGCGGGAGCGGTCGAGGTAGTCCACCAGGGCGTCGGGCAGCTCGGTGGCGCCGAGGGCCTCGACGATGATGGTGTGGTGAGGGTCGGCGGGGACGTCATCAAGCGTGCGGGCGCCGTCGCCGAGGACGTCGACCTCCCGGCCGCGCCCGGCCAGCTCCTCCGCGGCCCGCAGCACCGCGGCGCGGTAGGGCGAATCCCCCACCGCGACGAGGAAGGCGCCGGTGTCCGACACCTCCTCGACCACGGAGACGATTTCTTCCGGGAGGCGCGGCGGCACGCCGGCCTCGAGGAGGACGCGGGAGCTGGAGGCGAGCAACATGGTGCCAGCTTAGCGACGGGCACCTACCCGCGCCCGGCCCCCGCACCGCTCGCTGTGAGCGCGGCGATGATCGTGGTGGCCGGGACCGCGAGCGCCAGGCCCATCGCGCCCACCGCCGAGGAGCCGCAGGCGGAGTCGAACACCGCCGTCACCTCGCCCGCGTAGGCCTCGGCGGCCATGGACTGGGATTCGCGGAACCCCGCACCCGGCTCCGGCGCCGCGCCGCGCGGCCAGAGGAGAACCAGGCCCGCGACGGTCAGGACGAACGCGGCCGCCAGCGCGACAGCCAGCACCGACCGCGCCCGTTAGCCGGGGACGTGTTCCCGGCGTGCAATTCCGTGACGCCCCATTCCCGGCCCCTCACCTGCTCCCGTGACGTTCTAAATGACAACGAGTGCCAATAGTAACGCCCGGGGCCCGGGGCCGGAAACGGGGCGCGCCGCGTCTTAGCCGTTGAGCTTGCGGTAGTCGAAGACCTGGTCCACCAAGCCGTACTCGACGGCCTCCTCGGCGGTGAGGATCTTGTCGCGGTCGGTGTCGATGCGGATCTGCTCGGCGGTGCGGCCGGTGTGCTGCGCCAGCGTGTTCTCCATGAGGCGGCGCATGCGCTCGATCTCGGCGGCCTGGATCTCCAGGTCGGAGACCTGCCCCTGGGTGCCCTGGGTGGCGGGCTGGTGGATCAGCACGCGGGAGTTTGGCAGCATCGCGCGCTTGCCGGGGGCGCCGGCGGCGAGGATCACCGCGGCGGCGGAGGCGGCCTGGCCGAGGCAGACGGTCTGCACGTCCGGGCGGACGTACTGCATCGTGTCGTAGATGGCCATGAGCGCGGTGAACGAGCCGCCGGGCGAGTTGATGTACATGGTGATGTCGCGGTCCGGGTCCTGCGACTCGAGGACCAGCAGCTGGGCCATGACGTCGTTAGCCGAGGTGTCGTCGACCTGCGTGCCGAGGAAGACGATGCGCTCCTCGAAAAGCTTGCCGTAGGGGTCGATCTGCTTGGTTCCGAAGGAGGTCTCCTCGAGGAACTGCGGCAGGACGTAGCGGGAGGTGGGCATCTGGAAGTTCATGGGCGTTAATACTCCTCTTGTCGTGAACTACTGGTTAGAGATCGCGCCCTGCGCGTGCTCGATGACGTGGTCGACGATGCCGTACTCCTTGGCCTCCTGGGCGGTGAACCAACGGTCGCGGTCGGAGTCCTTGGTGATCTGCTCGAAGCTCTGGCCGGTGTGCTCGGCGATGAGCTCTGCCATCTCGCGCTTGGTCTGCGCGAACTGCTCTGCCTGGATCGCGATGTCAGCCGCGGTGCCGCCGACGCCGGCGGAGGGCTGGTGCATCATGATGCGCGCGTGCGGCAGAGCGAAGCGCTTGCCCTTGGTTCCGCCGGAGAGAAGGAACTGGCCCATGGACGCCGCCAGGCCCATGCCGTAGGTGGCGATGTCGCACGGAGAGTACTTCATCGTGTCGTAAATCGCCATGCCCGCGGTGACCGAGCCGCCCGGCGAGTTGATGTAGAGCGAAATGTCGCGGGTCGGATCCTCAGCCGACAGCAGGAGGATCTGGGCGCACAGCTTGTTGGCGATCTCGTCGTCGACCTGCTGGCCCAGGAAGATAATGCGCTCGCGCAGCAGGCGCTCGTAAACCGAGTCGCCGAGGTTGAGTCCGGCTTGCGGAGAAGTCATGGTGGGCTCCTTTGGTGTCATCTGTCTTGTCGCTGTCTGGCCAGTGTCTGGTCAATGCCACTACCCTACTCGCGGCCCGCGGCGGTTTGAACTGTGTTCGCTAGCGGCGTACGCACGCTTCTCGACGCCAAAAGGGCCCGCCCGGGACATCCCCGGCGGGCCCTGCGGCGAGGAGGAGTTAGTTCTCCTCGTTCTCGGCCTGTGCGGCGCCCTGTGCCTCGGCCTGTGCCTCGGCCTGTGCCTCGTCTTCGACCTCACCGAAGTACTCGTTCGGGTCAATCTCGTTGCCCGCGTCGTCCTTGACGGAGGTGCGCGAGATGGCGGCGGCGAGGGCCTTGCCGCGGCGCACGTCGGCGAAGAGGTTGGCGATCTGCCCGGACTGCTGCAGCTGCATGACGAACTGGTTCGGGTCCATGCCGTAGGACTGGGCGGTGAACAGGATGTGGTCGGTCAGCTCCTGCTGGGAGACCTCCGGCTCCTCCTTCTCGGCGACAGCGTCGAGGAAGAGCTGGGTGCGGACGGACTCCTCGGCCTGCTCGCGGGACTGCTGGTCGAACTCCTCGCGGGTCGTGCCCTGGGCCTCGAGCAGCTGGGCGAGGGCGTTCTCGTCGTGGGCGAGCTGGCCGAGCAGTTGGTGCAGGCGGTTGTGGACCTGCTCCTCGACGACGGACTCCGGCAGCGCGAACTCGGTGGTGGCCAGGGCGGCCTTGAGGACCTCGTCGCGGATGTCGGCGGCCTGCTGCGCCTTCTTGGACTCCTCGAGCTGGCCGCGGGTGGACTCGCGCAGCTCCTCGACAGTGTCGAACTCGGAGGCGAGCTGGGCGAAGTCGTCGTCGAGCTCCGGCAGCTTGCGCTCCTTGGTCTGCTGGACGTGGACCTTGACGGTGGCTTCCTTATCCTTGTGCTCGCCGTGCAGGAGGGTGGCGGTGAACTCGTTGTCCTCGCCGGTCTTCATGCCGCGCAGCGCGGTGTCGAGGCCCTTGATCAGGTCGTCGGAGCCGACCTGGTAGGACAGGCCGTCGGCGGAGGCGTCCTCGATCTTCTCACCGTTGACCTCGGCGGTGAGGTCGATGACGGCGTAGTCGTCGGTCTTCAGCTTGCGCTTGGTGTCCTGCAGCTCGCCGAAGCGGGCGCGCAGGTTGTCCAGCTCCTCGTCCACGGCGGCGTCGTCGACGGAGATGGCCGGGACGGTCACGGAGATCCCGGAGAAGTCCGGCACCTCGATCTCGGGGCGCACGTCGACCTCGGCGGTGAACTCGACGAGGTCGTTGTCCTCGATCTTGGTGACCTCAATCTCCGGCTGGCCGATCGGGTTCAGCTCGTTTTCGACGACGGCCTGCTCGTAGCGGGTCGGGAGCATGTCGTTGACGACCTGCTCGAGGATGGGGCCGCGCCCGAAGCGGGCGTCGATAAGCTGACGGGGAGCCTTGCCGCGGCGGAAACCGGGGATGGTGACCTGCTGGGCGATGGCCGCGTACGCCTGATCGATTTCCTTGCCGAGCTCGTCGAACGGAACGTTGACGGTCAGCTTCACCCGGGTGTCGCTGAGCTTATCGACGGAAGTCTTCACGGATAACTCCTGTAGTGGTCGGAAAAGTATAAGTCCATTGTGGCGGCGAGGCCCGCCATTGCCAGCGGGCCCAACCCCTTGTCGGGGCGACAGGATTTGAACCTGCGACCCCCTGCTCCCAAAGCAGGTGCGCTACCAAGCTGCGCCACGCCCCGTTGTGAGGGTTTTTCGGGTGGCGAGCCTGTGTGACTCACCGGGGAACGATTGTACCGCGCCCCGCGGCACCGCGAATTCAGGGGGTCGTGTTGAGCGCGCCCGGGGGCCCGCCAGCCGGCAACGCGAAAACCCCGGGGCCTGAGCCCCGGGGCGAACGTGGAGGGAACGACGGGAATCGAACCCGCGTCTTCAGCTTGGAAGGCTGAGGTATTAGCCACTATACGACGTTCCCGCGCTGCAGAAATTCTAGCGCACGGCCCAACGGATGCAAAAACTGCCGGGGCGGAACAAATCGCGCGCTCCGGCCGTTGTCGCAGTACATCCCTATTTCAGGAAGGTTTGATCCCCGTGTCCTCTCTCATCGTCCTGCTCGCGGTCGCCGCGGGCCTCTATTTCGTCGTGCGCGGCCGCAACGGTTCCAGCCAGCGGCAGCTCGAGCAGCAGGGGCTTGACGACGCCCTCGCGGACGCCAAGCACTGGACCGACCGCCTCGGCTCCCAGGTGCTCAGCATCTCCGGCAACGACACCGCTTCCACCCAGGCGATGGCCGACGCCAGCGAGCGCTTCAACGCCGCCTCCGCTGCCTTGGGCCAGGCGCGCACGGTGCGCCAGGCGCAGCTCGCCCGCGAGGCCGCCCTCGAGGGCCTGCACTACGTCAACGCGGCGCGCGAGATCATGGGCATGCCCGCCGGGCCCGCCCTGCCGGAGCTGGAGGGCCAGCGCCGCGCCGGCCGCGTCACCGAGGAGCGCTCCGTGAGGCAGGAGGACGGCTCGATGGTGACGGCTTCCCCGCACGCCTCCGAGCGCACCCCGCACTACTACCCCGGCGGCACGGTCGCCGGCCGGCCCGTTCCGGCCGGGTGGTACTCCGCGGCCTGGTGGGCGCCCGCGATGATGACGGGCGTGTGGGCCGCGAGCTCGATGATGTTCTACTCCGCGATGTTCTCCGGGATGGCGGGCACCCCGTCTGGTGAGGAGTTCGCAGCCGGCGACATGGGCGCCGGCGACGCGGGCGACATGGGCGCCGGCGATGCCGGGGACATGGGTGACGCCGGCGACATGGGCGGCGTTGACGACGGCGGCTTCTTCGGCGGCGACGGGTTCGACTTCGGGGGCTTCGACTTCTAGCCCCACCGCCCGGCGCGGATGAGTGTTACGCACAACTCACCGCGCCAGGATAGTTGCGCGCGTCACACCGGGAGGATACGCTGAGGTATCGCTCACAACAGATACCCCAGAACAGGAGAGCCCGGCACATGGCGCACTTGAACACCCGAATCACGGAGATGCTCGGCATCGAATACCCCATCATCCAGGGCGGAATGCAGTGGGTCGGCCGGGCCGAGCTCGCCTCGGCCGTCTCCAACGCCGGAGGCCTGGGCATTCTCACCTCCCTGACCCAGCCGACCCCCGAGGACCTGGGCAAGGAAATCGACCGCTGCCGGGAGATGACGGACAAGCCCTTCGGCGTGAACCTCACCATCCTGCCCACCATCACCCCGCCGCCCTACGCGGAGTACCTCAAGGTGGCCATTGAAAAGGGCATCAAGATCGTCGAGACCGCGGGCGCGAACCCCGCGGACTTCGTGCCCACCCTGAAGGACGCGGGCGTGACCGTGATCCACAAGTGCACCTCCGTGCGCCACGCCATCAGCGCCCAGAGCAAGGGCGTGGACATCCTCTCCATCGACGGCTTCGAGTGCGCCGGCCACCCCGGCGAGGACGACGTGCCCGGCCTCATCCTCATGCCGGCCGCCGCCGACCACCTCGACGTCCCCTTCGTCGCCTCGGGCGGCATCGCGGACGGCCGCGGCCTGGCGGCCGCGCTCGCCCTCGGCGCCGAGGGCGTGAACATGGGCACACGCTTCCTGTGCACCCAGGAGGCGCCGGTGCACCAGAAGGTCAAGGAGGAGATCGTCAACCGCACCGAGCGCGACACCGAGCTCATCCTCCGCACCCTCAACAACACCTCCCGCGTGGCCACCAACGGCGTGTCCCGCGAGGTCGTGGAGAAGCTCAACCAGGGCGCCACGTTCCCGGAGATCCGCGACCTCGTCGCGGGCGCGCGCGGGCGCAAGGTCTACGAGACCGGCGACGTCGAGGCCGGGATCTGGACCGCCGGCCAGTGCCAGGGCCTGATCAAGGACATCCCGACCTGCGCCGAGCTGCTGCCGCGCATGGTGGACGAGGCCGTGGAGATCATCCAGGGCCGCCTGGCCGGGTTCGTGGGTCAGTAGGAATGGACACCTCCCTCGCCCGGGGCGTTGTCGCGGCCGCCGTTGACGGCCCGGTGGCCACCGTCACGATCACCAACCCCGCCAAGCGCGGAGCCCTCGAGCCCGACTCCTACCGCACCATCGGCGACCTCGTCCGCTCCGCGGCGAACGACACCTCCATCCGCGCCGTCATCATCACGGGCGACAGCAACGCGTTCAGCTCCGGCATGGACCTCGCCGCCTTCGAGGGCATCGAGGTGCCCGGCGAGCTGGGTGTGATGGAGACGATGGACGACATCGAGTACATGGCCAAGGCCATCACCCGCGCCGCGGTGCCCGTCATCGCCGCAGTGGAGGGCGCCTGCGCCGGCATCGGCGCCTCGGTGGCCTTCCTCTGCGACCTCATCGTGGCCGGCGAAAAGGCCTTCTTCACCGTGCCCTTCACCGCGATCGGCCTCGTGCCCGACGGCGGGGCCGTGGCCACGCTGGCCGCCTCTGTCGGGCGCCACCGGGCCATGGCGATGGCCCTGCTGCACACCCGCATCCCCGCCGCGCAGGCCCTCGAGCACGGGCTCGTCGCCGAGACCGCGCCGGACGCCCTCGGGCGCGCCCGCGAGATCGCGGCCCACCTCGCCCGCACCCCGCGCGAGGCGGTCGGGC
This sequence comes from Corynebacterium senegalense, assembly GCF_900411315.1. Classification (GTDB taxonomy): domain Bacteria; phylum Actinomycetota; class Actinomycetes; order Mycobacteriales; family Mycobacteriaceae; genus Corynebacterium; species Corynebacterium senegalense. Next base: position 1,914,439 of record NZ_LS990887.1, on the reverse strand, counting down.
GGACCAAGGCGGCGGTGAACCGGGCGACGCTCGCCCAGCTTCCCCAGGCGCTGGAGACCGAGGCCCTCGTGCAGACCCGTCTGCTGGGCACCCCGGAGCACGCCGTTGGCGTCGCCGCCTTCCGGGGGCGGTAGAATCTGGGCGTCGTCAAGCACAAGCCCAAACGAAGGAGCCGCGATGCGCATAGCCGTGCTGCTGAAGGAAGTTCCCGACACCTACAGCGACCGCGAGATGAACCTGGAGACGGGACTGACTGACCGCACCGACGATGTCGTGGCCGACGAGGTCGGCGAGCGCGCCGTCGAGGCCGCGCTGCGCATCGCGGAGAAGGCCGAGGGATCGGTCGTCGAGATCGTGAGCGTCGGGCCCGAGTCGGTGGCCGGCAGCATCCGCAAGGGTATCGCGATGGGCGCCTCCGACGCCTACGTCATCACCGACGATGCCCTCGTCGGCGCCGACGTCACGCTGACCGCGGAGGCGCTGGCCGCAGCGATCCGCGCCAACGGCTACGACCTCGTGGTCACCGGCACCGCCTCCTCCGACGGCGGCGGCGGCGTGATGGCCTCCCTGCTGGGCGAGCTGCTCGACTACCCCGCCCTGACCAACCTCACCGACCTCGAGGTCGACGGCGACACCGTCCGCGCCACCCAAGCCGGCGACGGCGCCATCCTCGAGCTCGAGGCGCATCTCCCCGCCGTCGTCGCCGTCTCCGACGAGTTCCCCGACGCCCGCTTCCCCAACTTCAAGGGGCTCATGGCCGCGAAGAAGAAGGAGCTGCACACCCTCACGCTCGCCGACCTCGGCGTCGACGCGGAGGACTGGAGCCGGGCGCGCTCCATCATGGTGGGGATTTCGCGCCGCCCCGCCCGCGAGCGTGGCGAGATCATCGACGGAAACTCGCAGGCCGCCGGCAAGCTCGCCGACTTCCTGCAGTCCAAGGACCTCATCTAAGGAGCGACGCATGACCACCCCGAGCACCACCGTCCTCGTCGTCCCCGACGCGCCCTACGAGGGCCACGGCTTTGACCCCGCCGCCGCGGCCGAGCTCATCGGCGCCGCCAGCGCCATCGGCGAGCCGGCCGTTGTGACCTCCTCCGCCGACAACGCCGCCGAGCTCGGCAGGCTCGGCGCCGCGCGCGTCCTCGTCGCCGACGCACCGCTTGCCGACGCCACCGAGGCCGCCTTCGACCACCTCTACCCCGCCGCCGTCGTCTTCGCGCACACCGTGCGCGGCCGCGACGCCGCCGCCCGCTTCGCCGTGCGCCGCCGCAAGGCCCTGCTCACCGACGCCGTCGGCCTGCGCCGCGACGCCGAGGGCGTGGTGACCGACCACTCGAACTACGGCGGCGCCTACTCCTCTGTCGCCGCCGCCACCCACTCCGCGCCGGTGGTGACCATCCGCCCCGGCTCCGTGGACACGCGCGCCCAGGCCGCCGACCCGCGGGTGGAAACCCTCACCGTCGAGCCCGCCGAGCGCCGCGCGGCAACCGTGACGAAGGTGACCCCCATCGAGCGCACCTCACCGCGCCCCGACCTCGCCACCGCCGACAAGGTCGTGGCGGGCGGCGTCTCCCTCGGCGACGCGGACAACTTCGAGGAGCTCGTCGGCGGGCTTGCCGACGCCCTCGGCGCCGCCGTCGGCGCCACCCGCTCCGCCGTCGACGAGGGCCAGGTCCCCTACGAGGCGCAGATCGGGCAGACGGGCGTGCTCGTCAGCCCCAAGCTCTACATCGGCGTGGGCATCTCGGGCGCGATCCAGCACCTCGTGGGCATGCAGACCGCCGACACCATCGTGGCCATCAACAACGACCCGGACGCGCCGATCTTCGAGATCGCCGACTTCGGCATCGTCGGGGACATCTTCGACGTGGTGCCGCCGCTCATCTCCGAAATCGACGCCCGCAAGTAAGGAAAAGGACTTCTCCCCGTGCAGGTCACTCTCCGCCGCGGCCTCCCCCGTCTCGTGGGCGGGCAGCCCTGGCCGCCCGAAGGAACCACAGCAGAGCTTGATGACGCCCCCTCCTCCGCCCCGGCGGCCGAAGCCGCGCCGGCCTCAACCCCGGCCCCGGCCGGGGTTGTCCCCGTCGCGCTGAGGCGCGGGCTGCCGCGCGTTCCCGGCGGGGAGCCCTTTCCGCCCGCTGTGGAGGCGCTGGTCGAGGCGCCCGCGGCGCCGGCGGTCGCGGAAGCAGAGACCACCCCGGCCGCCGCGCCGGTGACCGGGGAAGACGCCGCGAACCTCGTCGCCGTCCCCGTGCGCCGCGGACTGCCGCGCGTGCCCGGCGGCGAGCCCTTCCCGCCCGCTGCCGAGGCGCTCGTCGAGGTTCCTGCCGCTGCAGCGGCGGAGGCGGAGACCGCCCCCGTGGCGCAGGAACACGCTGAACCCGCACCCGCTGCGCCCGCCAAGGCGGCTCCGGAATCGGCCGCATCCCCCGCGCCGGCGCGCGGCGGCTTCCCCATCGCCCGCTGGCTGTCGGGGCTCGTGGCCCTCGGCTTCATCTTCGGGCTGAGCGTCCTGCTCGCCCGCACCTTCGTCGCCAGCGAGGCCGGCGCCGAGTTCATCGCCCGCTACGACGGGACCCAGCCCCTGCCCGAATCCGCGCCGGTGGGCCTGCCCGCGTGGCTGAACTGGGCGCACTTCTTCAACATGTTCCTCATGGCGCTGATCGTCAAGACGGGCCTGCAGGTGCGCCGCGAGCGGCGCCCCGAGGCCTACTGGGCGTCCAAGCGCAACCCGCGCCAGAAGATCTCCCTGACGCTGTGGCTCCACCTGGCCCTCGACCTGACCTGGCTGGCGCTCGGCGCGGTGTTCTACGTGCTGCTTTTCAGCACAGGCCAGTGGATGCGCATCGTGCCCACGAGCTGGGAGACGATACCCAATGCGATCTCGGCGGGCGTGCAGTACCTGAGCATGGACTGGCCGGAGGAACACGGCTGGGTGCACTACAACGCGCTGCAGGAGCTGACCTACTTCGCGGTGGTGTTCGTGGCCAGCCCGATCGCCGCCGTCTCGGGCCTGCGGATGAGCCCGTGGTGGCCGAAGTCGTGGACCTTCTTCCCCGTGAAGGTGGCCCGCAGCCTGCACTTCCCCACCATGATCTTCTTCGTCGCCTTCATCGCGCTCCACGTCTTCCTCGTGGCGGCGACCGGCCTGCGCCGCAACCTCAACGCGATGTTCGCCGCGCGCGACGCCGTCGACTGGACCGGCACGTGGTTCTTCCTCGCCGCGGCCGCCGTCATCGCCCTGGCGTGGTGGGCCGCCCGCCCCGCCGTCGTCGCCCCGCTCGCGCGCCTGACGGGCAAGGTGTCCAACCGTTAGTGTGGGCCCATGGTCCCACGCATCACGCTTAACGACGCCACCACCATCCCCCAGCTCGGCTACGGCCTGCACCGGGTCGACCCTGCCCGGGCCCAGGAGCTGGTGGAGACGGCCCTCGAGATCGGCTACCGCCACATCGACACCGCCCACATCTACGGCAACGAGGAGGCGGTCGGCCGCGCGATCGCCGCGTCCGGGATCGCGCGCGACGAGCTGTACGTGACCACCAAGCTGTGGAACGACCGCCACCTGGACGCCCCCGCGGCCCTGGCGCAGTCGCTGGACCGGCTCGGCCTCGACCACGTCGACCTCTACCTCATCCACTGGCCGCGCCCCGCCCAGGGCCACTACGTGGAGGCGTGGAAATCCATGATCGAGCTGCGCGCCGAGGGCCTGACCACCTCCATCGGCGTGTCGAACTTCCAGCTCGACCACCTGGCCAGGCTCGAAAGCGAGACGGACGTGACGCCCACCGTCAACCAGGTGGAGCTGCACCCGCTGTTCCAGAACTGGAAGGACCTCGACGCCATGCGCGTCCACGGCGTGGCCATCGAGGGCTGGGCGCCGCTGGGCGGCGGCTATTACGACCTGGAGGACTACCCCGAGATCACCGACGCGGCCGAGGCGCACGGGGTCACGCCCGCGCAGGTGGTGCTGCGCTGGCACCTGCAGAACAGCGTCATCGTCTTCCCCAAGACCGCCTCGGCCGAGCGGATGCGGGAGAACTTCGACGTCTTCGGCTTCGAGCTCACGCCCGAGGAGATGGCCGCGATCATCTCCCTGGACGAGGAGGAGTTCGGCCGGCAGGGCCCGCACCCGGCGGAGTACGAGGAGGCTTAGCCGGTGCGCTGCCAGGTGCCGTCGACAAGCGCGATGGCCCCTGCCTTTTCGAACTCCCGCAGCCAGCCCTCCATTGGCCACTGGCCCCACTTGGAGCGGAAGTAGGCGGCGTTGGCGAGGATGTCGTCGAGGTGTTCCCACGGCGGCGAGGACACCGGGTGCCACTGGTGGAAGGCGTGCGCGCCGCCGACCCACCGCAGGTCGATGCCGTGTTTTTCCAGGTTGCGGGCGAAGTCCGTGTCCTCCCCGCCGTAGCCGGTGTAGCCCTCGTCGAAGCCGCCGAAGGCCTCCGCGATGCGCCGCCACGTCGCGGCCGTGACCGCGAAGGAGAGCGACCAGAACAGGTTGTAGTCCTCGGCCGCCTCCGTCGTCCCGGCGGGCGGGTTCGGCCTGGCCGGGTGCGGCGCGGGGTCGGTGGTGCGCAACTCACCGGGTTCCATGTACGTCACCGGCCCGGCGACGACGGCGTCGGGGTGGCGCGCCAGCGCCTCGGCGTAGAGGGTGAGCAGCTCGCCCGAGGCGACGCAGTCCGCGTCGAGGAAGACGAGGACCTCGGCGCCCCGGTCGAGCGCCTCGCGCGCGGCGCGGTTGCGCGCTGCGGCGAGGTTGCGCGAGGGCGCGGCCACGACGCGGCTGCCGGGCACGGCCCGGGCGAGCTCGGCGGGGGCGGAAAGCGCGGCCGTGATGTGCTCGACCCCCGGGGGCAGCAGGGAGACCTGGTTGGCCAGGTGGCGGGCGCGGCCGGCGTCGGCGAGCGAGAGCACCGCCGTCGCGGGGCCGCCCGCACCCCGCGCGACGCCCGCGATCGCCTCGGCGGCCCGGCGCGCCGCCCCGAAGGTTTCCCAGCGCGACCAGTCCGCGCGCAGCTCCCCGGCGCGCTGCAGCAGCTCCGGCCACTGCCGCGCCGGCGGGAACTCTTCGGCAACCACGGCCAGGCCCGCCTCCTCGAGCACGCGGGCCGAGGCGGCCTGCTCCGCGTACGGCCGCGGCTGCGGCAGGACCACCGCGGGCGTGCCGGTGGCCGCGACGTCGGCGATGGAGTTCTGCCCGCCCGCGATCACCGCCACCCCCGCCCCGGAAAGCAGCTCCGTCGGGTCGTCGACGCGGCTGCCGCCGGTGAGGAAGGTGAAGCGGTGGCCGGGGCAGGCGCGCTGCACCGCCTCCCAGTCGCCCTCGTCCCAGGTGGAGCCGCCGTTTCCGGCCATGACCAGCACGTGCGACGGGTCCCGCTCGGTCGACGCCCGGGTGAGGCGGGAGATCCCTCCCACCGCGTGCACGCGCGCGGCGTGGGGGCGCAGGTGGCGCGGCAGCCCGACCCAGGAGGGCCAGGCCGCGACGATCGCGTCGGCCTGCCGGTAGGCCAGCTGGTGCGGTGCGTCGTCGCGCACCCCGGGCATGGCGATCGTCGCCACCGGTACGCCGGTGAGGCGGACGAAGGCGGCGACCTCGACCGAGACGTCCACGAAGAACGCCGCAGGGTCCGCCGCGGCGATCCACCCCGCGATGGCGGCGAAGCGCTGCCGCAGGCCGGCGTTGCCGTAGGGCGCGTAGTGGAGCGTCGCGCGGGCGGTGGGCTCCGGGCCGCCGCCGGAGTCGTCGGGAAGCACGACGTCGGCGCGCGGGTCGGTGGACAGCAGCACCGCGTCGTAGCCGAGGGCGCGCAACTCGCGCTGGATCTCCCGGCAGCGGTGGATGTGCCCCGAGCCGTGGTGGTGGGCGTAGATGCCGATCGTGCGGCTCACCGGAAGGCCACCTCCCTGTACAGCTCGGCGTAGCGGCGGGCGGTGCGCGTCAGGCTGTAGTTGCGCACCACCCAGTCGCGCACGCCGGGGCGCTTGATGTGCAGGGCGGAGTGCACCGCCTGGGCGAGGGAGACGACGTCGTCGGGTTCGGCGAGGGCGGCGGGGGCGTCGCGAAGCAGCGCGCCCAGCCCTCCGCGGGCGAAGGCGGCCACGGGCGTGCCGCACGCCATGGACTCCAGCGCGACCAGGCCGAAGGGCTCCTCCCAGCGCGGGGTGACCAGGCTGACGGCGCAGCGGCCGACGAGCGCGCGCAGCTCCGCGTGCGAGAGCTCGCCGAGCCAGCGCACCCGCCCGCCGTCGAGGCGCGGGGCGATCTCCGCCTGGAAGTAGGCGTGGTCGCCCTTGCGGCCCGCCAGCAGCAGCGGCAGCCCGAGCAGGCGGCACGCCTCGATGGCCAGATGGGCGCCCTTCTCCGGCACGAGGCGGCCGAACCAGATGGCGGAGCGGCCCCCGGGGCCGGGCCGCCAGGTGGAGACGTTGACGCCGTTGGGGATGACGCTGATCGGGTGCGGGATCCCCCAGTCGTCCGCGGTGACGGGGCTGACGGCGGCGAAACGCCCGGCTCCCTCCCCGGCGGCGCGCACCGCGCGCACCACTTCGGGCAGCTCGGGGGTGTGCAGCGTGGTCACCATCGGCAGCGGCTCCGGCGAGTGGTCGCCGGGGAACATGAAGGGGTTGAGGCTGTTGTTGTGCACCACGTCGTAGCCGCGGCCGACCAGGAGGCGGCGCAGCTGGACGAAGGCCTCGTTCTCCTTCTCGCGCCCGCCCGCGGGGTAGGTGGTGTCGGTCGCCTCCGCGGCGTTGCTGCCCCAGTCGACGCCGGGCAGCTCGAAGTCCTTGACGTTGCCGTCCGAGCCCTTCGCGGCGAAGAAGTCCACCGAGTGGCCCTCCTCGCGCAGGGCGCGCACGGTGGTGTGGCAGAACGCCTCGAGGCCGCCCGCGAAGGGCTCGCGCACCGGGTAGCGGGCGGGCGCGACGAAAGCGATGCGCAGCCCGGAGGAGCGGGAGGTGGGGGTGTCGTCGACAAGCGCTGCCGTCATCGCACCACCTCGCGGTAGATCCTGGCGTGGGCGGCGCGCACGTCCGGCCGCTGCCCGGCGCGGGGCAGCGGGCCGCGGGCGAGCAGCTTTGCGACGGCACCCGCGGCGCTCTCCCCGTCACCCGCCGCGTAGGTCTCCACGGCGGCCGGGCCGTCGGCCTGCCCGGCGTAGCAGCCGACGTCCGGCACGGCGACGCAGGTACCGAGGTCGCGGCACATCTCCAGCCAGCCGGAGTGGGTGCCGCGCGTGTAGGGCAGAAGGCAGACGTCGAGGCCGCCGACGACGTCGTGGAGGTCGGCGTCGTCGAGGCGGTCGTGCGTGACGAGCGTGATGCCGGGCCGACCCTGGAGGGCGTCGCGCAGCGCGCGGGTGGCGTCGACGTCGTGGGCGAAGACGGTCAGGGGCACGCGCTCGGCGATGCGCAGGTAGAAGTCCGGATCGGCGACGACGTTGGAGCGCAGCGACTTGAGGAACACCCCCGCTCCCCCGCCGTGGCGCGCCCGCGTCCCGGCGGGCACGACCGGCGGGTGCGGCAGGACCTCGACGCGACGGGCACCGAACTCGGCGCGGAGGCGCTCGGCGGCGCAATCGGTCAGGGTGATGACGGCGGCTGCGGCGTCGACAAGCAGGCGCACGCGCTCGCGGTGGGCGGACTGCTCGGCCGGGTCCGCAAGGTGGGGGTTGTCCAGGTCGTGCACGGTGACGACGAGGGGCACGGGCAGCGCCTCGACGAGCTCCGCGACCTGCGCGGGGCTGCGGTGCTCGTAGCCGAAGTGGACGTGGAGGACGTCGGCGGCCGGGGGTTGCGACCAGTAGGGCGCCTCGAGGGCCGGGTGGGGCCACCAGTGCCCGTCGACGTCCGGGTCCGGTAGATACGTCGCGCCGGCAGGCCGCACCGCGCGGGTGTAGGGGTGCTCGGCGGGGACGGACAGGACCCGCACAGTGTTTTCCTGGTTAGCCACCACACCAATATAAACAAGTCTGCATCCGTCTGCCCGCACTGCTAGATTGGCCCCATGCGCACGCTGACTGTCGTGGGAAACTGCCAGGCCGAGTCCACCCGGCGGCTGCTCATGTCCACCGGGCACTTCGCCTCCGAGCGCATCACCCCGGTCCACGAGCTCACTGCCGCCGACATGGGGTGGTTCACCGACCTGCTGGCGCGCACGGACGTCCTGGTCAGCCAGCCGATCCGCAACGACTACCGCGGCCTGCCGGTCGGCTCGGCGCAGATGCGCGACCTGCTGCCGGCCGGGGCGCGCCACGTCCTGGTGCCGGTGCTGCGCTACGACGGCCTCATGCCCTACCAGGCCATCATCCGCGACCCCGACGACCCCTCGCTTAACCCGCCCGTGGTGCCCTACCACGACCTGCGCATCCTCGCGGCGGTCGCCCGGGGCCTCGACGCGCCGGTGGAGGCGGCGCCCTCCCCGGCCGCGCTGCGGCGCGCCGCCGCGATGTCGGTGGCGCAGATCCGCTCCCGTGAGCAGCGCCACGGGACGGTCGTTGTCTCCGGCCACCTGGAGACGGTTCCGGTGTGGCACACCGTGAACCACCCCGACAACGACACCCTCGCGGTGCAGGCCCGCGCCGTGCTCGCGGCGCTCGGCCTCGAGGGCGACGTGGAGCTGCCCGACTACGAGATGCTCGGCGAGCTCGACGCCCCCGTCGACGCCGACGCCGCGGCCGCCCTCGGTGTGACGGTCACCGGCCGGCGCACGTGGGCGAGCCGCTCGGGCGGCACCGACTTCTCCGGCCTCGCCGCGCAGCAGATGGAGTTCTACCGCGCCCGCCCGAAGCTCGTCGCCCACGGCCTCGAGCGCCACGCGGAGCGCCTCGACAACCTGGGGCTGATGCCGTGATCCACCTCATCGTCGGACCCGACGGCCACGGCGTGACCGCCTACGCCCGTTCCCTGGCGGGCGAACTGGGCGCGGAGGTGGTGCGCGAGGAGACCTTCGCAGACACCGCGCTGCCCGACGGCCCGGTCCACGTCACGTTCACCGACCACCTCTTCGGCACCACGCCTGACGCCGCGGTCGACGCCCTCCTCGCCCGGCTCGGGAACCGCCCTTTCTCGCTGAGCCTGCACGACATCCCCCAGCCCGAGGAGGGCTCCGAGAGGTTCGCGCGCCGCGCGCCCGCCTATCGACGCCTCACCGCCGCCGCCACCCTCGCCGCGGTGAACTCGGAGCACGAGGCTTCCTTCTTCGGCGCTGTGGACGCCTTCGACGGCCTTGCGACGCCCGTGTCCGTGATCCGCCTGCCCATCCCGCGCGTCGACGCGCCCGCCCCCTTCGCCCCCGAGCCGAACACCGTGGGCATCCTGGGCTTCATCTACCCCGGCAAGGGCCACGAGGACCTCATCGCCGCCCTGCGCGGCACCGGCTACCGGCTGCGCTTCCTCGGCGGGGTGTCTGCGGGTCACGAGGAGTGGGCGGCTGGGCTCGCCGAGCACGCCGAGATCACCGGCTGGCTCAGCGACGCCGACCTCGCCCGCGAGATGGCCCGCACCGCGATCCCCGTCTGCGCCCACCGCCACTTCTCCGCCTCGGGCTCGCTCATGACCTGGCTCGGCGCCGGGCGCACCGTCCTGGCCAGCGACTCGCCTTACACCCGCGAGATCGACCGCTGGTTGCCCGGGCGCATCACGCTCGTGCGCGACGGGGCGTGGCGGGAGGCCGTCGATACGTTCGAGCCCCGCGTGCTCGAGCCGCCGAGCTGGGGTTGGGCAGATGTCGCAGCGGCCTGGAAGAAGGAGTGGGCGGCGTGTGGCCTGATGTGAGCGTGGTCATCCCGCACTACAACAACCACTCCGCGCTGGCCGGGGTCGTCGCGGCGGTGCGGGCGCAGGACTACCCCGGGCGGGTGGAGATCATCGTCGCCGACGACGGCTCCGACATCGTCCCCTCTCTGCCCGGCGTGCGCGTGGTGGCGCAGGAGGACCAGGGGTTCCGCGCCGCCGCAGCCCGCAACCTCGGCGCCGCGGCGGCCACCGGCGAGGTGCTCGTCTTCTTCGACGGCGACACGCTGCCCGAGCCCGGCTTCCTGCGAGCGGTCGTGCCGCACATCCAGCGCAACCGCCGCGCGCTCGTCGTGGGCAGCCGGCTCACCGGCCCGGACCGCTCAGAGCCCCAGTGGCTTGCCGACGCCTGGACCCGCACCGACCACCTCTCCCGCGCCGACGACACCTCCTGGCGCTTCATCATCTCCGCCGCTCTGGCCTGCTCGGCGACCTTCTTCCGCCACGTCGGCGGCTTCGACGCGTCTTTCGTCGGCTACGGCGGCGAGGACTGGGAATTTGGCTGGCGGGCCTGGAACGCCGGCGCCGAGTTCGTCCACGAGCCCGCCGCGGTGGCGGTGCACCCGGAGACGGACTTCGGCGCCCGCCACCCGGACACCGCGGAGGAGGCACGGGTGAAAAACGTCGAGACGCTGGCGCTGGCCAGGCGCGTCACCCACCCCCTGGCTCGCCCGGCCGGCGTCGTCTTCGACACCGCCGACGTCGCCGTCGTGGCGGCTGAGTTCCCGCAGCCCGGCGCGCTCGAGGCGGTCATCGCCTCCTGGCTGCGCATCGACGCACGCGTCTACGTCCCCGCCGTGCCCGGCCTCTTCGCCGCCGACCCGCGCGTGGTCGCCGGCGCGCCCGCGAACGAAAGAATCCGCGTCGGGCTGCGCCAACCGTGGGCGCTGCAGGACGCGGATGTGTTTTACCGGCGGGCCACCGACCGGCACCACGTGTGCGCGGACGGCACGGAGGTGGCGACGGCGAGGGCGCGGGCTCTGACGTCGCCAAGCGTGCGCTCGCGCGGGCAGCTTCTCGGGCTCACGCTTCTCGACGCCCCCCAGCGCCTCGAGCGCCTCTTCGCCGGCTGGTAGCTAGGCGCCCGGGACCTCGGGGGCGACCCCGGTCTCCTCGTACTTCGCGAGGATGTCGATGCGGCGCTGGTGGCGCTCCTCCCCGCTCCACTCCTGGCCGATGAAGGCGTCGACGATGCGCAGCGCCTCCTCCTGGGAGTGCATGCGCCCGCCGATGCCGATGAGCTGGGCGTTGTTGTGCTCGCGGGCGAGGCGCGCGGTCTCCTCGGACCACGCCAGGGCGCAGCGCGCGCCCTTGACCTTGTTCGCGGCGATCTGCTCGCCGTTGCCGGAGCCGCCGAGCACGATGCCCAAGGAGCCCGGGTCGGCGACGGTCTTCTCCGCGGCGGCGATGCAGAACGCGGGGTAGTCGTCGGCGGCGTCGTACTCGTGGGCGCCGCAGTCGATGACCTCGTGGCCCTGCGACGTCAGGTGCTCGGCGATCTGGTTCTTGCGCTCGAATCCGGCGTGGTCTGCTCCAAGGTAAATACGCATGGTTTTCAGTGTACGTGGGCGGCGCGCGGGCTCGCGCCGGAGACCCTGGCTACTGCGGAAGACCTCAGCGAGTTTTCGGGGCTGTTTCGCCCTGTTTTTCGCTCTGAGGTCTTCCGCGCGAAGACCTCAGCGCACTTCCGCGCGCTTTTCGGGCGCGCACACACGCTGAGGTCTTCAGGGTCTCGTCACGAAGCAGGCACTACGGCTGCACCTGCGGGTCCTCCGTGCGCGAGCGCTTCAGCTCGAAGAAGTAGGGGTAGTTGGCCAGTCCCACGGCGTGGTCGAACAGCTCCCCGGCCTCCTCGCCGGTGGGCACGCGCGTGATGACGGGCCCGAAGAACGCGGTCTCGCCCAGCTTCACCACCGGGGTGCCCACGTCGTTGCCCACCTCGTCCATGGCGGTGGCGTGGTAGCCGCGCAGCAGGTCGTCGACCTCGCCGGTGGCGGCGACCTCGGCGTAGGTGGCGGGCAGGCCCACCTCCTCGAGGGCCGCGGCGATGATGTCGTCGTAGGCGCCGTAGCCCTTGCGCCCGCCGTTGCCCCGGGCGTGGACGAGGGTGCCCATCGCGGTGTAGAGCTCGTCAACCTTGTCGGGCTGCTCGGCCTTGACCTTGGCAAAGACGCGGGCGGGGCCCCAGTTCGCCTCCATCGCCTTGGCGTAGTCCTCGGGGATGTCGGCGCCCTCGTTGAGCACGGACAATGACATGGGCACCCATTCGATCTCCACGTCGCGGACCTTCTCCACCTCCTTCATCCAGCGGGAGGTTTGCCAGCAGAAGGGGCAGGATACGTCGAACCAGAACGTCACTTTCTCAGTCATGCACCCCACGATAGACAAATTCCGGGGCGGGTAGATTGGTGGGTATGAAGACGAACCTGTTGCGCACCGATGCGCGTGAGCGCGCGAAGTTGATCGATGACGTCCACTACTCCATCGAGCTGGACATCACGAACCCGGAGACGTTTTCCTCCCGCACGACCCTGACGTTTTCGTCGGGCGAGGGGGAGACGTTTTTCGATCTCGTCGCGGACAGCTTCGAGGCCAAGCTCGACGGCTCGCTTCTCGACGGCCGCACCCTGCCCCTGACCGAGGGCCGCCACGAGCTGGTCGTCGACGCGACGGTGACCTACAGCCGCACCGGCGAGGGCCTGCACCGCTTCGTCGACCCGGCGGACAACAAGGAGTACCTGTACACCCAGTTCGAACCCGCGATGGCGATGAAGGTCTTCGCCTGCTTCGACCAGCCGGACATCAAGGCGACGTACTCGGTGTCCGTCACCGCCCCCGAAAAGTACGTGGTGGTGCTCAATGAGGAGGCGACTCGGGAGGGCAACACCTGGTCCTGCGAGATCGACTACAAGCTCTCGACGTACCTGATTGCGGTGTGCGCCGGGGAGTACGAGTTCGTCACGGACGTCTACGAGGACGAGGAGAAGCGGATCCCGCTGGGCCTCTACGCCCGCGCGTCGCTCATGGAGCACATGGACGCGGAGCGCCTGTTCCGCCAGACGAAGGACGGCTTCGCGTACTACCACACGAACTTCGGGCTGCCGTACCCCTTCGGCAAGTACGACCAGATCTTCTGCCCGGAGTACAACATGGGCGCGATGGAGAACGCGGGCGCGGTGACCTTCCGCGACGAGTACGTGTTCACCTCCGAGCCGACGCCGCACCGCGTGGAGCGGCGCAATGACACGATCCTGCACGAGATGGCGCACATGTGGTTCGGCGACCTGGTGACCATGCAGTGGTGGGACGACCTGTGGCTCAACGAGTCCTTCGCCACCTGGTCGGCGGCGATTGCGCAGACGGAGATCGGCGAGTACGCGGACGCGTGGGTGACGTTCGCGGCCGTGGAGAAGGCGTGGGCCTACTCGCAGGACCAGCTGCCGTCGACGCACCCGATCGCGGCGGACGCGCCGGACATCGAGACGGCGGAGCAGAACTTCGACGGCATCACCTACGCCAAGGGCGCCTCGGTGCTCAAGCAGCTGCAGGCCTACGTGGGCCGCGACGCGTTCTTCGCCGGCGTGCGCGAGCACTTCCGCAACCACGCCTTCGGCAACGCGACGTTCGCCGACCTGCTGTCGGCGCTGGAGAAGTCGTCGGGGCGCGACCTGTCGGGCTGGTCGGAGCAGTGGCTGCGCACCACGGGCGTGTCGCGGCTCTACCCCGAGATCTCGGAGGACTCCTTCGCCGTCGTCCAGGATTCGGAGGTGCAGCGCACCCACCGGGTCGGGGTCGGGCTCTACACGCTTGTCGACGGCCGCGTGACGCGCACCCACGACACCGAGATCGACATCACCGGCGCGCGCACCGAGATCCCCGAGTTCGCCGGGGTTGAGCACGACCTCGCGCTGGTCAACGACCGCGATCTGACCTACTGCCTGATGGGCCTGACGCCGCAGCACCAGCGCTTCGTGCTGGAGAACCTGGGCGCGATCGAGGACCCGCTGGCGCGCACCCTGTGCTGGTCAAGCATCTGGGAGTCCGTGCGCGGCGGCGAGCTGCCCGCCCGCGAGTTCGTCCGCCTCGTCGCCCGCTTCGCGCCGGGCGAGGACCAGCCCTCCGTGCAGGAGCGCCTGCTGGCGCAGGCCACCCTGGCGGTCAAGCAGTACGTCGACCCGGCCTGGCGCGGCGAAGGCATGGACCTGCTCAACGAGGCGTTCCGCGGCGCCGAGCCGGCGGTCATCTTCGACCGGGCGCTCGCCCGCCTGACGCCGAACGAGCAGACCGTCGCCTACCTGCGCGGCCTCGCCCGGGACTCCGACAACAAGGAGGTGCGCTGGCTCGCCCTGACCAGCCTCGTCGCCGCCGGCGCGGAGAGCCTGGACGCGGTCGACGCGGTGGAGGACACCTCCTCCGAGGCCGCGCTGTACCGGCTGCGGGCGCGGGCGGGCGTCGATAAGCGATGGGCGTGGGACGAAATCGTCGGCGGGCAGCGCTCCAACCTCGAGGCGCGCCACCTCATGGACGGGCTGACGTTCACCGGCGAGGGGCTCGAGGGCCTGACGGACCAGTACTTCGCCGTGGCCGAGAAGCTGTGGGACAAGCTGACCAACGAGATGGCGCAGCAGACCCTCGAGGGCATCTACCCCGCGTGGGACATCGACCAGCTGGCCATCGAGAAGGCCGACGCCCTCCTCGCTCGCGACATCCCGGGTGGGCTGCGCCGCATCGTCTCCGAGGGCCAGGACCGCGCCGCCCGCGCGCTGCGCAACAGGCTCGTCGACGCCGAGGCGGGCACCCTCTGATGGGCCCGAGCCTCTACGACGAACTGGGCGAGGACTTCTTCCGCCGCCTCGTCCACGGCTTCTACGAGCAGGTCAAGACCGACGACCTGCTCGGGCCGATGTACCCGGCCGACGACTGGGAGGGCGCAGAGAACCGCCTGCGCTGGTTCCTCGTGCAGTACTGGGGCGGGCCGCACACCTTCCAGGCAGAGCGGGGCCGGCCCATGCTGCGCAAGCGGCACTTCCCCTTCAGCATCGGCATGCCGGAGGCGGAGCGCTGGCTCGAGCTGATGGAGCGCTCGTTCGCCCAGTTCGGCGAGGAGGAGTTGCCCGTCGACGCGCGGGCGCAGCTGTGGAACCACATGCAGCGCGTCGCGTACATGATGATCAACAGGCAATAGCCCGCCGAAGATGCCACGAGGATAGTTTCCGCTTACTAATATGTGCGTATGCCGACCGTACGCACCACCCCCGCCCCGCACGTGCGCGGGGCGATCTCCCAGCTCATCGACGCCGAGGAGCTCACCGCCCCCTGCGCCGCAGTCGACGTCGCCGGCTTCGACCACAACGCGCGGCGGATGCGCTCCCGCGCGCTCGGACTGCCCATCCGGGTGGCCTCCAAGTCGCTGCGCAGCGTCGCCGCGCTGCGCCGCGCCCTCAGCCACGAGGGCTACCGCGGCGTCCTCGCGTACAGCGTGCCGGAGGCCCTCCACCTCGCCCGGGAAGGCTTCGACGACATCCTCGTCGCCTACCCCAGCGTGAACAGGCCCGCCGTGCGGGAGCTCGCCGGCGACGGGCAGCTGGGCGCGGCGGTCACGCTGATGGTCGACGCGGTCGAGCACCTCGACCTCATCTGCTCGGTCGCCGCGGCCGCCGCCCCGGTGCGCGTGGCCATCGACATCGACTGCGCCCTCCACCTGCCCGGCGCCGCGATCGGACCGCGCCGCTCCCCCATCCGCACTCCGGAGCAGACCTCCGCCCTCGCCCGCGAAATCGCCCGCCGCCCCCAGCTGCGCCTGGTGGGCATGATGGGCTACGAGGGGCAGGTCGCCTCCGTCGCCGACGCCGAGCCGGGAGTGGCCGGGGCCGCCAAGCGCTGGCTGCGGAGCAGCTCCATGCGCCAGCTCGCCCCGCGCCGCGCCGAGTGCGTCGCCGCCGCCCGGGAGGTCGCCGACCTCGAGTTCGTCAACGGCGGAGGCACCGGCTCTCTCGAGGTCAGCGCGCTCGACGACTCCCTCACCGAACTCGCCGCGGGCTCCGGGTTCTACACCCCCGTCATCTTCGACCGCTTCGCGGACATCGACCACGTCGCCGCCGCCTTCTTCGCCTGCCAGGTCTCCCGGCTGCCCGTCGCGGGCTGGGCCACCGTCAATTCGGGCGGCTGGATCGCCTCCGGCCCGCCCGCCCCCCCCGGGGCCCCCCCCCCGCCCGGCCGCCCGGCGGCCCCGCCCGCGCACGAGGCGGCCGCGGCCGGGTCGACGTGCGCGCCGCGGGCGCAGACGGCGGGGGGGTAGGACCCGGCGCCCCCGGCGAGGTCCGGGGGGGGGGTGGCGGCCGCGCCTCCCCCCCGAGCGGCGGCGCCCCGGC
>NZ_LS990887.1:1740646-1898256 GCF_900411315.1 Corynebacterium senegalense | reverse complement strand
CCACCGAGTCGCTCGTCGCCAGCGTCAGGTGTGTCTAAGAGCCGGCCGCCCCCCCGCCCGGCCTGCGCCACTCGGCCACCGAGGGCGCCGGCGAAGTGCAGACCCCGCTTCGGGGCGGGGACCTCCGCATCGGCGACCTAGTCTGGTTCCGCCACGCCAAGGCGGGCGAGATGACCGAGCACGTCGACCGGCTCACCGCCGTCCACCCGGACGGCACCCACGAAACGTGGGACACCTACCGAGGCCAAGGATGGACCTTCCGATGACCCGCACCCGCTTCCGCAACTGGTCCGGCTCCGTCACCACGAACCCGGCGGCCTTCCACTACCCCGCCACCGTCGAGGAGGTCAGCGCGCTGGTGCGCTCCCTCGCGCCCGGCGAGAGCATCCGCCCCGTCGGCGGCGGGCACTCGTTCACCCCCTGCGCCGCCGGCGAGCAGCACATGCTGAGCCTGGACAGGCTCTCGGGGGTGGTCAGCGTCGACCGCGGGCGCAAGCGCGTGCGCTTCCTCGCGGGGACGCGGCTGCGGGACGTCGCGAAGCTGCTCGCCCCCTTCGGCCTGGCCCTGGCGAACCAGGGCGACATCGACGTTCAATCGGTCGCGGGCGCCGTGTCCACCTCCACCCACGGCACGGGCATCGCCTGGACGGGCTTCGCCGGCACCGTCACCGCGCTCACGCTTGTCGACGCCACCGGCACCCTCCGGGAGTACTCCCTCGACGACGACCCGGACACGCTGCACCTGGTCACCGTCGCCCTCGGCTCCCTCGGCATCGTCGTGGAGGTGGAGATGGCCTGCGTCGATGCCTTCGACCTGCTGGCCGAGGAGGGCACCGACAACATCGACGACGTGCTGGATTCGTGGGACGAGCGCACGCGCGCCGTCGACCACTTCGAGGCCTTCTGGTTCCCCCACACCGACCTCGCGATGGTGAAGAACAACACCCGCCTCGAGCCCGACCCGGAGCAGAAGGGCCGCGGCTGGCTGACCCGCGTCTTCGAGGAGGAGGTGGTGGGCAACGGCGCCTTCGCCGCCGCCCTCGCGGTGGGACGGGTGGCGCCCCGGGCGGTGCCCTTCCTCAACGGCGTGGCCGTCGGGGCGATGGGCGCGTCGACCTACCGCTCGCGCGCCCACGAGGTCTTCGCCACGCCGCGGCGCGTGCGCTTCCACGAGATGGAGTTCGCCGTTCCGCTCCAGGCCGGCCCGGACGCCGTCCGCGAGGTCCGGGCGGAGATCGAGCGCCGCGGCTGGCTCATCCCCTTCCCCCTCGAGCTGCGCTCCACCGCCGCGGACGACGTCGCCTTGTCGACGTCCACCGGGCGCGAATCCATGTACATCGCCATCCACGTGCCCAAGGCCATGAACCCGGCGACCTACTTCCCCACCTTCGAGGCGATCCTGCGCGCCGCCGACGGGCGGCCGCACTGGGGCAAGATGCACACGATGGAGCGCGAGGACTTCTCCCCGGCATACCCGCGCTTCGACGAGTTCTGCGCGCTGCGCGAGCAGATGGACCCGCAGCGCCGCTTCGGCTCGCCGTACCTGCGCGGCCTGTTCGGCTAGGCGAACAGGCCGAGCGAGGTGGAGCGGTAGACGCTGCCGAAGGGGGCGTCGACGCGCACCCACCGCCCCGCGGTGGCGACGCGCAGGTGGCGCGGCACCTCCACGGGCGCGGCGAAGCCGGGGATGAGCCCGAGCGCGGTGCAGGTGAAGATCATCCGCATGGGGATCTCGACCGGGTCGGCGGAGTCGGCATCCGCCGTCACAACGGTCTGGTTGAGCAGGGAGGACGGCGGGCCGAGGGGCCCGGAGAACTGGCGGGCCAGGGCGCGGCCTTCGTCGGCCAGCTGGCGCACCCCGCCGACGGGGATGGTGTCGCGCTCGACAAATCCGCTCTTCGGCGGCAGCGCGCCGGGCCAGTTCGGGTCGCGCGGGGTGCCCACCTCCGCGCTGTTGCTGTTCAGCGCCTCCAGCAGGTCGGAGGCGGCCACGACCGCGCCGTCGCGGGAGGCGACGGCCTCGACGCGCCGTGAGGCGACGCACTCGAAGGGCGTGGTGACGAAGACGTCGACGAACTTGTCCCCCAGCACGGAAAAGCGCGCCGACGCCGCCGCGTCGAGGCCGGTGGCGCGGCCGACCAGAGAGGTCAGCCCCGCCCCGCCGCGGTAAACACGCAGGCTCTCGGTTCTCACTGCCCGTCCTCGGCTGCGCTGCGGGTGAGGATGCCGATCTCCTTCTTCGTGATCGCGCGCGGCGTGGCCGTCGCCATATCCACCACAACGAGGACGCTGGTGACCGTGCAGCAGACGCTGCCGTGGCGGTCGAGGATCTCCTGGCGGGTGGTGAACGAGGTGTTCCCCACGCTGACCACCTCGGTGCGCACGGTGACCTCGGTGGTGTCCGGCATGATCGGGCGGTGGTAGTCCGCCTCGATGTGCCGGACGAAGACGGGCAGGCCCGTGCCGCCGCCGAAGTGCTTCACCCCGAAGGCGATGCGCGCCTCCTGCGAGTACTCGATGTAGGTGATGTTGTTGACGTGGCCGAACCTGTCAACGTCGCCCCAGCGGACGGGCAGGGTGACCTCGTCGGTCAGGTTGGTGGTGTCAGTCACGGGCGCTCCTCCTAGCGGGTCAGGCGGCGGTGGGTGACGCGCGACGGCTTCGCGGCTTCCTCACCGAGGCGCTCGACCTTGTTCTTCTCGTAGTCGCCGAAGTTGCCCTCGAACCAGAACCACTTACCTTCTTCCACGTTGCCCTCCCAGGCGAGGATGTGGGTGCAGGTGCGGTCCAGGAACCAGCGGTCGTGCGAGATGACCACGGCGCAGCCGGGGAACTTCTGCAGCGCGTTCTCCAGCGAGCCGAGGGTCTCCACGTCGAGGTCGTTAGTCGGCTCGTCGAGGAGGATGAGGTTGCCGCCCTGCTTGAGCGTCAGCGCCAAGTTGAGGCGGTTGCGCTCGCCGCCGGAGAGGACCTTCGAGGGCTTCTGCTGGTCCGGGCCCTTGAAGCCGAAGGCGGAGAGGTAGGCGCGCGAGGGCATCTCGTTCTGGCCCACGTGGATGTAGTCCAGGCCGTCCGAGACGACCTCCCACACCGTCTTCTCCGGGTCGATGTTGGCGCGGTTCTGGTCCACGTAGCTCAGCTTGACCGTCTCACCGATGCTCACGGTGCCGGCGTCCGGCTCCTCCAGCCCGACGATGGTCTTGAACAGGGTGGTCTTGCCCACGCCGTTCGGGCCGATGACGCCCACGATGCCGTTGCGCGGCAGGGTGAAGGAGAGGTCCTTGATCAGCACGCGATCGTCGAAGCCCTTCTGCAGGTGATCCACCTCGACGACCTTGTTGCCCAGGCGCGGCGGGGTCGGGATCTGGATCTCCTCGAAGTCGAGCTTGCGGTACTGCTCCGCCTCGGCGGCCATCTCCTCGTAGCGCTCGAGGCGGGCCTTGTTCTTCGCCTGGCGCGCCTTCGGGGAGGAGCGGACCCAGTCCAGCTCGTTCTTCAGGCGCTTCTGCAGCTTCTGGTCCTTCTTACCCGCCACCTCGAGGCGCTCGGCCTTCTTCTCCAGGTAGGTGGAGTAGTTGCCCTCGTAGGGGTAGAGCTTGCCGCGGTCGACCTCGCAGATCCACTCGGCGACGTTGTCGAGGAAGTAACGGTCGTGGGTGATAGCCAGCACGGCGCCCTTGTAGCTCTGCAGGTGGCGCTCCAGCCACAGGACGGACTCTGCGTCAAGGTGGTTGGTCGGCTCGTCGAGGAGCAGCAGGTCGGGCTCCTGCAACAGCAGCTTCGCCAGGGCGACGCGGCGGCGCTCGCCGCCGGAGAGGTGGGTGACGGGCTCGTCGGCGGGCGGGCAGCGCAGGGCGTCGAGCGCCTGGTCGATCTTGGAGTCGACCTCCCAGGCGTCGGCCGCGTCGAGCTCCTCTTGGAGCTTGCCCATCTCCTCCATGAGCTCGTCGGAGTAGTTGGTGGCCATCTCCTCGGCGATCTGCTCGAAGCGCTGCTTCTTCTCGAAGATGTCGCCGAGGCCCTCCTCCACGTTCTGACGGACGGTCTTGTCCTCGTTCAGCGGCGGCTCCTGCAGCAGGATGCCCACGGAGGCGCCCGGGTCGAGGAAAGCCTCGCCGTTGTTCGGCTGGTCGATTCCCGCCATGATCTTGAGCAACGACGACTTACCCGCGCCGTTGGGGCCCACGACACCGATCTTGGCGCCGGGGTAGAAGGCCATGGTGACGTTGTCCAGAATGACCTTGTCACCGATGGCCCTGCGAACGTTCTTCATCGTGTAGATGAACTCAGCCACGTGTAATCCCCTTTAGAGTCGAAAGAATTCTCCACTCAGGGTACATCACCTGCGCACGGTGCGATTTTTAGAACGGCGGCGTCTCCTCGTCCTGCCCGCTGCCCGCGTGACCTGCGGCGTTGGCCGCGGCGGGCGCAGGGGACAGCGCCCCGTCCTCGGCGCTGACGCGGGCCTCGGCGGTCTCCACCGCGAGGTCCTCCGCGGTCTTCAACGCCACCGGCTCCTGGCCCTGGAGCGTGTTGCCGGCCGAGTTGGTGCGCGCCGAGGAAACCTGGAAGTTGCTCAGCTCGAAGGCCACCTTGCTCGCCCTGATCTTGGTGCTGTAGCGCGAGGTGGTGGCCATCTCTCCGTTCTCGCCGGGCGTCTCCTGGTCCCACACGTCCGTGACCAGGTAGCCGGAGACGAGAACGGGGAAGCCGCGGCGCAGGGACGCGGCGGCGTTGACGGCGAGCTGCCCCCAGCACTCGACGTCGATGTAGAGGTTGTCGGTGTCCTGCCAGACGGTGTTGTTCTTGGCGTCCTTCTCGTTCGTCGGGTAGCGGCGGGACGTGGCAACGCGCAGCTTGCACAGTTGGGCGCCGCTGGCGTCGAAGCGCCGGAACTCCGGGTTGGCGGTGAGGTTGCCGCTGATGGTGATGGGCATCTGGGTCATGGAAGTAAGCCCCCCTTATGTCGGTGAATCCATGTGCCGTTGTGTTTCGGTGTTGCGGTGGTGACGTGCCGCGGGCGAGGTGCCGTGGCGGTTTCCAGGGTGGCGTCGAGAAGCGAAAAGCGAAAGGGGGACGAAAAAAGCCTGTGGACAACGCGGAAAGCTGTCCACAGGCGGGAGGAATTTGGCGGTTTTACTTGCCTTGGCCGCCGGCCTGGCTGTATTGGGCGAGCATCTCGTTGTAGCGGCGCCACTCCTCGTCGTCGTCCTCGTCGGCGCGGCGGTCGATCTCCCGCGTCTCCGCCTTGTCCTCGGACAGCCAGAACCAGAAGAGGTAGCCGAAGACGATGACCAGCGGGAAGGAACCGGAGGCCCAGGCGATGCCGCCGCCGTTCTTCTGGTCGTCGAGCAGGTCCGGGTTCCACGGCAGGGCGAGCGAGCGGTAGAACTCCTCCCCCATCACCACGTTGAGCTGCATCAGGTAGACGCCCATGAACAGGTGGATCGGCATGGACACCCACAGCCACGCCAGGCGCACCTTCGCCGAGGAACGGCCCTCGATGTGGTCGGGTCCGATGAGCTCCCAGAAGTAGAAGTACCCGGACAGCAGGAACACCGCGTTCATGATCACGTGCCCGGCGTGCTCGGAGATCATCAGCTCGTAGAGGGGGATGACCAGGTACATGATGTAGAAGAAGAACACGAACTGGGCCAGGGACACCGGCGGCCAGGTGATGATGCGGAGGAAGCGGGAGCGCTCGAAGGACTCCGCCCACAGCCGGGGGTTGAACTCGCCGGCCGGGTAGGCCCGCTTGACCAGGCTCAACGGCGCGCCCAGCACGAGCGCCACCGGAACACCCATGGACAGGATCATGTGCACCACCATGTGCGCCGAGTACGCCGCCGGCATGTGCATGCCGATGCCCGAGGACATCGTCGCCACCACCGTCGCGCAGCCGACCAGCCACCAGACGGTCCTGCCCACCGGCCAGTTGTCCACCCGCCGCAGGAGGTGGAGGTAGTACCCGGCGAGCAGCACGGCGATCGCGCTGTAGAGCAGCTCGGGGCGCCACAGGCCCAGCCAGTTCCAGGTGGTCAGCGGCTCGGTGAGGTTGTAGCCCATCTGCACCTGCATCTGGGACAGGTCGGTGTCGCGCGGAGGCGGCGGCGGGGTCCGGCCGAGCGTGACGGCCAGGCCGCTGATGGCGGCCATGAGCAGGACCTCGGCCGTCGCCAAGCGTGTGAAGGCCCTGCGGTCGCGGCGGATCTGCGGGATGACCACCTGCCTGTGGGCGAAGCCGAACAGGCCGAGGGCGAGCAGGCCGACGAACTTGCCCACGAGCACCCAGCCGTAGCTGTAGGTGGTCAGGTCCTCCGGGCGCACGCGGATCGCCGCGTTGACCACGCCGGAGACGAGCATCACGAGGAAGGCGAACAGGGCGATGCGCGAGTAGCGCTCCACGGCGAGCGGCAGGCCTGGGCCGAGCCTGCGGCCGTGCGCGACGAGCGCCATGAGCGCCCCGACCCAGACCAGCATGAACACGAGGTGCCAGATGTAGGAGTTGGTGCCGAAGTCGTGGTCGCCGCCGGCCGCGGAGTGCCCGGTGAGCCCCAGCGGCATGATCGAGACCACCGCGCCAAGAAACAGCGCGACCTGCGACCACCACGAATGGACCACCAGCGCCGCCACCCCCACGACCAGCGAGATCCCCGCGACGATGAGCCACACCCGCGCGTCAGAGACCTGGCTCAGCGCGAGCTGCCACGACGCCGGCTGCAGCACGACTTTGCTGAAGGGGGTGCCCGAGACGTCGGAAAGCACCAGCGGGATCATGAGCAGCGAAATGAGGGCCACGCCTAACGACGCCCACCCACCCGTCCGGGACGCAATATGCCCGTCAACGGTGAGCCGCGCACCGTTGAGGTCCTCCCCGGTCTGGCGGGGAGGGATGAGGAAGGCCGAGAACATGAACGACCCCGCCGCCAGCGCGGTGAGCACCCACGCCGTGCCCCGGAGGGCCGGCAGGCCGAACGTGGTCGTCGCCCCCGGGTCGGGGATGCCCAGAGCGGCGAGCGACTCGGAGAGGAACATCTCGGAGATGGCACCCGCGACAAGCGCGGCGATCGCCACGGCCGCGACATAGATGGGCCACGCGGAGCGCACTTTGCCCGAAGGACTGGCAGGGCGGGGCCTGGTCACCGTTTCTGACATGCCTTCACCCTACTTTCGTTGGACATGACGGCATAACCGGCGCGAAGCGGGGTGCCCGGAGGCCGTGCGCTACACTGTCTGCGCTGCCCCGGCTTGTTTTGCGGGGCAGCATGCCTCCGTAGCTCAGTGGATTAGAGCAACCGGTTTCTACCCGGCTGGTCGCGGGTTCGAATCCTGCCGGGGGCGCTTTTTCATCATTTCGGCAGGTAGGACACCCTAACCTCACGCAGCATCACGGGGGCGAACTCGGGGCTTTTTGACGGTTTCCTGTCAGCCCCCTGACCGCCGAGTCCGTCACACTGATCCGCATGACCATGTATATCGGCGGCGTGCCCGCCCACCCGCTTGTCGTTCACCTCGCCGCCGTTGCCATCCCCCTCGCCGCCGTCATGTGCCTAGTGTGGGCGCTTCGCCCGGGGCGCTTCTCCCCGTCGTGGCGCCTGGCCACCGTCGCCACCACGACCGTGGCGGCCGTCTCCCTCCTGCTCGCCCGGTGGACGGGCGAGGGCCTGCTGGCGCCCATGGGGCTGAGCGAGGAGAACTTGGGCGACGTGGCCCAGCACGCCCAGTACGCCAACGCCTCCACCGTGGCAACGCTCGCCCTGTTCGTTGTTGCGGTGCTGCTCTACGCCGTCGGCCTGCCCCGGTTCTCGGCGAAGGCGCCCGCGTGGGCGCCGGCTGCCCTGAGGGCCCTGGTGGCCGTGGCGGCGGTCGCGGCGATCGTCGCGGCGGTTCTCGTGGGGCACGCCGGAGCGCAGCTGGCCTGGGCGGATTTCCCGCGGGGCTAGAAATTCCGGGGGCGGCGGGGGAAACGTCGCTAAGCTTGCTTGCATAAGAACCCGACAATCTAAGGAGGCCACGACGATGACCACCCCGCACAAAGACAAGGACAGCTCGCCGGTCCGCGAGGACAGCATCAACGACCTGGGCGATCCGGACGCCGACGGCCAGTTCCAGCGCGAGGTGTCCGCCGAGGACGACAGCGAGGAGGAGTAGGCATGACTGAACCCAACAGCGAGCTCGACAAGCTTCTCGACGCCAGCACCCACCGCATCGGCAACGAGCCGGGCGACCCGAATTCTCTGGCGGAAAGCGAAGAAAAGCACCCGGACCCGGAGGCCGAGGAGGAATAATCCCCCGGTCGCCTGCCCCGCACCGACTAGCGCCACGCGCTGTCCGGAGCGGGGCGTTTTTCTGTTTCGACCCCTTTTCGCCCGCCCCGCGTCCCACTGTGCAAGAATGTTGTTCCATTCACTGAAACAGCGATTCCACAGAGAGGACGTGACAACGGTGGCCACACCCGTGCAGAAGCAGCAGACCACCCCGCAGGATGCCCCGCGGCACA
This sequence comes from Corynebacterium senegalense, assembly GCF_900411315.1. Lineage (GTDB taxonomy): Bacteria > Actinomycetota > Actinomycetes > Mycobacteriales > Mycobacteriaceae > Corynebacterium > Corynebacterium senegalense. The sequence goes on along the minus strand of NZ_LS990887.1, from coordinate 1,889,756 downwards.
CCACCCCGGAGGAGCGCCGCCGCGTGCGCTTCGCCTCCACTATCGGCACGACGATCGAGTTCTACGACTTCTACGCCTACGCCACTGCGGCCGTGGCGGTCTTCCCCTTCCTCTTCTTCCCGAAGGCGGAGAGCTCGACCGTCGCGCTGCTGCAGTCGTTCGCCACCTTCGGCTTGGCGTTCATCGCCCGCCCGCTGGGCTCCGTCGTCTTCGGCCACTTCGGCGACCGCATCGGCCGCAAGGCCACCCTGGTCGGCGCCCTGCTGACCATGGGCATCGCCACCTTCATCATCGGCCTTTTGCCCACCTACGCGCAGGTGGGCATCTGGGCGCCCGCACTGCTGGCGCTGATGCGCTTCTGCCAGGGCCTCGGCCTCGGCGGCGAGTGGTCCGGTGCCGCCCTGCTGTCCACCGAGACTGCCGCGAAGGGCCGCCGCGCATGGGCCGCGATGTGGCCGCAGCTCGGCGCCCCCTTCGGGTTCCTGCTGGCCAACGGCCTGTTCCTCATCCTGGTCACCTGGCTGGGCCACACCCGCGGCGATGTCGAGGGCGCCTTCATGACGTGGGGCTGGCGCATCCCCTTCCTGATGTCCGCCGTCATGGTCGCGGTCGGCCTGTGGGTCCGCCTCCAGGTGGAGGAGACCCCGGTCTTCCAGCAGGTTCTGGAGAACGACCAGAAGGTGTCCTCCCCGCTGTCCGAGGTCTTCGCCAAGGCGTGGCGCCCGCTCGTGCAGGGCACGCTGATCATGGTCAGCTGCTACACCCTGTTCTACATCGTGACCACGTGGTTCCTCTCCTACGGCATCGGCAACGCCGCCGAGGGCGTCGGCCTGGGCATCCCCTACGTTGACTTCCTCAAGCTGCAGCTGATCTGCATCTTCGGCTTCATGATCGGCATCCCCGTCGCCTGCCATCTGGCCGACACCCACGGCCGCCGCCCGGTGCTCGCCTGGACCTCCGTGGCGATGATCGCCTACGGCGTCAGCTTCCGCTGGCTGCTCAACCCCGAAACCTTCACGATGGTCTCCCTGGGCATCTTCCTCTTCATCGGCATGGTGCTCATGGGCCTGATCTTCGGCCCGATGTCCGCCATCCTGCCCGAGCTGTTCCCCTCGAACGTCCGCTACACCGGCTCCGGAATCTCCTACAACGTCGCCTCCATCCTCGGCGCGGCGATCGCCCCCTTCATCGCCACCGCGCTCAACGCCTCCTACGGCCCGCAGGCCGTGGGGATCTACCTGGTCATCGTCACGGTGATCTCGCTGGCCGCGATCCTCTGGTCGCCGGAGACGAAGCACACGGAGATGCACGAGGTGTAGTTCGGCGGTATGTTTTCCAGTGTGGAAAACAAGGAGGCACTCGAGGCGCTGCAGACGGTCCGCGACGTAGAAGCGCGGGCGGCCGCGGCGCCTTCGACATGGCCATGGACGGTGGTCGCGAGTGCCCTTCTGGGCCTCATGATGTTCTGCGCGAAGCAGGAGCTGTGGTTGTGGGCGTTCGGGATCTTCGCCCTCGCCGTCCCGGCCATGCTCGTGGCCGACCGCCGCACACGCGGGGTTCGCTTGGCGATGAAGCAGGAGGTGCGCCCGGACGAGTGGTCGCGGCGCGGTTCCTTCCTGCCGTCCGTGTTCGTCCTCGCATTGATGTTCTTCACCCCCAACGGCAACGTCTGGATCTCCGCCGCGGTCGGAGCGGCCACCGCAGTGGGCACGATGATCTTCGTCGCCAGGGAGCTGCGCCGCCCATGACCCTCGACCCCGTCATCCACCCCATCAACCGCCTCACCATCTGTGCCGCGCTCAACGCCGCGGGCGCCGTCGAGGGCGACACCCGCTACGAGATGAAGTTCGCGCGCCTGCGCGAGATCACCAAGCTTTCCGACGCCACCCTCTCCAAACAGCTGGGAGCCCTCGAGCAGGCCGGGTACGTTACCCGTTTCCGCGAGTACGGCTCAACCCGGGCCAAGGACACGGTGTGGGTCACACTGACCGTCCAGGGGCAGCAGGCGCTGGAGGGCCACCTCGCCGCGCTGCGCGAGATCGCCGGAGAGTAGGCGCTCCACGGCCCGTGCCACTCGACCGATATGCTTTTCGCCGAGCGAAACCCCAGGACGCCCTGCACATCCGTCGAGTGCGCCCGCAAAAAGCGCCCCCTCCCCCTTGCGTGCATATCGATTAGCGATATTATCGAATTACGACAATATCGACTTTCGATAGGAGTAACTTCCATGACCACGACACCCCGCAACGACTTCGCGCAGTCGCTGACCGCCATCTTCGTCGGCACCGTCATCTGGTGCGTCCCCGAGATCATCCACATGGCCCGAACCGGGTCGTTCATCACGCGACTCTCCCCCGCCCTGCCCCAGGGACTGCTCGCGAGCGAGCTCTCCACCGGCGCGGCAACCTTCCTCACCGTCGCTATCGCCCTGAAGTTCGCCGCCCTCGCCGTAACGGCGGCATTCATCGCCAAAGCACTCGTCCCGATGATGAAGGGCCGCGTCTTCGCAGCCTCGAACGCGCGCGACCTCAGCATCGCCACCTGGGCGATGGGCGCGTGGATCGTCGTCCGCCTGGGCGTGGAGGGCATGGCGAACAACATGGCGGCCCACGAGCTGGGCGTGGAGCACTGGTGGAACACGGGCTCCGGGACACCCCTGTCCGACATCGCCCCCGCATTCGCGCTGATAATCACCCTGGGCGTCCTCGTGAGCGTCGTGAAGCGCGGCACGAAGCTCGAGGAGGAGGTCGACGGGCTTGTCTAAGGAACCCCGCGTGGTCTGCCACCTCGACGAGCTCATCGAGGCCCGCGGCATCACGGGCGCGGCGCTCGCCGAACAGGTGGGGATCACCCCGGTCAACCTCTCGGTGCTGCGCAACAACCGCGCGAAAGCAGTGCGCTTTACGACGCTCACCGCGCTGTGCCGGGCCCTCGACTGCCAACCCGGCGACCTGTTCACCGTCGAGCCCGGAGAACCCGACGAGCTCACCGAGCACGACTAGTACGCTGGTTCCTATGAGTTTTCCCTCCCCAAGCATCGACTCCTACGCGCTGGTCACCGGCGCCTCGCAGGGCATCGGCGAGGCCATCGCCCGCGACCTCGCCTCCGCGGGCTACAACCTCATCGTGGTCGCCCGGCGCGAGGAGGTGCTCATGGCGCTCGCGGACGAGCTGAGCGCCACGCACGGCGTCAACGTCGAGGTCTTCGCCGCGGACCTGTCGAAGGAACGCGACGTCACCGCTCTTCTCGACCACATCTCGCAGCGCACCGTCTCCATCTGCATTAACTCCGCCGGCATCGCCTCCTTCGGCCCGTTCATGAAGCAGGACTGGGACTACGAGACGAACCAGTACAACCTGAACGCCACCGCGGTGTTCCGCATCACCAAGGCCGTGCTCGACCAGATGGTGCCGCGCGGGGAGGGCGCGCTGTGCAACGTAGGCTCCGCCGCCGGCAACATCCCGATCCCGAACAACGCCACCTACGTCTTCACCAAGGCGGGCGTGAACACCTTCACCGAGGCCCTCCACTTCGAGCTGAGGGACTCCGGCGTGCACGTCACCCTGCTCGCACCCGGCCCGGTGCGCGAGGCCCACGTGCCCGAGGAGGAGCAGACCATCGTGGACAAGGTGGTGCCCGACTTCCTCTGGACCACCTACGAGTCCTGCTCGCGCGACACGCTCAGCGCTTTACGACGCAACAAGCGCCGCGTCGTCCCCGGGCCCCTGTCCAAGGCCATGGACGTCGTCTCCACCTACGGCCCGCGCGGTGTGATCGCCCCCATCGTGGGCAAGTTCTACGCGCAGATGGGAGAGGAGTAAGTGAACGTGCCCGCCAAGAACGACCGCATCGTCTGGGTCGACCTGGAAATGACCGGCCTCGACCCGGCCCGCCACGTCATCGTGGAGGTCGCCGCCCTTGTCACCGACGCCGAGCTGAACATCCTCGACGAGGGCGTCGACCTTGTCGTCCACGCCACCGAGGCGGAGCTCGCCGAGATGGACGACTTCGTCCGCAACATGCACTCCGAAAACGGGCTGCTGGCCGACATCAAGGCGTCGACCGTCTCGATCGCCGAGGCTGAGGAGGCGGTGCTCGGGCTCGTCGAGAAGCACTGCGACCCCAACCACCCCGCGCCGCTGGCCGGCAACTCCATCGCCACCGACCGCTCCTTCATCCGCGCCCACATGCCGAAACTCGATGCGGCGCTACACTACCGCATGATCGACGTCTCCACCGTCAAGGAGCTCACCCGCCGCTGGTTCCCCAAGGCCTACTACAAGCAGCCCGCGAAGGGGCTTGCGCACCGGGCGCTGGCGGACATCGTCGAATCCATCCGCGAGCTCGACTACTACCGACGCTCCGTCTTCGTCGCCTCCCCCGGCCCCGGCACCGAGGAAGCCGCCGCCTTCGCAACGGAGGCAACCGATGCCTACCAGCGGTTTTTGTAAAATTACCGCACCGTACTAAGGTGTACTCCGCTGCCAAAAAGCAGCGATGGTGGCTGTAGTTCAGCTGGTAGAGCACCAGGTTGTGATCCTGGGTGTCGCGGGTTCAAGTCCCGTCAGCCACCCCGAAGAACCCCCGGTTCCGCGTCATGCGCGGGTCGGGGGTTTAGTTTTCGCGGCCGCGCCCTACACCGCGCCGGGCGGGCTTCGAGAAGCTCGACGAGCCCGGGGAAACTCAGCCCTGCTCCGCAGCCTTGCGCCGCACCACCGTTGCGGCGATCAGGCCAATCGCCAGCGCCACCACGGAGGCATAGAGCGACCACTTCGCGGCCTCGGCGAAGACCACCGCGAGCTGGCCGGTGATCTCCTCGGGCGCGCCGGACGCGCGCAGGCCCGCGATGAGCAACCCCGCGGAGGTGGACAGCGCGGCGAAGGCGGAACCCGCCACGAACACCACCAGCCCGACGAGGAAGAGCGTGCGGCGCCCGAACTCGTCACCGGCCCGCCCGGCCGCCAGGAGCAGCGCCGCGAAGATGACCGAGTACGAGCTGGTCACCCACTGCGCGCCGGCGATGTCCAGGTTCAGTTCGTTGATGATCGTCGGCATGGACACGCCGACGATGGTGCCGTCCAGGACGATCAGCGCCAGCCCCACGGCCAGCACCGCGAGCGCGGCCCACCGGGTCTTCTGTGTCCTGAACTCCTCAAGCTCCTCAGGCTCCTGCGCTGCCGTAACCACAACCCACACCTTCTGCGGCCCGCCCCGGCGCAGCAGCCGCCAGGTGATATTCGTTCAAACATCACCATTGTTCGGAGCGGGGTCCGCCTCCCGCGTCGACCGAACGGTCGATTTCTGGGAGCAGGTTCGTGGACGGGCATCGCGGGTTGATCTCACCGGACTACAGGGCATCTTTCTCGGCGTAGCGCGCGTCCCAGCGCTGCGCGAGGGAGGGTTTTTCCGTCATGGCCCCCACCCTAGAGATTGGGGTTGCCCGCCTCCCACTGGTCCCAGGGGATGTTCCAGTAGCCCAGCCCGTCGGTGCCGCTCAGGGTTCCGCCGTAGGTGTTGACCACCTCGACGGGGTCGCCGCGCTTGACGTTCTGCAGGAACCACGCCGCGTCCGCGGGGCTGGCGTTGATGCAGCCGTGCGACTGGTTCCTCGACCCGAGGGCCCACAGCGCCCAGGGCGCCGAGTGGACGTAGATGCCCGAGTAGGACAGCTGGGTCGCGCTCTTCACGTCCGTGACGTAGCCGCCCGCGTCGAGGCTCAGCCCGTAGGTGCGCGAGTCCATCACAAGCGCCTCGTGCTGGTCGCCCACCACGTAGGTGCCGTTCGGGGTGTCCCACCGGCCGTCAGTGCCCATCGAGACAGGGAAGGACTTGATCACCTCCCCGTTGCGCTTCACCGTCAGGGTCTTCGTCGCGTTGTCCACGGTGGTGATCACCTCGTCGCCGATGGTGAAGTTCGTCTCCGCGTCCTGGGCGCCGTACACCCCGCCGCCCAGGTTCAGCCCGTAGAGGTCCGCGCGCACGGAGACCGCGGTACCCGGCTGCCAGTAGTTCTTCGGCCGCCACCGCAACTCGTAGGGGTCCAGCCAGTAGAAGTCGCCCTCGGTGTCGTTGGACGTCTCCACGGCGATCGCTTTCTCCACCGCGTCGCGGTCGCTCGGCGCGACGGAGAAGCGGATGGTCACCGCCTGCCCCACCCCCACCTCGGAGCCCTCGAGCGGGCCGAGGTAGGCGTAGGTCTGCGCCGCCGGGGAGACGGTGGTGAACGACGAGTCGACGCGGTTACCCGCCCGGTCGACCCCCTCGAAGGTGTAGGTGCGGCCGTAGCCGAGCTCCTCCGTGGTGGACCACTGCGTCATGTCCGCGTTGAAGGCACCCTCCACGCGCTTGCCGGCGTCATTGGTGAGCATCAGCGAGGCCAGCCCGGCGGGCGCCGAGACGGTGACCTCCCGGCCCGGCTCGACCCCCGTTTCCCCGTCTTTCACCGATACCTCCGGGGGCTGGACCTCCTCGGACTCGGCGGCCTGCGAGGTCTCCTCCGAGGCGGCCCCCGGGTCCCCGATCGTGCACGCGGCCAGGGACATCCACGCAACAACCACGCCCACAGCGGCCATGGACCGACGCAACCCACGCGACTTCATCAAATTTTCAACCTCAACGAACGCACCGAAAGCACTGAAAGCACGGGCCGCGCATCACCGACCGCCCCTGCCATCTGGCAACTCGGGGTATTCTATCGCGGCGCTTGCGGGAAAATCTAGTCGTTTCCCAATGACCTCCCTCGCCCGCACCATCACCCGCCCAACGCATGCGAAAAGGTCTGTGAGCAGCGGATTTCATGGACTCAAGCTAAGGTGCTATATTTTTCTTCGTTGCCGAGAGAGCAGCACAGGGCCGGAAGGAATCCTCCGGACCACAACAACAGAATAAGCGCTACTAGCTCAAGTGGTAGAGCAACTGACTCTTAATCAGTGGGTTCGGGGTTCGAGTCCCTGGTGGCGCACCGCACTACCCCCGTCGGGTTCCCCGGCGGGGGTTTCTCCCGTTTCCAGCCAGTTGAAATCGACGCCCGTCGCGAAGGCAATGGCAATCAGTGACGCCCTTCGCGGCGTGCCTTTCCCGCGCTCGATCCGCGCCACAGTGGCGCGGCCGACCCCGGCCTTCTCGCCGAGCTCGTCCTGCGTAAGACCCGCCACCTCGCGCGCCTTCCTCACCCGATCGCAAAGATCGAATTGAGGAACGAAACCGGCCATGTGAATCGCTTTAGTCATATGGCCAATTGTGCCCTTATGCTGGACAATGAGTCAAGTGACTCACGCGCAATGACACTTTTGACTCATTTGATCTTGCAGAAGACGCGGCAAACGACTTAAATGAGTTGTATGACTCATTCCGAACTGATGGGAACCGCCGAAGTAGCGACCCTCCTCGGGAAGTCCCGAGCCACCATCAACCGGATGGTGGAAGCGGGGGAACTCGCCCCCGCTGGGGTAGTCGGCTCCCGCCGAATCCGTGTGTTTGACCGTGCAGAGATCGAGCGCCTGACTTCCGAGGAGGTGCGGGCATGAACAATCCTTACGCCGCCGATGTGCCGGGCCGGGGCCCGGAATCAGAAATCATCCACGAGTACCTGATTCCGACCCTGACCTACGCTGAACAATCATTCAAGATGCTCAATCGCGGTAGCGAGCGCCTTAACCGCCTTGGCGAGATCTGCGATCGCCTCGTCGGTCCTGTGACTATCGGCGTTGCTTTCGGCGTTGCGTGCGTGGCGTTGGGCGTCACGCGCCGCGTTGATAGCCCTGTAATCCATGTAATCACCCCCTCTCTGCTTGGCGTTGACTCTAGCGCTCTGAAGGGGGTGGGGGCATGACCACGCACCCGTCGATCCAGCCGGCGCTGACCCGCTCGAACGTCACGACCCTGATCCGTTTCATCCTGAATGAACGGGACGATGTTATGGCCTGCCCCGAGTCTGCCGGCAACACCGATAACACCGGCTACGTTCGGGGCCTTCAGTACGCGGTGGATGCAATCACCACTATGTGGGCATCCGCTGTTATCGCCGCCGACGCCCACGCCCAGGACCTCGCGAACGCCCTTGACGAGGACGATTCCTAATGCTCCCCATGACTCACAACCGCAGGGAGTGGGCCCCGCGCCGAGCTGATCCCGAGCACCGGAAGTGCGGGTGCTGCCGGCGAACCTTCTACGCGGGATCTCTCCCCCCGGACGGGCCTGAAAAGTACGGCCCGTTTGCCGGCCACTACCTCTGCCGGGACTGCCGCGCCGCCCTGGCACCCAAGGAGGATCCCGGCGAGCCGCTGTTCTAAGCCCCATCCCACCGCCCCGGTGTGTGATGTCCCCGCACCACTGTCGTTCCCAGTGGTGCCGGGTCATGGCATTCCGGTGCCAGACCACAAGACCATCGGCAGCTTTACCTACACGAGTTCCTGCCCATCAGACGAAACCAACAGACCGTGTCCCGTACGAGCTTTCACGCCCCGCGAGGGGTAGCCCAGGTGTAACGGGCCCTGGGCGGCGTCCCTCAACCTGATCAGTTGAGGGGGGTCAATGTTGCGAAGCCGCATGCGCCACCACGGGCCATGCGGCTACTCGCCGTGGGGTGACGACGGAAAGCGGAAAAAACTGGGAAACCGGAACTGGGGGGTCACCAAGCCGGGCCCCCCTTGGGGGGTCCTTCAGGCTACCTCACTTCCCCGCTACCTCTCCCCTGACTGAAAGGCCCCAAGCAATGATTGATCCCCGATCCTGGATCACACGGGCTAAGTGCCGTGGTGCTGACCCTGAACTGTTCGATCTGTCTGCCCGTGCCTACGCCGAACACCGCGAGGAGGTAGCGCAGGCCCTGTGCTCGGGGTGCCCGGTGATCCGCGAGTGCGCGATGGATGCGATGGATCCGCTCGCGGTGGGCACTGTGCGGGCGGGACTGTGGATCCCGTTGATCGCGATGGAGGGGGCGCGCGGCCGTGAGCAGGTTCGCCGCCTGGCCGTGGCGGCTGGGATCGGGGCCGGCCGTGGGTAGGTACGGCGGCCGGGTAGTCACCGAGCTCCTGGTCCTCGTGTTCGCCACCTACGGGACTCGCTGCCACCTGTGCGGTGAGGAGGGAGCGGACACGATGGATCATCTGCTCCCGCGCTCGATGGGTGGCGACCACTCGCTCGAGAACCTTCGGCCCGCGCACCGCTCGTGCAACTCCGCGCGTGGTGCGATGCCGTTGTCCGAGTGGTTCAAGGCTCACCCGTTGCCCGTCGCGGGTGATCGCGCGCCGCCTTCGCGCGAGTGGCTGTGATCGCCGAGGAGTTTTGGATAAACGCCCTGGTGGGCAGCCCCGCGCCCAGCTCTCTTTTTCTCCCGGATCGCACGAACCGGGGGGTAGGTACACAACGAAACACGCAGGTAAAAGGAGGTTTTACCCATGCCACGCCCTGATCCGCGCCGCCCTCGTGAGGGGCAGGAGTCATTGTTCGAAGCCGAAGCCGTGAAGCAGCCCGATATGGTCCTGCGCGGCCGGCACTCGGAAGCTATCGACCGGGCGATCGCTGCCGCGAAGGCAAACGATCTGCTCGATGATGTGGACGATGCCCTGTTGACCGTCCTCCGCGCCGGCGGGTGGGCCCTGGACTCGTTCGAATCCCAGAACAAGCCCTACGGTCCATCGAAGGTGATTGACCCGCTCGTCAACGCGCTTCGGGAAGCCCACCTAACCCCGGACTCGCGCGCCGAGTCCACGGACGAAAGCATCAAGGAGCTTTTGCATGATCTCGGCACTGCCACCGTTAGCGACTCCGCGATACATGACCCCACGCACGCCGGGTAGTGCGACTCTCGGCCCCCGCGTGGCGAAGATCGCGACCAGACTCGGGCGGCCACCGAAGCGGTGGCAGCGGATGTGGTACGACCTGGCCCTCGAGCTTGACGAGAAGGGCCGGCGGCGCTACCACACCTGCATTCTGTCGATTCAACGGCAGGCAGGTAAGACCACGGCCGACAACATGATGGGGATCCACCGCGCGCTGATCCAGCCGGAAGCTCGTGTGTGGTTCACGGCGCAGACGGGGCAGGCGGCGCGCGAGCGGTGGATCGAGGAGACCGCGACCCCCGCCGAGACGGCGCTCTCCTCGCTCGTGAAAGTGAAGTACGGCGCGGGTGACACCCGCCTGACGATCCCGGCGAACGGATCACAGTTCCGGCCTATGCCCCCAACCGCCGACTACCTGCACGGATCTCAATCAGACCTAGTGATGATCGACGAGGGATGGGTCCACTCGGAAGCAGCCGGCGCGGCGTTGCTTCAGGCGATCGTGCCGACGCAGACCACTCGCCAGTTCCTCAGCATCGGCCCGCAGGTGGTGTTCTCCTCAACGATGGGGGATGCGTCCTCGACGTGGTGGCACAACAAGCTCGCCGATGCGATCGAGAATCAACCGCCCGGTGTGGCGATCCTCGACTTCGGGATCTCCCCGGACACTGACCCGACTGACCTGGAAGCGGTCGCGAGGGCACACCCCGCATTCGGTGAGGGGGTCACGATGGAAACACTCGCCGAAGCCGCCGAAACTCTCTCCCCGAGCGAGTTCGCTCGCGGGTACGGCAACGTCGCCACCCTCGCGACCCGCTCGCTGATCGACGCTGCCGTCCTGGACGAGCACGAGACCGATTCCCCGCTCGATGCCGGCCCCGTCCACATCGGCGTCGCCGTGGCATGGTCTCACGACCTGACCGCGATCACCGCAGCCGGGCGGATAGACGGTGCGCCAGCGATCGAGGTCATTACCGCCCGCCCCGGCACCGCGTGGGTCCCGGACGTGCTCGCCCACCTCGCGCGAACACAGGAACCCGCCGCGATCATCCTCGACCCCCACGGCCCCACCGGATCGATCGAGGACAAGATTCGCGACGTGCTGCCCGCCGGTGCACCGCTGGTCCTCGCCAACGCCGACGATCTGATTCGCGGCACCGAAGCGCTCCTCGCGGGGATGGACTCTCCCGCCCCGTCCGTCTGGATCCGCCGCGACCCTGATCTGCGAAACGAGATCGCCGGCGCTGCCCTGCGCTCAATCGGAGATCGCGGCCGCGTGGTCTCCCGCAAATCGTCCCTCGGATCCATCGCCCGACTGGAAGCCGGGATCCTCGCCCTGCGATCACTCACCACCGTTGCCCCGTCAATCCCCGCCCCTATGATTTGGAGTCCCGATGCCTAAGAAGAAACGAACCCCGATCGATTCGACCCCGTACTCGACCGTTGTGGTCTGCCCCCACGAGCGGTGCCCGTGGCGCGAGATAACAAACGACCGCCACCGAGCGTGGTATGCCCTCGCCCGGCACCTGAAGCACTCGCACGGCGATCTTCAGGCCACCAAGCGAGCCCGCCAAGCAGGCTGGGTCCTGGAAAAATCGGCGAAACTCGACACCTAGCCGCAATCTTTCGGCATGGGACTTCTATCCACCGTGCGCGATGCCCTGGCACTGCCCTCGGCGGCATTCAGCCAGCCGGTCGGCATCGCTTCGCCGTGGGGTGATTCTAACCACCTCCTGCCGATCACTGGCACCGAGATCCTGCGCGACCGCGAGACCGGCCCCGTATCGCGCCGGCTCGCTATGTCCGTCCCCGCCCTCGCCCGGGCCCGCCGCCTGATCGTCGGATCCATCGCCCGCCTGCCCCTGGAAGCCACGCGCGGCGGCGAGCTCCTGGACGAGCAGCCCCGCTGGCTTAGCCGCACCGATGGGCCCGTCTCCCCCTTCCACCGAATGCTTTGGACAGTGGACGATCTCATGTTCTATGGGTGGTCCCTCTGGGCTCTCGAGCGCGATGCTGCCGGCATCGTGATCGCGGCCGATCGAGTCCCCTTCGACCTCTGGGCCTTCGGGCATGACGGATCCATCACCTACGGCGGGGAACCCGTGGACTCTCGGTCCGTGTGTCTGATCCCCGGTGTGGACGAGGGGGTGCTGATCGACGGGGCAACCCCGATCCGCCACGCCGCAGACCTCGGCCGCTCCGCCGCCCGCGCCGCCCGCACCCCCATCGCGCACACCGAACTTCACCAGACCGGCGGCGCTCCGCTCAATAACAAAGAGATCTCGGATCTCGTAAGCGGCTGGATCGCGGCGCGCCGCAGCCCAGACGGCGCGGTGAGTTACACGAACCCGAGCATCGAAGTCAAGACCCACGGAACGTTCGACTCGACTCTCCTCGTTGAGGGCCGCGCCGCCGCTGCCGTGGACATTGCCCGGGTCACCGGGATCCCCTCTGTCATGCTCGACGCCGCCGCCGCCGACTCGACCATGCGGTACAGCAACGTGGACGCACGTAACACCGAGTTCATCGATTACTGTCTCGCCCCGCTCATGGCCGCGATCACCGCCCGCCTGGGAATGGACGATATGGTGCCGCGCGGCACCGCAATCCGATTCAACGTTGAGGACTTGACCGGAACGTCACTTACCGATGTTGATACCCCCGATGATAACTACCCCGAGGAGAGCCCATCATGAAGGACTGGAACGCACTCGAGCCCGATAAGTACGCATTGGTCGGCGGCCACCGATTCACGCGGGGCCGCACCCGCCCGATTGATCGCATCGTGATCCACCACAACGCCGGTGTGAACCTGACCACCGAGGACTGCCGCGATCTGTGGAATAACTCTCGAGAAGCATCCGCGCACTACCAAGTCGAGCGCGACGGCACGATCGGCCAACTCGTCAACGATGGTGACACCGCGTGGCACGCCGCCAACGCGGACATCAACGCTCGCTCGATCGGAATCGAACACGCCAACATCGGCGGCCCGCCGCGCTGGCAGATCAGCGACGAGACGATCGAGAACGGCGCGCGCCTGGTCGCCGCGCTCTGCCGGGGGTACAACCTCGGCAGACCGACGTGGGGCCGCAACGTTTTCCCCCACTCCGCCTACGCCAGCACCTCGTGCCCCCATCAGCTTGCCCCCGGCGGCGAGGACCATGCGACCTACATGGCCCGCGCCCAGTGGTGGTTTGACAACTGGAACACCCCCAACCCCTCCCCGAAGGAGCCCGACATGTCCCCCGAAGATCGCGCCCTGCTCATTGAAACCCGAGACCTCTGCCGCTTCATCCGCGATCAGCTTGCCGGCCCCGGCGGCTCCGGCGGCTGGCCGCAGGGCGGTAAGCGCACGCTCTACGATCTCGCATCCGCGATTGCGGAGATCGAAGGCGTCCCCAACACCCGCGACACCCTCTAAGGCGATGATTGCAATGACACTCCTGTACCTCGCGGGCGTGCTCTCGGGCATCGTGCTCGTCATCATCGCACTGGGAACGTGGATCCTCCTCGCCGCACGAAAACTCAAGGAAATCCATGACTCACCGACTCCCCGAACCACCCCAGCCCACGCAGGTGCGACGCCCCTGGCGCGCCACCGTGCGCACCGCCGCCGTAACCACCCTGGCACTCCTGCCCGCGCTGCCTGAACTAGCCGACGCCGCGAACATCGACACGATTCCCGCTGTGGTGAGCATCCTCGCGATCGCCGCCGCTGTCCAGCGCATCATCACGATCCCCGAGGTAGATCAGGCACTCTCGCGAATCCACCTGGGATCCGCAGACCGAAAGGACTATCCCCTTGACTGATAACGACACTGTGACGGAAAACGAGACCGTCACCGTCTCGATGGACGATACCCCCGCCGCCCTCGCCCTGGCCGCTGACGCACGCACCATCTCGGGCCGCGTCCTGCCCTTCAACGAGCCGGGCCGCACCTCTGCCGGGGAACTGATCTTTCCCCCGGGATCGATCTCGATCCCCCAGGACATCTCCCGCGTGAAGCTTCTCGCCTGCCACTCCCCGGCCGGGATCCCTGTCGGCGTCGCCACCTCGTGGGAAGCGAAGGACGATGGGGTCTACATGACCTTCCAGCTCGGAAGCTCCACCGCATCCGATGAAGCGATCGCGCAGGCACGAGACGGCGTGATCGACTCGTTCAGCGTTGAAGCGATGGGAATCGCCAAGACCGGCCGCACCGTGAACAGCTCGGTCCTGAAGGCAGTTGCCCTCGTGCCGTTCCCGGCTTTCGCAACCGCCCGCGTCGCCGAGGTCCACGCCGCCGCCGAGGACACCCCGCCCGCCCCCACCCCGGGCCCCTTTTCCGCGCCCCCCGCCCCCGCCGCCCCCCCCGCCACTGCCAGTGCCACTGCCTCCGACTTCTGCGCCCGTCTGCGCCGCGAGCTGCTCGCCCACCGCGACGGCGCCGAGGTGGTCATCGCAGCGGTGTCCCAGCCCGCNGGCGCGCCGGAGTGTCGCTCTAGAGGGGGGCCTGGGGACGCCGGTCGCGGGGGCAAGGGCGGGGCGGCGGCGGTGGGAGGGCCCGGCAGATGGGTATCAGACACGGGGAGGAGCGCTGCGGGAGACTATGATCCGCGGGCAGCGGGGGAGCAGCGGAGCCCGGCATCGGCGGGTGCAGCCCCTTCGGTCGACCCCGCGAAGGCGAGCCCACCGAAGCGCACGCCGCCCTGTCCGATATCACCCTCTCGGGCATGACCACCGCAATCGCCCCGCAGTGGCTCGGCGAACTGTGGTCCAACGTCACCTACCAGCGGCGCATCGTCCCGCTGCTCTCCTCCGCCCCCCTCACCGGAATGAAGGCGAAGGGCTACCGTTGGAAGGACCGCCCCGGCGTTGAGAAGTACGCGGGCGACAAGGCGGAAATCCCCTCCAAGCCCGCATCCGTTGAATCCGTCGAAATGGAAGCCCAGCGCTGGGCCGGCGGCAACGACTTGGATCGAGCCTTCTGGGATTTCAACGAGACCGAGATCCTGCGCGCGTACTGGGCAGCAATGGCCGAAAGCTACGCCAAGGAAACCGACCTCGACGCCGCCGCCTGGCTGATCGAGCAGGCCACCACCATCGAAACGCCGGCCCCCGATCTGATCCGTGGTATCGCCCGCGCCGGCCTGGACGTGCTCAACAAGACCGATCAGGATGCCACCTTCGCGCTCGTGAACCCGCTCGACATCGAATCGCTCCTCGACTTCGCCGAGCTCGACGCGCCGAAGTTCATGGATGCCGTTCCGATCGCCAACCCGAACAAGTGGACCACCTCGAACGCCGTCACCCGTGGCACCGCGATCGTGGGAACCAAGTCGGCGGCCACCTTCTACGAGCTGACGGGCTCCCCGCTGCGCGTGGAAGCCGAGCACATTGCCCACGGCGGGCGCGATGCCGCGCTGTTCGGCTACACCGCGCACCTGCTCAACAAGCCGGGCGGCATCGCCAAGATCACGATCGGGGCGTAAGAATGGCCACCCGCGTCACGACATCCGAGGTCCTCGCCCACCTGGGCCTGAAGGATGCGGACACCGAACAGCTCGAAATGGCGGTAGCCGCAGTAAACGAACAGGTCACGCAGTGGCACGGGTACGATGCTGCCGACGATTTCAGCAAATCGCACCTCCTCGGCGGAACCATGCTCGCCGCTCACCTCTACCGGCGGCGCAACACGCCAGGCGGTGTTGAGCAGTTCAACGAGCTTGGCATCGCCTACGTTCAGCGATCCGATCCGCACGTCTCCCAGCTCCTCGGGCTCGGGGCCTGGACTCCGCCGAGGGTGGGATAATGCGCGCAACTGAAATCACCTCCGCGCTGGAAACCCTGGCAGCGGATCTCACCGCCGCCGAGGTCCCGGCTACCACCGATCCCACCAAGATCGAGGTCCCGGGCGCGTGGGTCACCGTTGACACCCTGACCCCCGAGCTCATGTGCGGTGAGTTCACCGCCACGACCGCGATCTACCTCATTGCCCGCGACAACGGGCACTCCGCAGCCCTGGCCGATCTCGCCGAGATGCTGGACCGGATCGCCGAGATCGTCCCCTCGATCACCGCCGCGCAACCGGATTCTGTCTCTCTGCCCGGCTACTCCGGCCCGCTGCCGGCCCTTCGCACCACCGCAACGATTGGAGACTAACCACCATGACCACCCCCACCCCTCCGAAGCGTAAGCTCCTCACCCTCGGCCCGGGATCCTTCATCATCGGCGATATCGGATCCACCCTCGATCTTTCGTGCCAGCTCACCGCCTTCTCGATCGAATGGGAAGTAGACGCCGAGGACCCCGAACCCACCCTGTGCGGCGGGATGATCGGCGGGGCCCGCGCCTACACCGCGACCGCGAAGGGCACCGTCTTTCAGGACATCGAAGCAGACGGCGTTATCGATTGGAGCTGGAAGCACAAGGGCTCCGAGGTGCCGTTCAAGTTCGTCCCGGCCGAAACGGAAAAGGCACTCGTCACCGGCCGCGTGGTCGTTGATCCGATCACCCTCGGCGGTGATGTGCGGACCCGCAACAAGTCGGATTTTGAGTGGGGATGCGTCGGCGATCCTACGTTCGATGCTGACTCCACCGATGGATCCACCCAGGCACTCCCCGGATCGACGGGCTAACCAATGGCACGGGTGCACGTTGAGGGAGCGGCGCGGCTTCGCCGCACCCTCAAGGACTCGGGGATGGATCTCAAACAGCTCCGCGACGCTAACCGCGAAGCGGCCCGCTCGATCCTTCCCATCGCGATCGGCATGGCACCCGTGGGCACACCACCGCCCCCGCACTGGAACGCCCCGCCGCCCGGCCGACTAAAGGCATCACTCCGAGTCGCCGCCACCAACCGGGCCGGCATCGTCCGAGCCGGCCGCAAGGCAATCCCCTACGCCGGCGTCATTCACTGGGGGTGGCCCGCCCGCCACATCCGCCCCCACCCGTGGATCATGCGCGCCGCCCAGGACAACGAAAACGTCTGGATGCGCGTCTACATGGACCACATCGATGACATCCTCGACCAAATCAAAGGAATCTAAAATGCAGCAGATCACCGTCAACGTCCTTATGGTGGACGGCACCGAGCACCGGGACGTGAAGATCATCCTCGCAGATCAGGTGGCATTCTCGACCACCCGCCAGCGCCACAAGTGGCCCACGATGGAAGATGATCCCGTCCTCTTCGGCAGCTTCGTCGCCTTCTCCTCGCTGAAGCGCACCGGCGCATTCACCGGCACCTGGACCGAGTTCACCGAGCAGTGCGCCCAGGTGGAAGCAGTGGAAAACGAGGAACCCGAGGTTTTTTAGATAGCGACCCCGCCCGCCTGGTCGCCGCCCTCGCAGTTCGGCTAGGCGTGCTCCCCTCGGCAATCCTGAACGAGGATCCGGCGATGGTCGCCACCATGATCGACATACTAAGCAACGAGGAAGGATAAAGCGGTGGCAGGCAAGACAGCGATGGTCTCGATCCGCATCGTTTCCGACGCGAAAAACCGGGGATTCAAGAAAGCCGCAGACGGCGCGCGTCGCATGTCGGCGTCCTTCGCGAAGGCTATCCCGAAAATGACCGCGATCGCCGCCGCCGCCGGCGGCATCGCTGGGGCAGTCGGAAACGTCGGCTTGGGCCTGCTCGCCGTGGGTGCGCTCGGCGGCGCGGCCCTCGCCCCGCTCGCCCTCGGATTCGAGGGGATCAAAGCCGCCGCAGGAAGCGCCGCCGAGGGATTCAACCAGCTTAAATCGGTCTCGGCTGCCGCCCTCCAATCGTCCATGATCCCCGGGTTCGAAGCCCTTAACGGGTTCATGCTCGAGATCGCCCCCCAGATGGAAACTCTGGCGACCGCAGTGGGAAACACCTTCAGCGGAATTGCCAAGCACATCGCATCCCCCGAGATCACCGCAGGGTTCCAAGCCCTGCTCGCGGCGTCCGGTGACTTCATCACCGCCACCCAGGGCGGAATCAACGAACTGATTACCGGCTTCGCCGCGCTCGGCCCCGCCCTGGCTCCCGTCGCCGCAGACCTCGGCGCAGCCTTCGGAGACATGATCGGATCCATCGGGCGGGGGATCTCCGAGCTGGCATCCTCCGGCACCCTGACCCAGCTCGCCGCGAGCTTCACTTCCGTCATGACGGGCATCGGAGATGTGATCCAACCTCTGATCGTGGCGCTGGGGCAGGCAGGCGCAGCGATCGGGCCGGGTCTCGGCGCGGCCCTCTCCTCGCTCGGCGGTGCTGTCTCCGCAATCTCCGGGCCACTCGCCCAGATCGCGGGAATCGTGGGCACCACCCTCGCATCCGCCTTCGCCGCCCTGGCCCCCGCCGTTGGCCCGATCGCATCCGCCTTCGCCGCCCTCGTGGGGGCCGCCGCGCCGCTCGTCGCCCCCCTCGCGCAGATCGCCGCGACCCTCGGCACCGCCTTCGCCGGTGCCGTCATGGCCGTCGCCCCCCTTCTGACGCAGATCGGGGATCTCCTCGGGACTGTGCTCCTCGGCGCTCTGAATGCGATCGCCCCGATCTTCCCGGTGATCGTCTCCGCGATCTCGCAACTGGCGACCGCGCTCATGCCGGCGATCCCCCCGCTGACGCAGCTCGCGCAGGCACTGTTCCCGGCACTCGCCGCGATCATCGCCGCAGTCGCCCCGCTCATCACCCAGCTAGCCGGCGTGGTCGCGCAACTGATCTCGGCGATCGTGCCGCTGATCGGCCCGCTGACACAGGTGGCAATGGCGCTCATGCCCGCACTCGTCGGCGTTGTCCAGATCGCCGCGTCCGTCCTGTCACCGCTGATCGGGATCATCGGCCGTGTCGCCGGTGTGCTCTCCGGGGTCCTCGTCGGCGCGATCGGATCCGCCCTCGGGGCCTTCCAATCCATCGCCGGGGCGATCTCGACTGTAGTGGGGTGGGTCCAACGACTGATCGGTGCCCTTAGCTCGATCCGGTGGCCCTCGCCCCCGAAGTGGCTGGGATCCATGTTCGGATCCGCCGATACCAGCGGGCTACTCCTGGCCGCCGCAGATGCCAACCAGCTCGCTTACGGGAAGTTCGCCGCCGGTGGGCTCGTGGGGCTCCTCGGCAGCTCGACCCCCGCGCCTGCCGCCGGCACCACCGTCAACATCACCGTGAACGGCGCTCTGGACCCGCGCGCGGTCGCCGAGCAGATCCGGGGCATCCTCCGAGCCGATGATCGCGCGCGTGGTCTCGGCGTCGCCGCAGGGCGGGGTGTGACATGGGCGTAATCGTTTCACCCACCATCACCATCGACGGCCGCGCGGTAGCCTGCACCGCCGACCGTATCGACTCCGAGCCGGTAGCGATCCGCGGCCTGTCCATCGACTGGGGCCGAACGGACTACCACGATTCGGAGACCTCCCCGTCCTCGCTCACGATGATGCTCACCGACGCTACCGGCGAATGGGCCAACCGCATCAAGACCTCCGCCGCGATCGGCCGGAAGGTCACCGTCACCGTCACCGCACGGCCCACCACCTCGGGACCTACCAAGACCTGGACCATGTTTCGGGGCCGGATCTCGACGGCCACCGCCACACCCATGACGCAATCCACCAAAGACGGCCGGCGGCGCTGGCGAATCGAGCTCGTGGTCGCGGACCGCACCGCCGAGATGGGGAACGCTATCGCGGGACCCGAGGAGTGGCCCGTCGAATCCATGCTGACCCGCGCGATCAAGATCCGCGACCTGGGGCTCTCCGCCGGCTCCGAGATCGCACAGGTCTACTTTTGGCCCGGATACGTTGAGATCAACGCCGGCCCCCTGGACGTGAAGGGCAAATCCGCTCTCGAGCTCATGGGGGAGCTCTACCGCTCGATGGGCAACGACAGCTACGCCTACGATCACGGCGCGAATGTCGTTCGCCAGGCGATCCGTCTCTCTCAACCGATGAAGGTTCACCTTGGCAGCTTCGATGATTCCCAAGGTGCCGTGCTCCCCGTGGTAGGCGACATCACCGTGGACAACGTGGTCTACCCCGGGATTGCCCTCGGCGGCTGCGAACTTCTCGGCGAACCATCGATTCACGCGGATCCGTCCACCGACATCAACCGTCTGGAGTGCACCTGGCCGGACTGGTCCATCGAGTACAAAGACCACACCACCGTCACCGAGAACGTCGCCCCGGGCGACTCCCGCCGCGTCATGGCATGGGATTCCTGGCTATCCGTCGGCGAAGCGATCGACCCCACCCTCGAGAACGTCTGGAACCGCGTGCGCGAGGAAGGCCGCCGCCCCCGCCACCCCGAGATCCGCACCCCACCCAGCCACGAGTTCGTTACCGAGCGCATGGCGAGGTGGATCCTCGCGTGCTGGGAAAACACCCGCCCCGCCTACATCGCCGGATCCCTGCCCTATCAGTGGCTCATGGGCTCCGATCCCGCCTACCCGCCGATCGTCGCCCCCATCGGGGGCACCACCACCTTCGACCCCGAGACCGGATGGAGCGCGACCCTGCGCGTCCACTGGATCCACAACCAAACACCACCCGCGACGCCCGCGACCTGGACCAGCATTCGCCAGATCAAGACCACTACCACAACCCCCAGCGTGCCGTGGTGGTATGCCCTCCTCGGGATCCCCGCACCCCCGCCGGTGACAGTCGGATCACCCACCCCCGAACGCGATCTGACATGGGGCGAAGCCGGTGAGGGCGTGGGCTACCGATGGGCCGACTCCGTCACCTGGGGCGACCTTCAGCACGTCCCCACCACAGGAACCCAGATCATCGACCACCTGGACTAAGGAACCGCAATGCCGCAGTACACCGCGAACTACAAGATCCCGTACCCGACCGCCGGCGATCCCATCCATCAGGGAGCAGCCCAGATGGAAGCCCTCGCCAAGAAGGTCGACGCCACCATGATCGGCGTCTCCGGGATCCCCGGGCCCGCAGGCCCCCAAGGCCCCCAAGGCCCCCAAGGCCCCCAAGGCCCGAAGGGAGACATAGGCGCACAGGGTCCGCAGGGCCCCACGGGTGCCAGCGGCGCGAAGGGCGACACCGGGCCCGCCGGACCAACCGGCCCCCAAGGCCCCGCCGGAACAGGGTTCACCCTTCTCGGGTCCGTCGCCACCGCCGCCGCGCTCCCCGCCGGCGCGAATCCAGGCGACGCCTACCTCCTCGACTCGGACAAGACCGTCGCGGTGTGGTCCGGCACCGCCTGGAAGAACGTCGGATCCATCCAAGGCCCCCAAGGCCCGAAGGGAGACACAGGCGCACAGGGACCGCAGGGCCCCACGGGCGACACCGGCCCCCAAGGACTGAAGGGCGACACCGGCCCCCAAGGACTGAAGGGCGACACCGGCGCACAAGGGCCGACGGGTGCGACGGGTCCGCAGGGCCTGAAGGGCGACACCGGCCCCCAAGGCCCCCAAGGCCCCGCCGGACCCGTGGACACCCCCGCATCCTGGAACACAACGGGTGTAACGCTCCGCGACAACGGAACGATGACCCTCGGCACCGGCGGCACGCAAACGTACCGCTGGCGAGTGGATCGCGGAATCTTTCAGCTGTACTTTGACATTCGGTGGGGCACGAACGCGACATCGAGGGGCGGGTCTGTCCGCCTCGTGCTCCCCCGAAGCGCAATCACCGGCCTTGAGTTCGTCGGCACCGCGTCCTACTGGAGCGCCGGGGGCGATTTCGGCATGATTATGACCCCCTACGTCCGCTCCGGCACCGGCACGATGTACTTCCTCGTTCACAAGAGCGGCGGCGATAACACGCAGGCCGATTTCCGCATCTGGGACGGCAGCAACGGCAACGGCACCGCTGTGCCCGCGAACCCGGGCTACAGGGCGGACGCATCTGGCACGTCGCTCAAGGGATTCATCGAGTTCCCGGTCTAGGACACGATCCGCCACGCCGAGACGGCCACGTCCCGGACGGCGGCATCGTCAACCGCCGTATAGACCTGCGTAGTAGCAACCGATGCATGGCCCAACAGTGTTTGAACGGCCCGCAGGTCATGGGTGTGCCCGTAAGCAACTGAAGCGTAGCGGTGCCGAAGGGTGTGCGCGGTGCCCCCGTCGCCGAGGGCCCGTGAGACCTGCTTGCCTAGCCACCCCGGAGACACATGCCCCCGTTGCCCGCCGGGAAACACCCAGCCACCACGCCGCGCCCTGATCCGCCGCGCGAGGTGCGGGGGGCACGGAACCACTCTCTCGTGCCCGCCCTTCCCCACAACCCGCAGGGTCCACCCCTGACCCACCGCGATCACATCATCGACGCGCAGGCACGCGCACTCCGCGCGGCGAAGCCCGCACGTCGCCATGAGCTCGATCGCCAGGGCCACCCACGGGGGCGCGGACTGGATCGCTGCCATAACGTCGAAATCGGCGGCGGGGCGTGGCACCGCGCGGGGCACCGCGACGATCGGAAGCGACTCGGCGGCGTGCTCGTCCTGGCCGTGCTCCTCGGCCCACCACCTGAAGAAGCTACGCAGCGACGCCCTCACCCCGCGCCGCGTCGTTGGTGCCCAATCCTGGCCCGCGAGCCACCTCACGAGATCCCGCCGGCTCACCTGATCGACGGGTTTCCCGATCGCGTCTAAGCACCGGCGAACGTGGCTCAACCTGACACTGATCGTCCCCTTCGTGCGGCCGGCGGCTTCGAGCTCTGCGCGCCACCCCCGAAGGGCGTCCCGATTAACTTTACTCACTGTCATGCATTTATTTAACCTGAGTCACATTGCCCACGTTACGCGGGCACGGATCTTAACCAGTGGGTTCGGGGTTCGAGTCCCTGGTGGCGCACAACAGCAGGCAGGCTGCGGCGATTTCGCCCGGCCTGCCTTTCGCTTTCCCAGGCCCCTGCCGCACCCCCGCGCCGCCCGCGCCCGGGCCACGCGCCGCTACACTCTGACGCTATGACTACGGCACTGCTCATCGTCGACGCCCAGAACGACTTCTGCCCCGGGGGAGCTTTGGGCACCGACCGCGGCGACGAGGTAGCCACCAAGGTCGCCGAACTCATCTCCACCCCGGACAGCCGTGCCCGGGAGTACTCGCACGTCCTGGCCACGCAGGACTGGCACATCGACCCCGGAGCGCACTTCTCCGAGACCCCCGATTTCCGCGACTCGTGGCCCGTCCACTGCGTCGCCGGCAGCGCGGGCGCCGAGATCCGCGGGCCGATCGACACTTCGCTCATCGACGCCTTCTTCCGCAAGGGCGAGTACTCCGCCGCCTACTCCGGTTTCGAGGGCTCCTCCGACGGCACCGAGCTGGCGCAGTGGCTGCGCGCCCACGGCATCGACACCCTCGACGTCTGCGGCATCGCCACCGACCACTGCGTGCGCGCCACCGTCCTCGACGCGCTGAAGGAAGGCTTCGCCGTTCGCGTCCTGCGCGACATGTGCTCCCCCGTCGACCACCAGCGCGGCGTCCGCGCGCTCGAGGAGATGCGCGACGCCGGGGCCGAGCTGTCGTAGGAACCCCCTGGGGGCGGAAGAACCCCCACAACGGGAAAACCCCCGCCGGGGCGGGGGTTGGGGCGTCGACAAGCTAACGGCGGGCGAGGAGCTTCTGCAGCTCCTTGAGCTCCTTCTTGCGCTTGCGGCCGTTGAGGATCTTCACCGCGACGAGCGCCGCTACGCCCGCGCCGACGCCCATGAGGACCTTCTGCACCTTCTCATCCTGCAGGAGGCCGGCGGCCTGCCCCTTCGCGTTGTCCGCGAGGGTGGAGGGGCTGGTGCGGGCGGCGAGCTCGTCGAGGGTGCTGGCAAGCTGTCCGCGGGTGCGCTCAATGTCGCGCTCGATGTCGTGAATGTCTCGTGCCACGGTGATGAACTCCTACGTTGAGATTTGTCTAAAACGTGTCTTTACCCACAGTAGTGTAAAACGGGCAAGTATGACTGAGAACATCCGCCTTGAAGCTGGCGACATCGCACCCGCGTTCAGCCTCCCAAACGACAAGGGCGAGACGGTCTCGCTCGCGGACTACGCGGGCAGGAAGGTCGTCGTCTACTTCTACCCCCGCGCCAACACGCCCGGCTGCACCACCGAGGCCTGCGACTTCACCGAGCGGCTCGAGGACTTCAACGACGCCGCCGTCGACGTCATCGGCATCAGCCCCGATACCCCCGAGAAGCTGGCGAAGTTCCGCGCCGACCACGACCTGCGCATCACGCTGCTTTCCGACGCCACCAAGGACGTCATGAAGGCCTGGGGCGCGTTCGGCGAGAAGCAGAACTACGGCAAGACCGTGCAGGGCGTGATCCGCTCGACCTTCCTGGTCGACGCCGACGGCACCATCGCGCACGCCCAGTACAACGTGCGCGCCTCCGGCCACGTCGCCCGCGTGCTGCGGGACTGGCCGCTGTAGGGCCGGGAGCTAGAAGAGCCCCAGGGCCGAGGAGGTCACGGCCGAAAGCGGGGCGAAGAACTGGGGGAAGGGGCCGAGAATGCTGGTGACCGCGTCAATGAACGGGTCCCAAAGTTCGGGGGTGAAGCTTTCAACGAAGCTCGATAACATGTAACGTTCCTCTTCCGTGAACTGTTGGTGAACTGTGAACTTTCTATGGTTTGCCCGCGCGGGATCAACCACGAGGCGAAGTTCTACCCGCAGGGCACCCACAACTGGAACTCGTTCGCCTGGGCGGTCGGCGACTCCTGGCAGACACTCGGCCGGGCCCTGGGCAAGATCGACTAGCGGGCCTGACTGGCCGAGCCGGCAGCGCCGGCCGGTAGTTGTGCGCCCGGCGAGACTTGAACTCGCACGTCCGTAGACACTGGAACCTAAATCCAGCGCGTCTGCCAATTCCGCCACGGGCGCGTCGGTGGTGGGGGCGGCCGGGGCCGCCAAAAAGCACGTTCACACTCTACATGCGCGCCGCGGGGGCCGAGAAACCGGCGGGCCCGGAGCGTTTATCCACCTTTCGGAGGACTTGCTAGAATCACCTGGTGTGAGTGACCCGATGAGCGCCAACGACGGCGCACCCGCCGACGCCCCGGCCCCGAAGCGGCAACGCATCCGCGTCCGGGCCTGGCACATCGTGTTGCTCGTCGCCGCCGTGATCTGCACGTTCCTTCTCGCCTGGTGGCAGTGGACGCGCTTCCGCTCCGGCTCCGGCACCTTCCAGAACCTCGGCTACGCGCTGCAGTGGCCCTTCTTCGGCGCCTTCTTCGTCTACGCCTACCGCATGGGCATCAAAATGGAGAACGAGAAGATCGACGCGGTCAACGAGGGCCGGGCGCTGGAGGACCTCTACGAGGCGGATCTCGCCCGCTTCGGCGGCGGGAAGGACAGCACCACCATCGACGAGAGCTTTCTCCCCTCCCGCCCGGACATGGATGTCGAGGAATTCAACGCCCTCAACACGCAGCGCCGCGGCGGCCGGGAGTAACAGAGAGGACTGACATGAGCACCCCCACCACCGGCACCCAGCCGACCCCGAAGATCCACCCCGAGCGCCAGCGCCGGGTGAAGACGGCCCTGCGGTTCTTCTCCGTCGCCGCCTGGGTGACAGGCATCCTGCTCCTGCTCCTCACGGCCCGCATGATCATGCAGTACCTGCTGGGCATGGACGTCTCGGCGCTGGCGTGGGTCGCGCGCGTGCACGGGCTGGCCTACATTGCCTTCCTCATGGCCTCGCTCAACCTGGGCCTGAAGGCCCGCTGGGCCGCCTCGACCTGGGTGGTCACCGCGATCTCGGGCGTCGTGCCCTTCCTCTCCTTCTGGGTGGAGGCGAAGCGCCGCCGCGAGGTCACGGAGAAGTTCCAGCTCGCCTAAGCGCTTCTCGACGCCCCTCTAGCCCCCCGGCCCCCGAACAGCGGCTACTTGGAGGACTTGGTCAGCACCATCGTGCCGATTTCCTTGGCGCTGTCGCCGTCCGGCGTCAGCGTCAGGGTGTCGCCGCTGACGGTGCCCTTGTACTTGAGGTCCTTGCCGGTGAGCGGGTCGGCCATCTTGAACTCGTCGCCGTCGCGCTCGCAGCGGGCGTCGTTGGTCTTTCCGTCGGCCTCGGTGAGCTCCCACTCGCAGTTGCCGCCCTTGACGGTGACGGTGGCGGTGCCGGAGGCGGCGCCACCCTGCCCGGAGGTGACCTCGCCGGTCCAGGTGCCCTTGTAGTCGCCCGCCGAGCCGCAGCCCGCGAGCAGCGCGCCGGAGAGGAAGATGGTTGCCGTTGTTGCGATTGCCTTGTTCTTCTTCATGCCCCCACCTTAAAGATCCGCTGTGAGTCTCGCCAGGTGCGGTGCCAGCTCCCGCAGCGCAGCGCCCCTGTGGGAGCGCCGGTTCTTCTCCTCCGGGCTCAGCTCCGCGGAGGAACGCCCCGGGGCGTCGGCCGGCTCAAAGAGGGGGTCGTAGCCGAAGCCGTTTTCCCCGCGCGGGGAGCGCAGCAGCGTCCCCTCCCAGCGGCCGGTGGCGGTGAACTCGTCGCCCGTGGGGGTGACCAGGGCGCAGCAGGACACGAACGCCGCGTCGCGCAGGGCGATGTCGCTCATCTGCGCCAGGAGCAGGCGGTTGTTGGCCTCGTCGTCGCCGTGCGAGCCGGACCAGCGGGCCGAGAGCACCCCGGGCATCCCGTTCAGGGCGGTGACGGAGAGGCCGGAGTCGTCGGCCACGCAGGCCAGGCCCGTCTTCGCCGCCCCGGCGCGGGCCTTGATCAGGGCGTTGTCCTCGAAGGTCAGGCCGTCTTCGACGGGTTCGGGGTAGGGGGTGACGTCGCGAAGCGAGACGAGCTCGATGCCCCCGATACCGAGGTCGGCGAGGACCTGCTCGAGCTCGCGCAGCTTCTTGGGGTTGTTCGAGGCGACGAGGACGCGGACCGCCGCTACCACCCGAGGGCCGCCTTCTGCGCCTCGATCAGCTCGCGGCAGCCCTGCTGCGCCACGTCGAGCATCGCGTTGAGCTCCGCGCGGCCGAACAGGCCGTGCTCGCCGGTGCCCTGAATCTCCACGAAGTTGTCGCCCTCCTGCATCACCACGTTGAGGTCCACCTCGGCGCGCGAGTCCTCCTCGTAGGGCAGGTCGAGGGCCACGTTGCCGTCAAGAAGCCCGACGGAGACCGCCGCGACTGGCTTGAGCAGCGGCGTGCCCGGCACGACGCCGCGCTCGGTGAGGAAGCTGATCGCGTCCGCCAACGCCACGTACGCGCCGGTGATCGAGGCCGTGCGGGTGCCGCCGTCGGCCTGGAGGACGTCGCAGTCGAGCTGGATCGTGTTCTCCCCCAGCTGGGTCAGGTCCACCGCCGCGCGCAGGGAGCGGCCCACCAGCCGCGAAATCTCGTGCGTGCGCCCCTTGACCTTGCCCTTCATCGACTCGCGCGGCATGCGCTCGTGCGTCGCCGAGGGCAGCATGGCGTACTCGGCGGTCAGCCACCCCTCCCCGGAGTCCTTCTTGAAGCGCGGCACGCCCAGCTCCACGGAGGCGGTGCACATGACGCGGGTGTTGCCGAACTCCACGAGCACGCTGCCGGCCGGGTTGGAGGTGAAACCGCGGGTGATGCGGACGGGGCGCAGCTCGTCGAGGGCGCGCCCGTCGGCGCGCCGGAAAACAGATTCAGTCATGCCACCCAGCGTAACTTAAAGGTCGAACACGTCCCCCGCCCGACCGATCGCGATCTCGCCGTCGAACTCCGCGCTCGCGGCCGCCCGCGTCTCCTCCGGGTCGCTCCACGGCTGGATGTGCACGAGCACAAGCTTGCCGACGCCCGCCTCCCGCGCAATCCGTCCCGCTTCCTGCCCCGACAAGTGCATGCCCGGGGCCTTGCCCTCCGAGGTCGGCCCCCAGGCGGCCTCGCAGAGGAAGACGTCGGCGCCGCGGGCGGCGTCGACAAGCGCGGGCGTCATCCCCGAATCCCCCGAGAACGTGAGCACCCGGCCCGACTCGCGCGACTCGACGCGCAGCGCGTGGGACTCGGCCGCGGGGTGGACGACCGGGACCGGTGTGACGGTGACCTGCTCGATGTCCACCGGCTGGCCCGGCTCCCACGGGCGGAAGTCGAAGGTGTCCGAGATGTCGTCGAAGCCGTCCGGGCCGTCGGCGCTCATGCGGCCGAAGTGCACCGGCGAGTGCGAGGGCCCGTACATCAGGTTGCGGCGCGCCGCGGGCGCCGTCGGGTGGAAGCGGCGCCAGACGAGCAGGGAGGGAAAATCCGAGCAGTGGTCGGCGTGCAGGTGCGTGAAGATCACGTGCGCGTTGGCCGGGTCAAAGACCGGCTGCAGCGCGGCGAGCGCCCCGGGACCGAAATCCATCAGGATACCTGGGGTTTCGGGGCTGCCCGGCGACGTGATCAGGTAGGAGGACCCAGGATTGCCCGGCGCGCCCAGGCTCCCGGAGCACCCGAGAATGGTCAACCTCATGGGATAACTGTGCCACGAAAGCGGGGCGAAATCTAACCAGACCCGGCCGATTCGCCGCCCCGGTTCCGGCTCACGGGAGGCTCACGTGAGGCTCAAGGGCGGCTCGGGCGGGGCTCAGTGGCCCACGGCGGTGACGCGGGGGCCGAGGAAGCGCGCGGAGAGCTCGTTGAACACCTCGGGGTCGCCCGTGGACTCGAAGACCCGCGTCGGGGTGCTTCCGGGCGGGGCGAGCATGTCCCGCTCGGTGAGCACGCGCAGGACGTCCTTCGCGGTCTCCTCCGCGGAGGAGACGAGGGTGACGTCGTCGCCGATCGCGAGCTGCACGACGCCCGAGAGCAGCGGGTAGTGGGTGCAGCCGAGGACCAGGGTGTCTACCCCGGCGGCCTGCAGCGGCTCGAGGTAGCCCTGGGCCACGCCGAGGATCTGGCGCCCCGAGGTGATGCCGCGCTCGACGAACTCGACGAAGGCAGGGCACGCCGCGGCGGTGACCTCCAGGCCGGGCTTGAGGTGGAACAGGTCCTGGTAGGCGCCCGACTTGATGGTGCCCTCCGTGCCGATCACCCCGACCCGGTTGTTGCGGGTGGTGGCGATGGCGCGGCGCACGGCGGGCTTGATCACCTCGACCACCGGGACGTCGTAGCGCTCCCGGGCGTCGTGGAGGAAGGCGGCGGAGGCGGTGTTGCAGGCGATGACGAGCATCTTGCACCCGCCCTCGACCAGTTCGTCGGCGATGCGGGTGGCGTGGCGTCGGACGTCCGCGATGGGCTGCGGCCCGTAGGGGCCGTGGGCGGTGTCGCCGATGTAGCGGATGGACTCCTCCCCCAGCTGGTCCATGATGGCGCGCGCCACCGTCAGCCCGCCGACGCCCGAATCGAATACGCCGATGGGCCTCGGGTCGCCGCCCGGGGCGTCGTTTCCCGCGTCCGCGGCTTCACTCACGCTGTTCAACACGGCTTTAGATAGTACCTCGCGGCCCCGCCGGGCCCGGCGGGCGGCGCCGGGCCTGCCGCTGCAGCCGCCGCGCCACCAGCTCGGGCGGGTCGTCGGAGGTGATGATCATGCCCGCGAGCAGCCCGCCGAGCGCGCCGAAGAGGTGGCCCTGCCAGCTCACCCCGGGCGTGCCGGGGAAGATGCCCCAGATCAGGCCGGAGTAGAAGAAGCCCAGGACGAGGCCGAGGAAGATCTGCCGCGCCGAGCGGTTGAAGATGCCGCGCACGATCAGGTAGGTCAGCCAGCCGTACACCAGGCCGGAGGCCCCGATGTGGTTGGTGCCGATCCCGCCGAACAGCCACGTGCCCAACCCCGCCGAGAAGGCGCTGAACGCGGTGACCTCCCAGAACACCTTGGAGCCGGAGTAGCCGATGAGGAAGCAGAAGATCGCCCCCGGCACGCTGTTGGAGACGATGTGCCCGATGTCGGCGTGCAGCAGCGGGGCGAGGAAGATCCCCAGGAAGGAGGAGGTGTCCAGCGGGTGGATGCCGAGGTTGTTCAGGTACCCGCCGAAGAAGATGAAGTTGACCAGGAACACCGTCCAGATCGCGGCGAGGTAACCGAAGGCGTAGCGGAAGGCGGTGGAGCGCTTCTCGCGCCGGGTCTTGGCCACCTGGCGCGGGCTGAGCGGCTGCAGGCCTGGGCCCACCGGGTAGCCGGCCGGGCCGTACCCGTAGGGCTGCGCGGGTCGCTGGGGGTACTGAGAGTAGGACACCGCCCAGAGTTTAGTTGGCGATCTCACTCCACGCCGCGACACCGTAGCCGGGCCCGGCGGACGTGACGGCCTCGACGATCGCCGCCTCCACGGCCTCCGCCGCGGCGGCGCACAGCTGGGCAAGCTTCTCGACGTCCACCCCGGCCCCCACCTCACCCGCCGTCGACACGGCGAAGAGCGTGTCCCCGTCGAGGGGCGAATGCGCCGGCCGCACGGCCCGGGCGATGCCGTCGTGGCCGGTCATCGCGAGCCGCTGCAGCTGGGCTGGCGGCGCGGGGGCGTCGGTGTAGACCACGCCGATCGTGGTGTTGAGCTTCGGCGTGGGCCGCTCGAGCCCGCGGTAGCGTTCGAGGTCCACGGCGGGGCGGGCGGGGTCGCCGAAGAGCCGGCCGGTGTGCGGGTCGATGACCTCGCCGACGGGGTTGGCCACCACCGCCGCGCCCACCGTGTGCTCGCCCACGCGCCGCTCCACCAGCCCGAACCCGCCGCGCAGGACCCCCGCCGTGGCCCCGCACCCCGCGCCGACCGAGCCCGCCGCAGCTCTCCCGACGTTGTCGGTGCCGTCGAGTGCGCGGGCCACCGCCGCCGCCCCGTCGGCGGCCGTCGGCCTGTGCCGCGGGGAGCCGACGGCCAGGTCGAAGATCACTGCGGCCGGCACGATGGGCACCCGCGGCCCGGGCGCATCCTCCCCGAAGACGGGGAAGCCCACCCCGCGCCGCTCCAGCTCGAGCATCGCGCCGTCCGCCGCTGCCAGGCCGAACGCGGAGCCGCCGGTGAGGACAACGGCGTGGACGCGCTGCACGGTGTTGTGCGGGGCGAGCAGGTCCGTCTCCCGGGTTCCGGGCCCGCCGCCGCGCACGTCGACGGCGGCCAGCA
The DNA here is from genome assembly GCF_900411315.1 of Corynebacterium senegalense. Taxonomy (GTDB): domain Bacteria; phylum Actinomycetota; class Actinomycetes; order Mycobacteriales; family Mycobacteriaceae; genus Corynebacterium; species Corynebacterium senegalense. The sequence continues at coordinate 1,859,090 of NZ_LS990887.1, read as the reverse complement.
TCCCGGCCGGGTCGGCGGCAACCACGGCCGTGACCCCCGTGTCTCCCATGGAGTGGTGCCCGATCCGCAGCCCCGGGCTGGGCAGATGAGTGCTCATGGCCACTCAGCCTAGGTCGTTTCCGGTTTTGGGCGGCCTGTCCCCGTTGCATATTGGCAGCGGGTCGGGTCGCTCGGCCGCGATCCGGCGCTGAATCTTCCTGCCTCCCGCTCGCGGGGCTGTTCGCCGGCCGGAGGGGAACGGAGCTGCGCACCCCACGCACACCAACCGCAGGAAAGCGAGTCCCCCTATGACCCACAACATCACCGAGGCGGCCCGCCACCCGGAGCCGACGGCGACGCTCACGGGAGCCGACGAGGCTGCGATCGAGGAGGAGGCCAACGGCGGCAAGCTCCACGCCGTCTTCGGCGGGCTCCTCTTCGTCACCGTGCTTTTGTTCTACTTCTGGGCGCGCAACCAGATCGGGCCCGGAAACCACACGATCCTGCTCATCGTCACCATCGCGCTGGGCGTGTTCATGGCCTTCAACATCGGCGGCAACGACGTGGCCAACTCCTTCGGCACCTCGGTGGGGGCGGGCACGCTCTCGCTGCGCCAGGCGCTCATGGTCGCCGCGGTCTTCGAGGTCGGCGGCGCAATCCTCGCGGGCGGCGAGGTCACCGAGACCGTCAAGTCCGGCATCGTCGACCTCAGCGGGGTAGACATCCAGCCGATGGACTTCGCCTTTGTCATGCTCTCCGCGCTCTTCGGCGCGGCCGTCTGGCTGCTGGTGGCCACCCGCATGGGCTGGCCCGTCTCAACGACCCACTCCATCGTCGGCGCGATCGTCGGCGGCGCCTCCCCCTGGAGCATGGTGCAGTGGGACGAGATCTCCAAGATCGTCATGAGCTGGTTCATCTCGCCGCTGCTCGGCGGGCTCGTCGCCTACGCCCTGTTCCGCTTCATCACCCGCTCCATCCTCGTCTACAACGAGCGCGCCGAGCAGAAGCTGGAGACGCTCCGGCAGCGCCGCCACGACCACCGCCGCGCGTTCCGCGACCGCTTCATCGCCATGCCCGAATCCGAGCAGATCCGGGAGAACGGGGCGATGGCCCGCGGCGCCGTGACCACCACCGGCTCGGACTTCGCGCTCGAGGACCTTGAATCGGACTACTACCGGGACCTCTACACCATCAACAAGGAGGCCGAGGACGTCGACGCGCACCGCGCGCTCATCCGCTTCGTCCCCATCGTCGCCATGGTCGGCGCCGGCATCATCACCGCGATGATGCTGTTCAAGGGGCTGAGCAACACCGGCATCAGTCTGCACAGCCTCGGCACGGTGCTCATCATCCTCATGGTCTCCGCCGCGGTGTGGATGGCGGTCTACATCTTCACGCGCACCATGCGCAGCACCAACCTCGAGCGGGCGACGTTCTTCCTCTTCTCCTGGATGCAGGTGTTCACCGCCTCAGCCTTCGCCTTCTCCCACGGCTCGAACGACATCGCCAACGCCATCGGCCCCTTTGCCGCCGTCCTCGACGTGCTGAAGGAGAACTCGGTGGTGGAGAAGTCCGAGGTGCCCACCGCCCTCCTCGTCACCGCCGGCGTCGGCCTGGTGGCCGGCCTGTGGTTCATCGGCCGCCACGTCATCGCCACCGTGGGCACGAACTTGACGGAGATCCACCCGGCCTCCGGCTTCTCCGCCGAGCTCTCCGCCGCGGCCGTGGTCATGGCGGCGTCCCTTCTAGGCCTGCCCGTCTCCTCCACCCACATCCTCATCGGCGCGGTCCTCGGCGTCGGGCTGGTCAACCGCAACGCGAACTGGGGGCTGATGCGCCAGATCGGCCTGGCCTGGATCATCACGGTGCCCGTCTCCGCTGCCCTCGGTGCAGTCGGGTTCGTGGCCATCCGGGCGTTCTTCGGCTAGCGCGTGTTTGATTGGTGTTTGAGCCGGGCGGCCATCGCTCCGGCCCGGTAGGTGACGACTGGTTCGTCGTAGCGGGTCGCCGGGCCTCACGGTTGCGTCCGCTGGCGTGGTGTATCTGTGACTGTTGGTGTGAAAGCAGGTCAGAGACCACGTTCCATTGGCCATCAGTGAGCAACTGACAGCGCGCCACGGAAACGGAATCGCGCGCCGCACCCGGCCACTTTCTCGGACGCGCTCTGGGCTGTCAGACTTGTAGTTTTGCCCAGGTGGAGTGTGGGGTTTGGGGAAATGTGGCAGTGGCCGGTGCCAAAGTTGGTCTTTGGGCCGGTGTGGGGAAGCGTTTGCCCAGGTGGGGTGGCGAGCTTCCGAAAATGTGGCACTGGCCGGTGCCAAAGTTAGCCTTTCGGCCGGTGCACAGGAGCGTTTGCCCAGGTCGGGTCGCGAGCTCGGGAAAGTTTGGCACTGGTCCCGAAACTCAATCGGCGGGGCGGGTCTCAGGCATCCCCAGTGACAGATTTGAGCCTCGCGCCGCCAATGTTGTCACTTTGCCCAGGTGGGTCAGCGAGCTTCCGGAAATGTGGCACTGCCCAGTGCCAAAGTTTGCCTTCGGGCCGCCGCGGGGAAGCATTTGCCCAGGTCGGTCGGTGAGCTCCCGAAGCTTTGGCACTGGGTCCCGAAACTCAAGCGGCCAAAAATTGGCCGGGTCAGCCCATCATGGCGTCGAGAAGCGAATCCTGGCAGAAGGAGAGCCACTCGAGCAGGCGCGCGCGGTCCTGCTGGGCTGCCTCGCCCCCGCGGTCGTCCTCGGAGACGTAGAGGCGCATGTCGTTGAGCGCCGCGACGAAGCGCTGCGCGTCCTCCTCGTCGATGCTCACGTCGACCCCGCCGGTGGGGCCGAGGGCCTCGTTGATCACCTGGAGATTCATCAGCTTCGCCTTGATGATGTCGTTCTCGTGCAGGCTGCGCAGGAGCCCCGCGTCGCCGTCGAACTCCTCGTCGCCCTCGCGCTGGAAGTCGGGCAGGAGGCGGCGCACCTTTGGGTCCTCGGGAGGCTCGGAGTGGCCCGCCGCCAGGCCCATCATTTCGGCGAACTCGTCCTTCGGCGCGGACTGGGCGCGGGCGATGAGCGCCTCCGAGACCGTCGCGGTGAGGTCTCCGATCACCTCCCGCTCCAGCGGATCGAAGCGGGTGGAAAACTTCGCGCTCGAGCGCATGATGCCCTTCTTGCGGCGCCACGGTTGCATGCTGTCGCTACTCCCCTATCCTGCCTGCTGCATCGTGGCCCACAGGCCCGCCGTGTGCAGCTTCTTCACGTCGCCTTCCACCTTGTCCTTCTCGCCCGAGGAGACGACGGCCTTGCCCTCGGTGTGGACCTGCATCATCAGCTCGTTGGCGCGCTTGCGGTCGTAGCCCAGCACGGTCTGGAAGACGTAGCTGACGTAGCTCATCAGGTTGACCGGGTCGTCCCACACGATGCACATCCACGGCAGGTTCTCGCTGGCCGCGACGTCAACCTCGATCTGCTCGTCGAGCTCCGGGGTGGCCATGGGCGAGCCCATGGCGCGCACTGCCGTGCCGGGGGCGCCTACGGAACCTGCGTGTCCACTGCGGGAAGGATTCATGGTGCCCACCCTACCCACTGTCGCGCTAACAGCGCAGCGCCAGGTTGCCCGTTTCACCGCACGTCAACAACCCCACGGGTAACCTTGGGCGCCATGACAGACTTTGAGGCCCACCCGCACCACTCGACGGCGTTTCTCACCGACATGTACGAGCTGACCATGCTCGACGCCGCGTTCAAGGACGGCACCGCCGACCGGCAGTGCTCCTTCGAGGTGTTCTCCCGCAAGCTCGTCGGCGAGCGGCGCTACGGGGTCGTGGCGGGCACGGCGCGCGTTCTGGACGCCATCTCGCGCTTCCGCTTCACCAGCGAGCAGCTCGAGGTGGCCGACTTCCTGTCCGACCGCGCGAAGGACTACCTGTGCAACTACTCCTTCTCCGGCCAGATCGACGGCTACCGCGAGGGTGAGCTGTACTTCCCCTACTCGCCCATCATGACGGTGCGCGGCACCTTCGCCGAGTGCGTGATCCTGGAGACGATCATCCTGTCCGTCCTCAACTCCGACTCGGCGGTGGCTTCCGCGGCCTCGCGCATGGTCACCGCGGCTGATGGGCGCCCGATCATGGAGATGGGCTCGCGGCGCACGAACGAGCGCGCGGCCGTCTCCGCCGCGCGGGCGGCCTACATCGCCGGCTTCGACACCACCTCCAACATGGAGGCGGCGAAGCAGTACGGCATCCCGCCCGCCGGCACCGCCGCGCACGCCTGGATGCTGCTGCACGTCGACGAGAACGGCGTGCCCGACGAGAAGGCCGCCTTCCGCTCCCAAGTCGAGTCCCTCGGCGTGGACACGACGCTGCTCGTGGACACCTTCGACATCACCCGCGGCGTGGAAAACGCCCTCGAGGTCGCGGGCACGGACCTCGGCGCGGTGCGGATCGACTCGGGGGACCTGGGCATCGTCTCCCGCCGCGTGCGCAAGCAGCTTGACGACGCCGGGGCCTACAACACCCGCATCATCGTGTCCTCGGACCTCGACGAATTCGCCATCGCCGGGCTGCGCGGCGACCCGGTCGACGGCTTCGGCGTGGGCACCTCCGTGGTGACCGGCTCCGGCACCCCCACCGCGGGGATGGTGTACAAGCTCGTGGAGGTGGAGGGGCACCCCGTCGCGAAGCGTTCCAGCGGCAAGGCCACCTACGGCGGTACGAAGAGCGCGTTGCGCGCCTACCGCAGCTCCGGAGTGGCCATCGGCGAGGTCATCTGCCCCTTCGACGCCGAGGTGACCCCGCGGCCGCGCCTCGACTACCGGCGCATGGACATCCCCCTCATGCGCGACGGCGCGATCGTGGAGGGCCTCAACGACCTGGCCGCCACCCGCGCCCACCTCGCCGCGGCGCGCACGACGCTGCCCTGGGAGGGCCTGGCCCTGTCGCGCAACGAACCGGCCATCCCGACGCGCTTCGTGGGCTTCCCCGAGCCGACGGAGTAGGGCCGCTTGCGCGACCCCCTAGACTGGTGAGCCGTGAGTGATCAGCCCCTAAGCCCGTCCACCCCGGAGCTGCTGCAAGCAGCCGTGACCGCCCTCGGCGGCGCCGAGCGGCCGGGCCAGGTCGCGATGGCCAACGCGGTGACCAAGGCGATGGACTCCGGGCGCCACCTCGCGGTCCAGGCGGGCACGGGCACCGGCAAGTCGCTGGCCTACCTCGTCCCCGCGATCCGCCACGCTCAGGCCACCGGCACGTCGGTGGTCGTCTCCACCGCGACGATCGCCCTGCAGCGCCAGCTGGTCGAGCGCGACCTGCCGCGGCTTGCCGACGCCCTCGAGCCCCTCCTCCAGCGCCGCCCGACCTTCGCCATCCAGAAGGGGCGCAACAACTACGTCTGCCTGCACAAGCTCTCCGTGCCCGAGGACGCGCCAGAGGCGCTCATCGAGGAGGACGACATCTCCTGGCTGGGCCGCCACGTCAAGCGGGTCAACGAGTGGGCGCAGGAGACGGAGACGGGCGACCGCGACGACCTCGAGCCGGGCGTGCCCGACCTGGCGTGGCGCCAGGTGTCGGTGACCTCCAACGAATGCCTGGGGGCGACGCGCTGCCCGCACGGCGAGGACTGCTTCGCGGAGCTCGCGCGCGAGCGCACCCGCGACGTGGATGTCGTGGTGACCAACCACGCGCTGCTCGCCATCGACGCGCTTTCCGACGCCGACATCCTGCCCGAGCACGCCATCACCGTCATCGACGAGGCGCACGAGCTCGACGGGCGCATCACCTCGGTGGCCACGAACGAGATCTCCGCGCGGGCGCTGACTCTGGCGTCGAGACGCGCCGACAAGCTAGGGGCGAAGAAGGGCGAGCTGGAAGGCGTCGTCGACGACTTCACCGCGGCGATCGACCTGGAGGAGCCGGGCCGCTGGGAGAACATCTCGGACACCGCGCGCACCGGCTTCGTCGCCGTGCGCGACGCGGTGTGGCGCACGCGCGAGGCCATTGCCCGCGGCCCGGAGGGGGAGGCCGCCAACCAGCCGGAAACCTTCGCGGAGCGGGAGAACCTGAAGAATCACCTGGAGGACCTGCACGACGCCGTCGTCCGCATCCTCGGTGTCTTCGACGAGGACGACCCGGCGAAGCACACCGACGTCGTGTGGCTGACCCGCTCGGAGCGCCACGGCGATTCCGTCGCCGTCGCCCCACTCTCCGTCTCCGGCCTGCTGCGCGAGCGCCTCTTCGCGGAGCAGACCGTCGTGCTCACCTCGGCCACCCTGAACATCGGCGGCAACTTCAACGCGATGGCCGCCGCGTGGGGCCTGCCCGACGGGACCTGGGACAGCCTCGACGCCGGCACGCCGTTTCACCCGCGCAGCTCCGGGATCCTCTACACGGCCCGCCACCTGCCCGCCCCGGGCCGCGACGGCCTCGCCCCCGAAACCCTCGACGAGATCGCCGAGCTCATCACCGCCGCCGGCGGGCGCACCCTCGGCCTGTTCTCCTCCCGCCGGGCCGCGGAGCAGGCCGCCGAGGCGATGAAGAAGCGCCTCCCCTTCGACATCCTGGTCCAGGGCGAGGACTCCACCGGCGCGCTCGTGGAGAAGTTCGCGGCCAGCGAGAACGTGTGCCTCTTCGGCACCCTGACCCTGTGGCAGGGAGTGGACGTGCCCGGCCGGTCGCTCTCGCTCGTGCTCATCGACCGCATCCCCTTCCCCCGACCCGACGACCCGCTCCTCCAGGCGCGCTCCAAGGCCGCCGACGCAGCCGGCCGCTCGGGATTCATGGAGGTCTCCGCCACCCACGCCGCGCTGCTCATGGCGCAGGGCGCCGGCCGGCTGCTGCGCTCGGTGGACGACAAGGGCGTCGTCGCCGTCCTGGACAGCCGGCTGGTGACCAAGCGCTACGGCTCCTACCTGCGCCGCTCCCTGCCGGACTTCTGGGAGACCACGGACCCGCAGGTCGTCCGCGGCGCCCTCAGGCGCCTGGTCGCGCGGTAGCGGGGGCAGGGACCGCCACCACCGTCTGAGAGCCGGGCGCGACCTCGGTGTACCCGGCGTCGCGCACGACCACCGCGCCGTGGGCCGCCGCGTGGCGCGCGAGCTCCGCAGCGGCGACCTCCCGGATGTTCACCAGGTAGCCGCGCCCCTCCCACTCCCGCACGCTCTCCACCGTCATCGCCGCGGCGAGGAGCATCGAGCCGTGCCCCGCCTGGGCGGCCGCTTTGCCCGCGCTCATGTGCAGGTCGGCGTTGATGTAGAGGGTGGGCAGGGTGGCGTCGTCAGGCGACGGTGCGGACGGCGGGACGTCGGTGCCCTTGACCTGCAGCTTGCTGATGGGCTTGGGCACCTCGCTGACGGCCGAGGGGACGAACGCGCGCACGCAGCCGTGAGTGACCCCGGGGAGGGCCTGCACGTCGGCCCACGCCTTGTTGCGCGCCCGCCGCGCCACCTTGCGGATCCGGTGCGAGTACCACCGGTCCAGGCCATCGCGCCAGAAGCCGTCCTCGCCCGCGCGGGGGTCGAGGCACAGCTTCACGACGGCCACCGCGGCGTCCCTCAGCACTTCCTCCCGCGTCGGCGGCGCATCCCTGGGCAGGTTGATGGCCAGCTGCATCGCCTGGACCGTGGAGGGGTCCTCCGGGTCCTCGGTCCGGGCGCGGTAGTCGCTCTCGAGCCGGTCGACCAGGAGGGAGTGCGCGGCGGCGAGGGAGTCCATCAGGACAGGGCCACCCGCCCGCCGGTCCCGGCCTCCTCGTCGGCGGAGTCGATCTCCTCGCGCGGGATGCCCAGCATGTAGAGCACGGAATCGAGGAAGGGGTGGTTGACGGAGGCGTCGGCGATCTCCTTGAGGGCCGGCTTGGCGTTGAAGGCGATGCCGAGGCCGGCGGTGGAGAGCATGTCGATGTCGTTCGCGCCGTCGCCGACCGCGACGGTCTGGCCCATCGTCAGACCCGAATCGGCGGCGAACTCGGCGAGCAGGCGGGCCTTCGCCTGCCTGTCGACGATCTCCCCGACCACCCGGCCCGTCAGCTTCCCGCCCACCACCTCGAGGGTGTTCGCCCGGACGTAGTCGAGCTCGAGCTCCTCCGCCAGTCCCTCAAGGACCTGGATGAAGCCGCCGGAGACCACGGCGGTGCGGTAGCCCAGGGAGTTGAGCGTGCGGATCGTGGTGCGCGCGCCGGGGGTGAGGGTGATGTCGGCAGCGACCTCGTCGATGACGGAGGCCTCGAGGCCCGCCAGCGTGGCCACGCGCTCGCGCAGCGACTGTTCGAAGTCCAGTTCGCCGCGCATGGCGCGTTCGGTCACTTCCGCCACCTCGGCCTCCTTGCCCGCGTGCGCGGCAAGCATCTCTATGACCTCGCCGGTGATGAGGGTGGAGTCGCAGTCGAAGCAGACGAGGCGCTTGGCACGGCGGTGCAGCCCGGCGTGCTCGATGGCCAGGTCGATGCCCATCTCGGCGGACAGCTCGGCCAGGGTCTTGCGGATCTCCCTGCCGTCGCCGGGGCTGTAGTCCGGCAGGGTGACGCGGAACTCCAGGCCCGTCACCGGGTAGTTGGAGATGCCGCGGATCCGGTCGATGTTCGCCCCGTAGCCCGCGAGAGCCTGGCCGACGCGCGAGACCTGGCCGGCGGTGACGGGGTTGCCCAGGGCGACGAGCACGTGGGTGGAGCGCGGACGGGAGATGGAGCGCACCTCCGCCCCCGTCTCGATGGTGACGCGCTGGCCGAACTCCCACAGGCCGGCCCGCAGCTCGCGCTCGATGTCCGCCAGGGCGAGGGGGTCCATTCCGACGAAGGCCGAGAGCATGAGGCGGCCCCGGAAGTCGACCTGGGAGACGTCGAGAAGCTGCACTCCGTGCGCGGCGAGGACGCGGAAGAACGCGGCGGAGACTCCGGGGCGGTCGGGGCCGGTGGTGGAGACCACGGCGTGCTTCAGCCCCGCTTGCAGCTCAACTTCGAAGGCGGTCATGGCGTGGGAGGGGGTCCTTTCGTCCTCGGGCGGGCGCTTCTGAGCTGTCATGTTACCCCACACGCAAAACACCCCTCACCAGTGCGGTGAGGGGTGTGCGCGTCAGGAAGGTGTCGTCAGGCCACGCCTTCGCGTGCGCGACGTCCCGGCCTTAGCGGCGCAGGTCGTTTGCGTTGGCGCGCGCTTCGGCTTCGTTGCCCGAGGGGTCGAACTCGTGGGACTCACCCTTCCAGGTGGCGGGGGTGTCCGCGTTGTGCCCGGTGTGGGCCTCACGGCGCAGGCGCTCCACCATGTGCGGGTAGTGCAGCTCGAACGCGGGGCGCTCCGAGCGGATGCGCGGCAGCGAGGTGAAGTTGTGGCGCGGCGGCGGGCAGGAGGTGGCCCACTCGAGGGAGTTGCCGTAGCCCCACGGATCGTCGACGGTGACGATCTCGCCGTAGCGCCAGGACTTGAACACGTTCCAGATGAACGGCAGCATACCGATGCCCAGGATGAGCGCGCCGATCGTGGAGATCTGGTTCAGGAGGGTGAACCCGTCGCTGTCCAGGTAGTCGGCGTAGCGGCGCGGCATGCCCATGTTGCCCAGCCAGTGCTGAACCAGGAAGGTCATGTTGAAGCCGATGAAGGTGAACCAGAAGTGGATCTTGCCCAGGCGCTCGTCGAGCATGCGTCCGGTCATCTTCGGGAACCAGAAGTACACGCCGGCGATGGCGGAGAACACCACGGTGCCAAAGAGGGTGTAGTGGAAGTGCGCGACCACGAAGTAGGAGTCGTGCAGGTGGAAGTCCAGCGGCGGGGAGGCCAGCATGATGCCGGTCAGGCCGCCGAAGAGGAAGGTGAACAGGAAGCCCATCGCCCACAGCATCGGGGTCTCGAAGGTGAGGTGGCCGTTCCACATGGTGCCCAACCAGTTGAAGAATTTCACGCCGGTCGGGACGGCGATGAGGAACGTCATGAAGGAGAAGAACGGCAGCAGGACCGCGCCGGTGGCGAACATGTGGTGCGCCCACACGGCCATGGACAGGCCGGCGATGGCCAGGGTTGCGAAGACGAAGCCGATGTAGCCGAAGATCGGCTTGCGGGAGAACACCGGGATGATCTCAGAGATCATGCCGAAGAACGGCAGGGCCAGGACGTAGACCTCGGGGTGGCCGAAGAACCAGAACAGGTGCTGCCACAGGATGGCGCCGCCGTTGGCGGTGTCGTAGATGTGGCCGCCCAGCAGACGGTCGTAGAGAACGCCGAGCGCGGCGGCCAGCAGCAGCGGGAAGATCATCAGGGCGATGATCGAGGTGACGAAGACGGTCCAGGTGAACACCGGCATGCGGAACATGGTCAGGCCCGGCGCACGCAGGGTGAGCACGGTGGTGACCATGTTGATCGCAGAGGCGACGGTGCCGATACCGGTTGCGCCCACGCCGACGATCCACAGGTTCGCGGAGACGGACGGGGTGTGGGTCGCGTCAGCCAGCGGCATGTACATGGTCCAGCCGAAGTCGGCCGCACCGCCCGGGGTGAGGAAGCCGGCCAGCATGGCCAGGACGCCCACCTGGGTGATCCAGAAGCCGAAGGCGTTCAGGCGCGGGAAGGAAACGTCCGGCGCGCCGATCTGCAGCGGCAGGACGAAGTTGGCGTAGCCCCACACCACCGGGGTACCGAAGGCGAGGAGCATCACGGTGCCGTGCATCGTGAAGAGCTGGTTGAACTGCTCGTTGGAAAGCATCTGCAGGCCCGGGCTGAACAGCTCGGCGCGGATGAGCAGTGCCATGAAACCACCGACGAAGAACCAGATGAAGGACATCATGATGTAGTAGATGCCCAGCAACTTGTGGTCAGTCGTCGTCAGCAACGAATAAAGTTTCGAGCCTTTACGGGCGTGCCCCGTCGGCTCGGGACGTGTCGGCGGGACATAGTTGTCCAGCCTTGGCGCCACAGCGGTCATACGATCCTCCTGACTTACAGCACGGGCTAGTCGGCGGCATTTGCCGTCAACGTCACTCGTGCCACAACTGATACCGACCCATCATAAGCGATCGGCACATGGAATTTCCAGCCATTACAGGCGGGCTACAGCAAAGAGTGTAGACCCCGGGGGCGGTCTCCGGGGGCCTCAGCGTTTTACCTGTGTCACACCCGTTCCGGTCTCCCGCTGCCCCGGGGCGCGCGAAAACCGGACCACCCCGGTCGGGGTAATCCGGTTCGCGGACGGACGGTGGAGCCGCAGCCCTAGAAGTCCCAGTCGTCGTCCTGGGTGTCCTCGGCCTTGCCGATGACGTAGGAGGAGCCCGAACCCGAGAAGAAGTCGTGGTTCTCGTCGGCGTTGGGCGACAGGGAGGCGAGGATGGCCGGCGAGACTCGCGTCTCGTCCCCCGGGAACAGCCCCTCGTAGCCGAGGTTGTTCAGCGCCTTGTTGGCGTTGTAGCGCAGGAAGCGCTTGACGTCCTCGGTCCATCCCAGCGGGTCGTAGATGTCCTCGGTGTACTGGATCTCGTTTTCGTAGAGGTCGTAGAGCAGGTCGAAGGTGTACTCCTTGAGCTCGTCCTTGCGCTCCTGCGTCTCGCCGCGCAGCCCCACCTGATACTTGTAGCCGATGTAGTAGCCGTGGACCGCCTCGTCGCGGATGATCAGGCGGATGATGTCCGCGGTGTTGGTCAGCTTGGAGTGCACGGACCAGTTCAGCGGCAGGTAGAAGCCGGAGTAGAAGAGGAAGGACTCGAGCATCACAGAGGCGATCTTCTTCTTCAGCGGGTCGTCGCCGCGGTAGTAGCTCTCGATGATCTTCGCCTTGCGCTGCACCTCCTCGTTCTCCTCGGTCCAGCGGAACGCGTCGTTGATCTGCGGGGTCGACGCGAGCGTCATGAAGATGTTGGAGTAGCTCTTCGCGTGCACCGACTCCATGAAGGCGATGTTGGTGTACACGGCCTCCTCGTGCAGCGTTTTCGCGTCCGGCAGAAGCGACACGGCGCCGACGGTGCCCTGGATGGTGTCCAGCAGCGTGAGGTTGGCGAAGACGCGCATGGTGGAGAGCTTCTCGTCATCCGTGAGCGTCTTCCAGCTGGGGATGTCGTTGGACACCGGGATCTTCTCGGGCAGCCAGAAGTTGCCGGTCAGCCGGTCCCAGACCTCGAGGTCTTTCTCGTCCGGAATGTCGTTCCAGTTGATCGCCTTGGCAGGGCCGGGGTGCTCGGCGAGAAATGCGTCGTAGTCATGCTCAGTCACACGCCCCATACTACGTCGCCCGACCGCGCCCGGGGCAGGCAACCCGGGTGCGGTTGTCGGCGGGCTGCGGTTCCGAGCCGCGCGGCCCTCGGGTTATCCTGAGCGGCGAACGTATTAACACTGCACACGCGAGGTGTTCGAATGGTTTTGTCCCCCGCCCCACGGGAGGCATCCGTGCCTCCCCTGCTCTCCGCCGTGCTTGACCAGCTGGGCCAGGACATCGTCTCGCGGAAAATGCCGGAGGATCACACCTTCACCCTCCGCGATCTCTCGGTGCGCTTCGGCATCTCCCGCACGGTCGCGCGCGAGGCCATGCGCGCCCTCGAGCAGCTGGGGCTCGTCTCCTCCTCGCGGCGCGTGGGCATCCGCGTGCTGCCGGAGAGGGACTGGGCGGTGTTCGACCGCGCGGTGATCAAGTGGCGCTGGGCCTCGGAGGCGCACCGGTCGCGCCAGCTCCACGAGCTCAACCAGCTCCGTTACGCGGTCGAGCCCCTCGCCGCGGGCCTTGCTTCTCGACGCTCCACCCCCGCCCAGGCCCAGACCCTGCTCCAGGTGGCGCAGGAGATGGAGGGCCTCGCGGCGCGCCCGGACGCCGACACCGAAGAGGTGCGCGCGCAGTTCCTCGAGGCCGACAAGCGCTTCCACACCCTCGTGCTGGAGGCCTCGGGCAACCACATGTTCGCCGCGCTCGCCCCCTCCATCCTGCTGCAGGTGGAGGCCCGGACCCGCTACGGGGACCTGCCGGTCATCCCCTCCCCCGCCTCGCTGACGGCGCACGCGGACGTCGCCCGCGCCATCGCGGCGGGCGACGCGGCGGCGGCCGAGGAGGCCACCCAGCGGGTGATGCACGAGTTCGAGCACACCATCTACGACTCGTAGGGGCGCTGGGGTGGCGTCGTCAAGCGCGTGCCCCTAGAGCATGCAGGAGACGCAGCCCTCGATCTCGGTGCCCTCGAGCGCCATCTGGCGCAGGCGGATGTAGTAGAGCGACTTGATGCCCTTGCGCCAGGCGTAGATCTGCGCGCGGTTGATGTCGCGGGTGGTCACGGTGTCCTTGAAGAACAGCGTCAGCGACAGGCCCTGGTCGACGTACCTCGTGGCCACGGCGTAGGTGTCGATGATCTTCTCGTAGCCGATCTCGTAGGCGTCCTTGAAGTAGCCGATGTTCTCGTTGTCCATGTGGGGCGCCGGGTAGTAGACGCGGCCGATCTTGCCCTCCTTGCGGATCTCGATCTTCGAGGCGATCGGGTGGATCGAGGAGGTCGAGTTGTTGATGTAGGAGATCGAGCCGGTCGGCGGCACCGCCTGGAGGTAGCGGTTGTAGATGCCGTCGCGGGCGACGTCCGCCTTCAGCTTCGCCCACTCCTCGGCGGTCGGGACCGCCGCCGACGAGGCGGCGAACAGGGCCTTGACCTTGGCGGTCTTGGGCTGGAAGTCCTCCGGGTTGTAGCGGTCGAAGAACTCGCCGGTGGCGTACTCGGACTTGGCGAAGTCCTCGAACGCCTCGCCCTTCTCCACGGCGATGGCGTGGGAGGCCTTGATGGCCTCGTACATCACAGCGGCGAAGTAGGCGTTGGTGAAGTCGAGCCCCTCCTCGGAGCCGTAGTCGATGTGCTCGCGGCCGAGGTAGCCGTGGAGGTTCATCTGGCCCAGGCCGATGGCGTGGGAGGCGTCGTTACCCTCGCGCACCGGGGGCACCGAGTCGATGGCAGTCTCGTCCGCCACGGCGGTCAGGCCGCGGATGGCGGTCTCGACGGTGCGGGAGAAGTTGTCGGAGTCCATCGCCATGGCGATGTTGAGCGAGCCCAGGTTGCAGGAGATGTCGTGGCCGACCTCGGCGTAGGTGAGATCCTCGTTGAGCACCGACGGGGAGTTGACCTGGAGGATCTCGGAGCACAGGTTGGACATGTTGATCCGTCCGGTCTTGACCGGGTTCGCCCTGTTCGCGGTGTCCTCGAACATGATGTAGGGGTAGCCGGACTCGAACTGGATCTCGGCGATGGTCTGGAAGAACTGGCGCGCGTTGATTTTCGTCTTGCGGATGCGCGGGTCCTCGACCATCTCGTCGTACTTCTCGGTGATGGACAGGTCCGCAAACGGCACGCCGTAGACGCGCTCGACGTCGTAGGGCGAGAAGAGGTACATGTCGTCGTTGCGCTTGGCCAGCTCGAAGGTGATGTCCGGGATGACCACGCCGAGGGAGAGGGTCTTGATGCGGATCTTCTCGTCGGCGTTCTCGCGCTTGGTGTCCAGGAAGCTGAGGATGTCCGGGTGGTGTGCGTTGAGGTACACCGCGCCGGCGCCCTGGCGCGCGCCGAGCTGGTTGGCGTAGGAGAACGAGTCCTCGAGCAGCTTCATCACGGGGATGACGCCGGAGGACTGGTTCTCGATGTGCTTGATGGGCGCGCCGGATTCGCGGATGTTGGACAGCAGCAGCGCGACGCCGCCGCCGCGCTTGGACAGCTGCAGCGAGGAGTTGATGGCGCGGCCGATGGACTCCATGTTGTCCTCGATGCGCAGCAGGAAGCAGGAGACGAGCTCGCCGCGCTGAGCCTTGCCGGCGTTGAGGAAGGTCGGGGTGGCGGGCTGGAAGCGCCCGGTCATGATCTCGTCGACGAGCGCGCTGGCCACGTCCTCGTTGCCGCTGGCGAGGAACAGGGCGGTCATGGCGACGCGGTCCTCGAAGCGCTCCAGGTAGCGGCGGCCGTCGAAGGTCTTGAGCGTGTAGGAGGTGTAGTACTTGTACGCGCCGAGGAAGGACTGGAAGCGGAACTTGTAGGAGTAGGCGCGCTTGAAGGTGTCCTTGACGAAGTCCCACTCGTAGGCGTCGATGACGTGCGGCTCGTAGTACTTGTTCTCGATCAGGTACCGCATCTTCTCTTCCAGGTCGTGGAAGTAGACGGTGTTCTGGTTGACGTGCTGCAGGAAGAACTGGTTCGCGGCCTCGCGGTCCTTGTCGAACTGGATCTGCCCGTTCTCGTCGTACAGGTTGAGCAGCGCGTTGAGCGCGTGGTAGTCGAGCTGGTCGGTTGCCCGGGCCGGCTCGGGAACGTTCCTGCCGTGCTTTTCGGTGGTGGGGGTGGACACTGTTCAAACGCTCCTATGCTGATTTCCTGTTGCTGTATTTCTCTCGCAGCCGCGCCAGGCGGGCCGCGCTCTCCCGCTCGGCGGCGTCGTCTTTCGCCCTGAGCTTGTCGACGTCTTCCCTGGCCAACGGTTCGAGCCCCAGCCTCCCGGCGTGGGCGATGAGCTGATGGCGGACGTGTGCGGCGTCCCCCTCCGCGCCCATGAGCTCAAAGCGGAAGAGGTACGGCACCTTGCACTTGGCCGATATTACTTCACCGGCCAGACAGAAGTCCGGGCCGAAGTTGGAGTTGCCCGCCGCGATGACCCCGCGCAGCAGCTCCCGGTTGCGCTCGTTGTTGAGGAACCCGATGACCTGCTTCGGCACCGGACGCGTGTTCTCGTGGGAGATGGACGCTCCCCCGCCGTACGTCGGGCAGATCAGCACGTAGGGCTCGTCGACGGTGAGCTCCTCCTCCCACCGGTACAGCGGGATCCGCCGGGCGGGCAGGCCCACCTTCTCGACGAAGCGCTTAGTGTTTCCTGTGGCGGAGGAAAAATAGACGATAAGCATTGTTTTCTCGCGGGTTTCTCACGCTCGTGTCGGGTGCCTCACGCGAAAAAGCCGCCCAGATCGAGACGGCTTTCGGGCGGCGGGGACGTTAGGCTGCTGCCTGCAGGCCGCGGATGCGGTCCGGGCGGAAGCCGGACCAGTGCTCGCCGTCCACCTCGACAACGGGGGCCTGCAGGTAACCGAGGGCCATGACGTAGTCGCGGGCCTCGTCGTCCACGGAGATGTCCACGAGGTTGTACTCGAGGCCGGCCTTGTCCAGGGCCTTCTTCGTCGCGGTGCACTGGACGCAAGCGGGCTTGGTGTAAACAGTGATGGACATAACCTGTTGGCTCTTTCTCTGCGAAGTTTGTGTTCTTCCCTTGGCGCCGAACCCGTCGGCGTGACACTGATAAACACTATACTTTGTGGCAGGTTTCGGCAACCGATACTGTATATAGTAGTTACACTCGTGATATTCCCAGGACAGGCCACGCTAATCACCCACATGTAGTTCGCTATAACCAGTTGCGCCTGAAACCGAAGACCTCAGCGCGGTTCGGGGCCCTATTTTGCCCGCCGAAACGCGCTGAGGTCTTCCGTTCCCCGCGCAATGCACAGCAAAGCGAACACCCCGCCCTCCGGGACCGGAGAGGCGGGGTGTTCAGGGATGCGCGGGACTAGCCCTGGCGAGCCTTGAAACGCGGATCCTTCTTGTTGATCACGAAAACCTTGCCGTGGCGGCGCACAACCTGAGCGCCCGGCTTGTTCTTCAGCGACCGAAGCGACTTGCGGACCTTCATCGGGCGCTCCTTTCTGAGTGAGGTTTCATCCATTACGGCGACTCCTCCCCGGCGCGGGCCAGGCCCAGGCCGGTCGGGTCGCGACACGGCAGGTCATATTACCTGATGAGCCGCCGTGCTCAAAATGCCCCGCCGCCCGGCGCGCTACGATGGCGCCCATGTCTACCAACAACGGCACCCTGCAGGCGGGCATCATCGCGGCCCTCGGCGTCTCCCCCACCATCGACGCGGCGCGGGAGGTCGACAGGCGCGTGGCCTTCCTCGCGGACTACCTGGCGGCAACCGGCGCGAAGGGCTTCGTCCTGGGCATCTCGGGCGGCCAGGACTCGACGCTGGCCGGGAGGTTGGCGCAGCTTGCCGTCGAGAAGCGGCGCGCGGAGGGCGGCGAGGCGAGCTTCGTCGCGGTGCGGCTGCCCCACGGAGTGCAGGCCGACGAGGCGGATGCGCAGGCGGCGCTGGAGTTCATCCGGCCCGACGAGCGCGTCACCGTCGACATCGAGCCGGCGACGACCGAGATGTCCCGCGCTGTCGGCGCTGCCCTGCGGAAGGACGCTCTGGGTGACTTCAACAAGGGCAACGTGAAGGCCCGCATGCGCATGGTCGCGCAGTACGCGATCGCCGGCGAGCGCGGCATGCTGGTCATCGGCACGGACCACGCGGCGGAGAACGTCACGGGCTTCTTCACCAAGTTCGGCGACGGCGCCGCCGACCTGCTCCCCCTCGCCGGGCTGAACAAGCGGCAGGGCGCGGCGCTGCTTGCCCACCTCGGGGCCGAGCGCAGGCTCTGGGAGAAGGTGCCCACCGCCGATCTGGAGGAGGACCGCCCCTCGCTGCCCGACGAAACCGCCCTCGGCATCACCTACACGGACATCGACGACTACCTGGAGGGCAAGCCAGTCCCGGACGCCGCCCGCGAGCGCCTCGAGCACCTCTGGCGCGTCGGGCAGCACAAGCGCCACCTGCCCCCGGGCCCGGCCGAGACCTGGTGGTGCTAGCCCACCAGGTCCAGGGTGCGCCGCGCCGCCTCCTCCAGCGCCCGGCCGTAGGAGGGCCCGTGGGTGTAGGCGTGCACCGCCAGCGGGTGCATCTGGTGGAGGGGGATCCGCTCGCGCCAGCCGTCGGGCAGTGAGTAGCCCGCGCAGATCTCGTCGAAGTGGGGCGCGCCGAACAGCTCCAGCATCGCGATGTCCGTCAGCGGGTGCCCGCCGTGGGCCGCCGGGTCGATGAATCGCGGCCCCTCCGGGGAGAAGAGCAGGTTGCCCGCCCACAGGTCGCCGTGGATGCGCGCCAGCGGGGCGTCCTCATCCTCGGCGAGCAGCGCGTCGCACGCCCGCTTCACGACGCCCCAC
Source organism: Corynebacterium senegalense (assembly GCF_900411315.1). GTDB lineage: Bacteria > Actinomycetota > Actinomycetes > Mycobacteriales > Mycobacteriaceae > Corynebacterium > Corynebacterium senegalense. The sequence continues at coordinate 1,841,183 of NZ_LS990887.1, read as the reverse complement.
CCCTGTCCCTTATACACATCTGACGCTGCCGACGATCTACTCTGTGTAGATCTCGGTGGTCGCCGTATCATTAAAAAAAAAAAAGCCTATCACCCTGTCTCTTATCCACCACTGCCCCTTCCGACCGCACGGCAGCGTTAGCTACCGCGGACCGTCACGCCCCCTACCTCGAGAGTGAGCGAATCTGCTTGCCGCGTCTCACGNGCCCCACCCCTCCCCCGACAGGTTCCCCGCCCCGCGGGCCTTCTCCGCGAAGGGCAGCACCCGCTGGTGCACGTAGAACGGCGCCCAGCGCGGGGTGGGCGTGCACTCCTGCTGCACGCGGCCGATGAAGTTCGGCCCCTCCCAGCCGTCCGCGGGTGCGCCGAAGGCGGACGCACCGCACGCGTGGATCCTCGCCAGCTCCCGCCCGGCGCGCCGCGCGGCCTCGGGGGTGGGGCGGGCTGAGTCGACCCGCTCGATCGTCAGGGTGTTGGCGGCGTCGTCGACGGCGTAGACCTCGACGACTGCCTCGCTGCCCTCGCGCAGCCACCGCAGGTACGCGGCCTCCGCTGCCGCGGCGCCGGGGGCGCTTCCGGTTTTGGTGAACGTTGGCCTCATGCCGCGCCACCGTACCCGAAGTGGCCCAGCCTCAGGGCAAGAACAAAAGGGTAAGAATCCGCCATGTCAGCCACAGAAACCGGATTCTTGCCCTTCCGTTCTTACCCGGAGGCGCACTCCAGCTCCAGCAGCCACCGCTTCGCCTCCGGCCCGCCCCGGTAGCCGCCGAGGGAGCCGTCGCTGCGCAGCACCCGGTGGCAGGGCACGACGATCGGCAGCGGGTTCGTCGCGCAGGCGGTCCCGACCGCCCGCACCGCCTTCGAGTTGTCCACCTGCCGGGCAAGCTCGCCGTAGGAGCGGGTCTGCCCAAAAGGAATCTCAAGCAGGGCGCGCTGCGCCTCCCGGCGGAACCCGCTGCTGAAGCGCCAGTCGAGGGGCAGGTCGAACTCGCGCCGGCGCCCCGCGAAGTACTCGCCCAGCTGCTTCTCGGCCTCCGGGTAGGCCGCCTCCTCCCCTTCCCGGGCGGCGCCCTCTGTCCCGAAGGCCACCCGCGCCAGGCCGAGCTCGGAGCGCACCAGCACGAGCTCGCCGATCGGGGTGGCGAGCGTGCTCCACGTGAAAGTGCCCATGGGCGCCCAGTCTAGACGCGAAGCACCCCCGGCCCATGCTCGGACCGGGGGTGCGGATGGTGGAGCTAACGGGATTCGAACCCGTGACCCCCACACTGCCAGTGTGGTGCGCTACCAGCTGCGCCATAGCCCCATTGCGGAAACGGTATGAAGTTAGGGAGTGGAGCTAACGGGATTCGAACCCGTGACCCCCACACTGCCAGTGTGGTGCGCTACCAGCTGCGCCATAGCCCCGTTGCGCCGAGCCTGCGCTCGAACAACTTCGATCAATATACACGCGGGCCGCGAGGGCAACCAAATCGCTCCCGCGGCCCCGGGAAAGCGCCCGGTTGGGCGTCGATAAGCGTGCTAGCTGGTGGCCGCCTCGAGCCACTGCGTGATGTCGCCGCCCGGCACCTCGAGGTCCTTGTCATCGCGCATCACGCGCGGGGTGTAGGCCTCGCCGGTCTTCTCGTTCTGGTAGTCGAGGTTGGCCTTGCCCATCTCCTCGGCGACCGGCACGTACTTGCCCTCGCGGATGTCCTTGACGGCCTGCTCGCTCGCCCCGAAGTCGCGGGCCTGGTCCGCGAAGCCGTTGTGGTCCAGCTTGTTGTAGAGGCCCTGCTGGTTCTCGAAGAGGGTGACGCGCAGGTTCCACATCGCCTTGACGTCGTTGTTCGCCGCGAGCGCCAGCTCCGCCGCGAGCGCGCGGGTGGAGTGGCCCTGCTCGTACTGGGCGCCCTGGCCGTCGAGGAAGGTCATCGGGTGCAGGTTCACGGTGACATCGCCCGCCTGGATCTTGTCCAGCATCTCGCCGTCCGTGGCCTTGGCCAGGTCCGCACAGTGCGAGCAGGAGAAGTCCTCGAAGAGGTCGACGGAGGGGGTGCCCTCGGCCGCCTCAGCGCCGGCGAGGACGAGGTACGGGTCGCCCTCGTTGTAGCTGACCGTCAAGTTGTCCACGGCGATCATCTTCTCGGCGATCGCCTCGTTGCGCTGGGTCCGGCCGTTGAAGAAGACGAGGCCGATGACGACAGCCGCGATTACGACGATGGCGAGAAGCGCCCAGATGAAGCCTGCCCCGCCCTTGGCGTTGGGGTTTTGCACTTTGCGAGTGGTCACGTTTTTCAACCTTTGCTTGTCAGGGGGATGTGCGGACGCACCGATTCTAGGGGTAGAGCGCGAATTTCCGGTATGGACGGTAGATCATGAACAGGGTGATGAGGATGTAGCCGACGTCGCGCCCGATGGTCATCACCAGGTTCGTCCCCTCCTCGCCCTCGCCGGGGCTGAAGCAGCCGCAGTCGATGACGAGCCCGCGCGACCAGGCGGAGGCCAGCCCGATGATGAACAGGCTGAGCACGCCGATGGAGACCCACCCCGCCGGGCGCAGCTTGATGCCCAGAAGCAGCAGCAGGCCGCCCGCGATCTCCAGCGGCCCGATGAGGGTGGCCAGGAGGTCCGACCAGTCCGGGGTGAAGATCTCGTAGGCCATGATCGTCTGGGTGACGTCCATGTGGACGCCGATCTTCGACGCCCCCGCGGAGATCCAGATGTACGCCATGAAGAACCGCGCCGCCGCCGAGAGGACGTCCAGCACCATTTCCCGCGTACCGAGTGTGTCACTTTCTTTCGTTGTCACATACACGACCTTAGCCCACGGCCGCCGCGCCCAATACCGGCGACGACTGTGGGCTGTATCGCTAAATGCTGGGTGTTTACTCCCCGAGCACCGCCGCCACGAGGTTCTGGGCCTCTTCCTGCACCTGCGCGAGGTGCTCGGCGCCACGGAATGACTCGGCGTAGATCTTGTACTTGTCCTCGGTGCCCGAGGGCCTTGCTGCGAACCACGCGTTTTCGGTGGTCACCTTGAGCCCGCCTATCGACGCCCCATTGCCCGGCGCCTCCGTCAGCTTCGCCGTGATCTCCTCCCCGGCCAGCTCGGTGGCGGAGACCTGCTCCGGGGACAGCTTCTTCAGCACAGCCTTCTGCTCGCGCGTCGCAGGGGCGTCGGTGCGGGCGTAGGCGGGCGCGCCGAACTTCTCAGCCAGCTCGGCGTAGCGCTGCGAGGGGGTCTGGCCGGTCACGGCGGTGATTTCCGCGGCGAGGAGGTCCATGATGAGCCCGTCCTTGTCAGTGGACCAGACGGTGCCGTCGGTGCGCAGGAAGGAGGCGCCGGCGGACTCTTCCCCGCCGAAGCCGATGGTGCCGTCGAGAAGCCCCGGCACGAACCACTTGAAGCCGACGGGGACCTCAACGAGGGTGCGGCCGAGCGAGGCGACGACGCGGTCGATCATCGAGGAGGACACGAGCGTTTTGCCCACCGCGGTGGACTCGGCCCAGCCGGGGCGGTGGGAGAAGAGGTAGTCGATGGCCACGGCGAGGTAGTGGTTGGGGTTCATCAGCCCGGCGTCGGGGGTGACAATGCCGTGGCGGTCCGCGTCGGCGTCGTTGCCCGTGGCGATGCCGTACTTGTCCCGGTTGCGCACGAGCGAGGCCATGGAGTTCGGCGAGGAGCAGTCCATGCGGATCGCGCCGTCGGTGTCGAGCGTCATGAAGCGCCAGGTGGCGTCCACCTCGGGGTTGACCACGGTCATGTTCAGGCCGTGGGTGTCGGCGATCGCCCCCCAGTAATCCACGCTCGCCCCGCCCATCGGGTCGGCGCCGATGCTCAGCCCGGACTCGCGGATCGCCGCGAGGTCCACCACGTTCGGCAGGTCCTGCACGTAGTTGCCCAGGAAGTCGAACTTCTCCGCGCGCTCGTCGAGCACGCCGCTTACCGAAGCCCTCTGAACCCCCCTCAGGCCCGCGGCGATGTACTCGTTGGCCCGCTCGGCGATCCAGTCGGTGGCCTCCGCCCCGGCCGGGCCGCCGGTGGGCGGGTTGTACTTGAATCCGCCGTCGCGCGGCGGGTTGTGCGAGGGCGTGACGACGATGCCGTCGGCGCGTCGCGCCCCCTCCGCGGCGGCGTTGTGGCGCAGGATGGCGTGGGAGACGGCCGGGGTCGGGGTGTAGCGTCCGGCGGCGTCGACGCGCACGTCCACCCCGTTCGCGAGCAGCACTTCGAGGGCGGAGACCATCGCCGGCTCGGACAGGGCGTGGGTGTCGCGGCCGATGTAGACGGGCCCCTCGATGCCCTCGCCGCGGCGGTAGTCGACGATCGCCTGCGTCGTGGCCCAGATGTGCTGCTGGTTGAACGCGTTGTCCAGCGAGCTGCCACGGTGCCCCGAGGTGCCGAAGGACACCTGCTGGGCGGGGTCGTCCGGGTCGATGTCACGCGTGTAGTAGGCGGTGACGACCTCGGCGATGTCAATGAGGTCTTCGGGGCGGGCCGGCTGGCCTGCTCGGTCGTGAGCCATGGTGGGGCACTCCTTTGACGGTGCTATGTGGTTGCAGTCTCTCCACCCATCTTCCCCGCGCGGCGGCTTTTCTGCCACGGCTGGCAGGGGTCTAGGGTGGGAGGACGTGTGGAAAGATGCTCTCCTCGTCGGCCTCGGCGCGGCCCTCGGCGCGACAGCCCGCTACGCGGTCTTCCTCGAGGCGCCGCTTACGGGCATCGAGGTGCACGTGTTGACCACGCTGGTCAACGCGCTGTCGTGCTTCGCGATGGGCTTTTTCGCCCCCGGCAAGTTCTGGGGGATGGGCGTCCTCGGTGGCTTTTCCACCCTCTCGGCGGTTTCGCTGGCGGCGGCGCAGTCCTCCCCCGCCGGGGCCGCCGCCACCCTGGTGAGCAGCTTCGCCGCCTGCATGGCGGCGTGGTTCGCCGGCGACGCGTTGAGGGGGCGGCGCGCGTGAACACGTTTCTGCTGGGCGCGGCCGCCGTGGCGGCAGGCGGGTTCGTGGGCGGCGTGGCGCGCTGGGCGCTGGTCCGGCTCAACGGGAACTACCGCCACCCGGGCACCTGGGCGGCGAACGTGGTCGGCTCTGCCGTCCTAGGCTTCTCGCTGGCCCTACCGGGCATCCTTCCCCTCCTGGTGGGCACCGGCTTCGCGGGGGCGCTGTCCACGTGGTCCACGCTGGCGCGGGAGCTGGGCGAGCACCTCAAGGCCCGCCACTGGGCTCAGGCGGCGCGCTCCGCCCTGTCGACGGCCGCCGTGACCGTCGTCGCCGCGTACTTCGGCATGGTCTACGGCCAGCGCGCCTTCGGCTGAGCGCCGCCACCCCCGAGGGGGAGATCAGTCGGCGATGGCGTCGAGGGGCGGGGTCGCGGCGGCGCGCTGGGCGGGCCACAGGGCCGCGAGCACGCCCACCGCGACCGAGCCGGCGAGCATGGTGGCCACCAGCGCCCACGGGATCTGGATGCTCTCCAGCCCCTGGTCGCTCAGGACGGTGAGGAACGCCCACCCCAGTCCGAGGCCCATGAGGATGCCGGAGAGCGCGCCGAACACCGCCATCTGCACCGACTCGAGGATGATCATGATGCGCACCTGGCCGCGCTGGGTGCCCACGGCGCGCAGCATGCCGATCTCCTGGCGCCGCTCGATCACCGACAGCGTGAGCGTGTTGATGATCCCCAGCACCGCGATCACGACAGCCAGCGACAGCAGCGCGTAGAGGATGAACAGCATCTGGTCGATCATGCCGCTGACCTCGCCGCTCATGTCTGCCGTGGAGCGGACCTGGACCACGATGAAGGGCCGCACGACCTCCTCCAGGTTGGTACGCAGCTGCTCGTCGGTCACGGAGCCGTCGCCGTTGGCGCCGACCACCTGGATGGTCAGGGCGCTTTCGGGCAGGACCTGCAGCGCGGTGTCGCGGCTCACCACCGCGCCCGTGACCACGTTGGAGGGCTCGAAGATTCCGCCCACCGTGGCCTCGGCCGTGTTCTGGGAGAGACCGGGCGCGGCGACGGTGACCGTGTCCCCGACGGACCACCCGTGCGCCTCCGCGTAGTCGCGCGGGGCGAGCACGGTTCCGGCGCCCAGGTCCGGGCTGCCCTCCGTGACGTCGAGGATGAACAGATCCCCCGGGTTGCCCGCGAAGACGGGTGTCGCGCCGTAGGTGCCCATCGCGTAGCTGTACTCCCCGTCGACGGTGACGGGCGCCTCGCTGTAGGAGACGACCTCGCCCACCCCCTCGGCGGCGTCAACGGCCGCGGGCACCTCCGCGGGCACCGGGAAGGCGCCCGAGGTCGGCCCGGAGAGGACGTAGTCGGCGGTGACCTCGCTCTCCGAGATGTCTGCGACCGACTGCTTCATCGTCGCTCCCAGCATCCCGATGACCGTCACCAGCGCAATGCCCAGCAGAAGCGCGAACGCGGTCGCGCTCGTGCGGCGCGGGTTGCGGCGGGTGTTCGTCGACGCAAGCTTGCCGACGGCACCGAACGGCGCCCCGATGACCCGCCCGAGCGGCGGGACGACCGGCAGGCTGAGCGCGGGGCCCGCGAGGAATGCCCCGCCGATCACGGCGACAGCCGCCGCGCCGACCAGCATCGCGCGGTTGCCCGTCGACCCCTCCGACCACGCCATCCCGCCCGCGGCGGCGGCCACACCGAGGGCGATGAGCACCCCGCCGGCGACGGTGCGCGCCGTGAGGGGCTGCGGCGCCGCGGACTCGCTCGAGCGCATCGCCTCGACCGGCTGGACGCGGCCCGCCCGCCGCGCCGGCGCCCAGGCGGAAAGCATGGTCACCGCCGTGCCCACCACGATCGGCACCACGACGGCGTCGGTGGACAGCCCGAGTCCGCCCTGGGGCAGCTCCATGCCGTTGGCGCCCATGACCGCCTTGATCACCGCGACAAGCGCGGCGCCGGCGACGACACCGAAGGCGGAGCCGAACACGCCGACCACGAAGGCCTCCACGGCGACCGAGCGGGTGATCTGGCGGCGGCTGGAGCCCAGGGCGCGCAGCAGCGCAAACTCCTTGGTGCGCTGGGCGACGATCATCGAGAAGGTGTTCGCGATGAGGAAGGTGCCCACTAGGAGGCCGACGAGGCCGAAGGCGATGAGGAAGTAGCTGACGAAGCTCAGCCCCTCCTTGATCGCCTTCGACGCCTCGTCCGCCTTCGCCTCTCCGGTGTCGATGGTGTACTCGGGGTAGGCGCCGCGGAGGGCGTCGACAAGCTGCTGATCCGTGGTCCCCTCGCTCGCGCGCAGGGTAAGCTCGGGCACGGTGGTGCCGTCGGTGTAGAACTCGTTGTAGGTCTCGGGGGACACCTTGAAACCGAGGGAGGATGCCTGGGTGAGGCCGTCGTCGTAGAGGCCCACCACGGTGTACTCCCGGCGGCCCGCGGGATCGACCACCGTGAGCTTCTCGTCGAGGCCCACCCCGTACTTCTCGGCGGCGTTGCTGTTGAGGATCGCCTCCCCCACAGCCTCTGGGGCGCGGCCCTCCACCACCTCGGGGGCCGCGGCGACGGAGGACTCCACGTCGTAGTAGATCCCCGCGGAGGACGCGCCCTGCCCCGTCTGAATCGCCGTGCCGTCGGACTTTGCGGCGACCACCGTCGTCGTGCCGCTCTCGTTGACCGCCGCGACCCGCCCGTCGGCCTCGAGCTCCGAGACCACCTCGAGGGTCGGCGAGGCGCCCGACTCCCCGGCGGAGACGACCGCGTCGACGCCGTCGAACTGCGAGCTGACCGCCTGGTCGAAGGTGCGCTCGAGCATGTTCGTGAACATGAGCGAGCCCGCGATGAAGGCGGTGCCCAGCACGACCGCGAGGACCGTCAGGGCGAGGCGAAGCTTGTGGGCGCCGATGTTGCGCAGCGACACCCGTGTCATAGTCGAGGCCACGCTATCCCTCGATCCCGGACATGACCTGGAGGATCGCGTCCATCGTGGGCTCGTAAAGCTCGTCGACGATTCGGCCGTCGCGCAGGAAGATCACGCGGTCGGCGTAGGAGGCCGCGCGCGCGTCGTGGGTGACGATGACTACCGTCTGCCCGTCCGCGTCGACCGCGTTGCGCAGGATGTCGAGCACCTCCCGGCTCGCGTTGGAGTCGAGGTTGCCGGTGGGCTCGTCGCCGAAGATGATGTCGGGCCGGCTCACGAGGGCGCGGGCGCAGGCGACGCGCTGCTGCTGCCCGCCGGACAGCTCGCTCGGGCGGTGGGAAAGGCGCTCCGCCAGGCCGAGGCGACGGGTGATCTCCTCGAACCACTCCTGGTCGACCTTCCGGCCGGCGATGTCGGTGGGGAGGGTGATGTTCTCCGCCGCGGTGAGGGTGGGAACGAGGTTGAAGGACTGGAAGATGAAACCGAGCCTGTCGCGACGCAGCGCTGTCAGCTCCTTGTCGCTGAGACCCGCCAGGTCCGTTCCCCCGATGTAGGCGGAGCCCGAGGTGAACGAGTCAAGGCCCGCCATCGCGTGCATCAGCGTGGACTTGCCCGAACCCGAGGGGCCCATGATGGCGGTGAACTCGTTCGCGGCGAAGTCGACGGACACGCCGTCGAGGGCGACCACCTGGGTCGCGCCCTGCCCGTAGGTCTTGACCAGGTCCACGGCCCGGGCAGCCGCTTCACGACGCTCCCCCTGCGTCTCTTCCAAAGAATGATGTCCCATGTTGTCCGCTCCCGCGCGTCGGTGGCAATTGCTCACTACACGCTACATGGGGCGGGTCCTTCGCACAGGGCTCGGGTGAAGCAAAAGCGCCTGTCCCGGGTGGGGTCAGGCGCTTTTGTTTTTGTGAAGTTGTTGGGTCGGCGGTAACTTACTCTCCCACTCCCTCCCGGGGGCAGTACCATCAGCGCGGGCGGGCTTAGCTTCCGGGTTCGGAATGGGTCCGGGCGTTTCCCCGCCGCCATCAACCACCGACACACTTGTTGGGTTGATCATGTTGGGTTCATGTTCAATTATTGTTCTGGCCTCCACACACGCACTGGTTGGTGGTGTGGTGTGTCAGATACTGCATAGTGGACGCGGGCACGATTCTTGGTGCTCAGTGTTTGTTGTGTTTGTTGGTGTATTAGTACCGGTCACCTTCGCGCATTGCTGCGTGTCCAGATCCGGCCTATCAACCCCATAGTCTGTGGGGAACCTCAAAAGAAACCTCATCTCAAAACAGGCTTCCCGCTTAGATGCTTTCAGCGGTTATCCCTTCCGTACGTAGCCAACCAGCCGTGCTCCTGGCGGAACAACTGGCACACCAGAGGTACGTCCGTCCCGGTCCTCTCGTACTAGGGACAGCCTTCTTCAAGTTTCAACGCGCGCGGCGGATAGAGACCGAACTGTCTCACGACGTTCTGAACCCAGCTCGCGTGCCGCGTTAATGGGCGAACAGCCCAACCCTTGGGACCTACTCCAGCCCCAGGATGCGACGAGCCGACATCGAGGTGCCAAACCATCCCGTCGATATGGACTCTTGGGGAAGATCAGCCTGTTATCCCCGGGGTACCTTTTATCCGTTGAGCGACACCACATCCACAAGTAGGTGCCGGATCACTAGTCCCGACTTTCGTCCCTGCTCGACTAGTCAGTCTCGCAGTCAAGCTCCCTTGTGCACTTACACTCGCCACCTGATTGCCAACCAGGCTGAGGGAACCTTTGGGCGCCTCCGTTACTCTTTGGGAGGCAACCGCCCCAGTTAAACTACCCACCAGGCACTGTCCCCAACCCAGATCATGGGCCAAGGTTAAGGTATCCACTACGGTCAGAGTGGTATTTCAACAACGACTCCACAACCACTGGCGTGGCCGTATCACAGTCTCCCACCTATCCTACACAAACCGCACCGAACACCAATACCAAGCTATAGTGAAGGTCCCGGGGTCTTTTCGTCCTGCCGCGCGAAACGAGCATCTTTACTCGTACTGCAATTTCACCGGGCCTGTGGTTGAGACAGCAGGGGAGTCGTTACGCCATTCGTGCAGGTCGGAACTTACCCGACAAGGAATTTCGCTACCTTAGGATGGTTATAGTTACCACCGCCGTTTACTGGGGCTTAAATTCTCCGCTTCGGCACAACATGCCTAACAGGTCCTCTTAACCTTCCAGCACCGGGCAGGCGTCAGTCCGTATACATCAACGTAAAAGTCTTCGCACGGACCTGTGTTTTTGATAAACAGTCGCTCCCCTCTATTCTCTGCGACCCCACCACGCTAACCACCGTAAAGATGGCGCACACAGCAGGGTCCCCCTTCTCCCGAAGTTACGGGGGCAATTTGCCGAGTTCCTTAACCACAGTTCACCCGACCGCCTTAGTATTCTCTACCTGACTACCTGTGTCGGTTTCGGGTACGGGCCGTGTACACACTCGCTAGAGGCTTTTCTCGACAGCATAGGATCACCACCATCACCCCACAAAGGGGCTACGCATCACGCCTCACACATAATGAGCCCCGCATTTAACAAGGGCCCGTGCCACACGCTTGCACCGCAATCCATTAAGCGGCGTAGCTACCTTCCTGCGTCACCCCATCACTGACCTACTACGGATCAGGCCCCACACCTCGTCCCACCACACCACTCAAAGAGCAAGTGACAGCAGCACTCGGCGTGGTTAGTATCACCGGTCCAGTCTTGGGCGCGTATACACGGGTACGGGAATATCAACCCGTTGACCATCGACTACGCCTGTCGGCCTCGCCTTAGGACCCGACTCACCCTGGGAAGACGAACTTGACCCAGGAACCCTTAGTCATCCGGCGGATAAGATTCTCACTTATCACTCGTTACTCATGCCTGCATTCTCACTCGCACACAGTCCACAGCCCCTTCCGGTACTGCTTCACCCCATGCACGACGCTCCCCTACCCATAACACATGTTATGCCGCGGCTTCGGCGGTGTACTTGAGCCCCACTGAATTGTCGGCGCGGAACCACTCGACCAGTGAGCTATTACGCACTCTTTCAAGGATGGCTGCTTCTAAGCCAACCTCCTGGCTGTCTTCGCGATCCCACATCCTTTTCCACTTAGTACACCCTTAGGGGCCTTAACCGGCGATCTGGGCTGTTTCCCTCTCGACTATGAAGCTTATCCCCCACAGTCTCACTGCCATGCACCACTTCAACCGGCATTCGGAGTTTGGCTGACATTGCTAAGATGATAGTCCCGCTCAACCAACCAGTAGCTCTACCTCCGGCAAGCTAACATGACGCTGCACCTAAATGCATTTCGGGGAGAACCAGCTATCACGGAGTTTGATTGGCCTTTCACCCCTACCCACAGCTCATCCCCTCAGTTTTCAACCTAAGTGGGTTCGCGCCTCCACAACCTCTTACAGCTGCTTCACACTGGCCATGGGTAGATCACCCCGCTTCGGGTCCAGGACATGCCACTTGCAACACCCCATTAGGATTCGCTTTCGCTACGGCTCCCCCACCAACGGGTTAACCTCGCGACATGCCGCTGACTCGCAGGCTCATTCTTCAAAAGGCACGCCATCACACACACGAGGTGCTCTGACGGATTGTAAGCGCACGGTTTCAGGAACTATTTCACTCCCCTCCCGGGGTACTTTTCACCATTCCCTCACGGTACTATCCACTATCGGTCACACTGAGTATTTAGGCTTACCGGGTGGTCCCGGCAGATTCACAGCAGATTCCACGAGCCCGCTGCTACTCGGGAAACACACAACACACCAACACACGCCTTCACGTACAGGGGCTCTCACCCACTACGGCGCACCATCCCAGGCAACTTCCGCTAACACGCGCTGAATGTGCACAGGCATGACAGTACCTGCAACATGCATCCCCACAACCCCACATGCGCAACCCCTGCCAGGTATCACACACACATGGTTTAGCCTCATCCGCCTTCGCTCGCCACTACTAACGGAATCACAATTGTTTTCTTCTCCTACGGGTACTGAGATGTTTCACTTCCCCGCGTCACCCCCACACAGGCTATGAATTCACCTGCAGGTCACACCACACAACTGGTGCCGGGTTTCCCCATTCGGACATCCTCGGATCAACGCTTTGTTGGCAACTCCCCGAGGCTTAACGCAGCCTCACACGTCCTTCATCGGCTCAGCATACCAAGGCATCCACCGTACGCCCTTAAAAAACACTAACAACACGCACCCACCACAAGGCAGGCACGCACACAAGAATAAAGATGCTCGCGTCCACTATACAGTTCTCACACACCACACCCACACACCAAAAACACACCACACGGACGTGCCCAAGCATGCAGGGCCTAAGGAAACAACACACAAACGCGTATCATCCCAGACACCCGACAGCGCACCAACATACCCGTCCACAAAAGACCACTCGCTTGCAGGCAACAATTGCACACCACACGCACAAAGCACCACACACAATGATGCCGGCATGCCTCCACCCGGATTTCAACAAAAAACGCGGCAGCACCACACACGGGCACTCAACCACACACCCCACAACCGTGGGGCACACAAAAACAAAAACTCCTTAGAAAGGAGGTGATCCAGCCGCACCTTCCGGTACGGCTACCTTGTTACGACTTCGTCCCAATCGCCGATCCCACCTTCGACAGCTCTCTAACGAGTTTGAGCCACTGGCTTCGGGTGTTACCAACTTTCATGACGTGACGGGCGGTGTGTACAAGGCCCGGGAACGTATTCACCGCAGCGTTGCTGATCTGCGATTACTAGCGACTCCGACTTCATGGGGTCGAGTTGCAGACCCCAATCCGAACTACGACCGGCTTTCAGCGATTAGCTCATCCTCACGAACTCGCGCACGCGCTGTACCGACCATTGTAGCATGTGTGAAGCCCTGGACATAAGGGGCATGATGATTTGACGTCATCCCCACCTTCCTCCGAGTTAACCCCGGCAGTCTCTCATGAGTCCCCACCACAACGTGCTGGCAACATAAGACAAGGGTTGCGCTCGTTGCGGGACTTAACCCAACATCTCACGACACGAGCTGACGACAACCATGCACCACCTGTACACCAGCCACAAAGGGAAAGACCATCTCTGGCCCGGTCCGGTGTATGTCAAGCCCAGGTAAGGTTCTTCGCGTTGCATCGAATTAATCCACATGCTCCGCCGCTTGTGCGGGCCCCCGTCAATTCCTTTGAGTTTTAGCCTTGCGGCCGTACTCCCCAGGCGGGGCGCTTAATGCGTTAGCTACGGCACGAACCCCGTGGAAGGGACTCACACCTAGCGCCCACCGTTTACGGCATGGACTACCAGGGTATCTAATCCTGTTCGCTACCCATGCTTTCGCTCCTCAGCGTCAGTTACTGCCCAGAGACCTGCCTTCGCCATCGGTGTTCCTCCTGATATCTGCGCATTTCACCGCTACACCAGGAATTCCAGTCTCCCCTACAGCACTCAAGTTATGCCCGTATCGCCTGCAGTCCCACAGTTACGCCGCGGACTTACACACACGACGCGACAACCCACCTTCTAGCTCTTTACGCCCAGTAATTCCGGACAACGCCCGCACCCTACGTATTACCGCGGCTGCTGGCACGTAGTTAGCCGGTGCTTCTTATCCAGGTACCGTCACTTACGCTTCGTCCCTGGCGAAAGGAGTTTACAACCCGAAGGCCGTCATCCCCCACGCGGCGTCGCTGCATCAGGCTTGCGCCCATTGTGCAATATTCCCCACTGCTGCCTCCCGTAGGAGTCTGGGCCGTATCTCAGTCCCAATGTGGCCGTACACCCTCTCAGGCCGGCTACCCGTCGACGCCTTGGTAGGCCATTACCCCACCAACAAGCTGATAGGCCGCGAGCTCATCCCATACCGCAAAAGCTTTCCACCACACCACCTACGATGCAGTCCTATCCGGTATTAGACCCAGTTTCCCAAGCTTATCCCGAAGTACAGGGCAGATCACCCACGTGTTACTCACCCGTTCGCCACTCGAGTACCCTGCAAGCAGGGCCTTTCCGTTCGACTTGCATGTGTTAAGCACGCCGCCAGCGTTCATCCTGAGCCAGGATCAAACTCTCCACAAAAAATGCTTCAGAAGAAACAGGCCGTGAAAAGCCCAAAACCCAACCAAAACAAACCACCACACCCAACACCCACCAAAAAGCAGGCACCAAGCGCGCTGGCAATCCACAAAATTACCGGCCACCCCTCCCCACCCTGACGAGGGAAAAAACAGGGAAAGGCAACCAAAAAAAGTATCTGTCACAAACGCGAATCAATCACGCACCATGCAAACACCAACAAAGCCGCGCCCCATCAAATGGTTCAGGCACAACCCACCGGCACACACCCACCACCACCAAAAAGCAGCAGCAAGCACACACAGCACACAACCAACCCACAAACAAAAAAGTACATTGGCACACTATCGAGTTCTCACACAACACACGCACACCCAACACAACCCAGCAAAAACCAGGCCAGTCAAAGAGGCGAATTGAATACCAGCGATAGTTTTCCTGCCCGCCAACTCACCACACTCACTGCGGCGGGGCGCTGTCGGTCTCGCTGACTCACATAAAGCTACACACACCCACAACCAAACACAAATCCCCAGCTCAACGGGCATAAAGAAGGCGGGACAAGCAGCGCTTGTCCCGCCTTGATTGCACCGTTTCCGGAGCCGCTAAACCCTCTCGATCGAGGCGCCGAGCTCGTTGAGGTTTTCCACGAAGCGCGGATAGCCGCGGTCGATGTGGGAGACGTCGTGGACCGTCGTCACGTCGTCGGCGACCAGGCCGGCCAGGACGAGGCCCGCCCCGGCGCGGATGTCCGAGGCCCAGACGTCCGTGGAAGACAACTGCTCCACGCCGCGGAGCACGACGTGGTGCCCGTCAACGTTGGCGTCGGCGCCGAGGCGCAGCATCTCGTCGACGAAGCGGAATCGCGCCTCGAAAACGTTCTCGGTGATGACGGAGACGCCGTTCGCGATCGCGGCGATGCCGATGGCCATGGGCTGCAGGTCCGTCGGGAAACCCGGAAAGGGCAGGGTCTGGTAGTCAACCGCCTGGGGGCGGCCCTGCATGCGGACGCGGAAGCCGTGGTCGTAGGTCTCCACGTCGGCTCCGGCGACGCGCAGCTTGGCCAGCGCGAGGTGGAGGTGCCGCGGGGCGATCCCCGTGACCGTGACGTCACCCTGCGTCATGGCCGCCGCGTAGGCCCACGTGCCGGCGACGATCCGGTCCCCGACCACCGTGTGCTCGGTGGGGCTGAGCTTCTCCACTCCGTCGATGGTCAACGTCGAGGTCCCGGCTCCGGAGATGCGGGCCCCCATGGAGTTGAGCATGTCGCAGAGGTCCACGATCTCCGGCTCGCGCGCGGCGTTGTCGAGCACGGTCCTGCCCTCGGCGAGGACAGCGGCGGTGACGATGTTCTCCGTGGCCCCCACCGAGGGGAAGTCGAGGCTGATGTTTGCGCCGACCAGCTTGTCGGCCTTGGCCACCACGGCCCCGTGCTGGATGTGGGTGGTGGCCCCGAGCTTCTCCAAGCCGGATTGGTGCATGTCGAGGGGACGCGAGCCGATGGCATCGCCGCCGGGGAGCGCCACGTACGCCTCGCCACAGCGGGCTGCGAGGGGGCCGAGGACGGCAACCGAGGCGCGGAACTGCCGGACCGCCTCGAAGTCGGCGTGCGGGGAAACTTCGGCCGGTGTCGTGATCGTGACGACGGGGCCGTCGATGTCCACCTCGCAGCCCAGGCCGACCAGCACGTCGCGCATAAGCGGGACGTCGAGGATCTCCGGGCAGTTGTGCAGGACGGTCGTGCCCTCGGTGAGCAGCGTGGCCGCCATGAGCTTCAGGACGCTGTTTTTCGCCCCGTCAACCCCGACGACGCCTTCGAGCCGCGTTCCTCCGTTGACCAGAAATCTTTCTTTCACGCCGTCCACAGTACCGAAGGGCGGCTAGGGCAGGGCTCCGATACGGCGCGCCGCGTTGACGGCCTCGTAGCGGGTGTGGGCTCCCAGTTTGCGCATTACGCTGCGCAGATAGGATTTGACCGTCTCGGCCCCGATCCCCATCTCCTCCGCCGCCTCGACGTTGGTGTGGCCGAGCGCGACGCAGGAGAGCACGTCGAGTTCCCTGGCGGAGAGCTTGGTCGACTGCTTGATCCGCACCGGCGAGACCATCTGGTCGCAGAGCTGCTCGAGCTCCTTGCGCAGCGCCTCGTCATCGACGCGGTTGGCCAGCATGCGCAGCTTGGAGTGCGTCGAGCGCACCTGCTCCCACTCCGCGCCGTTCATCACCCGGCCGGCCTTCGCGGTCCCCTTGGCGCCGTCGGTGCGTCGTAAAGCGGAGTTGACCGCGAGGTCCTGCTCGAGGGTGCGAGCGGTCATGGTGACCTCCTCGATCACCTTGTCGCCGAGCCGCACCGGCGAGTGGACACCGACGTAGAGCACGCCCCGGATCTCGCGCTGGACGATGACCGGGACCGCGACGATGGAGTGGAGCCCCTCGTCCTGGATCTGGCGGTCATACTCGTGGGAGATCACGTTCGCCCGGGTGTAGTCGGAGATGCCCACGGCCCTGCGCGTCGCCACGACCCGCCCGCCGACGCCGGACCCGGACTCGATCACGAGGTTCTGCAGGGCGGGGGTGCGCAGGCCGATCCACTGGGTGATCTGGAGCCGATTGTCGGCGAGCAGCGTTCCGTACATCGCCACGGGAATCCCCGTTGCGGTCTTCAGCGCCGTGAGTGCCGCGCGGATTGCGTCGTCGTCATCCCTGATTCTCTGGGCGTCCATCATCCATCATCGATCCTTAGAGCCTCCACCCCTGCGGGTGTCCCCGCGGGGGGACATGTCACGTCCGAACTTGACTGATCCTGCCATCGGATAGGCATCATCATATCGCGCTTTCGGGGGTAGCCAAATCTCACCCCGCCCGCCGCGCGTCGCCCACGGCCGGGGGTGGGGCGAACGTCTGACCGGCAACTTATAGACAGTACGGTCTATTTAATTCATACTTGGCTGTTCAATAATCGGGTGTACACTATCGTCTAGCAACCGCGCCCGCGCCTACTTCCGGCGCGCCCCGCAGCGGCTGTCACGAACGCGACAGCGGCTAGAACACAGGCCGCGAAGGAGAAAAGAAACAATGAGCAAGATCGCCAACAACGTTCTCGACCTCGTCGGCGGCACCCCGCTCGTCGAGCTTCACGACGTCACCGGCGGCGCCAAGGCCCGCATCCTGGCGAAGCTGGAGTTCTACAACCCGGCCAACTCGGTGAAGGACCGCATCGGCAAGGCCATCGTCGAGGCCGCGGAGGCCTCCGGAGAGCTCAAGCCCGGCGGCACCATCGTCGAGGCGACCTCCGGCAACACCGGCATCGCCCTGGCGCTGGCGGGCGCCGCGAAGGGATACAAGGTCATCCTCACCATGCCCGAGACCATGTCGACCGAGCGCCGGGTCATCCTGCGCGCCCTCGGCGCCGACATCGTGCTCACCCCCGGCGCCGCCGGGATGAAGGGCGCGGTGGAGAAGGCCGACGAGATCGTCGCGGAGAACGACAACGCCATCCTGGCGCGCCAGTTCGAGAACGAGGCCAACCCGAAGATGCACTACGAGACCACCGGCCCGGAGATCTGGAACGACACCGACGGCGAGGTCGACGTCCTCGTGGCGGGCGTGGGCACCGGCGGCACCATCTCCGGCGCGGGTGCGTACCTGAAGGAGCGCAAGCCCGACGTCAGGCTCGTGGCGGTAGAGCCCGCCGCCTCCCCGCTGCTGTCGAAGGGCGAGGCGGGCCCGCACAAGATCCAGGGCCTCGGCGCCAACTTCATCCCCGGCACCCTGAACCGCGGGATCCTTGACGAGATCATCGCGGTGAGCAACGAGGACGCCGTGGAGACCGCCCGCGAGCTCAGTCGCGCCGAGGGCATCCTCGGCGGCATTTCCGCCGGCGCGAACCTCAAGGCCGCCCTCGAGGTGGCGCAGCGCCCCGAGAGCGAGGGCAAGACCATCGTGGTCATCATCCCCGACTTCGGCGAGCGCTACGTCTCCACCATCCTCTACGAGGACATCCGCGACTAAGCTCCCCGAGACAACGCCCCGCCCGGTGCGGGGCGTTTTCCGTCTCCGCACCCCTGCTTGCCCGCAGCGCTGTTAGACTGTGCCCTCATGTGGAAGGTCCTGACAACGATCCGCGAGGATCTGCGAAACGCCCGCGCTCACGACCCGGCCGCCCGTGGCGACCTGGAGAACGCGATCGTCTATTCCGGTCTCCACGCCATCTGGATGCACCGCGCCTGCCACTGGATGTGGAAACGCGACATCAAGGGCCCGGCCCGCATCCTCGCCCAGATCAACCGCTTCCTCACCGGCGTGGAAATCCACCCGGGCGCGACGATCGGCCGGCGCTTCTTCATCGACCACGGCATGGGCATCGTCATCGGGGAGACCGCCGAGATCGGCGACGGCGTCATGCTCTACCACGGGGTGACGCTGGGCGGTCAGGTGCTCACGCAGACGAAGCGCCACCCCACGGTCGAGGACAACGTGACCATCGGCGCCGGTGCCAAGGTGCTCGGGCCGGTGACCATCGGCGCAAACTCCGCCATCGGCGCCAACGCCGTGGTGACCAAGTCGATCCCCCCGAACTCCATCGCGGTGGGCATCCCCGCCAAGGTGCGCGAGCGCCGGACCGAGGAGACGAAGCACCTCGTCGACCCCGACAAGTACTTCGACCCCGGCAGCTACATCATCTGAGCAGCCCCTCCCCCGAGCGACTAGGCCACGAGGTCCCGGTACTCGGGGTTCTTTTCGATGTAGCCGGCGACCGCCGGGCACGCGGGGATGACCTTCAGCCCGTCGGAGCGGACGTCGTCAAGCGCGAACTTGATCAGCGGCTTCGACAGGCCCTTGCCCTGGAACTCCTCCTCGACAACTGTGTGCGGGAGCACGCGCGCCTCGCCGCGGTCCTGGTAGGTGGCAAAACCCGCGACCTTGCCGTCGACGTGGATCTCGTACTGCCCGCGCTCCTCGTTCTTCACTATCTCGTAGTTGGGGGTCTCTGCCATGTCTTTCGCCTCCGATTTCCGTTGGACAACTGTGCCCACCACCCTAACGAAAAACGAGGCCCCGGAACGTGAGAAAGCCCCCTCCCTCTACCGGGAAGGGGCTTGGTGATGTGGCCAGAGCCAGGATCGAACTGGCGACCCCACACTTTTCAGGCGTGTGCTCTACCAACTGAGCTATCTGGCCGGAACCGCTCCGAGAAGCTGTTCTGCGACCCTGACGGGACTTGAACCCGCGACCTCCGCCGTGACAGGGCGGCGCGCTAACCAACTGCGCCACAGGGCCTTATTCTCTTGTTCTTGCCCGCTTCAGAGCTTTCACACTGTCGCTTGCACGAGATGTAACTCTACACAGACCCGATAAACGAGTACAAATCAGCAGGTTAACCAGCTTTTCTGCGCTTTTCGACGCCCCTCCCGCCCGCAGGGAACCCACAACGCGCGGCACCGCCCGCCGACAGGCAGGCGGGCAAGCAGGGGCAACAAAACGAAAAGGCCCGAAGCACCGGATACCGATACTTCGAGCCTTCGCACTGCGACCCTGACGGGACTTGAACCCGCGACCTCCGCCGTGACAGGGCGGCGCGCTAACCAACTGCGCCACAGGGCCATGATTTTGCTATTAACTTGTCGAACCCACCGGGGGTTCTCGTACCCCCAACGGGATTCGAACCCGTGTTGCCGCCGTGAAAGGGCGGAGTCCTAGGCCTCTAGACGATGGGGGCCCGCTATCCCACGCACCGGGCGGTGCACTCAGGCAGCTTGAACATCATAAACCAGCGCCAAAGCAGACTCCAAACCGCTTTCCTTTGCCCCCGTGACCTGCGTCGAACGCTTGACGGCGCGGGTATCCTCTGCACTATGGAGCAACACGGTTACACCGCCGACAGGGCGCGCTACATCGCGCGCATGAAGCGCATCGAGGGCCAGGTCCGCGGCGTGGAGAGGATGATCGAGGAGAACAAGTACTGCATCGACATCCTCACCCAGATCTCCGCGATCACCTCCGCCCTCGAAAACGTGGGGCTCGCGCTCCTCGACGAGCACCTGAAGCACTGCGTCACCGGAGCCGTCACGGGTGCCGCGTCCGACGCCGCCCCCGGCGAGCACGGCGGCACCGCGGCCGTGGACGCTAAAATCGAGGAGGCAATGCAAGCTATCAAACGAATGGTGAAAAGCTGATGCCTACTGCTGAAATCTACGATGCCGAACTGAACCCGACGAAGGACGAGGTCGCCGCCTCCCACTCGCGGATCCTCGCCGTCGACGGCTCCTACCGCGCCGTCGATCCCGACAACGTCGTCGGGATCGAGATCCTCGTGGGCAAGGACGCGGACGGCAACCTCGCCCAGCTGGGCCTGAGCTACCGCCCCGCCGACCGCGCCCTCGACACCGAGCTCCTGCGCATGCAGCACTCCGAGCTGGGCGAGCGCTCGGTGGCCTACCTCACCGACGACGCCGTCGCGGTCCGCGAGATCATGAGGATCATCCTCACCGGCTCCCACGGCGCGGACTTCGACAACGGGGAGCCCATCTTCGACGTCCACGGCAACGGGCAGACGCCCGAGGCCACGGTCTCGGAGGTGGAGATCCAGGAGAGCAACGGGTGGACGTCGATAGGCACCGCGAAGATCGACGGCGAGAACCACGGGTTCCAGCTGCGGATCCAGAAGGTCGTGCAGGAGCAGTCCGCGGCCGATGAGGAGGAGCTCGCCCTGGTCAAGGAGGGCGGTGCCACGCTCATGCGCCTCGAGGTCTGGCGCTAAATCCTCCACAACACGACGGCCGTCCCGGCGCACGGGGCGGCCGTTCTATGCCTTCTCGGGCAGGCGGACGCGCCCGTGGTAGCCGACATAAATCGCGGCGGTGAGCGCGACGGAGACAGCCGGCGCCACGATGAGATACGGCAGGACGAAAGCGAGCGCAGACACAACCATGATCAGCAGCCCGAGGATCCCCAGAACGATGAGGGAGGCGACGTCGCGCTTTGCCCACCTCGCTGTGGCCTTCATGCCGTCACCTATGGATAGTTCGGACGTCAGCAGCATCAGAGCCGGAGTGGCTCCGAGAAGAATCACCACAACGATCCCCGGAATGATCAGGAGCACGAAACCCGCGACGGTGAGTATGCAGGCGAGCACCGAGGCGATGAACGGCTTGATCACGCCGCGAACGTCAAGGAAGCTTTCCAGAATGATGCGCTCGCCCCGGAAGGCGCGGTAGGCGTTCCGGTACGTGTTGAGGGAGACCAGCTGGTCGATGACGAAGACAACCAGCATGGCTGCCTCCGCAATCACCTGCTGCCAGGCGTTGAGTCCGCCCGTTTCCCCGTTGAGCGGGTCGTAACCCGAGGGGTCGATCCCCAGCATCCGCTCGATGCCGTAGAGGACGATCAGGGCAAGACACGTGATCAGCATCGAGCCCACCCACACCCACGGCTGACGGAACACAGTTTTGAAGCCAATTTTCAGGGATTCCGTCACCGAGAATCTCCCGGGTTGTAGCGTAGCGGCGGGGTCGCGGGGCCCGTCCCCTGGATCGGTCGCGGCGGAAACGCTGTCGTACGAGCCGGCGGCATTCGCGGGGTTACAGGGGATACTCGGGATGCTGGGGGCAGTCGTTCACTGGGCTCACCCTACGCCGGTCCGCGGACTACGCCCGCTGAGCTTCGCCGCGATGCGGGATCGTTACGGAGAGAAAGTCGCCGCGCCCGACCCGGACTCGCCCGGGGCGCCGCGTGCACGCCGGGAGAAAAATGCGGTGGGCCCTGTGGGGCTCGAACCCACGACCTGCGGATTAAAAGTCCGTAGCTCTACCAACTGAGCTAAAGGCCCGTCCCCGCTGTACAACGGGGCGACGCGGGCGCGCTGCGCTCGCTGCGTGACATTCTAGCGCCCGCGAGGCGCGCGGCTAAATGGGGGCCCGCGCGGCCCTTTATTGAAATACGTTTCCAATACGGCCAATTTCGTATCACCCTTTTGGGCCGTGAACCCTTTCCCCCGGCGAGCCCGCGTCGGCGTGGCCTACCTCGTCGCCGCCATCGCGCAGCCGGAGAACATCGCCGTCATCAGCGACATCGGCCCCTCCACCCCGAGCGGGCCGCGCGTGTTCAAGGGCGACTACAGCGTGGACCCGGAGCAGATCCTGAGCGCCGAGCCCGACCTCGTCCTGCTCACAACCCGCCACGGGCAGGAAAAGGACGCCAGCAACCCCGCGCCGCGGGTCCTGGCGCTGATGTCGCGTGGCCAGCAGCGCATGGTCGCCCCCTCCACGACCCTCCTCCACGGCCTCATCGCGGAGGCCAGCGGCGAACCCGTCACCGGCAACGCCTCCGGGCGCGGTCCGGTGCCCGCCGACCCGGAGCTCATTGCCTCGCTCAACCCGGACGTCATCCTCGTCGAGGACTTCCGCGGGCGGGGCCGGGCTGACTTCGAGGCGATCCT
Organism: Corynebacterium senegalense; assembly: GCF_900411315.1. Lineage (GTDB taxonomy): Bacteria > Actinomycetota > Actinomycetes > Mycobacteriales > Mycobacteriaceae > Corynebacterium > Corynebacterium senegalense. Next base: position 1,818,764 of record NZ_LS990887.1, on the reverse strand, counting down.
CGGCAACCCCAGCCTCCGGCAGGTCTCGGCCGTGGCCCGCGGGCGCATCCGCTACCTGCCCAGCGACCAGGTCACCGCTGCCGGCGCCGCCCGCGTGGGCGAGGGCCTCGTGGCGGTCACCGACGCGGTGTGGGGCGGGGAAAACAACTAACCCCCTGCCCGCGGCCCTGCGTGTGCGGGGCGCGGGAGGGGGCGTCGTGAAGCGAAGTGCTACTTCTGCATCGTGCCGGTTTCCTCGATGCGGGTGTGGAAGTCGAAGGCGTGCTTCAGGTCGTGCGGGGTGGCCTGGAACTTCGACTTCGCGGCGAGCTCGACGTACTCCTCGAGCAGCGGGCGGTAGGTCGGGTGGGCGATGGAGATCATCTTCTGGACGCGGTCGCGCGGGGCCAGGCCGCGCAGGTCGGCGACGCCGTACTCGGTGACGAAGACCATCGCGTCGTGCTCGGTGTGGTCAACGTGCGAAACCATCGGGACGATCGCGGAGATCGCGCCGTCCTTCGCCACGGACGGGGAGATGAAGGAGGAGATGTAGGCGTTGCGGGTGAAGTCACCCGAGCCGCCCAGGGCGTTCATCAGGCGGGAACCGTTGATGTGGGTCGAGTTGGCGTTGCCGTAGATGTCTGCCTCGATCATGCCGTTGGAGGCGATCAGGCCCGTGCGGCGGATGACCTCCGGGTGGTTGGAGATCGACTGCGGGCGCAGGATGATCGACTCACGGTAGCGCGACGCCTCGGCGTTCATCTTCTCCGCGTACTCCGGGGACAGGGAGAAGGAGGTGGCGGAGGCGACGGTCATCTTGCCGGCGTCGATGAGGTCGACCATGCCGTCCTGGATGACCTCGGTGTAGGCCTGGATGTTCTCGAACTTCGAGTCCATCAGGCCCGCCATCACGGCGTTGGGGACGTTGCCCACGCCGGACTGCATGACGTAGCCGTCGTAGGAGAGGCGGCCGGCCTTCACCTCGTGCTCGAGGAAGTCGAGGAAGTTCGCGGCGATCTTCTCGGAGGTCTCGTCCGGCGCCTTGAACGGGGCGTTGCGGTCCGGGTCGTTCGTTGTGATGATGGCGACGACCTTTTCCGGGTCGATCTCGATGTAGGTGGTGCCGATGCGGTCGCCGCACTTGGTGATCGGGATCGGGATGCGGTTCGGCAGCGGCGGCACGAGCCAGATGTCGTGCATGCCCTCGAGCTCCTCGGACTGCCACTCGTTGACCTCGATGATGATCTTCTTGGCGGCGTTGAGGAACTCCACGGAGTTGCCCACCGAGGACGTCGGCACGATGTTGCCCTCCTCGGTGATGCGCACGGCCTCGACGATGGCGAGGTCGACGTCGCCGAAGAAGCCCTCCTCCACCATCATGCCGGAGTGGGACAGGTGGATGTCCTGGAACTTCATCTCGCCGGCGTTGATCTTGGCGCGCATGGTCGGGTCGGACTGGTACGGCATGCGGTAGCGCAGGGCGTTCGCCTCGGCCAGGACGCCGTCGCACTCCGGCGCGGTGGAGGCGCCGGTGAACAGGTCGATGCTGAAGTCGCGGCCCTTGTCGTGCTCGGCCTTGGCCTTCTCCGCAATGGCGGACGGCATCGCCTTCGGGTAGCCGGCGCCGGTGAAGCCCGACACGCCGACCTTGTCGCCGTGGTTGACAAACTGGGCGGCTTCCTCGGCGGTCATTACCTTGTCGCGCAGCTTCGCGTTAGCAATGCGATCGCTCATGAACCTCTCCTTCGCTAGTGGATAACACCATCACCTTATTGTGATCTACCTTTCACTGCCATACGCGGATTTCGCGCTCGCATTCCACCCCTCGCCCCCAATCTTCGCAAAATTGTTAATAAGGCAGGTGAAAGAACGTCGCGCGGCTTCGCTTTCCTGCTAATCGACGCCCCCTCGCCCCGCCCCTTATACACATCCGGCGCCCCTTATACACATCTGACGCTGCGATCTGTGGTCCCCCTATCCCCAAAAAATAAACAACGAACACTTTGACCACATCTACGGTCGCAGCTCCCACATCTAGANCACCCCCTCACCCCCGAAAGTGCCTAGCCCCGACCGGCGCGAGAAATTGGACTCGAACTGCGCAAAAAGGGACAATGGACCCACTATGACTGAGACACTCTCGCCGCCGACGCCCGCGCCACTGCGCATCGGGGGCTTCGAGCTCAACTCCCCCGCCATCCTCGCGCCGATGGCGGGGGTGACCAACATGCCCTTCCGCGTCCTGTGCCGCGAGATCGAGCAGGAGCTCACCGGCACGACCTCCGGGCTCTACGTCTGCGAGATGATCACCGCCCGCGCGCTCGTGGCCCGCAACGAGAAGACGCTGCACATGACCACCTTCTCGCCGAGCGAGAGGCCGCGCTCGATGCAGCTCTACACCGTCGACCCCAAGTTCACCTACGAGGCCGCCCGCATGATCGTGGAGGAGGACATCGCCGACCACATCGACATGAACTTCGGGTGCCCGGTGCCCAAGGTGACCCGCCGCGGCGGGGGCTCCGCCATCCCCTACAAGCGGCGCCTCTACGCCAACATCGTCGCCGCCGCCGTGAAAGCCACCGAGGGTACGGACATCCCGGTGACCGTCAAATTCCGCGTGGGCATCGACGACGAGCACCACACCCACCTCGACGCCGGGCGCATCGCCGCCGAGGAGGGCGCCGCCGCCGTCGCCCTGCACGCCCGCACCGCCAGCCAGCGCTACTCCGGCACCGCCGACTGGGGCGAGATCGCCCGCCTCGTCGAGCACATGGACGGCACGGGACTGCCCGTCATCGGCAACGGCGACATCTTCGCCGCCGAGGACGCCGCGCGGATGATGAGCGAGACCGGCTGCCACGGCGTCGAGATCGGGAGGGGCTGCCTCGGCCGGCCGTGGATCTTCTCCCAGATCGGCGCCCTGCTGCGCGGCGATGAGGTCCCCCCGGAGCCGACGCTCGGCGAGGTCTCGCGCATCATCTACCGCCACGCGGAACTGCTCGCGCTTCACGACGGCGAGGAGCACGCGTGCCGGGACATCCGCAAGCACACCGGCTGGTACCTGCGCGGCTTCCCCGTCGGCGGTGAGTTCCGCAAGAACCTCGCGAAGGTGGAATCACTCTCCCAGCTGCGTACACTTCTGGACACCATCGCCGACTCCGACGCGCGCGCCGAGCACGCCGACGATGCCCGCGGCCGCCAGGGCTCCTCGTCCAAGGTGGCCTTGCCCGAGGGCTGGCTCGACGACCCGGAGGACGAGACCGTCCCCGTCGGCGCAGAGATCGAGAACAACGGAGGTTAACAACGTGGAAGACGGAAAGATCGCCCCGCGGCGCACGGTGTACCGCGACCACCTGGAAGCTTTCTCCAGCGACCTCCTGGACATGTGCGACACCGTCCGGGACGTCATGTCGAACGCCTCGGCAGCGCTACTCACGCAGTCCCTCGACCAGGCCGAGGAGGCCCTCTCCAGCGTCGACGGCCTGGAGGAAACCAGGCAGCGCTGCGAGGACCGCAGCATGAAGCTGCTCGCCCTGGAAAACCCGGTTGCCTCCGACCTGCGCCAGGTCGTCTCCTCCATCTACATCGTGGAGGACTTCCAGCGCATGGGGGCGCTCGCGATGCACATCGCGAACACGGCGCGGATGCGCCACCCCGCGCCCGTCGTCCCCGACTCGATGCGGGCCTTCGTCGCCGAGCTCGCCCGCCTCGCGGACGACCTCGGCACCAAGACTCACGAACTGCTGGTCAACCCCGACGCGGAGGTCGCCCTCGGGCTGCGCGCGGATGACGACGACGTCGACGCGATGAAGAACTACATCCTCAACGTGCTCACCCACCACGAGTGGGAGCACAGCGCCCGCGAGGCCGTCGACCTGGCCCTGCTGTGCCGCTACTACGAGCGCTACTCCGACCACTGCGTCAACGTCGCCGCCCGCACCGTGTTCCTCATTACCGGCCTCAAGCCCGACGCCTACCTGGAGAAGCAGCGCGCAGGCGACGGGTTCGAGATGGACGAAAAATTCGCCGCCATCGAGCGCCGCTTCCGCCTCAACCGCAGCCAGCGGCCGAAGCTGTAGTGGGGGCGGCGCCGCGAGGCGGCGTCGTCACGCGGGTGCCTTAGCCGAAGCGGCCCGCGATGTAATCCTCGGTCTCCTTCTTGCCCGGGTTCTCGAAGATGGTGGTCGTGTCGTTGAACTCCACGAGGTGGCCCGGCTTGCCGGTGGCCTCGAGGGAGAAGAACGCAGTCTTGTCGGACACGCGGGCGGCCTGCTGCATGTTGTGGGTCACGATCACGATGGTGTAGTCGTTCTTAAGCTCGTGGATCAGGTCCTCAACCGCGAGGGTCGAGATCGGGTCCAGGGCCGAGCACGGCTCGTCCATGAGGAGGACCTCGGGGCGCACCGCGATCGCGCGGGCGATGCACAGGCGCTGCTGCTGACCGCCGGAAAGGCCGCCGCCCGGCTTGTCGAGGCGGTCCTTGACCTCCTCCCACAGGTTCGCGCCGCGCAGGGACTCCTCCGCGACCTCCTTCAGCTTCTTCCTGTTCTTCTCGCCCGAGAGCATCAGGCCGGCGACGACGTTGTCCTCGATGGACATCGTCGGGAACGGGTTGGCCTTCTGGAACACCATGCCGATGGTGTTGCGCACGCCCACCGGGTCGACCTTCGGGCCGTAGATGTCGTGGCCGTCGAGAAGGATCTCACCGCGGACGCTGGCGTTCGGAATGACCTCGTGCATGCGGTTCAGGGTGCGCAGCACGGTGGACTTGCCGCAGCCGGACGGGCCAATGAAGGCCGTCACGGCCTGAGCCGGGATGTGCATGTTCACGTTCTGCACGGCGTGGAAATCGCCGTAGTAGATGTTGACGTCGTTGAGTTCGAGCTTGGACATCGGGGGTTCTCCTCTGAGGTGGTGTGAGTCGGTGGCTGCGCGGTTACTTCTTCACCGAGAAGCGCGACGCGATGAGACGGGCGAGCAGGTTCAGGGTGATGACGAGGATGACGAGGGTCAGGGCTGCTCCCCAGAGACGGTCCATGGACGGGCCGGTCGCACCGGTCTTCCACATGTCCAGCATGAACAGCGGCAGGGACGACTGCGGTTGGCCGAACAGGCCGAGCCAGTTCAGCGCCGGGGTGGAGCCCACCAGGATCAGCACGGGGGCGGACTCGCCCATGACGCGGGCGACGGCGAGCATGATGCCGGTGACGATGCCGGACAGGGCCGTCGGCAGGACAATGCGCGCGATGGTCTTCCACTTCGGCACCCCGAGGGCGTAGGAGGCCTCACGCAGGTCCATCGGCACGACGCGCAGCATCTCCTCGGTGTTGCGGACGACGATCGGAACCATGAGGAGAATCAGCGAGAGCGACACGGCGAAGCCGGAACGCTGCTGGCCCAGGATGGTGATCCAGAGCGCGTAGATGAACAGGGCGGCGACGATGGAGGGGACACCCGAGAGGATGTCCACCATGAAAGTGGTGATCCGGCCGAGGCGGTTGCCGTTGGAGTACTCCACCAGGTAGATCGCGGTGAACACGCCGATCGGGATGGAGATGATCGAGGCGACGAGCGTCTGCATCAGGGTGCCGGCGATGGCGTGCAGCGCGCCGCCGCCCGCGGCGCGGGCGCGGACGCCGACCATGTCCTGGGTCCACCAGGCAGGGTCGAGCACGGCGCTCCAGCCGCGGCCGATCACGGTGACCAGCAGCCAGAGCAGCGGGATGAGGGCGATGATCATGCAGGCCCACATGAGCAGGCCCATCATCGAGTTGGTGGTCTTGCGGCTGCTCGAGATACCGGTGAACGGGTTCGAGGTCGCTGCGTCCGCGCGACGCTCCGCGGTGGCGGTGGCGTCGCCGGCGTTTTCGCCCGGAGTGTTCGGAAGTGCGGTGCTCATATTTCGCGTCTCCCCTTTACTTCTTCTTGTTGACGATCGCGCGGGCGATCGAGTTGACGATAAAGGTCAGGATGAACAGCACGAGGCCCGCGGCGATGTAGGCGCCGGCGCTGGTCGGGTTGTTGAACTCGGCGGAGGCGTTGGCGATGTGCGTCGCGAAGGTGGAGCCGCCGTCAAAGAGCGAGGCCCGGTACATCAGGCCCGGAGAGACGACCATGTAGAGTGCCATGGTTTCGCCGAGCGCGCGGCCGAGGCCGAGCATGGAGCCCGCGATGTAGCCGGAGAGACCGAAGGGGATCACGGTCATGCGGATGACTTCCCAGCGCGTCGCGCCCAGCGCCAGCGCTGCCTCGATCTGGCCGGGCGGGGTCTGGACGAACACCTCTCGGGCGGTCGCGGCAATGACCGGGAGGATCATGACGGCGAGGACGATGCCACCGGTGAGTATGTTGCGGCCCGTCGCGAAGGAAGGCGAGTTCTGGTAGTGCGCGAAGAGGAAGAATCCGCCGCCCCAGGAGTTGATCCACTCATAGAACTTGCCGAGGAAGGGGCCGAGGATCTGCGCGCCCCAGAGGCCGAACACGATCGAGGGCACGGCCGCGAGCATGTCCACCAGCGTGCCCAGCGGGCGGACGAGCCGCTTCGGCGCGTAGTTGGAGAGGAACAGGGCGATGCCGAGCGCGACCGGCATCGCCAGGATGAGGGCGATGAGGGAGATCGTGACTGTGGAGAAGAACAGGTTCGGGATACCGAACTGCATCGCGTCCAGGTTCGCCGTCTGCCACTGGCCGGTGTAGGTGAAGAAGCCGAGGAGACCACCCTCGTTGCGGATCAGCGGCGGCACCGCCTGGATGAGCAGGAAGACGCCGATGGCGGCGATGATGATGGTGATCAGCGTCGACGAGGCGGTGGCGAAGAATTCGAACACGCGGTCGCCGGGGCGCTTCACACCGGAGGAGGCGGCCGCGACGGGCGCCGCCGCGGTGGCGTCGTCGGTCGCGTCATCGGGTGCGAGGGTCGGGGTGCCGGTGGAGCCGCCCGGGAGTCCGGTTTCGTTGGCCGTGTCGAGGCCGGCGCGGCGGTCGTCGTGGTGGGATGCAGGCAGGTCGTTGTCAGCCATAGTCACGAGTCCTTATGTTGAGCTGCTTGGTGCGGAAGCTGTCGTTCCCGCAGAGAACGCTGGCGTTGCCGGGGCGCGGCCCCGGCCTGGCCAGTACACGGGATTGCCCCCCAGGCCACTGGTGACCGGACGGGGGGCAATCTCTCGCTCTACAGAGGTGCGGAGCGTGGATTCGGTACTTAGCCGATGGCGTTGACGGCCTCGCGCAGGCGGTCGGCGTGCGCACCCTTCACCGGGATGAAGCCCTCCGCGGCGAGCTCGTCGTCCTGGGAGTCGAGGGCGACGTTCAGGAAGTCCTTGACCATGTCGGAGGTCTGCTTGTCGTAGCCGGCGGAGCAGACGATCTCGTAGGTGGTGAGGACCAGCGGGTAGGTCTCGGCCTCGTTGGAGGCGAAGAGGGCGGCGGAGTCGACGACCATGTTGTGACCCTCGGTCTTGAAGGTCATGGTGTCGAGGGCCTTGCCCACGGTATCCGGGGTGAGCTCGACCGGGCCGTTGCCGAAGTCGATGTTCGCCTTGTTCTCGGCGAAGCCAGCCTCGACGTACGTGATGGCGCCCGGGGTGGAGTTGACCTGCTCGGAGACGCCGGTGGAGCCGTTGGCGCCCGCGCCGACGGCGGCCGGGAACGCCTTGCCGGAGCCCTCCCACTTGCCGTCGGAAGCGGCGGCGAGGAACTTCTGGAAGTTGTCGGTGGTGCCGGACTCGTCGGAGCGGTAGACCACGGAGATGTTCTCGTCCGGGAGCTCGGCGTCCGGGTTGGACTCGGCGATCTTCGGGTCGTTCCACTTGGTGATCTTGCCCTGGAAGATCTCGACGATGTTGTCGACGGTCAGGTTGAGCTCGTCAACGCCGTCCAGGTTGTACGCGATGGCGACCGGGCCGATCACGAACGGCAGGTGCCACGCCTCGTTGCCGCCGCAGCGGTCGGCAGCCTTCTGAACCTCGTCGTCCTTGAGGGCGGAGTCCGAGCCGGCGAAGGTGGCCTGGTTGGCGATGAAGTTCTTGATGCCGTTGCCGGAGCCGGTCGCGTTGTAGGCGAGGTTGGCGCCCGGGACTTCCTCGGAGTAGCGGGAGCCGAAGTAGTCCATCGCGTTCTGCTGGGAGGTAGCGCCCTCGGCGACGAGCTGGCCGGTCTGGCCGGTGAGATCGGAGGCGCCCTCAGACTCGGAGGAGGAGGCGGACGCGGAGGAAGAGGAGGAAGCGGTCCCCTCGTCGGAGGAGTTGCCACAAGCAACCAGGGAGGCGGAGGAGACGGCGACGACGCCGATCACGGTGGCGGTGCGCTTGAAGTTGCGGATCACGGGGTACCTTTCGGGTGCTAAATCAAGTGATAGTCCGAGCATCGGCCCGCGGGCGGGGAGAAGGTGGCGCTGGCGTCCCGCGCTCGGCGCACAGGCGTAACCCAGGCAACCTTCCGATTGCTCACACTCGGTAAGGTACGAGGCACCGGTTAACCGGCGGTAGCGGATCAAGTGAACAGTACGTTAATTTTAAAATTCTACTGCGTTCCCGCTGCTAAAACGCTGTTTTCCTGTACATGACGTGGGATTCCCGGACTGTGAAGCCCATCTCATCGTATCGGTGGACGGCGGGACCGTTGTCGGACTCCACGTAGAGAATCACCTGTTCCGCGCCCCTTTCCACCAGAGACTCCAGGCCCAGCGACAGCAGGGGCGCGCCCAGGCCCTCCCCCCGGTAGGGGGAGGCGAGCCCGATCACATAGACCTCTCCGACCCCTCCTGCACCATCCGTGTGAACTTTCGTCCAGTGGAATCCCGCCAGTTCCTCTCCGCACAGGAGGAACCACACTCCCTCCGGGTCGAACCACTCGGCCCCCATCGCTCGGTGAAGCCGCGCCTCGTCCCATCCGCCCTGCTCCGGGTGCCAGGAGAAGGAGTCGTTGTTGACCGCCAGCCACTTCGCCTCCGCGGCGTCCCTCCCCCAGCGCTCCACGGCTTGGGTGTACGTCAGCGCCTCGTAGCCCGCTGGAATTTCGGGCCGCGCCGCGCGGCGCAGGTCCTCGCCCTGCAGCTCCATCACGAGCAGCTCACGCACCTTTTCCAACCCCATCGCCCGCGCGGTTTCCTGCGCGTCGGTGGTGTTGCCGTGCGCCCACAGGCCCGCTTCAGGGGTGCGCTCGAGGACGGCCGAGATGAGGGCCGCGCCGTGGCCGCGGCGGCGGACGGCGGGGTGCACGACCAGCTCGGCCGAGCCGTCCGGGGCGAGGGCCGCGAGCCCGGTGAGTTCCCCGTCGCTGCGCCTCTCCACGTGGACGTGGCCCAGGTCTTCCCGCAGCCCGCGGACGAAGGCCTCAGAGAAGGGGGCGACGCCGTCGAACCTTTCGGCCTCGTCGAGGAGCTGCTGTCGTTCGCCGTTGGTAGTCATGCCCCCAGGCTACGGTAGAACTAATAGCGTGAGGTTGAGTTCCATTCTGGCGGCGATCCGCTCCCGACGGTGGCGGACGGGCGCGGCGGCAGTAGCTGCCGTCATCCTGGCTGCCCTCGCCGCGGACAACGTCGCCGCGTCGCGCGCGGAGGCGCGCCTCTCGGCCGCGGCGCAGGCCTACGATCACCTCGCGTACCCGCCCGACACCTACATCGGCGCCTTCCCCTTCACCGCGACGCTGCTGACGGATTCCGTCCCGCGGCTCAGCCTGTCCACTTTGGACGCCCCCGTCGAGGACCTGGGCGTGGTCAACGCGACGGCCGAGGCCTTTGACATCGACATCCCCGGAAAGCGCGTCCTCGCCGCAGACTTCGAGGGCGGGGAGGCGACCCTGGTGCGCCGCCGCATCCGCCTCGACGGTGTCGCTTTCGGCCAGTTGCTCGGCATGACGGACCTGGACATCTCCAACCCCTACGACATCTCCCCGCTCGGCGGCGTGGCCAGCGAGGCCCATCTGACCGGCACCGTCCCGGGCACGGATCGCCCCTCCACCGTTGTGGTCACCCTCCGCATCGACAACGGCACCTTCGTCATGCGGCCGAGCATGCTTCTCGACGCCCCACCGGGCGCCTCCCCCGAGGACGTCCTCGCCGCCTTCACTCTCTCCCGCGACACCCGCGACCTGCCGCTCGGGGGCCCGGCGGATCTGGTCCAGGTTTCGGGCGGGTCGATCGAGTTCTCCCGCGACCGCATCAACGTCACCCTGACGGCCGACGACCTGACGCCGCTCGCGCCCACCAAACAGTGATGTCCGGCGGGTGGGTACGCTAAGTGCCATGAGCGACAACGAAAACCCCGTGCCCCCCTCCCCGGAGCAGTCTGCCGCGCCGTCGCGCGGCCTGGACGGCAACGAGGCGGTCAACCTCGCCGCCGAGCAGTCGAAGAAGACCGCGCACCGCAACATCCCCGGCCTCGGCTTCGAGGAGCTGCCGCTCGCGGACGACACCGCCAACCTGCGACAGGGCCCCTCGCTTCACGACGGCCTGCTGGCGCTTCTCCCCCTCGTCGGTGTGTGGTCCGGCTCCGGCCAGGCCAACGACAACGGTGAGGAGTACGCGTTCGGCCAGCACCTGGTGGTGTCCCACGACGGGGAGAACTACCTGCGCTTCGAGTCGCGGACCTGGCGTCTCGACAGCGAGGGCAACCCCGCCGGGGCGGACCAGCGCGAGGTGGGGTTCTGGCGCATCTCGCTGAAGGACGAGATTGAGGTGACGCTGACGAACTCCCGCGGCCTGGTGGAGATCATGTACGGCGAGCCCGTCAACGAGCGCGCCTGGCAGCTCGAGAGCGCCTCGACGATCGTCACCGCCACCGGCCCCGCCTCGCACGGCCCCGGCAAGCGCCTCTACGGGCTCATGCCGAACAACAACCTGGGCTGGGTCGACGAGAGGGTCGTCGACGGCGAGCTCGTCCCCTACATGTCGGCGGAGCTCAAGCGCGTCGCGGGCTAGGACGAGCGGGGCGCCCTAGGGGGTCTGGGCGGCGAGGGAGGCGTCGATAAGCTTGGCGATCTCTTTGACGTTGCCGGGGGTGGTGAGTTCCCTGCCGTCGAGGTGGGTGACGCGCACCCCGCGGCGCACCGAGCTGAGCAGCCACACCGACTCCGCCGAGTGGAGGTCGTCGACGTAGAGGGGCTTGCTCTTGCAGCGCCAGCCCTTGGCCGAGGCGTGATCGAAAAGCGCCTGGACCGTCGTGCCCGGCAGGATGTCCGGCCCGGCCTCGGGCGTGCGCAGGCGCCCGCCGCCCTTGACCACGAGCACCGTCGACGTCGCCCCCTCGAGCACGCGGCCGGTGGCGGGGTCAATGTAAATGACGTCGTCGAAGCCGTGCTCCCGCGCCCACCGCAGGGCGGCCATCGTGGCCGCGTAGTTCAGGGTTTTTGCACCCAGGGCGAGCCACGGCACCTCCGCGTCGCCGCGCTCGACGCTGAAGCCACGGCCGGTGGTCATCGCCTTCACCCCGCGCTTGCGCTGGCGCGCGAACTCGGGGTTCGGCGGGCGGACCGTCAGCCAGGCGGTGGGCACGCCGGTGGACTCGCGCCCGCGCGTCATCGTCCACACGCAGGACGCGTCGCTGGATTCGCCGGTGGCGTCGCCGCGCTCCCGGCTGTAGTCGGCGATCGCCTCCATCGTCGCGGCGAGCCAGTGGTCCCGACCCGGGTCGGGCAGGTCGAGCGACTGCGCGGAGCGGCGGAAACGCGCCAGGTGCTTTTCCAGGTTGACGGGTTTGCCGGAGCGCACGAGGATCGTCTCGAAGATCCCGTCGCCCCGCGTCACGGCGGCGTCGTCCCAGAAGATGTGGGGCATGTTGGCGTTTTGCCTGCGCACCGACCCCCCGAACGGTTCCACGAGGTAGATGACCGGCTGCGGCGGGAGAAGTGACTGACCCATGATCTCCGATTATGCACGTATGATCGGGCCCGTGAACGTCACGAGTGCCGAGAATCCCTACCGCTCCCCCCTGCTCCAGCGCCCCGGGGCCGTGGAGCTTCCCGACGCCGCCACCTCCCCCCTCGACGCGCGCGGCGTCGCCTGGCACTACGGCGACCCGCTCGGCGAGCAGCGCGCGCTGTCGTCCGGGCCCGTGCTCGTCGACCGCTCCCACCGCCGGGTGCTGCGGGTGTCGGGCCCCGACGCGCCGGCGTTCCTCAACAACCTGCTCTCGCAGAAGCTTGACGACGCCACCTCGGCCTTCACCGGCTCCGCCCTCGACCTGGACATGCAGGGCCACATCCTCCACCACGTCGGCGTGCACGGCGAGGGCGGCACCTTCCACCTCGACATGCCCGCCACCCAGCTGCCCACCTTCGAGGACTTCCTGCGGCGGATGGTCTTCTGGTCCGACGTGGAGATCACCCGCACCGACCTGGGCATCCTCACCGTCCTCACGCGCTCGGGGGAGGCGCACGCCGGGGGTGCGTACGTGCGCGTGGTCCCCGGGTGGGACGACCCGCGGCGCTTCGACGTCGCGGTGGAGCGCGGCGCGGTGTCGGAATACGCCGAAGAGTTCGTCCGTACGGGCGGGCGCCTCGCCGGGCTGATGGCGTTCACTGCCGAGCGGGTCCGGGCCGGCGAGCCCGAGCTCGGCGCGGACCTCGACGAGAAGTCCATCCCCCACGAGGCCCCCGCCCTGATCAACCGCGGCGGGCGGATCGGCGCGGTGCACCTGGACAAGGGATGCTACCGGGGGCAGGAGACGGTGGCGCGGGTGGAGAACCTGGGCCGCTCGCCGCGGCTGCTCGTCCTGCTGCACCTGGACGGCTCGGCGCCCGTGGAGCCGACGACCGGGTCCGAGGTCACACTCGGCGGGCGGGTTGTCGGCCGCCTCGGTACCGTCGTCCACGACGCCGACTACGGGCCCGTCGCCCTCGCCCTGCTGAAGCGCTCGGCCATCGGCCGGGGCGATCTCACCGTCGGCGGCGAGGCGCCGGTCTCGGCGAGCATCGACCCGGATTCCCTGCCGGCGGACGAGGGGGAGAAGGCGGGCCGGCGGGCCGTCGAGAAGCTGCGCGGGCACAGATGATTTCTTAATCCGGGCAGGTCGCGGCACGTTGAGGAATTTTTTTGGGCGACAGGCTATTATGTTGCACAGGACAATTCAGAAACGATTTATAGAGGCCGCCCATCAAACGAATGGGCCGCCCTCAACCACCTCAAGGGGGTCACGCCATGGGCCGCGGACGCGCCAAAGCAAAGCAGACCAAGGTTGCTCGCCAACTCAAGTACCACACTCCGGACATGGACCTCGAGTCGCTCCAGCGGGAGCTTGCGGGCCAGGCCCCCTCGCGAGGATGGGACGACCGTGACGAGGCAGAGGACCCTTACGCTGATTACGCAAACTGGGACAACCGCCGCTAAAGAGCATTCCTGATAACACGCCCGGCGTTTTCGCCGGGTGTTTTCCGCGCCCCGGGTTAGTCCGCCCGGGGCGCTTCTGCGCCCGGGGGCGGCCCTAGTACTGCGGGTGCGAGCCGGTGAGCTCGGCCCGCGCCGCCTCCCCGTCCTCGGCGCGGCGGACCTCGCCGAGCACCCAGCTGTCCACGTGGCGGGCGGCGAGGATGGCCAGGGCCCGGTCGCGGTCCTCCGGGGCGACGACGGCGACCATGCCCACGCCCATGTTGAAGGTCTTCTCCATCTCCTCGTCGGGCACCTGCCCGATCGAGCGGATGGTGCGGAAAATCTGCGCCGGGGTCCACGAGCCGCGTTTCATCTCCGCGACCTTGCCCTCCGGGATGATGCGCTCCATGTTGCCCACCAGGCCACCGCCGGTGACGTGGCAGAAGGTGCGCACGGTGCACTCGCTGGCCAGCTCGAGGCAGTCCAGGGCGTAGATGCGCGTCGGCTCCAGCAGCTCCTCGCCGAGGGTGCGGCCCAGCTCCTCGATGTGGCCGTCGAGCGGCAGGCCCGCCCGCTCCAGCAGGACGTGGCGGGCCAGGGAGTAGCCGTTGGAGTGCAGGCCCGAGGAGGCCATGCCGATGATCACGTCGCCGGCGCGGACGCGGTCCGGCCCGAGCAGCTCGTCGGCCTCAACGACGCCGACGGCGGTGGCGGAGACGTCGTAGTCCTCCGGGTCCATCACGCCCGGGTGCTCCGCCGTCTCCCCGCCCAGCAGGGCGCAGCCAGCCTGGACGCAGCCCTCGGCGATACCGGAGACGATCTCGGCGACCTTCTCGGGCACGACCTTGCCGATGGCGATGTAGTCCTGCAGGAACAGCGGCTCCGCGCCGCAGACCACGAGGTCGTCCACACACATGGCGACGAGGTCGATGCCGATGGTGTCGTGCTTGTCCATCGCCTGAGCCACGGCGAGCTTCGTGCCCACGCCGTCGGAGCCCGCGGCGAGCAGCGGCTCTCGGTACTTGCCCAGCGCGAAGAGGCCGGCAAAGCCGCCCAGCCCGCCGCGCACCTCGGGGCGGCTGGCGCGCTTGGCCAGCGGGGCGAACAGCTCCACCGCCTTGTCGCCGGCCTCGATGGAGACACCGGCGGCCTCGTAGGAGACGGGGGTCTGGTCGTCGTTAAGCCTGGTCATCGGCTAGTTCTCACCTTTCTGCATGCGGCGGACGAGGTCTGCGTTGGGGTTGCCCTGGGGAAGGCCCAGCGGGTAGTGGCCCGTGAAGCACGCCGCGCACAGGTTGTCCGCGGGCTGCTTCGTGGCGGCGATCATGTCCTCGGTGGACACGAACGCCAGAGAGTCCGCGCCGATCATGGTGCGGATCGACTCGCTGACGGCAGCCTCGTCGCCCCCGACGCCGTTGTTGGCTATCAGCTCGCCGGGGCTGGCGAAGTCGATGCCGTAGAAGCACGGCCACTTCACCGGCGGAGAGGCGATGCGCGCGTGCACCTCCGCCGCCCCGGCCTCGCGCAGCAGCTTGATCAGCTTGCGCTGGGTGTTGCCGCGCACGATGGAGTCATCCACGACCACCAGCCTCTTGCCCGCGATGATCTCGCGCACCGGATTGAGCTTCAGGCGCAGGCCCAGCTGGCGCAGGGTGTCCGAGGGCTGGATAAAGGTGCGGCCCACGTAGGCGTTCTTCATCAGGCCCTGCTTGAAGGGGATGCCCGACTCCTCGGCGTAGCCGATCGCGGCCGGTGTGCCCGACTCCGGCACCGGCATCACCAGGTCGGCCTCGACCGGGGAGACGCGGGAGAGGCGCTTGCCGATCTCGATGCGCGAGGCGTGGACCGAGCGACCCTCGATGATCGAATCCGGGCGCGCGACGTAGACGTATTCGAACACGCAGTGCGCGCGGGGGGTCTGCGCGAAGCGCTCCGTGCGGATCCCCGACTCGTCTATGCTGATGAGCTCGCCCGGCTCGATGTCGCGCACGAAGGTGGCGCCCACGATGTCCAGGGCGCAGGTCTCGGAGGCGACGACCCAGCCGCGCTCCAGGCGGCCCAGCGCCAGCGGGCGCACCCCGTGCGGGTCGCGGGCGGCGTAGAGGGTGTGCCCGTCGGTGACCATGAAGCAGAACGCGCCCTCGATGCGGGGCAGCAGCTCGCGGGCGGCGTCGAGCAGGGTCTTGTCGTCGCGGATGCCGTCGGACAGCAGCGCCGAGACGACGGCCGTGTCGGAGGAGGAGCCCTGCCCCTCCACGCCCTGAGCCGGGATGAGCTTGCGGGCGATGGCCTCGTCCTGCAGCTCCTGGTAGTTGGTCAGGTTGCCGTTGTGGGCCAGAGCCACGTCCGTCCCGTTGGGAGAGGTGCGGAACATCGGCTGGACGTTTTCCCAGCTGTTGCCCCCGGCCGTGGAGTAGCGGGTGTGGCCGATGGCCACGTCGCCCTGGAGGGCGTCGAGCACCGACTCGTCGAAGACCTGGGAGACGAGCCCGGTGTCCTTGAACACCACCACGTGCTCCTTGTCGCCCACCGCGATGCCGGCGCCCTCCTGGCCGCGGTGCTGCAGCGCGAAGAGCCCGAAGTACGTGAGCTTGGAGACGTCCTCGCCCGGCGCCCAGACCCCGAACACGCCGCATTCGTCGCGGGGTTCGTCGGTGGGTTCTGGGGTGAGCGGGCGCGTTTCTGCGCACCCGGAGGGCACGGCATCATTTCGCACGGGGTCCACGCGGGCCCCGGTGTTCACGGTTTGCACGTGCCCCACTTTAACGGATTACGCATTGTTGATGGCAATCACCGGCAGGCCCGCGGCCACCTCGCCGGCGCGGGATCCGCTGGCGTCGACGCGCCCGGCCGCCACGGCCGCGTCGAAGCTGTCCAGGCCCGTCGCGAGACGCAGCCACGTCTCCGGGTCGCACTCCACCACGTTCGGGGGCGTGCCCCGTGTGTGGCGGGGCCCCGCCACGCACTGCACCGCCACGAAGGGGGGAACGCGCAGCTCCACGGTGTAACCCGGGAGTTCCTCGGCCAGGGCGCGGGCGGTGCGTCGACAAGCATCCGCGAGCTCCGCGCGCTGGGGGCGCTCCTCGGACTCCCCGCGCAACCACGGCGCGACGCGCTCCACGGCCTGCCGGGTCTTCGCTGGATCGTTCTTCTGCGCCATGCCCCCATGATATGGAGGGCATGTGGGGTGGTTCATATTAAAGTAGGTGCCCATGTCACAACCTTCCGAGCCGACGGCCAAATCCCCCAGCGTCACCCTCCGCTTCATGGCGGCGCCCACCGACGTCCTCCTCGCGGGCGCGCCGGGCATCTCCGGGGGCCGGGTGCTGGAGTGGATCGACAAAGCCGCCTACGCCTGCGCCGTCCAGTGGTCGGGCACCTACTGCGTCACCGCCTACGTCGGCCACATCCACTTCACTCGCCCCATCCCATCCGGGCACATCGTGGAGGTGCGCTCCCGCATCGCCATGACGGGCCGCTCCTCCATGCACATCGTCAACGAGGTCTTCTCCGCGGACCCCCGCGACGGCGTGTTCACCCGCGCCTGCGACTGCCTCGTCATCTTCGTCGCCAAGGACACCGCCACGGGCAAGACCCAGGCCGTGCCCGAGTTCGTCCCCGAGACCGACGAGGAGCGCCGGGTCCTCGACGCCGCCCTCTCCCGCATCGACCTGCGCAAGGCCATCGAGACCGAGATGGAGCAGCAGACCTACCACGGGCCGAGCGAGGCTCCGCGCCTCATCCACCGTTTCTTGGCCAAGCCCACCGACATCAACTGGGGCGGCAAGGTCCACGGCGGCACCGCCATGGAGTGGATCGACGAGGCCGGCGCCGCCTGCACCATGGAATGGTCCGGCGAGCACACCGTCGCCGTCTACGCCGGCGGCATCCGCTTCTACCGCCCCATCGCCATCGGTGACCTCATCGAGGTCGACGCCCGCATGATGCGTACCGACGCCCGCTCCATGCAGATGTCCGTCCACGTCCGCTCCGGCAACCCGCGCGGCGGCCGCGAGAACCTGCTGACCGGCATCCACGCCACCGTCACCTACCTGGCGATGGACACCGACGGCAACGCGCTGCCCGCCCGCCAGTTCACCCCCCGCACCACGGAGGACGTCCGACTGGCCGAGCACGCCCAGAAGCTGCGCGAGCTGCGTTCCGAGTACGCCCCGATGCCGCTCGTCCCGCAGAGCACCCCGCTGCACATCGACTAGCCACCTCTGCAGGAACTGACCTAGATACACGTTGCCAACCGGGAGAATGCACGGAATTGAACGCTGTACAGGGGAGTTCCTGCACAGCGTTAGAGGAAGTGCTGCACCGCCATCCCTGTGGCGACGCACTTCATGGCGACACCGGCCACCCCGGTAAGGATGCGCGAGGCTCGCGCCGAGCCCGCCAGCACCTTCCCGGCGAAAACGCCCAACAGCGCGTAGACGGCCAGTGCCGAGGCGATGGACACCAGGCCGAGGACGAACATCTTCGTCCACACCGGCCAGCCGCCGTCGCCGACGAACTGCGGCAGCAGCGCGATGAAGAGCATGAGACCCTTCGGGTTGAGACCGCTGACCGCGGCGCCGGTCGCCAGCACCTTCGTGCGCTTCTCGACGCCCGCCTTTGCCCGCACCCGGGTGAACGTGGCCACTCCCCCGCCGCCCGACGCGGGCTCGGGGTCGGCGGTGCCGACCTCCACGGACACGGGGCCGTCGAGGGCCGCGCGGAGCATCTGCCAGCCGATCCGCAGCAGGACCACGATGCCGGCGAGGGTGACCACGGTGAGCAGAGCCGGGTGGCGGGCGACGAGAGCGCCGTGCCCGCCGGCGACAACGACGGTCAGCCCGAGGTAGCCCAGTGCGATGCCGAGTAGCGGCCGGATCAGCGAGCGACGGCGGAACGCGTGGCCGAGCACGAACGCCCAGTCCGGGCCCGAGGTGACGATCAGCAGCAGGCTGACCGCCCAGAAGCTCATGAGGTCCGTGATGTCCATGCCGGATATCGTGCCCGTCCGGCAGCCTGCGCGATACTTCCGGCCTCTTCATTCACCCGGAGGCTCAGACGCGGAGTTTATGACAGAATCAGACACATGGATGAGGTGGACCGCAAGATTCTGTCACTGGTGCAGTCGAATGCGCGGATCACCGCCGCGGAGCTGGCGCACCAGACGGGGGCGTCGTCGAGCACGTGCCTGCGGCGGCTGCGCGCCCTGGAACGGGACAAGGTGATCACGGGGTTCCACACCCGTCTCGATCCGGCGGCGGTGGGCTACGGGACACAGGTCATCGCGTTCATCACCCTCGACCGGGAGGACCGGGTGACCGTGGCCGCCCTCGAGGACGGGCTCGCCGCGCTGCCGCAGGTGCTCTCGGCGGAGCGGCTGTTCGGCGACCCGGACTTCTTCGTGCGGGTGGTCGCCCGCGATCTGGCCGACTACCAGCGGCTGCGCGATGAACACCTCAGTGAGCTGCCGGGGGTCGCGCGGATCACGTCGACGCTGGTGATGCGGGAGATCGTCAGGGACGGGCCGATCCCGCTCTAACTAGACCACCACCATCCACACGGCCACCTGGTGGACGGCCGCGGCGATGATGGTCGCGGTGTGGAAGTGCTCGTGATAGCCGTAGATCCGCGCCCGCCGCCCGGGCCAGCGGAAGCCGTAGACCAGGGCGCCGAGGGAGTAGATGACCCCGCCGGCGAACAGCAGCCACACCACTGTCGGCCCCGCGGTCGCCCACAGGGAGGGGATGAGGGGGACGATGAGCCAGCCGAGCACCAGGTAGACGACGACGTCCAGCCAGCGGGGGTGGGTGATCCACACGAGGTTGAGCGCGATACCCAGCGCCGCCCCGGCACAGGCGACGGCGATCATCGTCAGCGCCTGGGCCGCCGGGAGGGTGAGCAGACACAGGGGCGTGTACGTGGCGGCGATGAAGAAGGCGATGGTGGCGTGATCGGCCCGCCGCCACCACGCGACCGTGCGCGCCGAGCGCCAGTGCCCGAGGTGGTAGGCGGCGGAGACGCCGAAGAGGATGACGACGCCCCCGGCGTAGACCATGACCCCGAGGGCGTTACCCCAGGCCAGCGTCATCCACGCGTAGGTGGACAGGACGGAACCGCCGACGACGGAGGCCAGCGCCGCGAAGAAGTGGAACCAGCCGCGCGTCACGGGCCGGGGTCCCCGGTTGAACACCTCCCGGGTGAGGGTGATCGTCTCTGACACCATGAACCTTCCCTACCGTAAGTTACGGTTGCGTAGGCCACGGTGCATCTTCCCACCACCCCTTCCCATGGACAGTGCCCTGCGTAACACTTTTCACTAAGATGGCGATAACAGAGATATAAGAAATAAGCAGGCAGCTGACAGCGTTTATCAGGAAGGTTCTAAGGACCATGCGATGCGTCATCACCGGAGGTGCCGGGTTCCTCGGCAGCCATCTGTCCGATCTCATTCTCCAGCAGGATCACGAGGTGCTCGTCCTGGACGCCCTCATCACCGGGTCCCGCGCGAACATCGCCCATCTGCTCTCCCACCCGGGCTTCACCTTCCGGGAGTGCGACGTCCGGCACCCGCTGCAGGTCGACGGGCCGGTGGACATCGTCTTCAACCTGGCCTCCCCGGCCTCCCCGCCGGTGTACTCCCGCCGTCGGGTGGAGTGCCTGCTCATCAACTCCCTCGGCGTGCACCACGCCGCCCGCCTGGCACTCGACACGGGAGCCCGCCTGGTCCAGGCGTCGACAAGCGAAGTGTACGGCGACCCGCTGCACCACCCGCAGGTGGAGACCGACTGGGGCAACGTCAACCCCGTCGGCGAACGCAGCTGCTACGACGAGGGCAAGCGCTACGGCGAGGCACTTCTCACCGCTCTGCGCCTGGAGGAGGGCCTCAACTCGGGTATCGTGCGGATCTTCAACACGTACGGCCCCCGCATGCACCCGTACGACGGCCGGGTCATCTCCGGTTTCATCCGCCAGGCCCTCACCGGGGAGCCCCTCACCGTCTTCGGCGACGGTTCCCAGACACGCAGCTTCTGCTACGTCAGCGACCTGGTACGCGGCCTGTGGCTCATGGGTACCTCCGACCATCCCGGCCCCGTCAACCTGGGCAACCCGCAGGAACACACCATCCTGCAGATGGCGCACTACATCCGTGCGCTCACCGGCTCGGAATCGCCCATCGTCCATGAACCCCTGCCGGCGGATGACCCGGCCCGCCGCCGCCCCCAGATCTCCCGGGCGAAGGAGGTTCTGGGGTGGGAACCGGTTGTCGGACTGGAGGAGGGACTGCAGCACGTCATCGACTGGCAGCGCCGGACGCTGGGCGCCACGAAGCAGCCGGCATGAAGCCCGGGCCTCTGACCCGCCGCACCCGCGCCGCAGAGGCGGATGAGCAGCGGCGCGAGCTCGTCTCCGCAATCCGCAATCTCAGCGATCACTGGGTGGCGGACATCGACCCGAGCGGCCCGGTCCCGGCCCATCACGTCGACCGCGTCATCCGCCACGCCGACCCCACCCTCTTCGAACCCGCGGTGACACCGCTGCAGCAGCGCATCCTCGACCTGTTCGCCGTCCTGTGGTGGGTCCTGCTCATCGTCTTCGGCGTGTGGTGGTTCCAGCCCGCCCACGTCGGTACGCCGGTGGGGCTGGTGTTCAACTCCGTCGTCGTGTGGTTCATGCTGCTCATCCCCGCCGGCTTCGTCTTCCGGTTGCGCGGTCTGCGCCGGGTCCGCCGGGATCTCCCGCTTCCCGACCTCCGCGTCGCCATGATCACCACCCGCGCCCCGAGCGAGCCTTTCTCCGAGGTCCGCCCCACACTGGAGGCCATCCTATCGCAGGACACCGCCCTCCCCTACGATGCGTGGCTCGCCGACGAGGCCCCGACCGAGGAGATCCTCGCCTGGTGCACCGATCACGGGGTCCGGGTCTCCACCCGCCAGGGGGTCGAGGCGTACCACCGCAGCGAATGGCCCCGTCGAACCCGCTGCAAGGAGGGCAACCTGGCATGGTTCTACGACACCCACGGCTACGCTGACTACGACATCGTCGCCCAGTTCGACTGCGACCACGTCCCCTCCCCCGACTACCTCGAGGCCATCCTGCGGCCCTTCTCCGATCCGCGGGTCGGTTACGTCGCGGCCCCCAGCATCTGCGACCTCAACCGGGCCGAGTCCTGGTCGGGGCGGGGCCGCCTGTACGCCGAAGCCCACATCCACGGGCCCTTCCAGCTCTCCCACAACGGCGGTCTCACGCCGACCTGCATCGGCTCGCACTACGCCGTGCGCACCAGTGCCCTGGCCCGGGCCGGCGGGCTGGGCCCCGAGCTGGCGGAGGATTTCTCCACCTCCTACGTCATCCGCCTCACCGGCAGCGACGGTGTCTTCGCCGTCGACGCGCTCGCCCGCGGGCAGGGCCCACCCACCTTCGCCGCGATGATCACCCAGGAGTTCCAGTGGACCCGCTCCCTCTTGGTCCTCTTCCTCGGTCTGGTGCGGCGCACACTCCCGGTGTTCTCCCCACGGCTGCGCTTCCGCTTCACCTACGCGCTGCTGTTCTCCTCCCTGGTGGGGATCATGGCAGCGGCGGGGTTTTTCATCGCCCCCCTGGCGGTGATCCTCGACCAGCAGTGGATGACCATGAACTTCCTCGTGTTCCTGGGCCTGACCTTCCTGGTCACCCTGCCGCTCATCGGCATGACGTGGGTGCTGCGGCGGGCGGGGCTCCTGCGTCCCAACGACATCCCCCTCGTTAACTGGGAGTCAGGGCTGTTTCAGCTGGTGCGCTGGCCCTACCTCGTGCAGGGCGCGCTGGCGGGGGTGCGGCAGGTGCTGACGAACCGTCCGGTGCAGTTCCGGGTGACCCCCAAGGGGGACACCGGTCTGCAGCCGATCTCGCTCACCGTCATGGTCCCCTATCACCTGCTGACCGTGGCGATGACGGCCGTGGGGGTCTGGGGCACTCTCGCCGATCGCTCGATCGGTTACGCCGGGCTCACGCTCCTCGGGGCGCTGACCTACGGCATCGTCTCCTTCCTCGTCCCCTGGCTGCACCTGCGGGAACTGCCCCGTGGGGTGGGCACCCGGCGCGCACGCTGGGCCGCGGTCGGGGGGCCGCTGCTCGTCGGTGTGCTCATGCTCGTGCTGTCGCTCGCGGCGAGCGCACTGTTCACCCTCGTCTTCTTCGGAGGTTACACATGGACCTTCTGACCCGCCCTGTGCTGGTCACGGGAGGAACCGGGTACATCGGTTCCCACACCGTCGTCGAGCTGCTGCGCCGCGGCACCCCGGTCGTCATCGTCGACGACCTGTCCAACAGCAGCGCGGACGTCCTGCCGGCCGTCACCGAACTCGGCGGTGCCACACCGATCCTCGAGATCGGTGACATCCGGGACCGCGCGTTTCTCGACGCCGTTCTCGCCCGGCATCAGCCGGGTGCGGCCATCCACTTCGCGGCGAAGAAGGCGGTCGGTGAGTCCGTCGAAATTCCCGCCACCTACCTCGACATCAACATCGGCGGCACCACCACACTGCTCGCCGCGCTGCACGACGCCGGGATCCATCACCTGGTGTTCTCCTCCTCCTGTTCCGTCCACGGGGAGAGCGACCCCACCCCGCTGCACGAGGAATCCCCCGTCGCCCCGGCCAACCCCTACGCCTTCACCAAGCTCACCGGCGAGCACATGCTCGAGCGTCTGGTCACCGCCGACCCGTCGTGGGCGACGGTGGCCCTGCGCTACTTCAACCCCATCGGCGCGCACCCGAGCGGTCTCCTCGGCGAGGCCGGGAAAGGCCGGCCGCGCAACATCATGCCCTGGCTTGTCGACGTCGCCGCCGGGCGTCAGCCCGACCTGGAGATCTTCGGCGACGACTGGCCCACCCCGGACGGCACATGCATCCGCGATTACCTCCACGTCGTCGACGTGGCCCGGGTGCACGTCCTCGCGCTGGAGCATCTGCGGGCCGGGGCCGCGCAGGTGTTCAACATCGGCACCGGGGTGGGAACCAGCGTCCGCGAGCTGCTGCGCGCCATGGAGGTGGCCTCCGGTCGGGAGATCCCCCACCGTATCGTCGGACGGCGGGAGGGGGACGTGTCCTCCCTGGTGGCGGACACCGCCCGGGTGCGGGCGGCCTGGGGGTGGGAGCCGGAGTTCACCGTGGCCGACATGTGCGCCGACACCTGGCGCTTCGACCTCACCCGCTGACGGCGCCGATCACCTCATTACCGGCGTCGACCGCGGTGCCCAGCAGATCCTGTTCCCCGCCGGCCCCCTCCACCGCCGGAGCGGTCTGCGGGTCGATGACGCGCAGCCCCCGCGGCAGGTCACCGGGGTCCACGAACTCCGACCATGCGGTGACGTTGCCGGCACTCTCCCGGAAGACCTCCCCCAGAGCGGTCTCCTCGAACACCACCTTCCCGTCCAGCTCGAGCAACCCGCCGGTGGACAGGAGCTGGTTCCTCCGGAACTCGGAGGTGCCCTGCATGTCGACAGACATGACGCGCAGGACCGGGGTGTCGACGGCGCGGGCGTCGAGGAGGTTGTGGTGGATGCGGGCGTCCACCACCGTCCCCATGAGCAGCAGCGCCGTCGTCCCCGGCTGGCCGGCGGTGATGACGGTGTTGTGGTGGACATGCACGTCGTGGACCCGCACCCCCGGATCGGCGGTGTCGAGGCCCCCGAGGATGGCGAAGGAGGCGGGGAAATGCGCCTGCCGGACATCGTGGACGGAGGCGTTGTAGCGGAATGTCACCCGCCCGGAGGGCAGCGCACCCGCGCGGGTGTAGAGGAGGTAACCGGCACCGTCGTTGTCGTGGGAGAGGTTGCGTTCCACGAGGACGTCTGTGCTGGAGATGTCCACCCCGAAACCACCGCCGTCGGTCCAACGGGTGCGGTTGTTGTGGGCGATGTTGTCGCGGATGGTGACGTCGCGGGAATCGTGGGTCCAGATGCCGATGGGCCCCTCGGGAGCGTCGGATTCCGCGCCGTTGTGGGCCGCGGTGTTGCCCTCCAGCAGGGCCCCCTCGACGGAGCCGGCGATGATACCACTGCCTGTGTTCGTCTCCTCCTCGGTCAGCCCGCGGGTGCCGGTCACCACCGAATCCAGGATGCGCAGGTCACGCAGCCCGACGTCGGGTGCCGCGGGACCGTATGTGAGGATTCCGTTGCGCACCGCGCCGGTGACGTGCACCTGGTCGATCGTCACGTCGGAGATGGTGCCCCCCGCCTCCGCGGTACCGACGGCGATGCCCTGGTAGGTGTCGTCGATACGCAGTTCGCGCAGGGTGATCCCCGCCTGCGCGCCACCACCCGGGCTGACGGTGACAAGCACACCATTCGTCCCGGCCATCGGGTCCGCGGCGGTGATGCGCACGCCGCTGACCTCGACGCCGGAGGTGTCGACGATGTCCACCCCGGCCTGCCCCTCGCCGATGATGCCGGGGAAGGACTCCTCGGCGGTGATGCGGACGGGGGACTCCGGGGCGCCGGCATCGTCGCTGGTGATGCGCAGGCTGCCCGTCAGCGGCCGCTCCCCGCCGAGCACCACCGTCTCTCCGGGGGCAAGGTCGTGGTCGGTGACCCGCGCGAGGCTGGCCCAGGCCTCGTCCGGGCTGCGACCGGAGGCGGTGTCGTCCCCGTCCGCAGAGACGTAGTAGGTGGCCGGGCCGGGGTCCGCGGGCGTGCTGCACCCCGCTGTGGCGAAGGCCAGCAGGAGGACGGCACTCGCGGCGGGACGGCAACGGGTCATCGGCAGGCCTTCCGGTCAGGGGTGGGCGTGCATCCGGACGTGATACACCGCATCCGAAGGCTGTTCACTGATGAGATTATCAACCACGCTCAGCCCCGACATCCCCCTTCCGGCGACAATCCCCTCCTGCCCCGGGGCCGGGTGCAGCCGATTGCCACGCACCACGACCTCGCCTATCGACGGCGCCACGGTGATCTCCCCGTGCCACCGCGTGCGCCGGGCATTGTCTGCCAGGTGGTTGCCGCGCACCTCCGCCCGTCCGCTGCGCAGGCCGGGCAGGTTCCACAGCAGGATGCCGGCACCGTCGTTGCCGGTGGCGGTGCAGTCCTCGATGAGGCAGTCGGCGCACCGCAGGTCGATACCCAGTCCACCGCCGTCGGCGGGACCGCCCGTCCGGTTGTCGCTGGCCACGCAGCGGCGGATGGCGACGTGGGTGCAGTCGTGGAGGAAGATCCCCTCCGGTCCTTCGCTGGCCCGGCACCCGGCACCGTTGCCACGGGCCAGGCAGTCGGCAACCTCCCCGCCGAGCACCGAGCCGAGGACAATGCCGGAGCCGGAGTGGTGGTCGGTCAGCGTCGGGTCACCGCGGGTGCCCTCCACCTGACAGTGGTGGACGCGGACGTCGGCCAGCCCGTGGTCGGGGGCGTCGGGCCCATAGGTGAGTATCCCCTGGAGCAGGCACCCGGTGACCAGGCAGTGGCTGATCTCCACGTTGCGGATCCCGCCCGGGACCTCGGAACCGACGGCGATGCCGTTGCGCGCACCGTGCACACTCAGCCCGTGCAGGCGCACACCCCGGCACCCGGTTTCCGTCACCCACACGAGCACCCCCTCGCCGGCGTCGGTGGCGGAAATATCGAGGTCGCGGACCTCCACGTGCCGCGGGTTTCGCAGCACGAGGACGGTGCCCTCCCCGCGCAGTGCGGCCCGGTCGACGACGGGCCGGATGACGGCGGGCTCCTCGGGGGTACCGCGGGCGTCGATAAGCATCGGACCGGCCTGCTCGCCGATCTCGAGCACCTCACCCGGGCCCAGGTGATGATGGGTCATGGGCCCAGCCTACACGCGCGACAGCCCCCGCCGGGGCGGGGGCTGTCGCGGGAGGCGGGCTACTCGACGACGGAGTTGGCACCCACAGCGTGACCGAAGAGGTCCGGCAGGGTGGCCTTCCAGGCGTCCTTGAGCTCGTCGATGTTGACGGTGGTGTCGCCGAAGGTCAGCTCGCGGCCCTCGGTGGTCTCACCGATGCGGACGGCCGGGACACCGAACTCCGCGGCACGCTCGAGCACCCCGTCGACGCGGTCGGCGGTGGTGGCCACCAGCACGCGGGATGCGGACTCGGAGAACAGCGCCACGAACTCGTCCTCGTGGACACCGGCGAGGTCGAGGGAGACGCCGCCGTCGTAACGGAACGCCATCTCGGCGACAGCCTGTGCCAGGCCACCCTCGGAGAGGTCGTGCGCGGCGGTGACCAGGTTGTTGCCCACGAAGAAGTCCGCCAGGCGCTCCTCGTCGGCGAGGTCGACCTGCGGGGGCAGGCCGCTGAGGCCGCCGCCGGTGATCTGCTGCCAGATGGAGCCGCCGAACTCGTCACGGGTCTCGCCCAGGAGGACGAGCACCTCCGGCTCGGAGACGGAGCCGAGGTCGTGGCCGATGGCGTCGTGGACGTCCTCGACGACGCCGAGGACACCGACGACCGGGGTCGGCAGGATCGGGGTGTCGCCGGTCTGGTTGTAGAAGGAGACGTTGCCGCCGGAGACCGGGATACCCAGCTCCTTGGCACCGTCGGCCAGGCCGTGGACGGCCTCACGGAACTGCCACATGACGTCCGGGTTCTCCGGGGAACCGAAGTTGAGGCAGTTGGTCACGGCCACCGGGCGGGCGCCGGTGACGGCGACGTTGCGGTAGGCCTCGGCCAGGGCCAGGCGGGCACCGGTGCGCGGGTCCAGCTTGGTGTAGCGGCCGGAGGCGTCGGCTGAGATGGCGACGCCGCGGTTATTCTCCTCGTTGATGCGCAGGACACCGGCGTCGGAGTACTTCGCCTTGACGGTGTTACCGCGGACGTAGCGGTCGTACTGCTCGGTGATGAAGTCACGGGAGCACAGCGCCGGGGAGGACACCATGTCGAACAGGGCCTGCTTCAGGTCCGCCGGCCGCTCGACCGGAGTTTCCTGCTGCAGCTCGTCCTGCCACTCCGGGCGGGCGAAGGGGCGCTCGTAGACGGGGCCCTCGTCGATGCTGGAGGGCGGCGCGTCGAGGACGAGCTCGCCGTTGTGGTAGACGACGTAGCGGTCCTTCTCGTCGGTGACCTCGCCGATCACGGCGGCGTTGACGTCCCACTTGGCGCAGATCTCCATGAAGCGGTCCACGTTGTCCGGGGTGACCACGGCGCACATGCGCTCCTGGGACTCGGAGGCGAGGATCTCCGCCGCGGACATGTTCTCCGCGCGCAGGGGCACGGCGTCGAGGTCGACGCGCATACCGCCGTCGCCGGCGGCCGCGAGCTCGGAGGTGGCGCAGGCCAGCCCGCCGCCGCCGAGGTCCTGGATGCCCACGACCACGCCCGCGGCGTAGAGCTCGAGGCAGCACTCGATGAGGACCTTCTCAGCGAAGGGGTCGCCGACCTGGACGGCGGGGAGCTTGCGCTCCTCGCCCTCCTCGAAGGTGGCCGAGCCGAGCACGGAGACACCGCCGATGCCGTCGAGGCCCGTGCGGGAGCCGAACAGGACGACCTTGTTGCCGGTGCCGGAGGCGAAGGCGAGCTTCAGGTCCTCCACCTTGAGGGTGCCCACGCACAGGGCATTGACCAGCGGGTTGCCCGCGTAGGCGGCGTCGAAGACCGTCTCGCCGCCGATGTTGGGCAGGCCGAGGGAGTTGCCGTAGCCGCCGATGCCGTGCACCACGCCGGGCAGGACGCGCTTGGTGTCCTCGGCGTCGGCCGGGCCGAAGCGCAGCTGGTCCATCACCGCGATCGGGCGGGCGCCCATCGCCATGATGTCCCGGACGATGCCGCCGACACCGGTGGCCGCGCCCTGGTAGGGCTCGACGAAGGAGGGGTGGTTGTGGCTTTCCACGCGGAAGGTCACGGCGTCGCCGCCCCCGATGTCCACCACGCCCGCGTTTTCGCCGATGCCGGCGAGGATCTTGGAGGCCATCTCCTCGGTCATCGTCTCGCCGAAGTAGCGCAGGTGCACCTTGGAGGACTTGTAGGAGCAGTGCTCGGACCACATGACGGAGTACACGGTCAGCTCCGCGTCCGTCGGGCGGCGCCCGAGGATGTCCCTGATCTTCTGGTACTCGTCGTCCTTCAGGCCGAGCTCGGCGTAGGGCTGCGCCTGGTCCGGGGTGGCCTTGGCGTTGTCAACGGTGTCGTTGTGCACAGTCACTTTTTCGGACACGTCTCTAGGCTCCGATCGAAGAGATGGCGGACAGGAACAGGCCGAGCCCGTCGGTGGACGGGCCGGTGAGCACCTCGATGGCGTGCTCGGGGTGCGGCATGAGGCCGACGACGCGGCCGGTCTCGTTGGTCACGCCCGCGATGGCGTTGACTGAGCCATTGAAGTTGTCGGTGTAGCGGAAGACGACCCGGCCTTCCTTCTCCAGCTCCTCGATGGTTTCCGGGGCGGCCTGGAAGCGGCCCTCACCGTGCTTGGCGGGAACGAGGATGCGCGAGCCTTCCTCGAACTGGTTTGTCCAGGCGGTCTCGGCGTTGGCCACCTCGAGGTAGGTGTCCACGCAGTGGAAGTTCAGGCCCTGGTTGCGGGTGAGCGCCCCGGGCAGCAGGCCGGCCTCGGTGAGGATCTGGAAGCCGTTGCAGATGCCCAGCACGGGCATACCGCGGCCGGCGGCCTCGACGACGGCCTTCGTCATGCGTGCCTGGGCCGCGATGGCCCCGGAGCGCAGGTAGTCGCCGTAGGAGAAGCCGCCGGGGACGACGACGGCGTCGACGCCGGTCAGGTCGTCGTCAGCGTGCCAGAGCTGCTTCGGCTGCGCGCCCGCGAGGCGGACGGCGCGTAAGGCGTCGACGTCGTCAAGCGTGCCCGGGAAGGTGATTACTCCGATGGTTGCGGTCATCGAATGACCTCTCGAACCACCTCGTAGTCCTCGATGACGGTGTTGGCGAGCAGCGTCGCGGCGACGCGCTCGAGCTCCTCGTCGGTGACGGTGTCGTCGACCTCGATCTCGAATCGTTTGCCCTGGCGGACGTCCTCGACGCCGCTCACGCCGATGCGGCCGAGGGCGCGCTGCACCGCCTGGCCTTGGGGGTCGAGGATTTCTGCCTTGGGCATGACATTTACAACGACACGTGCCATGAGAGTCCTTCTCTGGTTAGGCTCTGGTTAGGAGTCAAAGGGGGTCAAAGACAGCGCTCAGTATATAGGAGGGGCAGGTACTCCCCTATTTTCTTCCGGTTCAACCCCCCGCTCGGCGGCCCCCGGCGCGCCGCGTCGTGGCAGGGTGAACCGGACGTGAATTCTTTGCAACGAAGCGGGCACGCCCGCCTCCCCCGATCTAGCGTGTCCCGGGGAGCTCGGGCTCCCCTGTCACCCGTCCATGTTTCCGCCGAAGGGTTCCCCATGCCACGCACACCCCGCTGCCCACGCGCCTTCCGTCCCTCCGTGCCCGCCGCGCTCGCCATCGCGCTCGCCGCCGGCACCGTCACCGTCGTCACCGGCCCTGCCTCCGCCGCACCCGACGGTTCGCAGATCGTCGTCTCCGAGGTCTACGGCGGAGGCGGCAACTCCGGCTCCGTGTACTCCAACGACTTCGTCGAGCTCTACAACCCGACCTCCGCGGATGTCGACGTCACCGGGTGGCGCCTGGAGCAGCGCTCGGCCAACGACGGTCTGGGCAGGGCCGTCACGCTCTCCGGCGTGGTGCCGGCCGGATCCCACTTCCTCATCGCGGGCAAGGCGGGCGCCACCCCGAGCGCCGCGCTGCCCACGCCGGACCAGTCTGCCGACTTCGACTTCGGCGCCAAGGCGGCCATCGCCGCGCTTTTCGACGCCTCGGGCGCCCCCGTCGACCTCGTCGGGTGGGGCACCGCCGTGCGCTCCGAGACCGCCCCCGCCCCGGGCACCTCCAACGCCACCTCGATCCAGCGCGACGCCTCCGGCGCCGACACGGACAACAACGCCACCGACTTCGCCCCGGCGGCCCCGACCCCCGAGGCTTCCTCCGGCTCCGAAACGCCGGGTGATCCGGGTGGTCCCGAGCTTCCGGGTGAAACGGCCGTGACCCCGATCGCCGAGATCCAGGGCACCGGCGCGGCCTCGCCCCTGGTGGACACGACCGTCACTGCCGAGGGCGTGGTCACCGCCGTGTACGACGAGGGCGGCAAGAACGGCTTCTTCCTGCAGACAGCGGGCAGCGGCAAGCAGGCGGGCGCGGCCTCTGACGCCATCTTCGTCTACATGGGGTCCCGCACGGACTATCCGCAGCGCGGCGCGTCGGTGCGCGTCACCGGCACTGTCGGCGAGTACTACAACCAGACCCAGATCGCCGCGGCGGGCGTGACCGAGCTGGACGCCCCGCTGGAGACGCCCGTCGCGCTGGAGATCGAGGCCCTGCCCGCCGGCGGCGAGGCCCGCGAGCCCTACGAGGGCATGCTCGTGCGCCCCACCGGCGCCTACACGGTGACCGACAACTACTCGCTGAACACCACCGGCGACCTCGGCCTCGCCCCCGGCCCCCTCGCCCACCGCACCCCGACCGACGTCGTCGCGCCCGGCGCGGAGGCGCAGGCGCTCGCCGCGAAGAACGACGCGGAGGTGGTCTACCTCGACGACGGCCGCACCCGCAACTACTTCCGCACCGACAAGTCGACCCCGCTGCCGTACCTGCTCACCTCGGACCAGGGGGTCAAGGCGATCCGCACGGGCGACGCCGTCGACTTCCAGACCGACGTTGTCGTGGACTACTCCTTCGACCGCTGGCGCTTCCAGCCCCTCGAGCCGATCACCGGCAAGAACACGGCCGCGGAGCTGCCGATCACGTGGGAGGACTCCCGCGCGGCCAGCCTGGACGTGCCCGCGGGCGTGGCCGGCGACTACTCCATCGGCTTCTTCAACGTGCTCAACTACTTCACCTCGCTTGGCGAGGAGGAGGCCGGCTGCAAGGCCTTCACCGACATGAACGGCGCGCCGGTGGGCACCGACGACTGCACGGTGCGCGGCGCCTACTCGAAAGAGGCGTTGGCGGACCAGCAGGCGAAGATCGTCACCGCAATCAACCGCCTCGACACCGACGTGCTCGGCCTGTCCGAGATCGAGAACACGGCGACGGTGACGGGGGACGTGGCCAAGCGCGACGAGGCCCTGAGCTCGCTTGTCGACGCCCTCAACGCCGCAGCTGGCGAACAGCGCTGGGCCTACGTCGCCTCCCCCGCGACGCTGCCGGGCAGCGAGGACGTGATCCGCGTGGCCTTCATCTACAACCCGGCCACGGTCACGCCGGTGGGCGAGTCCCGCATCTTCGACGACGGCGCCTACACCGGCACCGCCCGCCAGCCGCTGGCCCAGGCCTTCGAGCCGACCGCCGGCGGCGACGACTTCGTCGCGGTGGTCAACCACTTCAAGTCCAAGGGCTCGGTGGCCCTCGGCGACGCCGACACGGGCGACGGCCAGGGCAACAACGCGAACCTGCGCGTCGCGCAGGCGAAGGCGCTGCTCACCCACCTCGGCGAGCAGTCCGACTGGGCGCAGCTGCCCACCTTCCTCGTCGGCGACTTCAACTCCTACACCCGCGAGGACTCCATGGCCGCGCTGGAGCAGGGCGGCTTCGGCATCGTCCACACCGAGAAGGATTTCGACCAGGCCTCCTACCAGTTCGGCGGCGAGCTCGGCTCCCTCGACCACGTCCTGGCCAACGCCGCCGCCCGGGGGATGGTGCGAGACTCCGCGGTGTGGAACATCAACGGCGACGAGTCCGCCGCCTTCGAGTACTCGCGCCGCAACTACAACGCCCACGACTTCTTCGGCGACGGCGCGGACCCGCTCTACGGCTACGGCAACCCGTTCCGCTCCTCGGACCACGACCCGGTCAAGGTCGGCTTCGACCTGAAGAAGGCCGACAACCCCGGCGGCACGGTCACGCCCGGGGGCTCCTCCGGCTCGTCCGTCTCGCCCCTCGGGATCCTCGCCGCGCTCCTCGCCGTCATCGCCGGCGTCGTGGCCGCCGCCTCGAGCGCCTTCCCCGGCATCGCCGGAGCGCTCCAGGGCCTGCTGAGCCGCGGCTAGGGCCGCGGGCGGCGCCCGCGGCTCAGGAGGTGGCGAGGGTGGCGTCGATAGCCGCTGTGACCTCGGGCTCCTGCGGCTCCGTCCGCGGGCGGATGCGGGCGGCCACCGCGCCGGAGGGGGTGATGAGGAACTTCTCGAAGTTCCACGCGACGTCCCCGGCCTCCCCGGCGGAGTCGGCGACCTTGGTCAGCTCCTTGTACAGCGGGTGCGCGCCGGGGCCGTTGACCTCCAGCTTGGACAGCAGGGGGAAGGTCGCGTTGAAGCGGGTGCAGACGAAGTCGCGGATCTCCTCGTCGGAGCCCGGTTCCTGGCCCTTGAACTGGTTGCACGGCGCCCCCACCACGGTCAGCCCGCGCTGGCCGTAGGTGTCCTGCAGGTTCTGCAGCCCCTCGTACTGCGGGGTCAGTCCGCACTGCGAGGCCGTGTTGACCAGAAGGACGGCGTTGTCGCCGGCGATCTCGTTGAGGGTGGTCTCGGTGCCGTCGTTGAGCGTGAGCGGGATGTTCCTGATGTTGTCCGTCATGGCGCCCAGCGTAGCGCCGCCGGGCGCGCTCTACCGGCCCGGAAGGAAGGCGCGGTAGTCGGCGGGCTGCGCGCCCTGCTCCGCGGCGCCGACCGCGGCGTCCAGGAAGTCGCGGCGCACCTTCTTCTGTCCCAGCTCGCGGCCGGAGACGGACAGTCGGATGGTGTTGCCCTTCGCCGCACCGCGCTCGGCGGCGCGGATGATGTTGCGGCGCCACCACTTCGCCGCGCCGAAGCCCTCGCCGACGGAGAGGTTGCGGCACCGGTGGAACTCGCCCGTTTCGACCAGATGCAGCCCCTTCGTGGAGGCGACCAGCTCGAACCCGAAGTCGCCCACGACGTCGAGGGTGCCCTCGGAGAGCTGCCAGCGGGGCGGGGCGAAGATGTCGAACTCGTAGCCGAGCGACTTCATCTGGCGCGTGGCCCCCTTCAGGCGCAGCCGCGCCTCGTGGGCGCCGAGGGTGGCGAACTCGGAGCGGCGCCCCTGGGCGGGCTGGTCGAAGCCGTTGAGGATGAGCGCGCGCCCGGCCTTTCGCTGCTCGTCGAGCCAGCGGCGCGTCTCCTTGTCCTTCGCGAGGTGCCACTTCTTGTCGATGTGCGGGGCGACGAGTAGGGAGACGGGGATGCCGTTGCGGTCGAGGTCGGAAACCAAAACGGCCACGTCATCGCGGGTGGCGTCGAAAATGGAGGACACCGAGACGAGGACGTGGCCGGGCATACGGGGGATTATCGCACAGTCGAGCCGGAGCCGCCCGGCGAAGACGGGTTGCGCCCGTCAGTGCCCTGGTAGGCGGACAGATCGACCTGCGGGGTGGGCTGCAGGTGGTCCGTTGCGGGGTTGTCCACCGAGGGGTTGGACATGTCCACGTGCGAGTCGATCTCGGTCGCCACGTAGGGGTCCTCGCCCGAGAGCACGCGGTTGACCTGCTGCTTGTCGACGGTCCCCGTCCACGTGCCGACGACCAGGGTCGCGATGGAGTTGCCGGCGAAGTTGGTCAGGGCGCGCGCCTCGGACATGAAACGGTCGATGCCGACGATGACGCCGACGCCGGAGAGCAGGTCGGGGCGGAATGCCTGGAGGCCGGCGGCGAGCGTCGCCAAGCCTGCCCCCGTGACCCCGGCGGCACCCTTGGAGGCGATGATCATGAACACGAGCAACGAGATCTGCTCGTTCATGCTCATCGGCATGCCCATGGAATCGGCGATGAAGATCGAGGCCATGGTGAGGTAGATCGCGGTGCCGTCGAGGTTGAAGGAGTAGCCGGTGGGCACGACGATGCCGACGGTGGACTTGTCCACGCCCAGGTGCTCCATCTTGCGCATGAGGTTCGGCAGCGCCGACTCGGAGGAGGAGGTGGCGAGGATGAGGAGGAACTCCCGGCCGAGGTACTTGAACAGGGAGAAGACGTTGACGCGCGCGACGGCGAAGAGGATGAGCCCGAGGATGCCGAAGACGAAGATGAAGCAGGTGAGGTAGAACGCGCCCATGAGCACGATCATCTGCACGACGGCCTGGATACCCGTCTTGCCCACCACGGCGGCGATGGCGCAAAACGCGCCGATGGGGGCGAGCCAGAGGATCCACCCGAGGATCTTGAAAGCGAGCTTCTGCAGGTGCGCGACGAACGTGAGGATCGGTTCGCCCTGCTTGCCCATCGACTGCACCGCGAAACCGACCAGGAGGCCGATGAGCAGCACCTGGAGGACGGAGCCCGAGGTGAAGGCGGAGAAGAAGGTGTCCGGGATGATGCTCTGCAGGAAGCCCACGATGCCCTGCGGCGCTTCGGCGGCCTGCTGCGCATACTTCTGACCGGCGTCCGTGCTCGCCCCGACGTCCAGGCCGCTGCCCGGCTTGATGAGGTTGCCCACCAGCAGGCCCACGGCGAGCGCCAGGGTGGACATTACGACGAAGTAGATCAGGGCCAGGCCGCCGGTCTTGCCCACGGTCGCCGCCGAGCGCACCGAGCCCACGCCGAGGACGATCGTGCAGAAGATCACCGCGGGGATGATCATCTTGATCAGAGAGACGAAGCTGTCACCGATCGGCTTGAGCTTCACGGCGAAACCGGGGGCGAGAAGGCCGAGCGCGACGCCGGCGACGACGGCGATGATGACGGCGATGTAGAGCCAGTGGGTGTTGTCGCGGCGGCGCTTCGGCTCCGCGATCATCGGGGTTTGGGCCGCTCCCGCGTAGGAGATCGGGTTGGACATGGGTACCTCGCTTGAGAAAGGGGGCGTAAAACTAGACAAGTTTTACGCCCCCTTGACGCAATCCAGATGCCTTTTACAGCAATTGGTGCCGCAACGTGTCCAACGTCACTCTTGGGCGGCCCCGCTATGTACTAGCACCCAGGCGTACTCGAAGGCGGTCTGCTTCCACCGGGCGTAGCGGCCCGACACCCCGCCGTGCCCGGCCTGCATTTCCGTCTTGAGCAGGATCTCGCCCCCCGTCGCCTTCTCGCGCAGCTTGGCCACCCACTTGGCGGGCTCGACGTAGAGCACGCGCGTGTCGTTCAGGCTGGTTACGGCCAGGATGTCGGGGTACGCCTTGGCCTCGACGTTCTCGTAGGGCGCGTAGCACGCTATGTAGTCGTAGACCTCGGGGTCGTGGTAGGGGTCGCCCCATTCCTCCCACTCGGTCACGGTCAGGGGCAGCTCGGGCATGAGGATGCTTGTCAGCGGGTCGACGAACGGCACGATCGCCTGGATACCCGCGAACTTCTCGGGCGCCAGGTTGGCCACCGCGCCCATGAGCAGGCCGCCGGCGGAGCCGCCCTCGGCGACGAGCTGGCCGTGGGTGGTGATGCCCTCGGCCACGAGCGCGTCGGCGCAGGCGATGAAGTCTGTGAAGGTGTTGACCTTCTCCAGACCCTTGCCGTGGTCGTACCACGCGCGGCCCATCTCCCCGCCGCCGCGCACGTGGGCGCACACCCACACCATCCCGCGGTCGAGCAGGGACAGCCGGGCGACCGAGAAGCCCGGGTCCATCGACGCCTCGTAGGAGCCGTAACCGTAGAGCAGCGCCGGGTGCGGGGTGCTCAGGTCCAGATCGGCCCGGCGCACCACGGACATGGGCACGCGGGTGCCGTCGGCGGCGGTGGCCCACATGCGGGTGGCCACGTAGTCGCCCGGCTCGTAGCCCCCGAGGACCTCCTGCTCCTTGAGCAGGGTGAGTTCCCGGGTGGCCACGGTGTAGTCGAACAGCTGCGTCGGCTGCGTGTAGGAGGAGTAGCTCAGGCGCACCACCGGCGCGTCCCACTCCGGGTTGCCGCCGAGGCCGACGGTGTAGAGCTCCTCGTCGAACTCCAGCTCCCGGAAATCTGAGACGCCGCCGTCGCCCACCTCGGCCACCGCGACCCTGCTGATCCCGCCGGAGCGGTAGGCGCAGAACCAGAAGTCGCGGTAGGTGTCCACGCCCTCGATGCGCACGGTGTCGTCGTGGGCCTTGAGTACCTCGAGCTCGCGCAGGGACACGCGCCCGCCCTCGCCCACACCGCACATGCCCACCTCGAAGTTCGGGCCGGTCGCGTTGTGCGTGACCACCCACACGCCGCGGCCGCCGACCTCCGCGAAGTCGACGTCGTACTCCACGCCCTGCTCGCGGGGCCAGAGGAGCTCGAACTCCGCCTCTGGGGTCTCCAGCGGCAGCACCCGCCACTCGCTGGTCAGCTTCGAGCCGGAGACGATGTAGAGGAACTTGTCGGACCGGTCGCCGCCCACGGAGACGTTGTAGCGCTCGTCGGTTTCCCCGTAGACCAGCACGTCCTGCTCGGTGGGCGTGCCGAGGGTGTGGCGCCACACCTGGTGGGGGCGCCAGGCGTCGTCGACGCGGGTGTAGAA
Organism: Corynebacterium senegalense; assembly: GCF_900411315.1. Classification (GTDB taxonomy): domain Bacteria; phylum Actinomycetota; class Actinomycetes; order Mycobacteriales; family Mycobacteriaceae; genus Corynebacterium; species Corynebacterium senegalense. The sequence continues at coordinate 1,782,147 of NZ_LS990887.1, read as the reverse complement.
GAGGTGCGTCTCGCCGGCCCAGGTGGCGCCGTAGAAGACGTCGTCAAGCGTGTCGTCGAGAAGCTCGCCGGTGGTGAGGTCCTTGACGCGCAGCGTGAAGCGCTCGTCGCCCGCCGTGTCGCAGGAGTAGGCGAGCAGGCGGCCCGAGGTGGTGACGCTGGAGGCCCCGAGGGAGAAGAAGTCGTGGCCCTCGGCGAGCTCGTTGAGGTCGAGCAGAACCTCTTCGCCGGGCAGGGCCGAGCCGTCCTCGGGAACCGTCGGCGGGGTCCACGGATGCGCGGGATCTGCGGCGACCCGGCAGCTCAGGCCGTAGTTCTTGCCCTCGATCATGCGGGCGTAGTACCACCAGTCGCCCTGGCGCTGCGGGACGGACATGTCCGTCTCCTTGATGCGCGACTTGATCTCGCCGTAGACGGCCTCCGTCAGCGGCGCGAAGCCCTCCGTCCGCTGCTCGGTCCAGGCGTTCTCCGCCTCGAGATAAGCGATGGTCTCAGGGGACTCTTTGTCGCGCAGCCACTCGTAGTCGTCCACGAATTCCCTGCCATGGAAGGAGCGGGTGACCGGGTGTTTCGGCGCCCGCGGGGCGTTGAGGCTCGGCTGATCAGTCATGCCAGCCGAGTTTACGCGCCGGGCCGTTAGGCCATGACCCCCGGCCAGTCGCCGAACTTCTTGCCGCTCAGGCGCTCGTAGGCCTCCACGTAGCGATCGCGGGTGGCCTCCACGACGGAGCCCGGCAGCTCCGGCGGCTGCAGGCCGCTCGCCGGGTCCCAGCCCGACTTCGGGCCGGTGAGCCAGTTGCGGACGTACTGCTTGTCAAAGCTGGGCTGCACCCGGCCCTCCTCGTAGGAGTCGGCCGGCCAGTAGCGCGATGAGTCCGGGGTGAGCACCTCGTCCGCGAGGACGAGCTCGCCGTTTTCATCGAGGCCGAACTCCAGCTTGGTGTCCGCCAGGATGATGCCGCGGGTCTCGGCGTAGTCGGCGGCGCGGGAGTAGACGCGCAGGGTGGCGTCGCGAAGCTTCTCCGCGAGCTCGGTGCCCAACTTGTTGGCCATGTAGGAAAACGAGACGTTCTCGTCGTGGTCGCCCTGCTCCGCCTTCGTGGCGGGGGTGAAGATGGGCTCGGGCAGCTTCGAGGCCTCGGCCAGCCCGGCCGGCAGCTCGACGCCGCACACCGCGCCCGTCTTGTCGTACTCCTTCTTGCCCGAGCCGGTGAGGTAGCCGCGCGCAACGCACTCGAACGCGACCATCTCCAGGCGCTTGACCACCTGCGCCCGTCCGAGGACCTCCTCGGGGATGCGCTCGTCGTCGATCGGGCCCGCGAGGTGGTTCGGGACGTCGGACAGCAGGTCGAAGAAGAACATCGACGTGGCCGTGAGCACCCGACCCTTGTCCGGGATCTCCGGGTCGAGCGAGAAGTCGAACGCGGAAATCCGGTCGGTGGCCACCATCAGCAGGGTGTCGGCATCCACCTCGTAGATTTCGCGGACCTTGCCGCCGGAAAGGTGGTCGTAGTCAGAGAGCTCTGGACGCATGACGCCCAAGTGTAGTCCCGCGACGCCAGACGGGAAATCGCTGCGCAGAGCCGCGGGTCCGGTGGCTTAGAGTAAGTGCCATGCACGTGCCCCACCGTCTTGCCTCCGCCACTCGCCCGCTGGCCGCCGCGCTGGTCACCGCGCTGCCGCTCGCCCTGGCGGCGTGCGGCTCCGTCGACCCCGCCGACAATCAGCCCGTCACCGAGCTGCGCAACCAGCCGGAGGGCTTCACCCCCACCGACGACGGCGAAACCCTGAGCTTCGACGAGCCCGCGAAGATCGTCACCACCAACTACTCCACCGGCGTCCCCGTCTACTGGGAGGTCACGGTGCACGAGCCCGAGACGCTGAGCCTCGCCCAGGTGAAGGAGAACATCGGCAGGGACCCGCAGAGCATTGGCGACGCCCCGCCCGAGCGCGTCAAGCAGTTCTTCTGCTTCCCGGTCACCTTCACGCCCCTCGGCAGCGCTCTCGGGCGGGCCGACGCCCCCGTCTCCGTCGAGCTGCCCACCCTCACCCCCGTGGACGACTACGGCACGAACGCGAACTTCGTGGGCGTCGGCGACGAGCGCTACTGCGGCCTCGACCGGGGCGAGGAGGTGCCCGCCTACACCGGCGACATGCGCATCGGGCAGACCTACACCACCGCCGTGGTGTCCTGGGAGGGGCAGCGCGACCCCGGCATCGTGGGCACCGGCGTGCGCCTGAACACCCTGCCCAGCCCGCGCAACCCCGCGCAGCCGGCGCAGGCGGTCACGTGGACCGAGGACGACTAGAGGATCTCGCCGGGCGTGTAGGCGGCGGCGTCGGGGTGGGCGTCGACAAGCGTCTGAATGCGCGCGAGCACGCCGTCGACCTGGGACTCCGCGGCGCCGATGAAGGCGTGGCGGTCAGCCAGCGCGGCGTCGAGGGCGGCGCGGTCCAGCGGCAGGCGCTCGTCGCCGGCGAGGCGCTCGATGAGGTTCTGCTCCGCACCGTTCTCGCGCATGTCCAACGCCATCGCGACGGCGTTTTCCTTGATCACCTCGTGCGCGGTTTCGCGGCCCACGCCCGCGCGCACCGCCGCCATGAGGATGCGGGTGGTGGCCAAGAACGGCAGGTAGCGGTCCAGCTCGCGGTTGATCATGGCCGGGAAGGCGCCGAACTCGTCCAGCACCGTCAGGAAAGTCTCCAGCTGGCCGTCGATGGCGAAGAACGCGTCCGGCAGCGCAACGCGGCGCACCACGGAACAAAACACGTCGCCCTCGTTCCACTGCTGGCCGGAGAGGTCGGCGACCATGGTGAGGTAGCCGCGCAGGATGGCCTGGAAGCCGCCGACGCGCTCGCAGGAGCGCGCGTTCATCTTGTGGGGCATGGCGGACGAGCCGACCTGGCCCTCCTTGAAGCCCTCGGTGACCGTCTCGTTGCCGGCCATGAGCCGGATGGTGGTGGCGAGCGACGACGGCCCGGCGCCCAGCTGGACGAGGGCGGAGATGGCGTCGAAGTCGAGGCTGCGCGGGTAGACCTGGCCCACCGAGTCGAAGGTGCGGGTGAAGCCGAGGTGGCGGGCAATCTGGCTCTCGAGCTCGCGGAGCTTGGCCTCGTCGCCGCCCATGAGGTCGAGCATGTCCTGGGCGGTGCCCATCGGGCCCTTGATGCCGCGCAGCGGATAGCCGCTGAGAAGCGTCTCAATGCGCTCGACGGCGAGCAGGATCTCGTCCGCCGCGGAGGCGAAGCGCTTGCCCAGGGTGGTGGCCTGCGCCGCGACGTTGTGGGAGCGGCCGGCCATGACCAGCGACTTGTACTGCTCCGCACGGTTGCCCACCGCCTTGAGCAGGGCAATCGCCTTGTCGCGCGTCAGTTCCAGGGCACGGACGATCTGCAGCTGCTCGACGTTTTCGGTCAGGTCGCGGCTGGTCATCCCCTTGTGGATGTGCTCGTGGCCGGCGAGCGCGTTGAACTCCTCGATGCGGGCCTTCACGTCGTGCCGGGTGACCTTCTCGCGCTCGGCGATCGAGGCCAGGTCCACCCGGTCGAGGACCTTCTCGTAGGCCGCGATGGCCTCGTCCGGAATGTCCACGCCGAGGCCCTGCTGGGCCTTCATCACGGCGACCCAGAGCTGGCGCTCCAGGACGATCTTGTGCTCGGCGCTCCACAGCCTGGCCATCTCGGGCGAGGCGTAGCGGTTGGACAGGACGTTCGCGTTCATCGGTTTTTCAGCCACGGGTGTCATTATCGCACGCGGCGCTGACCAGCGGAACTTAGCTGTCCACGCGGATGTCGCCCTCGATCGCCTTGCGCGCGATGTCGCGGCGGTAGAAGGACCCCTGCAGGGTTATCTTCCCGATAGCCTCGTACGCCTTATCGACGGCCTCCTCCAGCGTTGCCCCCTTGCCCATAGCGTTGAGCACGCGCCCGCCGGAGGAGACGAGCACACCGTCCTGCAGTGCGGTGCCGGCGTGGAGGACGCGGGCCGGGTCGTCGAGGCCCTCGCCGGTGATCGCGTCGCCGGTGCGCGGCGCGGCCGGGTAGTCCTCCGCGGCGAGCACGACGGTGGCGGCGTAGCCGTCCTCCCACTCGAGCGGGGCTAGCTCGGCGAGGGTGCCGGTGGCGACGGCGCTCAGGGCGTCGACAAGCGGCGTTATCAGCAGCGAGAGCACGGGCTGGGTCTCGGGGTCGCCGAAGCGGGCGTTGAACTCGACCACCGCCGGGCCCTCCGGCCCCCAGGCGGCGCCGACGTAGAGGATGCCCTGGTAGGGGATGCCGCGGGCGACCATCTCGCGGGCGACGGGCTCGGCGATCTCGGCCACGATGCGCTCGACGCCGTTGTCGGGCAGCCACGGCAGCGGCGTGTAGGCGCCCATGCCGCCGGTGTTGGGCCCGGCGTCGTTGTCGTGGGCGCGCTTGTGGTCCTGGGCGGGGAGCAGCGGCACGACGGTCTCGCCGTCGACGAGGCAGAACAGCGAGACCTCCGGGCCCTCGAGGAAGGACTCTAGCAATACGGGGTTGCCGGCCTCGATCACGGCGCGGGCGTGCGCCGCGGCGGCGGCGCGGTCCTGGGTGACCACGACGCCCTTGCCGCCGGCCAGCCCGTCATCCTTGACCACGTAGTTCGGGCCGTATCCGTTGAGGGCCTCCTCGATCTCCGCCAGCTCCGTCACGCGCGTCGCCGAAGCGGTGAGCACGCCCGCCGCGGCCATAACCTCCTTGGCGAAGGCCTTGGAGCCCTCGAGCTGCGCGGCGGCCTTGGTCGGGCCGAAGACATCGATGCCAGCCTCGGCGAGCGCGTCGGCGGCCCCCGCGACCAGCGGCACCTCCGGGCCGATGACCACAAGCTCCGCGGCGACCTCGCGGGCGAGCGAGACGATCGCCTCCGGCGAGGCCACGTCCACCGGGTGGATCTCGGCGAGCGACGCCATGCCGGCGTTGCCTGGCGCGACGTGCAACTCGTTGCCCTTCAACCCAGCTAGAAGGGCGTGTTCACGGCCGCCCGAACCGATAACAAGGATGCGCATGGCCCCTAACTTACCGGTAGCCTGGGCGGGCATGAGCACCGTATTCACCAAGATCCTGAACGGGGAACTGCCCGGCCGCTTCATCTACCGCGACGAGACGGTGGCGGCGTTTCTCTCCATCGAGCCGATCGCCTACGGCCACACCCTCGTTGTGCCCGTCGAGGAGGTGGACAAGTGGACCGACCTCTCCCCCGCCCTGTGGACCCACATGAACGAGGTGGCCAAGGAGATCGGGCAAGCGCTTATCGACGCCTTCGGTTCCCAGCGCGCCGGCTACCTCATCGCAGGCTTCGAGGTGCCCCACGCGCACATCCACGTCTTCCCCGCCAACGACATGTCCGGCTACAACCTGGCCAACGTCACGCCCGCCGACCAGACAGACCAGGCGAAGATGGACGAGGCCGCGGAGCTGCTGCGCGAGCGGCTGGGCACCAACGAGGCTGGCCGCCGCTAATCCCACGCGGGCTGGGCAAGGTCAACGCCCTCCCGCTCCGCCCGCTTTTCGACGAGCCGCAGCAGGTAGTCCTGCTCCCCCGCGTACGCGGCGTGGAAGCGCTCGTCTTCGACGTACATCCGGGCCAGAATGAGCTGGCGCGCCGCGGTGACGGGGTACCAGGCGCCGAGCGCCTCGCGGTGGCGCAGGACCAGGGCGTCCGCCTCCTCGGAGCCGGGCGCGACGCCGCTCTCGCGGGCGCGGGTCAGCGCGGCCGCGAACTCCTCCTGTTCCTCTTGGAATGCCCGGATGTCCCCGCCGCCCATCGCGGCGAGATTGTTCTGCGATCGGGCCCACTCCCTCGTGCCGCCCCACCTCTCCTCGGCCTCGCGCTGGTACTCGCCCATGTGCTCGCCGAGGTACGTGCTCAACTTGTCCATGTTTGCCTCCTTGATGAGTTGATCCACTGTCCGCACCTGGTTTTTCAGCAGCCGCGCCTTTTCCTGCAGGGCGCGGCGGTGGCGCCGCAGCGCTGCGGTGAGGAGCTCGGCCGGTGGGGCGTCGAGAAGCGGTGCGATCTCCGCGAGGGGGATCCCCGCCGTCTGGAACAGGGCGATGGAGGCCCCGCGCTTGAGGTCGTCGTCCGAGTAGACGCGGTAGGCCCCCTCGCGGCGCGGGACGAGAAGCCCCATCGCGTCCCAGTGCCGCAACGCTTTCGGCGAGACCCCGATGGCCTCCGCTGCTTCGCTGATCAGGTGCATGGTGGACAGTGGACCGCCTGCCGCAGGGGAAAAGTCAAGCCCGCGGGGAGTTTTCGTGGAGCATCGGCAGGGAGATGGTGAACGTGGACCCTTGGCCCGGCGCGGTCTTGACCGAGATCGCGCCACCGTGCTGCTCCACCAGAGACTTCGTGATGGCCAGCCCCAGGCCGGAACCTCCGCCGCTGGCGCGGTTGCGGGAGACGTCGGCGCGGTAGAAGCGCTCGAAGATGTGCTCGGCGTCCTTCGGCTCCATGCCCACCCCGTCGTCGGCGATGTCGATGAAGACCTTGTCCAGGTTCTCGCGCAGGGTGATCCTCACCTTCGCCTCCGGGCCGCCGTGCTTGAAGGCGTTGGTGATCAGGTTCAGCATGACCTGGTGCAGGCGGTCGGGGTCGCCCTCCACGGTGGGGACCTTGAGGGTGTCGTTCGTGATTGTCACGGAGCGCTCGGGGAAAGCCGCGCGCGCCGAGTCCGCCGCCGAGGCGCACAGCTCGAGCATGTCCACGGTGCGGGTCTGCAGCTGTGCGCCCTCCGCGCGGGTGAGCGAGAGGAGGTCCTCCACCAGCAGCTTCATCCGCCCCGACTCCTGGTCGATCTTGCTCAGCACCATGTCGGCGTCCGGCGCCATCCCCTTGTGGTAGAGCTCGGCGTAGCCGCGGATGCTGGTCAGGGGCGTGCGCAGCTCGTGGGAGGCGTCGCCGACGAAGCGGCGCATCTGCTCCTCCTTCGCGCGCGACTCCTCCAGCGATTCCTGCAGCTGCCCCACCATCGTGTTCACCGCGTAGGACAGCTTGCCCACCTCGGTCTCCCTCGGCCAGGAGGGGACGCGCCGGGAGATGTCGCCGTCGGCGATGGCCAGGGCGGTGTTCTCGACGTCGCGAAGCGGGGCGAGCGCCCGGCGGACCAGGTAGTTGCCCGCGAAGGCGATGAAGAACACGGCCAGCCCGCAGATACCCGCCTCCGTGATGGCCAGGGAGGCCAGCATGCGGCGCTCCGAGTCGAGGGACTTGGCCACGTACTGGATGCTGCCGTCGGGGTTGTAGCGCGCCAGCGCCCGGTAGGAGCGCTCCGGCTCAACGTTCTTGCTCGACGTGATCGTCTGCGGCTCCTGCCCCTTCAGCTGCGAGTAGTCGGGCGGGCTCGCAGGGGTGAAGTAGCTGATGGTCTTGTCCAGGCTCGGGTAGTAGATCGCCTGCGTGAACTCGCTCGGCGCGCCCGTGTTGGGCCAGGGCGAGACCTGCGCCGCCCACGTGTCCAGCCCGGCGCGCAGCTGGTCGTCCGCGCGCTGGTAGAGCAGCCCCCGCATGAGGAGGTACACCGCGGTGAAGCTCATCGCCATCGCCAGCACGGACACGACGAGGACGACGCCGACGAGGCTCTTCTGCAGGGGAATCCGGCTCGCGGAATCCCGCAGGGACAGGGGACGGTAAATCATCGGGCCCGGCTTCCGCGCGCCTACTGGCGCGGTGTGCGCAGCACGTAGCCCACGCCGCGCACGGTGTGGATCAGCGGGACGTCGCCGGTGTCGATCTTGCGGCGCAGGTAGGAGATGTAGGACTCAACCACGTTGCCGTCCCCGCCGAAGTCGTAGTGCCACACGTTGTCCAGGATCTTCGCCTTGGAGAGCACCACCTCGGCGTTGAGCATGAGGTAGCGCAGCAGGTTGAACTCGGTCGGCGAGAGGTCGATGATCTCGCCGCCCTTGGTCACCTCGTGCGTGTCGTCGTTGAGGGTCAGATCCGCGTAGCGCAGGGTGGCGTCGTTCTCACCCTCGTCCGTGACGTTGCCGCGGCGCAGGATCACCCGCAGGCGGGTGATGACCTCCTCCAGGGAGAACGGTTTGGTCACGTAGTCATCCGCGCCGATGGTCAGGCCGTGGATCCGGTCCTCCACAGCGTCCTTCGCGGTGAGGAACAGCACCGGGCCGTCGAGGCCCTCGCCGCGCAGCTTGCCCAGCAGCTCGAAGCCGTCCATGCCCGGCATCATGACATCGAGGATGTAGGCGTCCGGGCGGAACTCGCGGGCCAGCTTCAGGCCGTCCTGCCCGGACTCGGCGCTCTCCACCTCGAATCCCTGGAACTTGAGAGAAACGGTGATGAGTTCGACGATGTTCGGCTCGTCATCGACGACGAGGACCTTCACGCCCTGGTTGTTGTCTGCCATGTGGGGGCTCCCTTTCCAAAAGTGTCTGAATGAAATTAAACACGCGAAATCTGAACATTCACTGAATGGAGACTGGATTCGAGGTTTCTCTTTTGGGGAAGTTGGCTAGGTGCGGGGCGTCGCCGCGCGGCTCGGCGGGGGCTCGCCCGGGGGCTGCCTTACGCGGCGCCACGGGCACCAGAGGAGGAAGAAAAGTGGAGCTGGAGACGAGACTTGAACTCGCAACCTACGCATTACAAGTGCGTTGCGCTACCGATTGCGCCACTCCAGCAGTGAGCAGAAGTGTACACGGCGACCCCCTCGGCGCGTGAACCGGAACCAGCCTATAGGGTTTGCGGTGTGGCAGCAGGGATGAGTGCAGGGTTGGGCAGGGTCCGGGACGTGTTCCGCCAGAGTTCGCGCAACGTCGCGACCATTGACGAGGCGCGCACCTCGCCGCCGCCGTCGGTCCTCGCGCCCATCGACCTGACCGATCCCGCCCAGGTCGCCGCGGTCATGCACATCGCCGCGCGGATCGGCTCGATCCTCATCACCAACGGGACGACGAGCTCGGACGTCAAGGCCCACATCCACACGGTCACCTCCTCCTACGGGCTGCACTACTGCCACGTGGACATCACGGTGAACACGATGACCATCCACACGATCATCGGGGTGGAGCGCCGTCAGCCGGTGAGCGTGTTCCGCGTGGTGGACGACTTCTCGTACAACTACCACAAGCTGCAGGAGGCGGACCGGCTGATCCGCTCGATCCGCTCGGGCGCGACGCCGCCGGAGATGGCGGAGAAGATCCTCGACGACATCGAGCGCGAGTACATCCCGCACCGCAACCTGCGCTTCCTCGGCGGCTGGGCCGTCATGGGCGCGGCCGTGGGCATCCTCCTCGGCGGGGACCTCTTCATGGCGTTCATCGGCGGGCTGACGGCCTTCCTCATCATGGTGATGAGCAAGATCCTCTCGCGCAACGACCTGCCCTACTTCTTCCACTGCGCGATCGGCGGGCTCCTCGCCACCGTGCCCGCCGTGATCTTCTACCGCTTCACCGCGGCGCTCGACTACACGATCGTGCCCAGCCAGGTCATCTCCACGGGCCTGGTGGTCCTGCTCGCGGGCCTCACGCTGGTGCAGTCGCTTCTCGACGGCATCACCGGCTCCCCGGTGACCGCCTCCGCCCGGTTCTTCCAGACGATGCTGTTCACCGGGGGCATCGTGGCCGGGGTGGCGATGGGCATCACCGTGTCCGACCTGCTGGGCGTCGGCCTGCCCCCGCTGGAGACGATGCTGGGCACGCCGTCGTTCAGCTCGGCCCTGGTCCGCATCGCCGGCAGCACCGTCGCGGCCGCGGCGTTCGCCGTGACGTGCTTCGCGGAGCGCCCCGCGATCGTGGTGTCGGCGGCGACGGGCTTCGCCGGCTCGGTGATCTACTACGTCTTCCTCCTCCCGCTCGGCGCGGGGCGCCTGCTGGCCACCTTCGCCTGCGCCTTCATCGTGGGCCTGCTCGGCGGCCTGATTTCGCGCCGTTTCCTGATCAACCCCGTCATCACCGCCGTGGCGGGCGTGACGCCCTTCCTCCCCGGCTCGGGCATCTACCGCGGCATGTACGCGATGCTCAACGAGCAGATGGTGGTGGGCCTGACCAACCTGTCCCTGGCCGTGGGCACCTGCGTCGCCCTGGCCAGCGGCGTGGTCCTGGGCGAGTGGCTGGCGCGCCGGATCCGCCGCCCGCAGATCTTCAACCCCTACGGCGCCTTCCGGCGCGCAGGGCGCGTCACCTTCCAGCAGATTCGCCGCGCGGAGCAGGCGGCCCGCGGGCGGCGGCGGCGCAAGCCCACTGCCTAGCGGCGGGGGCGGGGCCTGTACGTTTGGCGTAGGATTGAAAGGCCAGTGATAGGCCTACCCGTGCTTGCAGAAGGAGACGCTTCAGTGCCACCCAAGATCACCGATTCTCGCCCCTCCCCCGAAGCCCTCCACGCGGTTGAGGAGCAGACTGCCTCTGGCGCTCGGCGGATCGTGGCCACCTACGCGGAGGACTTCTTCGACGGCGTCACCCTGATGTCCATGCTCGGTGTGGAGCCGCGGGGCTTCGTTTACAAGAAGTTCGCCGAGGAGCAGGAGGCCGCCGCTGCCGCGGCCTCCGCCGGCACCGCCAAGAAGGCCACCAAGAAGAAGGCGACGACGAAGAAGGCCACCAAGAAGAAGGCGACCAAGAAGGCCGCGAAGAAGGCCACCAAGAAGACGACGAAGAAGGCCGCGAAGAAGACGGCCACGAAGTCAACCTCGGCCGGCCAGTCCTAGGAGCTGCACTTATGTCGGGCGCCAACCGCTTCGTCGTCGTTGCCAACCGCCTCCCCGTGGACCGCGCCGCGGACGGATCGGGGTGGGAGGCCTCCCCCGGGGGGCTCGTGGCGGCGCTCGCGCCGGTGCTGCGCGCCCACAGCGGTTGCTGGGTGGGCTGGCCTGGCGAGGCCGACACCGAAGTGGAGCCCTTCGAGTTCGACGGGATCCAGCTGCGCCCGGTCCGCCTCGACCAGAACGACTTCGAGAACTTCTACGAGGGATTTTCCAACTCCTCGCTCTGGCCGCTCTACCACGACCTGATCGTCCCGCCGCGCTACGAGACCGAGTGGTGGGAGTCCTACCGCGACGTCAACCGCCGCTTCGCCGAGGCCGCCGCCGCGGCCGCGGAGGAAGGCGCCGTCGTGTGGGTGCAGGACTACCAGCTCCAGCTCGTGCCCGGCCTGCTGCGCGAGATGCGCCCCGACCTGACCATCGGGTTCTTCCTCCACATCCCCTTCCCCGCCCCCGACATTTTCCGCCAGCTGCCGTGGCGCGAGGAGGTCACCGCGGGTCTCGAGGGTTGCGACCTGATCGGCTTCCAGCGCGCGGAGGATGAGGAAAACTTCCGCGCGCTCGTCGGCGAGGACGGCCCGCGCACCGGCACGTTCCCCATCTCCATCGACCCGTCCTCCGTGGTCCGGGGCGGCGAGGGGGACGTCGAGAAGCTGCGGGCGAGCCTGGGCAACCCCGCAACGCTGCTGCTCGGCGTCGACCGGCTCGACTACACCAAGGGGATCCTCCAGCGGCTCCTCGCCCTCGAGTCCCTGCTCGAGCAGGGCAAGCTTGACGACGTCACCTTCGTCCAGCTGGCCACCCCCTCGCGCGAGAGGATCGACCACTACCGGCAGACGCGCCGCGAGGTGGAGGAGGCCGTCGGCCGGATCAACGGCCAGTACGGCCGCGTGGGCCGCCCCGTGGTGCACTACATCCACCGGCCCGTCCCGAAGGAGATGCTCGGCGTGTTCTACGCCGCGGCCGACGTCATGCTCGTCACCCCATACAAGGACGGGATGAACCTGGTGGCCAAGGAGTACGTCTCCTGCCACCCCGAGGGCGACGGGGCGCTGGTGCTCTCCGAGTTCGCCGGTGCGGCGGTGGAGCTCGACCGCGCGTACCTGTGCAACCCCTTCGACCTCCCCTCCGTGGAGGAGGCGATCCTCGCCGCCGTCGAGGCCGACCCGGAGGACCGGGAGCAGCGCATGCGGGCGATGCACGCCTGGCTGCAGGACCACGACGTGGACCGCTGGGCGAAGTCTTTCCTGGAGGCGCTGTGAGCGCGCGCCTCGCGGCCGGGTTCGCCGCCACCGCCCTGGGCGCGGTGTGCGCCGGGTGCTCCGGCGGCGCGGCGCCGCAGGACGAGACGGGGCTGACGGGCCCGACGTGGCAGATCGTCGCCCTCTACACCGACCCGGCCACCCCCGGGGAGCTGCCCGCCGACGCGGCGGGCAAGGCGTCGCTGGCCTTCGGCGACCGCTCGATGACCGGCCAGACCGGGTGCGCGGCGGTGAAGGCCACCACGACCACGGAGGGCGAGGTGCTGCGCCTCGCCGACGTCGAGATCAGCGACATCGGCGAGTGCGACGGGGGTTCGCGCTACGTCCACGACAGGCTCGTTGGCCTGCTCACCCCGGGCGCCGGCTTCGAGGTGCGCCGCCTCGGCGAGGGCGAAGCGGTGCTGACGAAGACGGACGCCGGCGTCGAGCCGCCGTCGATCCGGGTGATGTCCCTGTGACCTCGCTTGACGACGCCCTCGCCCGCCTCGCCGCGGCCGACAGCCTCCTGGTCTGCCTCGACTTCGACGGCACGATCTCCGAGATCGTCAGCGACCCCGCCGCCGCCCGCGCCAACCCCGCCGCCCTGGCGGCCATCGAGGAGCTCTCAGCGCTCCCGGCCACCGAGGTGGCCGTGCTCAGCGGCCGCCACCTCGAGGGCCTGCGCGGCGTGCTCCCCCTCGGCGACCCGGTCGTGCTCGTCGGCTCCCACGGTGCCGAGCCGACCCAGGGCGGACCCGCGCTGAGCAGCGCCGACGAGGCCTACCTGGCGCGCATCCAGGCCGAACTCGAGGGCATCGCCGCGACGGCGCCCCCCGCCTTCGTGGAGATCAAGCCCTACCAGCGCGTCATGCACGTCGCGGCGCTCGCCGACGAGGACCCGCAGCGCGCCGCCGCCCTGCTCGAGCGGGCACGCCTCGTCGACCCGGAGGGCCGCCCCGTCACCGAGGGCCGCAACGTGCTCGAGTTCTCCGCCCTCGACGTGAACAAGGGGACGTGGCTGGCCGGCCACAAGACGGCCTTCGCGGCGACCCTCTTCGCCGGCGACGACACCACCGACGAGGACGCGATCGCCCAGCTCGGCCCGGAAGATGTGGGCATCAAGGTCGGCGCAAAGCCCTCCGCCGCCGGGCTGCGCCTGCCCACCGTCGACGCCATGGCGGGCTTCCTCACAGATCTAGCGGCCGCGCGCGCGGAGCGGAGACCGTCCGCCCGGCGATGAACTCCGTGGGCAGGATCGTGCGCGGGGCGGCGGGGGTGGCGTCGATAAGCGAGCCCAGCACCCGCCCCACCTCGCGGCCCTTCTCGGTGTTCGGCTGGTTGACGGTGGTCAGACCCAGGTAGCGGGCGGCGGCGATGCCGTCGAAACCCGTCACGGACAGCTCCGCGGGGACGAGGGGGCCGAACGCGTCGAGCACGCCGAGGGCCATCGAGTCCGTCGTGCACAGCACCGCCGTCAGGTCGGGGTGGGTGCCCAGCAGCTCCCGCGCCCCGTCCGCCGCGGACGCCAGATCGTTGAAGTGGCGGTTGACGATGGGCGCCTCGCCCACGCCCGCGTCGCGGAACACCTCCAGCGCCCCGCGCACGCGGTTGCGCTGCACGTGCATGTCCGAGGCCTCCACCTCGCCGGGCGTGACGGCGCCGTCGCGGGGGGCGCTGAAGAGGCGCTTGGTGAGGATGCCGATGCGGCGGTGGCCGGCGTCGACAAGCGCCCGCGCCGCGGGCTGGATCGCGGCGAAATCGTCGATACCCACGTAGGGCACCCCGCGCAGCGTGGCGGGCTGGTCGCACACCACCACCGGCAACCCGCGCTGGCGGGCCGCGCGCAGGTGCGGGTCGCCCGCCGGGACCGAGTAGACCACGAAGCCGTCCACGATCGCCCCGGTGGCCAGCCCGGCGTTCGCGCCCGAGCCCTCCCCCGGCCCCACGGGCAAGAGGGTGAGCGAGACGTCGTTGCCGGTGGCCAGGCCCGCCAGAAAATCCACGGAGGCCTGGTCCTCGAAGGCGTAGGAGAGCCGCTCCGTGAGGATCACCCCGACCGCCCCGGCGCGGCTCGTGCGCAGCGAGCGGGCCGTCGGGTTGGGGCCCGCGTAACCGCGCTCGCGCGCCGTGGCGAGGATGAGCTGACGCAGCTCGGGCGAGAGCTGGTCCGGGCGGTTGTACGCGTTGGAGACCGTGGTGCGGGAGACGCCGAGCTCGGCGGCGATGGAGGCCAGGGTTGCCCTGGGAGCGGGGCGGGGCATGGCTCCATCGTATTGCCCGGCGCCGAAGGCGGGCGCAGCGCACCGTGCGCACCAATTATTGAAACATGTTTTCAACAGTGCTTGGATAGAGAGCATGCCTAGATTCACTTCCCTGCGCGCCGCCGCGGGCGCTCTCACCGCGACCGTCACCGCCCTCGGACTCGCCGCCTGCTCTCCCGGGGCCACCGACAGCTCCTCCGCCTCCTCCACCGCGCCCGCCGAGGGCGCGCCCGAGACCGTCGCCACCACGCAGGTGTGGGCGGACGTGGCCAGCTCCGTGCTGAACCGCGAGGTCGAGGCCGTCATCTCCAACGCCTCCACCGACCCCCACGACTACGAGCCCACCGCGGCCGACCACGCCAAGATCAACTCCGCCGACCTCGTCGTAGCCAACGGCGGAGCCTACGACGCCGCCCTCTACTCCACCGCGGACCACTCCAAGACCATCTCCGCCCTGCCGCTGGCCGAGGGCGCCGGCCACGCCCACGAGGGCAACGAGCACGTCTGGTACTCCCCCGCCACCGTCAGCGAGGTGGGCCGCAAGATGGCCGAGTCCGCCGGCGGGGACTCCAACACGGACGCCCTCGACGCCTCCATGTCCCAGATCTCCGAGTCTCTGACAAAGCTGCCCACCGCGCGCGTGGCCCAGGTCCACCCGATCGCCGACGCGCTGATCGAGGAGTCCCCGCTCGAGCTGGTCACCCCCGACGCCTACCGCGACGCCACCCTGAGCGAGACGGAGCCCTCCACCGCCGCCGTCGCCGAGTTCATCGACGCGCTGCGCGCCGGCGAGATCGACCTGCTCATCTCCAACCCGCAGAGCCCCAACGCCTCCGCGCAGCGCATCGTCGACGAGGCCAAGGCGAACAACATCCCGGTAGTCGAGATCTACGAGACCCCGCCGAACGGCGAGAACTTCCTCGACTACTTCGCCCGCGTCGTCGGGGAGATCGGCCAGGCCCTTCAGTGATAGCGCGGCTTAGCGACGCAACCGTCGAGCCGCTCTGGAGCAACGTCAACCTCGAGCTGGCCTCCGGCGAAATGGTGGCCATCCTCGGGCCGAACGGCTCCGGCAAGTCCACCCTTTTGAACTGCCTGGCGGGCATCCGCCGCCCGGAGCGCGGGCGCGCGGAGATCCAGGGGCGCCTCGGCTACATCCCGCAGCAGCGCATGTTCCCCCGCGACCTGCCCATGCGGGCACGCGACCTCGTCTCCCTCTCGCTGGGCCACGGGGTGCTCACGGGTCGGCGGGGGCGGCGGGCGGACGTCGATAAGCTGCTCGAATCCGTTGGTGCCGGCCACCTCGCTGACCGCCGCGTGGGCACCCTCTCCGGCGGGCAGCAGCAGCTGGTGAGGCAGGCGCAGGCGATGGCGAACGATCCCGAGATCCTCCTCGCCGACGAGCCCTTCCTCTCGCTGGACGTCTCCCACCAGCGCGAGACCGTGGAGCGCTTCGCACGCTCGGGGGCGGCCGTGCTCATGGTCACCCACTCGATCGACCCGGTGATCGACGTCGTCGACCGCATCCTCTACATCGGCCCGCGCGGGCACGTGCTTGGTAGCGTTGACGAGGTGTTGCGTTCCTCCGTGCTCAGCGAGCTCTACGGCTCCGCCGTCGACGTGGTCACCGTCCGCGGGAAGACGGTGATCGTGTGATCGGCCTCCTCACGGGGGCGTTCGAGCAGACCCGCTACCTGCTCGGCTTCGACTTCGTCCTGTCCTCCCTCGCCGCCGCCGCCCTGCTGGGCGTGCTCTCCGGCGTCATCGCGCCGCTGGTGATCCTGCGGGAGATGTCCTTCGGCGTCCACGCCACCTCCGAGCTCGCCCTCATGGGCGCCGCCATCGCCCTGTTCTTCGGCGTGAGCCTGAGCCTCGGTGCGGTGGCCGGCTCCGTCTCGGCCGCCCTGCTGCTTGTGCTGTTCGGGCTGCGCGGGGGCAACGACGCCGCCGTCGGCGTGGTGATGAGCTTCGGCATGGGCGTCTCCGTGCTGTTCCTCTACCTCTACCCCGGCAACTCGACCACGGCGCTGGCGCTGTTGACCGGGCAGATCGTCGGCGTGACCGGGGCAGGGGTGCGCTCGCTCGCGGTGGCCACGGTGCTGGTCGTGGCGATCGTGGCGCTGCTGTGGCGCCCCCTCCTCTTCGCCTCTGCGGACCCCGAGGTCGCCGCCGCCGCGGGAGTGCGCGTGCGCCTGGTCTCGCTCGCCTTCGCTGTACTCCTCGGCCTGGCGGCGGCCCAGACGGTGCAGATCGTCGGCGCGCTCCTTGTGATGTCGCTGCTCATCGCCCCGGGCGCCAGCTCGGTCGCCATTACCGCGAACCCGCTCGCGGCCGTCGCGTGGTCGGTGCTCTTCGCCGAGCTCGCCGCCGTCGGCGGGCTGCTGCTCTCGCTGGCCCCCGGGCTGCCGGTCAGCGTCATGGTCTCCTTCATCTCCTTCGCCATCTACCTGGTCTGCAGGCTCGTGGGCTGGCGCAGGGCGCGGCGCATCCCCGCGGTTAGGGTATAGGGAATGAACACCGCCCGCCGCTCACTCGTCCACGACGGCAGGAAGCGGACCTGGGTCGAGGTCACCGACGGCGACTTCGACACCCTGCTCCTCTTCCTGCACGGCTCCCTCCAGTCCGCCAACGTCGCCCGCAACTTCACGGCCAACACCTTCGACGCGCTCGCCGCGCGCGGCTGCGCCGTGGTCTACCCGGACGGCGTGGAGCGCCACTTCAACGACCTGCGCCGCGACTTCGCCGAGTCCGCCCGCACCCTCGGCATCGACGACGTCGGCTTCCTGACCGCGCTCGTCTCGCTCTACGACGCGCCGCGCGTCATCGGCTGCGGCTTCTCCAACGGCGGGCAGATGCTCATCCGCATGCTTTTCGACGCCCCCGGTACCCTCCACGGCGTCGGCCTGTTCGGCGCTGCCCTCCCCGCCCCCGAGAACGCGCTCGTGGACCTCGCCCGGGCACCCTGGGTGCCCACCCCCGTGCTCGCCATGCAGGGCACCGCCGACCCCATCGTCCCCTACTCCGGGGGCGTCGCGGGGCTCGGGCCGAGCAACCGCGGGCTCACCCGGTCCGCGCTGGACTCCGCCGCCTTCTTCGCCACTCTGAACCACGCCGCGCGGCACTCGGCGTCGGAGCCGCGCGAGGGGGTGCGGGTGGACGCGTGGTCGGGCGGCGACGCGCCCGTCGAGCTCTGGTCCCTCGAGGGCGTCGGCCACGTCGTGCCCGCCCCGAAGAAGCTCGACGCACGCCTCGGCCCGGGCACGGACAAGGTGGTCGGCGCCGAGGTCGCTGCCCGGTTCTTCGGGTTGACAGATCGAACAGGTTTGCTATAGTCTTTCGTGTCAGGGGCCACATTCGAGGGGGCGAACCATGGAAAGGCTTGACGAGATCAACGCGACGCTGCGGCGCGCGTTCTCCGAGCTCGAGGAGATATTCTCGGATCCCGCCAGCCTCACCTTCGCCACCGTGCGCGAGCACGTCGAACAGCTCGAGGGGATCGTCCACGCCAAGGCGCTTATCGACGCCTCCTTCGCGCACCTGTGCGAGCGCGACGACGCCGGCCGCCACGTCGGGTCGCGCTACCCCTCCGCCTACCTCACCGAGAAGCTGGGGATCTCCCGGGCGGAGGCGCACAACCGCCTCGCGCGCGGGCGCGACCTTTTCGCGCCGCCGGAGCCCGAGCCCGGTGCTGAGGCGGGTGGTGACGCGGACGCTGCTGGCTCGGACGCCGAGCGGGAGAAGAAGGACCAGCGCAGGGCGCGGAAGGGATCGGCACGCGTCGCGGCGGAGAAGCAGCGAATAATCAACCACGAGCTCCGCGCCCTCCTCCCCGCCGCGACACCGGGCCGCGCGGAGCTGCTCGCGGACGCGCTGCGGGCCGCCGCCACCCGCAGCCCGGAGGACCTGCGGCGCTGGGTGCGCCGCCGCGTGGAGCAGGCCAACGCCCGGGCCCCGCGGCGCCCGAACCCGCGGGACCCGCTCGGGCCGTACCGGAACCGCTGCGCGAGAATCGGGCTGCAGCGCACCGACGGCACCTGCGACATCACCATCACCGCCCCTGCGGGCGAGGCGGCGCTGATCAAGGCGCTGCTCGACGCCGGCCTCCACCCGGGGTCCAACCTGCCCGAAGGCGAGGCCGAGAAGGACTCACGCACCCCTGGGCAGCGCCGCTTCGACCAGCTCGCGGCCATCTTCCACCACTACGAGGCGACCGGCGGAGCGGGCGGACGCTCCCGAGGGGCAGCCTCCGTGGTCCTCGCGGTCACCCCCGAGGACCTCGCGCGCGCCGGCTACGCCACACGACTCACCACGAACATCGGCATCGATCTCGACTGCTACGACATCCTCCGCCTCGGCCTGTGTGGCAGCGACTTCGTGGTTCAGCTCGACCCGGTGAGCGAAATGCCGCTGGCGATCGGCCGCACCCGGCTGGCGAACCTCGCCCAGCGCCTGGCCCTGTTCGCCGCCCAGGGCGTGTGCGCCTGGGAGGGCTGCACCACCCCCTTCTCCGAGCTGGAAATACACCACCTCGACGCCTTCGCGGCCGGCGGAGCGACCTCCATCGACAACCTCATCGGCCTGTGCCGGCAGCACCACCGCTGCAACAACGACCGGAAGGATTTCGGCGGCGGCCTCAACCACATGGCGCGCGACCCAGGGACGGGGCGCGTGGGCGTGGCCCACCCCGACGGAACGATCCGCTTCAACACCACCGAGGACGCCGAGCGCGCCCCCGGCCGCCGGCTGCGCCACCGGGAGCGCACGAGAGCCGGAAGCCCCGCCGCCCCCGTTTAGCTGCGCGCCACCCGGCGCTGGCGCGCGAACTCGCTGAGCACCACACCCGCCGCCACCGAGGCGTTGAGGGATTCCACCCACGCCTCGGTGGGGATCGACATGATCACGTCGCAGTTCTCGCGCACCAGGCGCGAAATGCCCTTGCCCTCCGAGCCGACGACGATGACCACCGGGTCCGTCGCCCCGTCGAAGGTGTCCAGGGTGTGCTCCCCGCCCGCGTCGAGGCCGACGACCATGTAGCCGTTGTCCTTGAACTCCTTCACCGTGCGGGTGATGTTCGTGGCCTTCGCCACCGGCAGCCGCGCCGCCGTGCCCGCCGAGGTGCGCCACGCCACGCCCGTCACCTGGGCCGAGCGGCGCTCCGGGATGATCACGCCGTGGCCGCCGAACGCGGCCGCGGAGCGGATCACCGCGCCGAGGTTGCGCGGGTCGGTGATGTTGTCCAGGATGACGAACATCCCCGTCTCCCCGCGGTCCTTGACCCCCGCGATGAGGTCGAAGACGTCCGCGTACTTGTAGGGCTGGATGCGCAGGCCGATGCCCTGGTGCAGGCCGTTGCCCGTCATGTTGTCCAGGTCCCGGCGGGGCACCTCGTGGACCGGCAGGCCCTTCGAGTTCGCCAGGGTGACGGCCTCGCTGAGGCGGTCGTCGTGGCCCGTGCCCTGCGCCACGTACAGCGCCTCGGCGGGCACCTTCGCATGCAGGCACTCGATGACCGGGTTGCGGCCCACCACGAGGTCGACGCCCTCGCGCTCGTGGCGCCCCGAGTTACGCCGCTCGCGCTCCAGCTTGCGCTTGTGCGCGGAATGGTAGACGCGGTCCTCCGCCTTCGGGGTGGCGCCCTTGCCCTTCAGGCCGCGGCGGCGCTGGCCGCCCGAGCCCTTCGTGGCGCCCTTCTTGCTGGTCTTCTGCTTGTCGGGGCGCTGGTACGGTTTTGCCATAGCTTTACGGTCTTCCTAGTTCTCGGGTTGCGGCGTCGTCAGTGCCCACTGCGGGCCGTCGGGGGTGTCGGTGACCTCGATGCCCGCCGCCGCCAGGCGGTCACGCACCTCGTCGGCGACGGCCCAGTCCTTTTCGGCGCGGGCCTGGGTGCGGCGCTCGAGCTCCGCGCGCACCAGCACGTCGAGGGCAGCCTCCGCCGCCCCGCTTGCCGACGCCCCCTCCGACCACTCCCCCGGATCCACGCCGAGCACCGCCGCCATGGCGCGCACGCCCGCCGCGATCTCCCGGGCGGTGCCGGCGTCCCCGGCGGCGAGGGCCTTGTTGCCCTCGCGCACGGCGTTGTGGATCTCGGCGAGGGCCCGGGGCACCCCGAAGTCGTCGTGAAGCGCGGCGGCGAATCCCTCGGTCCACGTGGACGGCTCGGGCGTGCCGGCGCGGGCGACGAAGTCCTCGATGCGCCGGTAGCCCGCCGCCGCCTCTTGCAGCGCCTCGGGGGAGTACTCGAGCACGCTGCGGTAGTGCGCGGAGCCGAGGTAGTAGCGCAGCTCGACGGGGCGCACCGCCTCGAGCATGTTGTCGATGGACAGCACGTTGCCGAGCGATTTCGACATCTTCTCGCCCGCCATGGTTACCCAGTGGTTGTGCATCCAGTAGCGGGCGAAGCCGTCGCCGACGGCGTGGGACTGGGCCTGCTCGTTCTCGTGGTGGGGGAACTGCAGGTCGAGCCCGCCGCCGTGGATGTCGAACTCGGAGCCCAGGTACCAGGTGGACATCGCCGAGCACTCGAGGTGCCAGCCCGGCCGGCCCTCGCCCCACGGGGTGGGCCAGCTCGGCTCGCCGGGCTTCGCGGCCTTCCACAGGGCGAAGTCGTGGGCGCCGCGCTTGCCGCGGTTGTCGGGCTCGCCCTGCTCCATCTCCTCGACGCGGTTGCCGGACAGGGAGCCGTAGTCGGAACCGGCCGCGCGCACCCAGGCGTCGACGTCGAAGTAGACGGAGCCCTCCGCGGCGTAGGCGAAGCCGCGGTCGATCAGGCGCGACATGTAGTCCACCATCTGCGTCACGTGGCCCGTGGCGCGCGGCTCGACCGACGGCGGCAGCACGCCGAGCGCGTTGTAGGCGCGGGTGAACTCGCGCTCGTAGGTGGACACCCACTCCCACCAGGGGCGGCCGTGCTCGGCGGCCTTGGTGAGGATCTTGTCGTCGATGTCGGTCACGTTGCGCACGAAGGCGACGTCGTAACCCTGGGCGACGAACCAGCGGCGCACGATGTCGAAGGCCACGCCGGAGCGCAGGTGCCCGATGTGCGGCGCCGACTGGGGCGTCGCCCCGCACAGGTAGATCGAGACGCGGCCCTCGCGCAGCGGCTCGAAGCCGCGCAGCGAACGGGTTGCAGTGTCGAAGATGCGCTGGGAGGTGTTGGCCGAATTCACACGCATCAGCTTAGTTCAACCAGCGCGGTGGCAATGGCTGCCCTGCCCTCCCCCGAGCCCGTGAAGCCCATGTGGTCGGTCGTGGTGGCCGACACCGACACCGGCGCCCCAAGCGCCTGCGAGAGCACGCGCTCCGCCTCCTCGCGCACCGGACCCATCTTGGGCGTCTGGGCGATCAGCTGGGCGGAGACGTTGACGAGGCGGACCCTGTTGACGTCGAGAAGCTCCCGGAGCTCGGTGAGCAGGCGAACCCCCGTGACCCCGTCGTACTCGGGGCGGCCCACCCCGACGAAGGAGCCGAGGTCGCCGAGCCCCGCGGCGGAGAGGACCGCGTCGACGATCGCGTGGCTGACCACGTCGCCGTCGGAGTGACCCTCGCACCCGTCGGCGCCCTCGTGCAGGATCCCCGCGATCCAGCATTCCTTGCCTGCCTCTACCTGGTGCGCGTCGAAGGCGCTGCCCACGCGAATGTTGCTCATGGCACCTACCGTACTTGCACCGGCCGCACTTGCACCTACCGTGCCTGGATGACCGCCTCCGCCAGCAGCATGTCGGACGGGGTGGTGATCTTGAACGCCAGCGGGTCGCCCTCCACCGTGGCCACGGGCACCCCGAACCACTCCATGAGGCTGGCGTCGTCGGTGGCCACGAAGTCGGGGCGGGCCTCGAAGTAGGCCTCGTTGGCGCGGCGCAGAGTGGCGAGGTCGAAAGCCTGCGGCGTCTGCACCGCACGCAGCCGGGCGCGGGAGGGGGTGGACACCACGCGGCCGTTTTCGACCTCCTTGATGGTGTCGGCGACGGGAACCACCGGCACCGCAGCCGGGGCCCCGGCGGCGACCGCCCCCGCCACGCGGGCGATCATCGCCGGGGGCGTGAGGGCGCGGGCGGCGTCGTGGATGAGCACGACCGCGTCGCGCTCCCCGATGACGCCCAGCCCGTTGAAGATGGAGTCGGCCCGCTCCGCGCCGCCGTGCGCGAACCGCACCTCCCGGCCCGGCAGCGCCTCCCGCGCCGCGCCCTCCATGTCGGGGCTGACCAGGACCACGACCTCGTCGACCACCCCGGAGTCCTCCAGGCCCGCGACCGCGCGCTCCAGGAGAGTGCGCCCGCCGAGCTCGACGTAGGCCTTCGGCAGGTCCGCGCCGAGGCGGGTTCCCCGGCCCGCGGCGGCGACGATCGCTACTACGCGGCGGCGCACCCGTGCCCTCTACTTCTCGGTGTCGTTCTCGTCGGCCTCGTCGTCGAAGCTGAGGTCGTCGAGGTCCACGTCGTCGTCCTCGTCGAGGTCCGCCCGCGGGTCCACGGCGATCCCCGCGGCGACCTGGGCCTCGATGATCTTCGCGATCTCGGCCTCCATCTCGTCGGCCTTCTTCTCGTCCACCGGCTCCGCCAGCGCGAGCTCGCCGACCAGCACCTGGCGCGCCTTGCCCAGCATGCGCTTCTCACCCGCCGACAGGCCCTTGCCCTGGTCACGGCGCCACAGGTCGCGCACGACCTCGGCCACCTTGTTGATGTCGCCCGAGGCC
This sequence comes from Corynebacterium senegalense, assembly GCF_900411315.1. GTDB lineage: Bacteria > Actinomycetota > Actinomycetes > Mycobacteriales > Mycobacteriaceae > Corynebacterium > Corynebacterium senegalense. The sequence continues at coordinate 1,759,221 of NZ_LS990887.1, read as the reverse complement.
AGGCGCTCCTGGTTCGCCTTGTAGCGCCGCGACCAGTTGCCGGCCTCCTCCACGTCGGTCTCGCGCAGCACCGAGAACACCTTTTGCAGGCCCTCCTCGTTGACCACGTCGCGCACGCCGACGAGCTCGGTGTTCTTCACGGGCACGCGGACCTCGAGGTCGGACTGGAGAATCTTCAGCACGAGGAAGTCGAGCTTCTCCCCGCCCATCTCGCGCTGCTCAATGTCGGCGATGCGCGCGGCGCCGTGGTGCGGGTAGACGACGACTTCTCCGACTTTAAATTCCATGGACTCTCCAGACTCTCCTTAGCCGTGGGCGTTGCCACCTTTACAACCTCCCCACATTAGCACCCCCGCCCCCAGCGCGCGGCGGCCGAAAGGTTTACCCCCGAATGACCCCTCGGCCCCTGTAGCGCACCCCACTCGCCGAGCCCGAAACTGGGAAAAACACACGCCCACGGGCTATGGTGAACGGAGATAAAAACGTGAACGAAAAGTATGGAGGACACTCACGTGAAGTCCCTGAAGCCGGCCGCCGCCGTCTCCGCCATCGCCGCGTCCGCTCTGCTGCTCGCAGGCTGCTCCGCGGGCCAGATCACCCAGACCTCTGACCAGGTCGCGGCCGTCGACGGCGCCGGCGCCGCCAGCGACAACCAGGAAGTTGCCGTTCAGGACGTCACCGTGGTGCTGGACGACAACGGCCAGGCCGCCCTCAAGTTCACCGCGATCAACCAGAACGACAACCGCAAGCCGCACACCCTGCAGTCCGCCACGGTCAACGGAACCCCGGTCCAGCTGGGCGGCCCGACCGAGATCCCGGCCCAGTGCACCCTCGTCGGCGATTCCGCCGCGTCCCTGAGCACCATCCCGCAGGCTGAGGGCGACTGCATCCAGTACGTCCCGACCACCGTGGTGAACAACGACTTCGCTTTCGGCGGCAACGTCGACGTCTCTTTCCGCTTCGACGCCGGCAACGTCGACGTCACGGCCACGGTTTCCGCGCCGACCCTGCCCTCCGGCGAGTCCCACCGCAACGCGGGCGAGGACCAGGCGCACGCCGCCCACTAGGCACCCGCTTTTCGACGCCACCGGCCGCCGCACCCCGTGCGGCGGCTTTCGCGTTTCTCCGCCTTCCCGCAGCTCAGGGGCTTACCGGCGGGCGTGTCGGGGCCGTGCCCTAAAGTGAGCGCATGGCCAAAAAACAGCGCACCCTGCACACCTGCTCCGAGTGCGGCTACTCCTCTCCGAAGTGGCTCGGCCGCTGCCCCGAGTGCGGTTCCTGGGGCACGTTGCAGGAGCAGACCCCGCTGGCCTCGGCCGCATCCGCCAGCGGGCCGGTCTCCCTCACCGCGCTCACGCCCTCCGCCCCGGCGGCCCCGATCACGAGCATCGACGCCGCCGCCACCCGCACCACCCCCTCCGGCATCGGGGAGCTCGACCGGGTGCTGGGCAGCGGCGTCGTCCCGGGCTCCGTGGTCCTCATGGCGGGCGAGCCGGGCGTCGGTAAGTCCACGCTGCTGCTCGAGGTCGCCTCGCGCTGGGCGAAGCTCGGCGACCGCACCGCCCTCTACGTCACCGCCGAGGAATCCGCCGGACAGGTCCGCACCCGCGCGGAGCGCACCGGGGCCCTGCACGACTCGCTCTACCTCGCCGCCGAGTCCAACCTCGACGTCGTCTTCGGCCACGTCGAGCAGCTCAAGCCCTCGCTGATGATCGTGGACTCCGTGCAGACCATGCACGCCCCCGGCGTCGAGGGCGTGCCGGGCGGAGTCGCGCAGTCGCGCGCCGTCACCGCCGCCCTGACCACCCTGGCCAAGACGACGAACCTGCCCATCCTCCTCGTCGGGCACGTGACCAAGGACGGAAACGTCGCCGGACCGCGCGTGCTGGAGCACCTCGTCGACGTCGTGCTCAACTTCGAGGGCGACCGCCAATCCAGCCTGCGGCTGCTGCGCGGCATCAAGAACCGCTTCGGCGCCACCGACGAGGTCGGCTGCTTCGAGCAGACTTCCGAGGGCATCCGCGAGGTCCCCGACCCCTCCGGACTGTTCCTTTCCCACCGCGGCCGCACGCCCGACGGCTCGGCGGTGACCGTGGCGATGGACGGCGTGCGCCCCATGCTGGCCGAGGTGCAGGCCCTGACCGTGGACCCCGTGAACAAGAGCCCGCGGCGCGTGGTCACGGGACTCGACTCCAACCGGGTGCCCATGGTCCTCGCCGTGTTGCAGGCCCGCTGCGGGGAGCGCACCAACGACAAGGACGCCTACGTGGCCACCGTCGGCGGCGTGCGCATCACCGAGACCGCCACCGACCTCGCCGTCGCCCTGGCCACCTGGTCCAGCCTGCACGAGCAGCCCCTTCCCCCGAAGACGGTCGCCGTGGGTGAGGTGGGCCTGGCCGGGGAGCTGCGCCGCGTGCCCAACCTGGGCCGCCGCCTACAGGAGGCGGCGCGGCTGGGCTACACCCGCGCGATCGTCCCGGTGGGCGAGGAGGTCCGCGTCGAGGGGATGCGCATCTCGCGGGCCGCCACCCTGAGCGAGGCGATCGAGGCCGCCGGCGGGCGTTAGGATGTGACGCTATGACCGACAACGCCCCGGCGGACAACCAGCTCCGCGAGACCCTCCAGCGGCTCGCCCCCGGCACGCCGCTGCGCGACGGACTCGAGCGCATCCAGCGCGGACACACCGGCGGCCTCATCGTCATCGGAGACGGCCCCGAGGTCATCGAGCTCTGCGACGGCGGTATCTCCTTCGACGTCCCCTTCCAGCCCACCCTCCTGCGCGAGTTGTGCAAGATGGACGGCGCCGTCATCCTCTCCGCCGACGGGACCCGCATCCTGCGCGCCAACGTGCAGCTCGTGCCGTCGCCCTCCTACCCGACCGGCGAGTCCGGCACGCGCCACCGCGCCGCCGAGCGCACCGCCCTGCAGACCGGGGTCCCCGTCGTCTCCGTCTCGGCGTCGATGAACACCCTCACCCTCTACGCGGAGGGGCAGCGCCACCTCATGGAGGAGCCGACGGTGCTCATGCAGCGCGCCAACCAGGCCCTGTCCACCGTCGAGCGCTACCGCTCCCGGCTCGACCTGGCCAACCAGCGCCTCTTCGTCGCGGAGATGAACAACTACGCCACCGTCAGCGACGTGCTCAACGTGCTGCAGCGCCAGATCATGCTGGAGCGCGCCGCCGATGACATGGACGAAAACATCGTGGAGCTCGGCGTGGACGCGCGCCAGCTCACGCTCCAGCTCTCGGAGCTGCGCGGCTCTGCGGACGAGATCGACATGCTGGTGCGCGACTACATCGCCGCCGCCACCATCCCGGACGACGACTCCGTCGCCGAGTCGATGGCGGCGCTCGCGGCGCTGCCCGATTCGCAGCTGCTCAACGCCGCCACCCTGGCCCGGGCGCTGGGGCTGCCGGCGACGGAGGAGAACCTCATGCAGGACGTCGTGCCCCGCGGCTACCGGGCGCTGTCGCGCATCCCGCGGGTGCAGAAGTTCCTCATGGACCGCGTCGTCTCGGCCTTCGGGGAGCTGCCGAACCTGGTCAACGCGGAGCTCGACGACATCGCGGCCGCCGAGAACGTCTCGCCCCTGTGGGCGCGGCACATCTACGACGGCCTGCGGCGCTTCGCCTGAGCGGGCGCCCGGCTACGGGCGCAGGGTGAAGTCGGCCGGGGCCGAGGCGTGGTCGCCGATCACGGCGTGGAGGTAGTAGGAGCCGGCCGGGACCTCCTGGCGGTCGGAGCAGCGGCCCGGCTGGGAATCCTTGCGCGACCAGATGGCCTCGAAGTCGCGGGCCTTGGCGGGCGCGAAGGTCTCCTCCCCGGTGACAACCGCGGGGTGGCAGTCGGTGTCGGACCAGATGCGCTCGTTGGAGGCCATGTCGTAAACCTCGAAACGCAGCTGCTGGGCGTTGAGGTCCACCACGCAGTCGGCGGCGGTCGGGTTCTCCACGCTCATGTAGAAGGTGGGCTGCTCCCCGGCCGCGTAGCTGGGCTCGCTGGTGCGGGCCGTGATGCTCAGGTCCTTCAGCTCGCAGGTCTTCTTGCCCGCCGCGGCGTTGGTGGAGCTCGCGGCGGTCGTCGGCTGCGTGGACGAAGGCGAGCCCGAGGTCGTCGGGGAAGCCGAGGCGGACGAGGTGGTCGAGTCGCTGGGCGCGGGCACCGTCGGTTCCGTCGTGATGTTCTCCGTCGCCGGCGCGGTGGTGGTCTCGGAGCTTCCCGAGCCGGAGCGCGCCGCGGCCGTCAGGCCCCACACGACGAGGACGATGAGCAGCAGGAGGATCGCGAGCGCGGCGACGCGGCGGCGCATGTAGATCTCGGGCGGCAGCGGCCTGCGGTCGTTCCTGGGGTCTGGGGATGGGTACGTCACGACCTCAACCTTAGCGGCCGAGATGCTCCGAAACGGTCTCGACGCGGCCGTCTTCGAGGCGGTAGCGGGCGGCCACAATGCCGAGCGTGCCCTCCTTCACGCCCGCCTGGAGCGCGGGGATGCGGTCGACGAGGTGCTCGGCGGTGATGCCGGCGTGGGCCTTCTCCACCTCGGAGCGCTCCGCCCGCCCGTGGGCCTTGGCCTCGATGACGCTGGGGGCGATCTTCTCCACGAAGACGCGCTGCAGGCCGAGAGGCACCTCCGCCTCGTCGACGGCCTTGATCGCCGCCCCGATCGCGCCGCAGGCCTCGTGGCTGAGCACGATGACCAGCTTCACCCCGAGGGTCTCGACGGCGAAGTCGAGGGAACCGGAGACGGCGGCGTCGACGCAGCCGCCGGCTGTGCGGATGACGAAGATGTCGCCGAGGCCGGCGTCGAAAAGCATCTCGACGGGCACGCGCGAATCGGAGCAGGAGAGGATGGCCGCCACGGGGGCCTGCCCGCCGCGCAGCTCCTCGCGGCGGTTGCGGTCGGAGTTGGGCCGTTCCACGGAGTCGTCGGCGAAGCGGGCGTTGCCCGCGAGGAGCTGGTCCCACACGGCGGCGGGTGTCGTTGCTTCAATCATGGACACTATTGTGGCACCTATTGTGATTCGACAGGAACAGGTGATCGGTTACTTCCGCGCCCACGCCCGCCCGCTGCCGTGGCGCGAGCCCGGCACCACCCCGTGGGGAGTGCTGCTCAGCGAGGTCATGAGCCACCAGACGCCGGTGGCCCGGGTGGCCCCGGTGTGGCGCGAGTGGATCGGGCGCTGGCCCACCCCGGCCGCCTTCGCCGCGGCCTCCCCCGACGAGGTGCTGCGGGCGTGGGGGTCGCTGGGCTATCCGCGGCGGGCGCTGCGGCTTGTGGAGTGCGCCCGGGTGATCCTCGAGAAGCATGGCGGCGCCGTGCCCTCGGACGTGGACGAGCTGCTGGCCCTGCCCGGCATCGGCGACTACACCGCGCGCGCCGTGGCCTGCTTCGCCTTCGGCGCGAACGTCGCGGTGGTGGACACGAACGTGCGCCGCGTCTACGCCCGCGCGGTCGAGGCAACCTTCCTGGCCACCCCGCGCAAGGGCGAGCTAGCCGACGTAGCCGCGCTGCTTCCCGCCGAGGACGGCCCCGTCTTTTCCGCCGGGCTGATGGAGCTCGGGGCGCTGGTGTGCACCGCGGCGAACCCGCGCTGCGGCGAGTGCCCCCTGGAGAGCGACTGCGCGTGGGTCGCCGCCGGCAGGCCCGCCCCGACCGCGGAGGAGCTCAAGCGCAAGAAGGTGCAGAAATTCGCGGGCACGGACCGGCAGGTCCGCGGCAAGATCATGAAGCTGCTGCGCGAGTCGCCCGGCCCCGTCGACGCCTCAGCGATCGACGTCCTGTGGCCCGACAAGGCCCAGCTCTCCCGCGCCCTCTATTCGCTTCTCGACGACAACCTCGCCGAGCAGGACGAGTCCGGCTACTTCCACCTGCCCCGGTAGGCCATGCCGCCGGGCAGGTTGACCCACACCCCGCCGCGAGAGTTCAGGGTCACGGGCCCCACCTTCGTCGACACGGACGCGCCCGACTTGGAGATGTTCAGCCAGGAGTTCTTGCCCAGCTTCTTCTTGTCGCGGTAGAGGATGCCCATGGCGGACAAGTCTAGCGCGGTGGGCGGCTAGAGTGTTCCGGTATGGATGCTCTGGCGGGATACGGCTGGGAGGCCGTCGCGGTCGCCTTCGGGATCACCCTGCTCGCCGGGCTGTCCACCGGCTTCGGCGGGCTGATCGTTGCGCTGCAGGCCGCCCCCTCGAACCGGTTCCTGGCCGGGGCGCTGGGCTTTTCCACCGGGGTGATGGTCTACATCTCGCTGGTGGAGATGCTGCCGCAGGGCATCGAGGAGGTCGGCGAGGCCGCGGGCGTGGCGGCGTTTTTCGCCGGGGTGGCGCTCATCGCCGTGATCGACCGCCTGGTGCCGGAGGAGGTCAACCCGCACGAGGAGCACGACTCCCCGGGCGCCTCCAGGCTGGCCAAGGCGGGCCTGATGACGGGCGCGGCCATCGCCCTGCACAACTTCCCGGAGGGCTTCGCCACCTTCATGGCGGGGCTCGCCGACCCGGTGGTGGCCGCCCCGATCGCGCTGGCGATCGCCATCCACAACATCCCCGAGGGCATCGCGGTGGCGGCCCCGCTGCGCGAGGCGACGGGCCGCAGGTGGCGCGCCGCCGGCTGGGCGACGCTGTCCGGCCTGGCGGAGCCGCTCGGCGCCGCCGTCGGGTTCCTGCTGCTCCTGCCCTTCATCGGCCCGTCGACGCTCGGCCTGTCCTACGCGGCGGTGGCGGGCATCATGGTGTTCATCAGCTTCGACAAGCTGCTGCCCAGCGCGATCCACACCGGGCACCACCACCACTCGGTCTACGGAGTCATGGCGGGCATGGCGGTGATGGCGCTCAGCCTCGCGATGATGCACTAGAGAGAGCGGCCCGGAGAATAAATATCCGAAACATAAACATTTTGCTTTGCTTACCTTAGTAGGCTTCGAGCATGTCGACTCGAAACCGCCTCGCCTCGCTCCTCGCCACCGTCGTGCTCGGCCTGAGCACCGCCCCCGCCACCGCCCAAAGTTCAAGCCCCCAGCAGCTTCTCGACGGCCTCCGCCACGCCGCCACGACCCCCGCCGGCAACCCGGTCGCCGGCTACGACCCTTTCTACGACGACCCCGTTGCCGATCTCGGCGCCCCCGGCACCCTCCTGCGCACCCAGCCGGCGCCGCACCTGCTCAACGTCCTCGGACCCGACTTCCCCGGCTACGCCAAGAAAATCCTCTACACCTCCACCACCGTCCACGGCGACGCGGTGGCCACCTCCGGCTTCGTCATCGAGCCCGCCAACCCCTGGCGCGGCGCCGGCCCCACCCCGACCGTCATCTTCGCCCCCGGCACCCGCGGGTCGGGCGACGCCTGCGCCCCCTCGCGCGGGCCGGGGCTGACGGCCCAGCTCCAGCTCGCCGGCCCCGCGCTGGGCATCAACTACGAGCTGGCCAGCTACCACGCCGCTGCCCTGCTGGGCATGCGTGTCGTCGTGGTGGACTACATCGGGCTTGGACCCCCCGGGCCCCACACCTACGTCCTCCACGACGAGGAGGGCCATGCGGTCATCGACGCCGCACGCGCCGTCGTCCCCGCCGGCGACCCGGTCGCCTTCTCCGGCTACTCCCAGGGCGGCGGAGCCGCCGCGGCGGCCGCCGAGCTGCAGCCCACCTACGCCCCCGAGCTCAACCTGCGCGGTACCATCGCCGGCGCGCCGCCCGCGGATCTCTTCGCCACGATGCAGGGCGTCGACCACTCGGCCATCGCGGCGGTCCTGGGCTACGCCTTAAACGGCTGGGCGGACCGCTACCCGCAGCTCAGCACCGTCGTGGGCGAATACCTCAACGACCGCGGACGGAACTTCCTGGACTCCACCGCCTCCTCCTGCATCCCCGACGGCGCGCTGCGGTGGGCACTCACCGATTCGCGCACGCTGACCAGCACCGGCGAGTCGCTCGCCGAGATCGCCGCGCGGGAGCCGGAGATCAAGGCGCTTTTCGACGCCCAAAAACTCGGCCGCCGCTCCCCCGCCTCCCCCATCATGGTCACCACCGGCGGCAACGACGACCTCGTGCCCACGCCCCAGGCCATCCAGCTCGCCCGCGACTACTGCACGGCGGGGGTTCCTGCCTCCCTGATGAACGAGAACGTCCCGGCCTTCTACCCGCCGCTGAAGATCGGCGCCAACCACGCCGCGGGGATCTTCACGCAGGCGGTCCCATCGATGCAGTGGCTGACCGACCGCTTCAACGGGGTGCCGGCTGCCTCGAACTGCGGCCAGTTCTAGCCGCGCAACAAAAGCGCCGCCCGGGCCCCTGACGTGGGGTTCCCGGGCGGCGCTTTTCGCGTTCACCCTACATCGGCTGGGTTACAGCGGCTGGCTTGCCCCGGCCGGGGGCGGTGTGGCTCCGCCGTCCTCCTCGCCGCCGTCGGCGGTTTCGGCGGGCGCGTCGGGGACCACGGTCTCCGGCTGCGCGGGGCTGTCTTCGACGTCGCGGACCTCGACGTCGTCAAGCTGCTCGTCGAAGGTGTCGGCGGGAAGCGGACGCGGGCGCGGGGTAAAGGTGAACGTCGCGCCCTCGGCGGCCTTGCCGCGCGCGGCGCGGGCCGCCTCGACGTCGCCGTCCCAGTTCTCCACGTCGACGGTGATGATCTCACCGGCGCCGATCTCGCCGTAGAGGATCTTCTCCGACAGAACGTCCTCGATCTCGCGCTGGATGGTGCGGCGCAGCGGGCGGGCACCCAGCACCGCGTCGAAGCCGCGCACGGCGAGCAGGTTCTTCGCCTTGTCCGTCAGCTCGATGCCCATGTCCTGGGCGGCGAGGTTCTTGTCCACGCGCCCGATGAGCAGGTCGACCATCGCGACGATCTCGTCCTGCGTGAGCTGGCGGAAGACGACGATCTCGTCGATGCGGTTGAGGAACTCGGGGCGGAAGTGCTTCTTCAGCTCGTCGTGGACCTTGTTCTTCATCCGGTCGTACTGAGCGTCGGCGTCGGTGGCGGTGTTGCCGGTGAAGCCGAGGCCCACTGCCTTGGAGATGTCACCCGTGCCGAGGTTGGAGGTGAAGATCAGCACGGTGTTCTTGAAGTCCACCATGCGGCCCTGCCCGTCTGTGACGTGGCCCTCCTCCAGCACCTGGAGCAGCGTGTTGTAGATCTCCTTGTGCGCCTTCTCGATCTCGTCGAAGAGCACCACGGAGAACGGCTTGCGGCGCACCTTCTCGGTGAGCTGGCCGCCCTCCTCGTAGCCGACGTATCCGGGGGGAGCACCGAAGAGGCGGGAGGCGGTGAAGCGGTCGTGGAACTCGCCCATGTCGATCTGGATGAGGGAATCCTCGTCGCCGAAGAGGAACTCGGCGAGCGCCTTCGACAGCTCGGTCTTACCCACGCCCGAGGGGCCGGCGAAGATGAAGGAGCCGGAGGGGCGCTTCGGGTCCTTCAGGCCAGCGCGCGTGCGGCGGATGGAGCGGGACACGGCGCGCACGGCCTCGTCCTGGCCGATGATGCGCTTGTGCAGCTCCTCCTCCATGTTGAGCAGGCGGGAGGACTCGGACTCGGTGAGCTTGAACACGGGGATGCCGGTCCAGTTGGCCAGCACGTCCGCGATCTGCTCCTCGCCCACCTCGGCGATCTCCTCGAGGTCGCCGTCGCGCCACTGCTTCTCCTTCTCGGAGCGCTCCTCGCCGAGCTTGCGCTCGGTGTCGCGCAGGCCGGCGGCCTTCTCGAAGTCCTGGGCGTCGATGGCCGCTTCCTTCTCCTTGCGCACCTCGGCGATGCGCTCGTCGACCTCGCGAAGGCCCTCGGGGGCGGTCATGCGCTTAATGCGCATGCGGGCGCCAGCCTCGTCGAGCAGGTCGACGGCCTTGTCCGGCAGGAAGCGGTCATTGATGTAGCGGTCCGAGAGGTTCGCCGCAGCCGCGAGTGCGTCGTCGGTGTAGGAGACGCGGTGGTGCGCCTCGTAGCGGTCGCGCAGGCCCTTGAGGATGGTGACGGTGTCCTCGACGGAGGGCTCGTCGACCTGGACGGGCTGGAAGCGGCGCTCCAGGGCGGCGTCCTTCTCGATGTGCTTGCGGTACTCGTCCAGCGTGGTCGCACCGATGGTCTGGAGCTCGCCGCGGGCAAGCTTCGGCTTGAGCAGCGAGGCGGCGTCGATCGCGCCCTCGGCCGCGCCCGCGCCGACAAGCGTGTGGATCTCGTCGATGAACAGGATGATGTCGCCGCGCTGGTTGATCTCCTTGAGCACCTTCTTCAGGCGCTCCTCGAAGTCACCGCGGTAACGCGAACCCGCCACGAGCGAGCCCAGGTCCAGCGAGTAAACCTGCTTGTCCTTGAGCGTCTCCGGCACCTTGCCGTTGGCAATGTCGAGGGCGAGACCCTCCACCACGGCGGTCTTGCCCACGCCGGGCTCGCCGATCAGCACCGGGTTGTTCTTCGTGCGGCGGGAGAGCACCTGCATGATGCGCTCGATCTCCTTCTCGCGCCCCACGACGGGGTCGAGCTTGCCCTCGCGCGCGGCGGCCGTGAGGTTGCGGCCGAACTGGTCGAGCACGAGCGAGTTGGAGCGCTCGCCCTGCTGCCCGCCCCCGCGGGGGCCGGACCCGCCCATGGCGCCACCGCCGGCGCCCGCCCCGGCGAAGCCGCCGCCCTGCTGCGGGGACTCCGGGTTCTGGCCCTCGCCGCCCTCGTAGCCGGAGAGGAGCTGGATAACCTGCTGGCGCACGCGCGGCAGGTCGGCGCCGAGCTTGATCAGCACCTGCGCCGCCACGCCGTCACCCTCGCGGATGAGGCCGAGGAGGAGGAACTCCGTGCCGATGTACTTGTGGCCCATCTGCAGGCCCTCGCGCAGAGAAAGCTCGAGGACCTTCTTGGCGCGCGGGGTGAACGGGATGTGGCCGGTCACCGGTTGGCTGCCGTGGCCGATGATCTCCTCGACCTCGCGGCGCACGTCGTCGAGGTTGATGCCCATCGACTCCAGGGCCTTGGCGGCGACGCCCTCGCCCTCCTTAATCAGGCCGAGCAGGATGTGCTCGGTGCCCATGTAATTGTGGTTGAGCGCGCGCGCCTCTTCCTGGGCGAGGACGATGACGCGGCGGGCCCTGTCGGTAAACCGTTCGAACACGACTTCCCCTTTCGCTAAAAGTTGTCACCCACCATAACGCGCGGGTACGACATCCCATCCCGCTTTTCCAGCCGCCCGCCCGCGCGCAGCCGAGTCACCCCTGCTCAGCGGCGGTGTTCACCGGTAGCGAACGCCCCTGCCGCAACCCCCACACCGCGAGAACGACCGGGACGAGCACCCAGCCCACAGTGGGCCCGAAGCTGTCCGGCCAGGCGCCCAGCACCCCGTTGACGAAGAGCCCCGACATCCCGCCGAGAGTGAGCAGCAGGGCGACCCACATACTCACCCGGCGCATCGGCCCGTGCGGGCGCACGACGGTCATCGACATGGGGATCAGCCACATCGCGTAGTAGCCCTGCAGCAGCCCGCCGCCGACGAACACCCCGGCGAAGAGGGCGCCCAGGGTGCAGAAGGCCCACGCGGCGCGGTCTCGGTGGCGCAGCCGGAACAGCGCGGCGACGGCCACCGCCACCACGGCCAGCACGAGCACGACCGCGGCGGTCTGCGCCGCCGGGCCGAAGCCCAGCTGCTCGAGCACCGCCCGCAGGGACCCGTTGTCGTAGGAGCGCGGCTGCGCCAGGTAGGGCACGAGGCGCTCGCGCCACCACTGCGGCTCGGCGGTCGTTGCCCATCCGAGGCCGAACAGCCCGGCGTAGGCGGCCGCGGCGACCAGCAGGACCGGCCACTGCCAGAGCAGCACCGGCACCGCTACGAGGACGACGAACTGCGGCTTGATGGTCACCGCGTAGGCCATGAGGACGCCGGCGAGGTACGTCTCCCCGCGCGCGAATTGCCGCAGCGCCGGCCCGTCGAGTGCCACGCTGGCCCATACGAAGAGGACCATGACCAGCAGCAGGAAGCCGTTGATGTTCGTGTACTGGATGGTGGACACGACGGGCTCCGGCGCGTTGAAGAACACGGCCACCGCGAGCAGCGTCAGCGGTGCGGCCCAGCGGCGCGTGAGCAGGCGGGCTGTGATCCACATCGCGAGGACCACCGACAGCGCGGTCGCCGCGATCATCGCCCAGCGCGCCGTCGAGAACGAGCCGAACATCGCCAGCGGCGCGAGCACAACGTTGGCGCCCGGCGAGTAGAGGTAGTGCGGGTCCAGCGTGGAGTAGTCCTCGTTGTACACCGGCACGCCGTGGACGTAGCGCTGCACCGCAAACCAGATCGGCTCGAAGTCGGTGCCGCGGTTCTCTCCCGGGGCGACGAGCACCGCGCGGATCACCCCGACGACGGCGGCGAACCACAGGGCCTGACTCGCTAATCGACGCCCCCCTTCCGGCCAGGCGTCAGCGGGTGCGACGGAGCCAAAAAACTTTGTGTGGAGGCGGGACGCCGGCACGCTACCCGACCTCCGCCTGGCCCGGGTGCGCACGGTGCGCTGCATCGTTGAGCGAAAGAAACATCCCGGCAACACTACCATTCGCCGGTGGGGAGGCTGGGAGCGCCGTCAAGCGGAACGCACGTGGCGGGATGTGCGACTGTGCGCCACGTTTTGCGTCACGAGCCTTCCTTCCCCGCGTTTTCTCAGTTCGCGGGAAGGGCCCATGCAAAACCTGGCACGGACGGCCACGCCTAGGTGAGGGGCACTCCCCTGCCGTCGCGGTCGTAACCGCCCGCGCCGAAGAGCACAAGAAACACCTCAGCTATGCACCAGAGAAGAAGCGCCATCAGAACGAAAGCCATCTCTATACGAAAAACCATCGCGAAAAGACCCACGAAACACAGAACCAGTTTGGCAGCCCCTCGATTGGTCTGATGGAGGTAAAAGTTACCTGCCCCGTACACCCCGAAGAAGTAGAACAACAGCGCCGCGACGATCCTGCTCTTGGGGGCAACCGCGTACGGCTCCTGAGGTACTCTCCAACGGCCCTCCCGGATAGGCAGGCCGTCGCGGTCGTACTCCTCATGGTAGAAATCAGGATAAGTTGTCTCCACGTGCTGTTCCTTTTGACGAGCGTGAGTGCAAGATGCGCGCAAACTTACCAGGCCCACGGGCACCGTGAGCGAAACTCCAGGTTTAATTTAGGTTAGCTGGTTCGCCTCGGGCTTGACCAGCGGGAACAGGACGGTCTCGCGGATGCCCAGGCCGGTCAGGGCCATGAGGAGGCGGTCGATGCCCATGCCGGTTCCGGCTGTCGGGGGCATGCCCTGCTCCATCGCGGCGAGGAAGTCCTCGTCGAGAACCATCGCCTCGTCGTCGCCGTGGGCGGCCAGGCGGGCCTGGTCCTCGAAGCGGGCGCGCTGGATCACCGGGTCGACGAGCTCGGAGTAGCCGGTGGCGAGCTCGAAGCCGCGCACGTAGAGGTCCCACTTCTCGGTCACGCCGCGCTTCTCGCGGTGGTCGCGGGTCAGCGGGGAGGTCTCGACGGGGAAGTTGGTCACGAACGTCGGCTCGTAGAGCTGGTCGGAGCACAGGTGCTCCCAGATCTCCTCGACGAGCTTGCCGTGCAGCCAGCCCTCGCCCTCGGGGACCTTCAGGCCAATCTCCGCGGCGATCGCCTTGAGCTCCTCGACCGAGGAGTCGACGGTGACCTCCGGCTGGCCGGGGTGCTTGCGCTGCAGCGCCTCGTTAAGGGAGGGGTACATCTCCAGCACCTTCCACTCGCCTCCGAGGTCGTAGCTGGTGCCGTCGGCAAGCGTGACCGTCGTGGAGCCGAAGACCTCCTGCGCCGCGAACTGGACGAGCCCCTTGGTCATCTCGGCGCAGTCCTTGTACGTGCCCCACGCCTGGTAGGTCTCGAGCATGGTGAACTCGGGCGAGTGGGAGGAGTCGACGCCCTCGTTGCGGAAGTTGCGGTTGATCTCGAAGACGCGCTCGATGCCGCCGACGACGCAGCGCTTCAGGTAGAGCTCGGGCGCGATGCGCAGGTAAAGGTCGATGTCGAGGGCGTTGGAGCGGGTGACGAAGGGGCGCGCCGCGGCACCGCCGTGGAGCGTCTGCAGCATCGGGGTCTCGACCTCGACGAAGTCCAGGCCGGTGAGGTACTTGCGCACCGCCGCGATGACCTTGATGCGGGTCATGGCGTTGTCGCGGGCCGCCTCGCGCATGATGAGGTCGGTGTAGCGGTTGCGCACCCGCTGCTCCTCGTTCATGTCGGCGAAGGCCACCGGCAGCGGGCGCAGGGCCTTGGACGCCATGTGCCAGGACTGCGCCATGACGGAGAGCTCGCCGCGGCGCGAGGCGATGACGCGGCCGCGGACGGAGACGATGTCGCCCAGGTCGACATCCTCCTTCCAGCTGGTCAGGGCCTCCTCGCCGACCTCCGCGAGAGAGAGCATGACCTGCAGCTGGGTCCCGTTGCCTTCTTGCAGTGTGGCGAAGCAGAGCTTGCCGGTGTCGCGCTTGAACATGATGCGCCCGGCGACGGCCACCACGTCCTGCGTCTCCTGCCCGGCCTCGAGCACTGTGGCACCCTCGGGGGCGGTTTCGCCCTCGGCGGCGACGGCGTAGCGGGCGCGGACGTCGCTGAGCGAATCGGTGCGGTCGACCACGACGGGGTAGGCCTCGCGGCCGGAATCGATAAGCTTCTGGCGCTTCGCGCGACGGTACTGCTGCTGCTCTGAAAGGTCCTGGGTAGTCACGCCCACCTAGAGTAGTCGGTGCGCTCGGGTTGCAGGAACCGGGAGTGCTCACCCCGTCCGACAGCCGAGGACCACCATGCCCCCTGCCCTGCCCGCCCTGCCACCGTTCCCTCTGCCCGCGGACCTGCTCGCCCGGCTCATGTCGCTCGCCGCGCCGATCATGCTGTTTCTCTCCGGCATCCCCGGCCTGCCCGCCATCCCGGGCATCGACGCCGGCAACTCGGGGCTCGTGCCGGGCGTCGTTGCCCCCGCGCCCGCCGTCGGCCAGTAGCAGCTTCTCGACGCCACCAACCGCGCCCGCGCCGAGCACGGTCTGCGCCCCGTCGAGCTCCACCCCGGCCTCGGCGCGGTGGCGCAGGAGTGTGCCAACATCCAGGTGGCGAAGGGCCCCGGCGCGACCCTGGAGCACCGGCCAGATTTCACGGCCGGCTACCCGGCTGGCTGGAAGACCGCGGGCGAGATCCTGGCCTTCTACCCGGACGGGTCGAAGGTGGTGGTGGAGAACTTCGCCGGCTTCTAGCCGTGCAGCTAGCCGCAAAGCGGCAGCGCGAGCCTGTCCTCCTCGGCGTTGTCGCCGTTGATGAGGATGCGGTAGTCGGCGTGGTCGACCGGCGCCATCACGAACGCCGGCGGGGTGGCCCCGGGGACCTGGAACGAGTTGATCATGCAGGCCCCGGACCCAAGGGGCACCGCCTTATCGACGCCCGGCAGACCGCTGTTGCGCTCCGTCGCCGAGGTGTACTTGGCCACGCTCACCCCGGTCTCGGCGTCCGCGCAGCGGATCTTCGCCTCCTGGCCCGGTTGCGGGGTGGAGGACTCGCAGCGCAGCCCCTTCCAGCCCTTGCCTCCCTGACGCTCGGAGACGAGATCCGGGTAGGTCTGCTGGATCTCGGCCTCGGCGCCCTCCCAGGCGTCACCGCGGCTGATGCTCCACCACCACAGCGCCGCCAGCGCCAGCAGGAGCAGCGCCAGCACCGCGATGACCCACGGCCACGGACCGGACGGGGACTTCTCTTCCCGCGGCGTGTCCCGCGCCTTCCGGGAAGGAGGGGCGGGCAGAATCGCGCGGCGCCGGGACGCGGAACCCTCCACCGGCTCGCCTGCCAGCGCGCGGAGGTAGTTCGCGCAGGTCCCGGTGCGCTCGACCACCTTGGGGTCAATGGGCTGGCCGGTGAGGTCGGAGACCAGCTCGATGAACCTCACCCTGTTGTGCAGCGCCGAGGCCCCCGCGGCTTGCGGGGTCGGGCCGACGGAGGACATCTTCACGGGCGCGGAGGCACACCCGGGCTGCGCCAGCATGTGCTCCAGGGTGATCGAGCGGGAGACGAAACTGGAGGTGCCGGCGGCGGCGTAGGCGTCGATGGCCTCTGCGGCGGGGGTGAGCAGGTTCAGCACCTCGGCCGCGTTGAAGTGCCCCTCGGTGGCGAAGCGCTCGCGCGCCACCTCCCCCAGCGGGGTGCCGGCGGCGGCCTCGCGGACGACGAAGAGCCTCCCCTCGCCGGTGACCCCGCACGCCAGGGGCGCGAACACACCGGGCAGCCGGGTCGCCCCGAGGTGGGCCGCCTGCTTGTTCACCTCGTGGACAGCCGCGGGCGCGAGCGGGATATTGAATTCCTCGACCTCCACGGCGGTCCCGTCTGTCGCCGCGGCGCGGTACAGAGCGGAGGTCTCGGTGCGGCCGACGCCTTCGACGTTGCTGTAGCCGGCCTCGTTGACGGCGGCGGCGAGGGAATGGTCGACCACGGGTGTACCTCAGTTCGGGATCGTTTCGTTCCCGCCGCGGGCAGGCCGGGGACGGCAGCGCAATGACGCACTAGATCTTATCGGACACCCCGGCCCCCACGGCCCCCACGGCCCGCTCAGGCCTCGAGGTTGCTGAACCCGATGCCGACGGGCACCCCAACATTGTCCACCAGCCGCACCCCGCCAAGCTCCACCGCGCCCAGCAGGCGGGCGTCGCCCTCGCTGGGCGCGGGGCCGAAGGCGAGGTTGCGCAGCTCCAGGTAGGCGGGCTCCACGCCGGCGGCGGCGAGCACGCCTCGCGCCGTCTCCAGCACCACCTCGCCGCCGCGCTCCGCGGCGTGGGCTCCGGCGGTCAGCGCCGCGGGCAGCGCCAGGGCTGCCTCGCGCAGCTCCGGCGGCACGGCCGCGTTGCGCAGCGACATCGCCAGCCCGTCCGCGGTGCGCACGGTGGGAACGCTGTGCAGCTTCACCTCCACGCGCAGCGCCGAGACCGCCCTCTGCAGGGCGACGAGCAGCTCGAAGTCCTTCTCGCCCAGCACCAGGTCCGTGGCGTGCGCGGCGTTGACGGCGGCGATGAGCGCGCCCATCCGGGACGCCGTCTCGGCGGGGTCCTCCAGGTGGTCCAGGTCCGTCGACACCGCCACGCCCTCGCCGAGGCGGCCGTGGTAGACGACGTCCACCTGCTCGCGGGCGAAGACGTCGGGCACCTCCTCGCCCGCGTAGGTCACCATCACCACCGCGCCGAGCAGCGAGCGCGCCGCCCGGATCAGCTGGACGTGCCCGGCGTGGACGCCCTCGCCGAGGGGAACCACGACGACCGACTTGCCCACCTTCCGGAACGCCCGGCCGTACGTCGCCAAGCGTGCGGGGTCCGTCACCACGACCGCCGCCCCAGGTTCAAATGCCACTTCTTAACCCTGCCTTCCCATGTCTTGCTTCGAAATCGCCCACAGCTCCGCCTCGAGGTGTCCGCTGCACTCGGCTTGCCGACGCTCCGCGTCGGCAAACAGGCGCGCAACACTCGGCTCCCCAATCGCGGCCCACGCCCGCTCGAGCTGCGCCACCGGCAGGGCCGCGGGCTCCGCCTCGGGGAGAAAGTGCGCGGCGAGCACCTCCGTGTCGGGCAGGACCTCCCCGAGCATGTCGAACGCCGCCCGGCGCAGCACCGCCTCCTGCTCCCGCAGCCGCAGCGCGGCGAGCAGCGCCGCGCGCTTCGCGTCCTCGATCGGGAAGCTCATGCCCCCGATCTCGCTGAGGAGCAGCCCGATCACCGTCTCCCCCACCTCGTCGGCGGCGGAGGTCACCCAGGCGTCGCCGAAGAAGTTGTGGGCCGCCATGACAATCGCGCCCTCGAGCTCGGCGTCGTCGAGCAGCTGCACGCCCTCGCCGAGGCAGGTGTGCACGAACATCTGCCGGCGCCGCACGAAGGGCACCAGCGCAGAGACCCGCTCGCGCACCCAGTCAGGGTCCGCCGAGTCGAGCAGGACGAGATCGGCGCGCTCGATGTCGTGGGGCTCGGCCAGCTCGAACAGGTGGTGGCCGACCCGCTCGAGGCGCGCCGCGAACCGGCTGGTGCGCAGCGGCCCGACCGAGCAGATGCGCAGACGCGGGGCCATCTAGCCGCGGTCCTCCCCGGCACCCTTGCTGCGCGCGAGCAGCTCCGCGACGGACAGCGCGCCGCTGCCACGCTCGTCGCGACGGCGGCGGCCTCCGCGCTGCTCGGGCGCCGGCGGGGCAGCGGGTTTCTCTGTGGGCTTGTCCGCGGGCTCCTCCACAGGCTTGTCAACCGGCTTCGGCGCGGCGCTGTCCGCCGGGTTCGCAGTGTGCGCGGTGGGCTCGGCGTGCCGGGCGGCTTCGGTGGATGCAGTGGGTGCGGTGTGCCCGGTGTGCCCGGTGTGCTCGGCGCGCTCGGCGCCCGCCGACTCCTCGGCGCGCCGCTCACTGATCAGCTGCGACAGCGGGTTGTGCTGCGCGGAGCGGGCACTCGGCTGCGTGCCCAGGCGACCGGCGATGGCCTCGGAGGTCGGGGCGCCGGAGGGGCGGGCCTGCCGGCGCTTCGGTTCGGCGGCGTCGCGCACGGGCGGCAGCTTCGTCGTGTCTGCGGAGGAGGGGCCGGGCTGCGCTTTCCCTCTGACGCCGCCGACGAGGAGCTC
>NZ_LS990887.1:1512196-1740635 GCF_900411315.1 Corynebacterium senegalense | reverse complement strand
CTTCGGGGCGGGCGGGGGCAGCCGGTTCCTCCGGCACGACCGTCTCCGCCTCGGGTTCGCGCGCGGGCTGGCGGGCTGGCTCGGCGGTGCCGAGCTCCGCGATGCGCCGCGCCTCGGCGCGCAGCGCGGCGGGCTCGTACTCGAACTGGCGCCCCGCCATCTCCTCCAGCTGCGCGCGCAGGGCGGCCAGCTCGGCCTGGATCTCGCGGAGCACCTCCACGTCCACGCCGACGGGGATGTCCTCGTCGTTGCGGGCCAGCGCCAGGGCGGCGCGGTCGGCCTCGCCCCGCGCCTTGGCGGCGTCGAGCTCGGCGCGGTGGCGCCTGTCGTGGTCGGCGAGGGCGCGCTGCGCCTCGTCGCGGTCCCGGCGCAGCCGGCTGGTCAGGATGATGCCGGCGGCCGCCGCCCACAGGGCGAGGATGAGCGACGCCTTGAGCATGTTGGCCGAGTTGGTGAACAGCATGACCACCGTGCCCAGCACTGCCAGTGCGAAGGGGAGAACGATCCAGATGTTCCCGCTGTCACTCTTCGGATTCTCGGCACTCATGCCCCACACCTTACTGAACCGCCTCCCCGTCAGTGGGGGGCGACACCTCGCAGCTGCGCTCCAGCACCACGCCCGCCGCCGCCAGCGCCGCGCCGCCCAGCACGCCCGAGACGACCCCGGGCAGGTCCGCCCCGGCCGCGGCGAGCTGGGAGGCGCGCGGCGCGACGTAGACGAGCAGGCCGGCGAAGATACCGCCGCACACGGCCCCCGACCACGCGCTGGCCTTGCCCAGCAGCATGAAGTTCGCCGCCATCATGGGGTTGAGCTGCGAGCGGTCCAGCCCGACCTTGCCCTCCTCGCGGCGCTTCTTCACCATGTAGGCGATGAACAGGCACACGGCCGCGATGATCCACAGCGTCATCGACAGCGTCAGGTCCACCGCCGTGAGCATGCCGTAGAAGCGCCGCACGAGGATGAACGACGCGGCAGTGCAGAATCCGGCGAGCGCGACGAGGCCCGCCACGGGTGTGCGCGTCACAGCCGCCTCACCTCCTGTTCGCCTTCCAGGGGGCCGAGCTTGTCGACGAGCCCGGCCACCGTTTCCCCTCCCAGCTTGGCATCCGGGTCGATTTCCAGCCAGGGGACGAGCACGAACGCGCGCTGCGCGGCGCGCGGGTGGGGCAGCGTGAGCACCGGATCGTCCGAGGTCACGCCCTCGATGCCGACGATGTCCACGTCCAAGGTGCGCGGGCCCCAGCGCACGTCGCGGACGCGGCCGGCCTCGCGCTCGAGGCGCTGGCAGCGCGCGAGAAGCTCGCGGGGGGCGGAGGGGGCGTCGTCAAGCGTGATGATGAATGTCTGGTTGAGGAAGTCGCGCTGGTCGACCCCGCCCCAGGGGGCGGTGGCGTAAACGGAGCTGGCGGCGACGAGGTCGGGGGCGAACTCGGCGGCGACGCGGGCCAGGTGAGCCCGGGAGTCCTCCATGTTGGAGCCTGCGGAAATGACCGCCCTCACGGCCGGGCCTTCCTGCTCCGGCGCGCGACGACGGCGACGTCGTCGAAAACGAGCGGGATCGGCGCGTGCGGCTTGTGCAGCGTGACCTCGATGGCGTGCAGCTGCGGGTAGCGCGCGAGCGCGGTGTCGGCGATCTCGGAGGCGACCGTCTCGATGAGCTGGCGCGGGGTGCCCGCGGCAACGTCGTGGGCCAGCTGGGCCAGCTCGGCGTAGTTGACGGTCTTGGTCAGGTCGTCGCCCGCGGCCGCCTCGCGGAAGTCGAGCCAGCAGACGAGGTCCAGGCTGAACGCCTGGCCGTGCTCGGTCTCGTGGGGCAGCACCCCGTGGTTGGCGTGGACCTTCAGGCCCTTCAGCTCGATGCGGTCCGCCACTTACCTGCCCCCGTTCTTCCAGGCGGCGGCGACGTCGACGGCGTCGCGGGAGACGGCCACCTCGTGGACGCGCACGCACCACGCCCCGGCCTGCGCGGACAGGGCGGTCACGGCCGCGGTGGCGGGGTCGGCGTCCACGGGGGTGTGAGCCAGGCCGCGGTCCTTGCGCACGGCGGTAAGGAAGCGCTTGCGGGAGGCGCCGACGAGCACCGGGAACTCGCCCGCGACGAACTCCGGCAGGGCGGCGAGCAGCGCCCAGTTGTCCGCGGCGGTCTTGGCGAAGCCCAGCCCGGGGTCCACGGTGATCTGGGCGGGGTCGACACCGGCGGCCACGGCGTTGTCAGCCAGCGCGGCGAGAATCTGCTGGACGTCGCGCACCACGTCGCCGCCGTGGTCGGCGGCGCCGGAGGCGTTGACGAAGGCGTCGGCGCGCCAGTGCATGAGGCACACCGGCAGGCCCGTCTGCGCCATCGCCGCGTACATGTCCGGGTCGGCGAGGCCGCCGGAGACATCGTTGATGAGGTCCACCCCGGCCTCGGCGGCGACGAGGGCGGTGGAGGCGCGCATGGTGTCCACGGAGGTGCGGATGCCCTCCTCGTGCAGCGCCGCGATCACGGGGCGCACCCGGGCCGCCTCCACGTCGGCGGGCACGCGGGTCGCGCCCGGGCGGGTGGATTCGGCTCCGACGTCGATGATGTCGGCGCCCAGGCGCACGAGCTCGCGGGCGTGCTCGACGGCGTCGTCGACGTTGAGCCAGCGGCCCCCGTCGGAGAAGGAATCCTCGGTGACGTTGACGATGCCCATCACGGTCGTGCGGCCGGGCACCGTCAGGTCCTGCACGGTGGTCACGTTCTAGCTCCTAATCAGGCTCAGGACTTCGGCGCGCGAGGCGGCGTTCGTCTTGAAGCCGCCGCGCACCGCCGAGGTCGTCGTGGTGGATCCGGGCTTGCGGATGCCGCGCATCGCCATGCACAGGTGCTCGCACTCGATGACCACGATGACCGCCTGCGCGCCTAGCTTCTCGACGAGCGCGTCGGCGATCTGTCTGGTCAGCCTCTCCTGCACCTGCGGGCGCTTCGCGTAGAGGTCCGCGAGCCGCGCCAGCTTGGACAGGCCGGTCACCTTGCCCTCCGGCCCGGGAATGTAGCCGATGTGCGCCTTGCCGTAGAAGGGAACGAGGTGGTGCTCGCAGGTGGAGTAGATCGGGATGTCACGCACGAGGACGAGCTCGCTGTGATCCTCGGCGAAGCTCTTGTTCAGCACCTCGGTGGGGTCGGTGTGCAGCCCGGCGAAGACCTCCTCGTAGGCGCGGGCGACGCGGGCGGGCGTCTCCTCGAGGCCGGGCCGGTCGGGGTCCTCCCCCACGGCGAGCAGCAGCTCGCGCACGGCGGCCTCGGCGCGCTCCCGGTCGAAGTTAGTTTCGCTCATCGGGGTCCTCCTCCCGGGGGTTCGGCGGGGTCAGCTCGGTGGTCTCAGGCTTGGCGACGTCCCCCGCGTCCACCCGGGGGATCTCCGACGTCGGGGCGTCCGAGGGGCCCGGCTCCTTTGGGCCGTGCTCCTTCACGCCGCGCTCCTTGTCGGGCTCGCCGGGCCGCTCGTTCTCGGGCAGCTGGAAACCGATCAGCGGCTCGCGCTCTCGGTCAGGCTCGGCGGCGTGGCGCGGGCGCGCGGGCTGCGCGCCGTCGCCGTAGTTGCGCACGCCCGGGTGCTGGGCCTGGTTCTCGGCCTGAGCCTGCTCCGCGTCCCGCGTGTCGGTCCCCGGCCCGGGCAGCACCTCGGTGCGCTGCTCGGCGCCTGTGTAGGTCCAGCCGGGCGGGGGCGTGGGCCCGCCGTAGCCGCCCGCGGGGCCGGCACCCGTGCTCTTTCCGGCGCGCCACTTGGAGGAGCCGCCGGCGGTGATGGTGTCCAGGGCCGGGGCCTGGCCGCGCTCGGCCGTGCGGCGCTTGCGGGCCTCGCGGGACATCTCCAGGAGGGTGACCTTCTTCGGGGGTTCCTCGCCGCGGGCCTCGGCCAGCTCGACCGGGGTGAGCACGGGCTCGCGGCCGGGCTGGGCGGTGAAGCGGGCGTCGACAGCCGGCAGGCCGGAACCCTGCGGCTCGATGCCCTCGAAGATGTCCTCAAGGTCGGGGCGTCGCACGGTCTCCTTCTCCAGCAGCACCGTGGCCAGGCGGTCCAGGTAGTCGCGGTGCTCGGAGAGGATGGTGTAGGCGCGCTGGTGGGCGACGTCGAGAAGCTCGTGCACTTCCCTGTCGATGGTCTCGGCGACCGCCGGGGAGTACTCGAGGGAGCCTCCGCCGCCGCGGCCGGAGAAGGGGTCGCCGTCCTCGGAGCCGTACTTGACGGTGCCCAGGACGCTGGACATGCCGTATTCGGTGACCATCGCGCGGGCGATCTTGGTGGCCTGCTCGATGTCCGAGCTGGCGCCGGTGGTGGGCTCGCCGAAGACGAGCTCCTCGGCGGCGCGCCCGCCGAGCGCGAAGACGAGCCGGGCGAAGAGCTCGTCGCGGTTGTACATTCCCTTGTCGTCCTCCTGCGCCGTCATGGCGTGGCCGCCGGTGCGGCCACGGGCGAGGATGGTCACCTTGTACACGCGCTCGATGTCCCTGAGCGCCCAGGCGGCCAGGGTGTGGCCACCCTCGTGGTAGGCGGTGACCTTCTTCTCCTTCTCGGAGATGATCTTGGAGCTGCGGCGCGGCCCGCCGATGACGCGGTCGGTGGCCTCCTCCAGCGCGTCGGCGGTGATCACGTTGCCGCCGATGCGGGCGGTGAGCAGCGCGGCCTCGTTGAGCACGTTGGCCAGGTCAGCGCCGGACATGCCGGCGGTGCGCTTGGCCAGCGCGTTGAGGTCGGCGTCGGGGCCGAGCGGCTTGTCCTTGGCGTGGACCTTGAGGATCTGCTGGCGTCCGGCCAGGTCCGGGTTGGTCACGGGGATCTGGCGGTCGAAGCGGCCCGGGCGCAGAAGCGCCGGGTCGAGGATGTCGGGGCGGTTGGTCGCGGCGATGAGGATGACTCCCTCGCGGTCGCCGAAGCCGTCCATCTCCACGAGCAGCTGGTTCAGGGTCTGCTCGCGCTCGTCGTGGCCGCCGCCCATGCCGGAGCCGCGCTGGCGGCCGACGGCGTCGATCTCGTCGATGAAGATGATGCAGGGCGCGTTGTCGCGCGCCTGCTTGAACAGGTCGCGCACGCGGGAGGCGCCCACGCCGACGAACATCTCCACGAAGTCGGAGCCGGAGATGGTGAAGAAAGCCACCCCGGCCTCGCCCGCGACCGCGCGGGCGATGAGGGTCTTGCCCGTTCCGGGCGGGCCGTAGAGCAGCACGCCGCGCGGGATCTTCGCCCCGAGCTTCTCGTAGATCTGCGGGTTCTGCAGGAAGTCGACGACCTCCTGCAGCTCGTCGACGGCCTCGTCGGCGCCCGCGACGTCGGCGAAGGTGTTGGTGGGGTTGTCCTTGGTCAGCTGCTTCGCCTTGGAGCCGCCGATTCCGAACATGCCACCGCCGGCCTGCATGCGGTACATGAAGTAGGACAGCAGGCCGAAGATGAGGATCATCGGCAGCATGAAGCCCAACATGGACATGAGGAAGGATTCCTGCGTCACGTTGGTCTTGTAGGAGTCCGCCCCCGAGTCGCGCACCGCGTCGAAGATCTCGGGTGTGGTGCGCGCGGGGTACTGCGCCATGACGGATTCGACGCCGTCGCGCTCCTTGACGGTGATGGGCTCGCGCAGGTCGATGCGGACGCGCTGCTCGCGGTCGTCGATCTGCACCTTCTCGGCGTTGCCGTCCTGCAGCTGCTGCAGGGCGACGGAGGTGTCCACCGTCTGGTAGGTGCGGGTGTCGTCCCCGATCAGCGTGAACAGGTAGAGAACGATGAGGGCGACGGCGCCGGTGAGGCCCCACCGCAGCACTTTTTTGTTGTCCATGTAGTCCTGTGTTCTGTGATGTTCAGTAAGGGTGGCAGAGGCGGTCGGCCGGTGGCCTAGATCTCGCTCGCCTGGATGTCCGCGTGGACGGCTTCCTCGACTTCGCCGCCGTAGACGCGCGGGTGCAGGGTGCCCACGTAGGGCAGGTCGCGGTAGCGCTCGGCGTAGTCGAGGCCGTAGCCGATGACGAACTCGTTGGGGATGTTGAAGCCGATGTCGAGCAGGTCCACCTTCGCGGTCTGCACCTCGGGCTTGCGCAGCAGGGTGATCACGTTGAGGGAGCGCGGCTGGCGCCCACGCAGGTTCTTCATCAGCCAGGACAGGGTCAGCCCGGAGTCGATGATGTCCTCGACGATGAGCACGTCGCGGCCCTGTATGTCCTTGTCCAGGTCCTTGAGGATGCGCACGACGCCCGAGCTGGTGGTCGAGTTGCCGTAGGAGGACACGGCCATGAACTCGAGCTGGCAGGGGATGTCGAGCTTGCGGGCGAAGTCGGTGAGGAAGAACACCGCCCCCTTGAGTACGCAGACGAGGATGAGTTCCTGCTCGGCGTCGCGGTACTTCTCGGAGACCATGTCGGCCAGTTCCTGGATGCGCGCCTGCAGCTCCTCCTCGGGGATGAGGACCGCCTCCACGTCGTCGCCGTAGCGGTTGGCGGGGACGTTGAAGTCCTTGGTGTCGTGCAGCTGGTGGTTAAGCTCCTGGTTAAGCTCGGTCATCGGTGCCCTTTCTTACAAGCCCGCGCGTCTCGCGTAACTTCCTCATCTTGCCACTTCCCCGGCGCCGGGGACAACCACCAGCAGGTTTGCCGCCCGCCGCACGCTGCGCCCGCCGCCCACGGCGACGCCGCCCTGCCCCCTCCAGCGGGTGACGAGGGCGTCGATGGCCTCGAGCTGGTCCCCCTGCACTTCCACCCCCTGTTCGATCAGCCACGCGACGAGCCTGCGGCGCCGGATCGGGGCAGGCTCGCGCGCAAGCTCGGCGCAGTCGTCGGTCGCGGAGAGCTCGCTTATCGACGCCACCAGTGCCCTCTCCTCCGCAATCCGGTCCGCCGTCTTCGCCAGCGCCGGTACCGCGTCGCCGCCGATGAGCTCGCTGAGCTGCGGGATGATCTCGGTGCGCAGGTGCACCCGGCGAAACGACGGGTCGCGGTTCATGGGGTCGTGCCAGGGTTCGACGCCCAGCTCGGCGCAGGCGCCCTCGGTGTCGGCGCGGCGCACGCCCAGGAACGGCCGGACGATGCCGCCCTCGCTCGGCGCCATGCCAGAGGGGTTGCCGCGCAGCGCCCCGAGCAACAGCGTCTCGGCCTGGTCCTCGGCGGTGTGGGCGACCCACACGTCGCGGCCGAAGGAGCGCAGCGCCTCGTAGCGGGCCTCGCGGGCGGCGGCCTCGAGATTGCCGGCGCGCACGCGCACCCGCACCACCTCGGCCTCGAGCCCCCACGCCCGGGCCTGCGCGGCGGCGCGCTCGGCGATGACGGCGGAGCCCTCCTGCAGGCCGTGGTCGACCGCGACCACGCGCGCGTCCTTGCCCTCCGCGGCGGCAGCCGCGGCCAGCGCCAGGGAGTCCGCTCCCCCGGACAGGCCGATCACGGCGGGGCCGGTAAACGGGCGCACGGCGCGCCGGCAGGCGAGGAAGTGGGGCGAGCGGCGCGGCCAGAACGGCTGCATCTAGTACTCCCGCAGCTCCGAGGCGAGCTTGTCCATGGCCTCGCGGGCGGCGGTGATGTCGCTGCCGTTGGACATGAAAGCGAAGGTGTAGACGTTACCCACGCGGCTCGTCACCGTCCCGGCCAGCGCGGAGGTCTGGTCGAGGGTGCCCGTCTTGGCGCGCACCCAGCCGCGCCCGGACAGGTCGGCGTAGCGGTCGTGCAGGGTGCCCTCGCCCGCGGCGACGGGCAGGGTGGCCAGCAGGGGGCGCAGCGGTTCCTTGCGCGCGGCGTCGAGGAGCAGCTGGTCGAGCAGCCGCGGCGGGATGAGGTTGAAGGTGGACAGGCCCGAGCTGTCGGAGAGCGTGACGTGGGTGATGTCGTAGCCGTGCCCGGTGAGCACGTCGAGCGTGGCCTGGGGGCTGGTAGTACCGCGGTGCGCGGCGATCTCGCGGCCGATCGCCTCGGCCATGACGTTGTCGGAGTCCTTCATCATCGCGCGCAGGCGGGTGGTCAGGTTCGGGGACTCCACCCCGGCCACCTTCTCCGCGCCCGCCGGGGCGGGGGCGAAGCCGACGGTCTCGGCGCCGAGCCGGTCGGCCAGCGCGCGGGCGACGTCGAGGGCCGGCGTGTGGGAGCGGGGCACGTCGCCCTCGGTGGCGCCGATGCGCCCGCCGTTGAGCATGAGCGGCTCGAGCGGGGCGACGTAGCCGCCGTCGATGTCCTCCGGGTTCCACCCCGGCAGCATCGTCTCCTCCGGCCAGGCGGAGACGTCCACGTAGACCGCGTTGGCGCTGCCGATCTGGGCGGCGAGATCGTCGATCTTCTCCTCGGTCAGCCACACGTCGCCGGCGGCCTTGATCACCACGTCGCCGGGGTGGGCGCCGGCGACGACGTCGGTGGCGATCGTGTCGGCGGGGCCGAGCTCGAGCAGCGCGGCGGAGGCGGTGAGCAGCTTCGTCGAGGACGCCGGGCGCAGCGGCTCCGCCGAGACTTTGTCAAAGACCACCTCGCCGGTGTCGGCGGACGAGATCCGGGCGCCGAAGGTGGCCAGGGCGGGGTCGGCGGCGAGCTCGGCGAGGGCGGCGTCGCGCGCGGTGGCGTCGATAGGCGCGGGGCTTGCGGGCTCGAGCGCCGGGGCGGGCGCGGTGAGCTCATAAGCGGGGGCGTGGACGAGCGCCGCCCGCTGCTGCTGCGCGGCCACCCCAAAGCCCGCGACCCCTCCGACCGCGAGGACGGCGACCGCGCTGACTGCCCATGTCCATACCTTCATCGGGCTAAAGACTAGTCCACGTATGATGATTTTCCGTAGATTCCTCCACCCTCTGCAGCACGTAAGGAGCGCACATGAGCGACAAGAGCATCGAAGTCATCATCGAGATCCCCAAGGGTTCCCGCAACAAGTACGAGGTCGACCACGAGACCGGCAAGGTCTTCCTCGACCGCTACCTGTTCACCCCGATGGCCTACCCGGCGGACTACGGCTTCATCGACAACACGCTCGCCGACGACGGCGACCCGCTCGACGCTCTCGTCATCACCCCGGAGCCCGTCTTCCCGGGCGTGACCGTCATCGCGCGTCCGATCGGCGTGTTCAAGATGACCGACGAGGCCGGCGGCGACGACAAGCTGCTCTGCGTCCTCGACGACGTCCGCTACGACTCCTTCCAGGACATCGACGACATCGACGACTTCACCAAGGACGAGATCGAGCACTTCTTCGTGCACTACAAGGACCTCGAGCCGAACAAGGAGGTCACGGGCTCCGGCTGGGGCAACCGCGAGGAGGCCGAGCGCATCTTCCAGGAGTCCCTGGACAACTTCAAGAAGGTCGGCGACAACTCCCGCGAGGGCCTCGAGGACGAGAAGGAAGCCAAGACCGAGAACTAGGCTTTTCGACGCCACACCCGGCCACCCGGAGCACGGAAAAGGGCACCCACGGTGGGTGCCCATTTCTTTGTCCGTGCGTTGTGCAGCGGGGGCCGGCTCCCCGCTACCTCGTCGCGCTCAGGTTAGCGCGACGACAACCCGAAGCTGGACGTCGGCTCCGGAGCCGGGCGGAAGAAGTTCTGCACCGACTCCTGGATGTGCTGGATGGGGTGCGCCCCCTGGAGGTTGTGGGCCATATCGGCGGCGTTCTGGATGTGTTCAAACACGAGCTTTTTCCTTTCTGTCGTGATCAGCTTGTGCACGGACCACGATAAAAACCCGTCCTGAAACCACCATGGCGTTTCTCCCCGAGCTGCACCCCACTTCGCTGCGCGAACCCCCGGCCCTTGGGCGCCACATCCCGGCGCCCTGCAAAAACACCCGGCCCCTCGGAGCACACCCCGCCCCCGCTCGGGAGAACATGCAAGCCAGCCGGGCGCACCGCAGTGCAGCTCAGCGTCTACTCGACCAACACGCACCTCCTGCCGAGCATTTCGTCCCTCAAGGATGCCTCTCCGGCGCGAAATCTACCGAAACGGCCCAAAACGGAAAGTGGGCACCCCAGCGGGGTGCCCACGTCACGTTGTTCCCGAAGCTTTCAGCGCTGACCCGGCGCCTCCGGCTGCGCTAGACGAGCTGCTTGCGGCCGAAGTGGAAGGCCGCGGCGCCGAGGACGGAGGCGATCAGGAGCGCCACCAGGCCCTTGGCCAGGGAGTTCGAGCCGGTCTCTGCGCTGATGCCGCGGACCTGCGGGGCGGCGGCCTCTTGGCGGTTGGCCGCGACCTGGATGGAGGGGGCGGCCTGGGACTGGCGCTGCACCTCGGGGCGGTTGCTGCTCAGCAGGCTCTCCGAGGAGGCGCGCTCCTGCGCGGTCGGGGCGGAGCTGGTGCGCGAGGAGCTGTCCACGTAGGTGCGCCCGTCCTGGTTGAGGTAGTAGGAGATGCCGCCGATGATGAGCACGGCCGGCAGGGCGACGAGGGCGAGGCGGGCGGCGTCGCTGGCGGAGCTGCCGCCCTCGATCGAGCCGTTCGCGGAGATGCCGTTGGAGGAGCCGAGGGCGGCGTTGACCACCTGGGAGGCCGTCTCCCCGCCGAGGGTGGCGCTGGAGCCGCCGGCGGTCTGGTTGCCGGTCTCGGTGGCGGGCAGGCTGCTGCCGGGGAGGGCGCCGTTGGCGCTGGAGCCGGCGTTGGCGTTGCCGTTCGCGTTGGTGTTGGTCTCACCGGTGTCGGCGGTGTTGCTCACGGTCGCGGCGGAGGAGCCCTGGTCGAGGACGACGTTGATGGGCAGGGCGCGCTGCAGCTGGCGGGCGAAGTCGACGGTGAGCATGACGCCGCCCTGACCGCCGGCGACGTCCTTGTCCACCAGCTCGCGGGAGTTCACCACGAAGTTGATGTCCCGGTTGTAGTACCACTCCTGGCCGTTGATCTGGCCGGCGGTGTCGCCGACGATGGCGAGCGGGAGCATCGGTTGGGTGGAGGAGGTGGCGAGGAGCTTGAGCACGGACTCGGCGGTGAGGCCGGACTGGCTGGCCTCGGAGGAGGTGCCTGCGCGGCTGCTGCTGTTCTGCTGCGAGCCGGACTCGGGCTGCGCGTAGCCGGCCACGTCGGCGAACTCCTTGGTGGTCATCTGGTCCTCGCCGAGCGCGGCGATGTCGGCGTTGACGTTCTTGACGTCGGCAACGACGTGGGTGCGGTCGGCGTGGTAGTACCAGACGGCGTCCTTGTAGTTGCCGGCCTCGCCGCCCGCCTCCCAGGTCTTGAGGTGGGGCAGGTCTTCCTGGCCCGGGGCGGGGGCGGGCAGTGCGGCGCTGCTCTCGGTGGCAGCGGCGCTGCTGCCGCCTTCTGCGGACTGCGCTGCGGCGGAGGGAGCGACCGCGAAGGTCAGCGCACCGGTCAGCGCTAGGGCGGGGAGGGTTGTGGCGAGGTTCTTCATGGCTGGCTCCAGGACGTTGGGCGCGGGACCCCACCGAGCATCAAGTCTCAAGTGAGGGTTGAGGGTCACGCTCCAATGTAACTCAGATGCACTGAAATCACATCAGTCACACAGACAACACCCGCCCCTGCCCTAATTTGGGGGCACCTTACTCGCCCATGTTGGCCCTGACCTGCTCCTCACTGACAACTCTGTCGAAACGCCAGCCCACCACAGCGTTCTGCACCGAGTCCGCGAGAGGGTTGGCGGGCTGGATGCAGCTGATGGTCAGCAGCCGGCCCGGGGTAGCGCCCGTGCCCCAGATCTCCGCAGACTCGGCGAGCCCGTCCTTCTTCGGCTCGTGCAGATCGGTGGCCACGTACGTCAGCCAGTCGCCGCCCGAGGCCTCCGTGCGCAGGTAGAGGACGTCGCCGATGGAGACGTTGTGGCGCTTGGCCCGGCCGTCGTAAAGCGAATTGAACACGGCGGGCACGCCGGCGCCCGTGTGCCCCGCGATGACCACGACGTCGCGCGCGGCGGAACCGGGCAGGGAGTATGGGCGGTCCGGGGAGGTGTAGGCGCAGGCCTCGCGCAGGGTCGCGGGGTCCAGGGCCTCCCCGACGACGCGGCAGTCGCCCGCCTCGAACCCGGCGCGCAGCCCGATCGAGGGCACGGCCATCTCCACCGGGCGGCTTTCGGCAACGCTTGTCGACGCCGGAGCGGCGATCGGGGAGGGTGCGGCCGTATTGGGCGAGGGCGACGGGGACGAAGGCGGGGACACAGTGGAAGACACCGACGGCGCAGCGCCCTCCCCCGCCGGCCCATCGGGCCCGCCGCAGGCGCGGACCGCCACGACGAGGACGAGCAGAAGCACCAGAAGCGCGACGACGCGGCGCAGCACAAAAACCCGCCGCGGAGGGCGGGTTCTGCGCGGGGCCGCCGGCACCAGCGGTGCCAGCGGGGTCTCGCGCGGGCGGTAACCGGGGTCAGCCATGGGGGTTCACCGAGTGCGGACGCATGGGAAAAAGGTAGCGCGTCGGGGCCCGGTTTCCTCCCCGGCGCGGCCTAGATGAGGCGGCGGCGGCCGAAGGCGAAGGCGGCGGCGCCGATGACGGAGGCGACCAGGAGGGCGGCAAGGGCCCGGGCGGCGGTGTTGGAGCCGGTCTGCGCGGCCATGCCGCGGGCCTCGGCCGAGGTGTCTGCAGCGGGCGCCGTAGTTGCCTCAGCCGGCGCCGGCGCGTCCTGGGCGGTGTTGCTCACCTGCACGCCCGCGGCGGGCGCGGGGGCCGCCGCGCCTCCGGCCTTAGCCTCGGCGATCGCCTGCCGGCCCACCTCGGCGCTGTTGCGCGAGAGCAGGTCGTTGGAGGCGGCGCGCTCCTGTTCGGTGGGCTCGGCGCCTATGCGCTCCATGTCCGTGACGTAGGTTTCGCCGTCGGCGTTGAGGTAGTACGTGCTGCCGTCGATCGAGAGCACGGAGGGCAGGGCGATGAGCCCGGCCGCGACGGGGTGCTCGGAGTCGGCGGAGACGTCGTCCTTGGAGAAGGGCCGCTCGGCGGGGGCGCCGTCTCCGGCCGGGGTGACCTCCTTGGCCGGGGACTCGGCGGCGGCGTCCGCGCCGCTCACGCCCTTCAGGCCGGCGGCCTCGGCGGCGTCGACAGGGACGGACTTCTCGCGGGTCGCGCTGTCGAGCTCGGCGAACGGGGTCGCCACGGCGTCAGCGGAGGGGACGTAGTGGGTGCCCTCCTGGTTGAGGAAGTACTCCTCGCCGGTGGCGGCGGTCGTCTCCGCCGGAAGGTCGGCCGCGCCGGCAGCCGGGGCGATCGCGGCGGGGGCGGCGAGCGCGAGCACCCCTGCGAGGCTCGCGGCCAGGACGGTTGTGCGGGTGCGCTTCATTGCGTCAACTCCTCGGGTCGTCGGCCGCCGGGCGGGCAACCCGGGACCGTAAACTAAAGTCTCAATTGCAACTTTAGCCTTTTTGCGACGGCGCGCCCAACGCCACGCCTGTAGCATCGCGCACATGAGAAACGTCACCGTCCAGGAAGTCCCCTCCGACGCACAGATCATCGACGTCCGCGAGCGCGACGAGTACGCCGCTGGCCACGCCGCCGGGGCGGTCAACCTCCCCCTCAGCGAGCTCACCTCCCTCTACACCCAGATCGACCCCGACCGCGACGCCTACATCATCTGCCACTCCGGCGGCCGCTCCGCCCAGGCCTGCGAATACTTCGAGCAGGCCCTTGGCTGGGACAACGCGATCAACGTCAAGGGCGGCACGACCGCCTGGCTCGACGCGGGGCTCCCGACGCAGAAGTAGGGCGTCGACAAGCGCGAATCGTTGGAGGGGCCAACTGTTTTACTCCTCCACGGCCGCGCGCTAAGTTGGGGCGTATGGCCACATTCGTCGAGCTTCCCTCCGCGCTGACCAAGTCACCCTCCTTCCAGATCGAGCGGGTCCGCCGCCACACGAAGGACGAGGTCGAGCGCACCCTCGCCGCGCACAACGCGACGATGCGCGAGTTCTGGATCCTCACCTGCGTGGCGGAGCGCCCCTGCTCGCAGACCCAGCTCTCCGAACTGCTCGCCATCGACGCCTCCGACATGGTGCGGCTCATCGACTCGCTGGAGACCCACGGCTGGGTCAAGCGCGAGCGCGACCCGAAGGACCGCCGCCGCCAGATCGTCTCCCCGACGAAGAAGGGCGGCAAGGCGCAGGCGGAGCTGGCGGCGAACGTCGCCGCGGCGGAGGAGCGCGCCCTCGACGCGACCTCTCATAAGCACCTCAAGAGCCTGAAGAAGCTGTCGAAGGCAATCCTGCAGGACAACCAGGACGCCCAGGACACGCAGGACACCGAATAAAATTACTGGTCTACTACCAACTATTTTGGCCGTCCACAAACTCCCACTATCCTAGGGAGCCATGAGCACCACCGATAAGCTGCAACGAAGCCACCTCGCCCCTCCCCCACGCACGCTTATCGACGTCCTCACGGCCACCGCCACGGCCTACCCCGACGCCGCGGCCATCGACGACGGCGACGTCCTCACCTACGCCGAACTACTCGAGCGCGTGCGCGACGTCGCCGCCGAGCTGCACCGCCACGGCATCCGCCGCGGCGACCGCATCGGCGTGCGCATGACCTCCGGCACGCGCGAGCTCTACATCGCGATCCTGGGCACCATGTGGGCGGGCTGCGCCTACGTGCCCGTCGACGCCGACGACCCCGACGAGCGCGCCGAGATCGTCTTCGGCGAGGCTGCCATCGACGGCATCTTCACCGACGAGGGCTTCCGCTCGCTCACCCCGCCGCGCAGGGGCCACGGCGGGGACACCGAGCTGCCCCACCTCGACGACGACTGCTGGATCATCTTCACCTCCGGCTCCACGGGCACCCCGAAGGGCGTGGCCGTGACGCACCGCAGCGCCGCCGCCTTCGTCGACGCCGAGGCCCGGCTGTTCTGCCAGGACGAGCCGCTCGGCCCCGACGACCGCGTGCTAGCCGGGCTGTCGGTGGCCTTCGACGCCTCCTGCGAGGAGATGTGGCTGGCCTGGGGCCACGGCGCCTGCCTCGTGCCGGCACCGCGCTCCCTGGTGCGCTCGGGCCAGGACCTCGGCCCGTGGCTGATCCGCCGGGACATCTCCGTGGTCTCCACGGTGCCCACCCTGGCCGGGCTCTGGCCGGCCGAGGCGCTGGACAACGTGCGCCTGCTCATCGTTGGCGGCGAGGCCTGTTCGCAGGAGCTGGTGGACCGCCTGGCCACCCCCGACCGCGAGATGTGGAACACCTACGGCCCGACCGAGGCCACCGTCGTCGCCTCGGCGGCGAAGCTCGCCCCGGGCGAGCCGGTGACCATCGGCTGGGCCCTCGACGGCTGGGACCTGACCGTGCTGGAAAGCGAGCCCGGCGCGGGGGGCGAGCTGGTCATTGGCGGCGTCGGCCTGGCCCGCTACCTCGACCCGGCGAAGGACGCGGAGAAGTACGCCCCGCTGGGCGACTGGGAGCGCGCGTACCGCACGGGCGACAACGTCCGCGTCACCGACGCCGGCCTGGGCTTCATCGGCCGCGCCGACGACCAGGTCAAGATCGGCGGGCGGCGCATCGAGCTCGGCGAGGTGGAGGCCAACGTCGCCTCCCTGCCCGGCGTGTACAACTCTGCTGTGGCGGTGCAGACCACCGGCGCCGGCGACAAGGCGCTGGTCGGCTACGTCTCGCTGGACCACCCCGACGAGCCCTGGGACGTCGCCGCCGCGCGCGAGCGCCTCACCGAGTTCATGCCGGCCGCGCTCGTGCCCCGCATCCACGTCATGGAGGAGCTGCCCGTGCGCACCTCCGGCAAGGTGGACAAGAAAGCCCTGCCGTGGCCGCTGCCCGCCTCCGCGGAGGTCGAGGGCATGACCGAGACGGAGTCCTGGCTGGCGCAGGTGTGGCTGGAGGTGCTGGGCGCCCCGGTGGAGTCGCGCGACGCCGACTTCTTCGCGCTCGGCGGCTCCTCGCTGGCGGCGGCGACGCTGGTGGCGCGCCTGCGCGAGCGGGTGCCCACCATCGCGGTGCGCGACCTCTACGACCACCCCCGCCTCGAGGCCCTGGCCACGTGGATCGACGCGCTCTGCGCCCCGGCGCAGACCGCCCGGGAGCGCCACGTCACCCCGGTCGGCGCGGGCACCCGGCTGGCGCAGACCCTCATCCAGGTCCCGGCGATGACGCTGCAGGCCGCCACCTACGTCACGTGGTGGGCGATCGTGGCCAACGCGCTCGGCCTCGTGCACCTGAGCTGGGCGGCGCTCGCCGTGCTCTTCGTCGTGCTGTGCACCCCGCTGGGCCGCCTGCACGTGGGCGCGCTCGGCGTGCGGCTGATCCGCGGCCGCATCACCCCCGGCGACTACCCGCGCGGCAGCACGACCCACTTGCGTCTCTGGGCCGCGGAGCGCTGGGTGCACGCCTCGGGCGCGCTGAACATCTCCGGCTCGACGTGGGTGGCCTACTTCGCCCGCCTGCTGGGAGCGAAGGTGGGCCGCGGGGTGGACCTGCACACGCTTCCCCCGACAACGGGCCTGCTCACCCTCGGCCCGGGCGCCGCCGTGGAGCCGGAGGTGGACCTGTCGGGCTACTGGCTCGACGGCGACATCCTGCGCGTGGGCGCCGTGTCCATCGGCGAGGAGGCCCGCGTGGGCGCGCGCTCGACGCTCATGCCGGGCACGGACATCCACGCCGGTGCCCACATCGAGGCCGGCTCGACGGTCACCGGCGACAAGCCCGTGAAGAAGGGCGCGCGCTGGGCGGGCTCGCCGGCGCGCAAGGTGGGCCGCTCGAAGCACCGCTTCCCGGACCACCGCCCGGCGCGGCGCCGCCTGTGGGTGTGGGCCTACGGCCTGACCTCGCTGGCCCTGGCCGTGATGCCGGTGGCCGCGCTGGCGGTGGGCGTCGCGGTGGTGCTGGGGCTGATCCGGCTCACCGGGGGCCACCCCGCGGTCGGCGCGGTGCTTTTCGCGCCGCTGGGCGGGCTGTGCTACCTCGGGGCGTCGATAGTGTTCACGTGGCTGGGCGTGCGCGTGCTCTCGCGCGGCATCCACCCGGGGGTCGCCCCGGTGCGCTCGCGGCAGGGCTGGAAGCTGTGGACGGTCACGCGCCTGCTTGACGACGCCCGCACCCGCCTCTTCCCCCTCTACGCGGGCGCTCTGACCCCGGCGTGGCTGCGCTCGCTGGGCGCGACGGTGGGCCGCGACGTGGAGATCTCCACCGCGGTGCTGGTGCCGAAGCTGACCACGGTGAAGGACGGCGCCTTCCTGGCCGACGACACCCTGGTGGGCACCTACGAGCTGGGCCACGGCTGGGTGCGCACGGGCGAGACGACCGTGGGCAAGCGCTCCTTCGTGGGCAACTCCGGCATCACGATGCCGGGGCGCAAGCTGGCGAAGAACTCGCTGGTGGCGGTGCTGTCGTCGACGCCGAAGAAGTCGAAGGCGGGCTCGAACTGGTGGGGTTCCCCTCCGGAGCGGATGCGCCGCGTGGAGGTGGAGGCGGCCGGGGGCGAGTCCCTGACGTACAAGCCCTCGGCGAGCGTGAAGCGCAAGCGCGGCGTGATCGAGACGATGCGGCTGCTCGCTCCGATGGGCAACGCTATGCTCGTCGCGGCGTTCGTGGTGGGCGTCCACTACGCGCTGGTGGAGCTCGGTTTCTGGGCCTACGCGCTGGGCGGGCTAATCTACATGGCCTGCGGCGCGGGCGCGGTGGCGATGGCGTGCGTGGCCAAGTGGGTCTGCGTGGGCCGGCACGTGGCGGGCGAGCACCCGCTGTACAGCTGGTTCGTCTGGCTCAACGAGCTGCAGGACCAGTTCATCGAGCTGGTCGCCGCGCCGTGGTTCTTCGTCCACGCCTACGGCACGGGCGAGATGAACCTCGCGCTGCGGGCCCTCGGCGTGAAGGTGGGCCGGGGCGCGTGGGTGGATTCCTACTGGTTCCCGGAGACGGATCTGTGCGTGGTGGGCCGCGGCGCGAGCGTGGGCCCGGGCACGGTGGTGCAGACGCACCTGTTCCAGGACCGCGTGATGAGCCTGGACACCGTGACCATCGAGGAGGGTGCGACGCTCGCGGCGCACTCGGTGGCGCTGCCGGCCTCGACGATCGGGGCGGGCGCGACGGTGCGGCCGGGCTCGCTGATGATGCGCGGGGACCAGGTCCCGGCGGGCACGGTGTGGCAGGGCAACCCGATCGAACCCGTCTAGCGGTGTCGGCGGCGGCTCCGCTGGATTAAGATCCCGTCAGTGGATCATAAAACCTCTTCACGTTGGCTGGGCCCGGCCCAGCTGACGGCGGCAGGCTTCCTCGCCCTCATCCTGGGCGGGACGCTCCTGCTGTGTCTGCCGTTCGCCTCGGCCGACGGCACCATGACCGACCCGATGGCCGCGTTCTTCACGGCAACCTCCGCCACCACCCTGACCGGGCTCGTGGTGGAGGACACCGGCAGCCACTGGAGCTTGTGGGGCCAGATCATCGTGCTCTGCCTCATCCAGGCCGGCGGCCTGGGCATCATGAGCATCACCTCGCTGACGGGCATGCTCATCACGGGGCGGGTCAAGCTGCGCTCGCGCTTCTCCACCGCCGCCGAGGGCCGCCCGATCTTCCAGGGCAGCATCCGCGGCACGCTGCTGGCCACGCTGGCCCTCACGCTTTTATTCGAGACGGTCGTGGCCGTCATCGTGGGCCTGCGCTTCTACATCGGCTACGACATGACGGCGCTGCGCGCGGTGTGGGAGGGCATCTTCCACGCGATCTCCGCGTTCAACAACGCGGGCTTCGGCCTGCGCTCGGACAGCCTGATCTCCTACAACGCCGACGGCTGGATCATCCTCCCGCTGGCCGGCGCTCTCATGATCGGCGGGTTGGGCTACCCGGTGCTGTCGGAGCTTTTCCGGCGCCTGCGCGAGCGTATCGCCGGCCGACTCCGCGGCCACCCGGTGAGCACCCGCCGCCTGTCGGTGACCACCCGCATCACGCTCGCCGGCACGGCGTGCCTGGTGGTCTCCGCCACGCTTCTCATCGCGGCCCTCGAGTGGCGCGGCTTCCTCAGCGGCATGTCCACGGACGTGAGGTGGCTCAACGCCTTCTTCTGCGGCGTCACGCCCCGGACGGCCGGCTTCAACTCGGTGGACTACGCCGTCGCTCACCCGATCACGCTGATGGTCACGGACATCTACATGTTCATCGGCGGCGGCTCGGCGGGCACTGCCGGCGGCATCAAGCTGACCACGGCTGTCGTCCTGCTCGCCGCGATGTTCGCCGAGTTCCGCGGCCGCCGCGACACCACGGTGGGCCACCGCACTGTGCCGAAGTCGGTGGTGCGCCAGGCCATGACGGTCGCCGCCGCGGGCGTGTGCGCCGTGACCTTCGGCGTCGCAGCGCTGCGCATCTTCGACCCCCAGTTCACCGGCGACCAGGTCAGCTTCGAGGTCATCTCGGCGTTCGCCACCTCGGGCCTGTCCACGGGCATCACGGCGTCGCTGAGCACGCCCTCCCAGCTCGTGCTCTGCCTGCTGATGTTCCTCGGGCGCGTCGGCCCGTTCACTCTTGTGGCGGCGCTCGCCACGCGTAACGTTGTCCGCAGGTTCGACTACCCCGTAGAAAGGCCGTTCATTGGCTAACTTCCCCGGCTCGCTTCTCAAGAGCAAGCAGAAGATCGACATTCCCCCGGTCGTCGTGATCGGCCTGGGCCGCTTCGGTGGCTCGCTGGCCTACGAGCTGACCCGCTACGGCGTGGAGGTGCTCGGCATCGACGCCGACGAGCGGCTCGTGCGCGAGCACTCGGCAGGGCTTACCGACGCCGTCGTGGCCGACACCACCGACGCCGAGGCGCTGCGCCAGCTCGGAGTGGACGAGATGGAGCGCGTGGTGCTGGGCATCGGCTCGGCCCTCGAGGCGTCCATCCTCACCGCCTCCAACCTCGTGGAGCTGGGCGTGCCCGACATCTGGGCGAAGGCGGACTCGGAGTCGCACGCGCGCATCCTGCACCAGCTCGGCGTGCACCACGTGGTGCGCCCCGAGCACGACACGGGCCGCCGCGTGGCCCACCTGCTGGGCGGGCGTTTCCAGGACTTCGCCGAGCTGGCCGAGAACTACGGCATTATCAAGATGGCCCCGCCCCGGGTGCTGCTCAACGGCCCGTGCGACGCGGAGAAGCTGTGGAACAAGCACCGCGTCCAGGTGGTGTCGGTGCGCACGGGCGCCGGCAAGTGGCAGCCCTTCCACCCGGGCGACGTGCTCTCCCCCACCGACCTCATCGTCGTGGCGGGCAGCCCGGAGGATCTCGAGGCGTTCTCCCGCATTTAGAGGCTTCGCGACGCCCCCGTAATGCACACGGGGGTTACGCCACACCGCACAGCGAACGCAGCTACGGCTTCAACCCGTTGATGAAGACGTCGACAAGCCAGTTCATCTCGTCCGGGAAGAGCTTATCGGCGGGGGCTGGCAAGGGCCGCGACAGTGCGATGATCCCCAGGTGAAACTGCACCGCGGGCAGGTCGGGGGGACATAGCCCACGGGACGAGGCGGCGGTGAGCAGCGGACGGTAGATGCGCTCGAGCTCGGCGGTATTACGCTCCACTATCCCGTCCATCTCCCGCCCGGCGAAGGTGGGGAAGATCTGCTGCGCCACGACGGGCAGTGCCAGATCGACGATGGCGTGGATGGTGTCGGACCACGTGCCCGAGGGATCGGCGCTGAAACGCGGCATGTGCTCGGCGATGACGGCGTCAACGCTGGCGAGGGCGTTGCCGATGACGGCCTCGAGGAGACCGTCGCGGTCAGGGAAGTGGCGGGTGGCCGTCGCCACGCCCACCCCGGCCTCTTTCGCGATGGCGCGCATGGAGACGTCGATCCCTTCCCGCGCGAAGAGATCGCGCGCCGCGGCGACGATGGCCACCCGGTTTTCTTCCGCGTCTTTCCTCATTTTTTCCAGCATAGGTTGACAGGCGCAAAAATGAAACACTATGCTCCATTTAGTCAATCTGGAACACCGTGTTCCACCTGAAGGAGAAACCATGACCACCACGGTAAAGTCGTCGCACAACACGAAGCCGCCGAAGGAAACGGTGATGAAGGCGCTCGCCCTCACCTTCGGTATCCCCATCGTCATCGGGCTCATGCTCTGGGCCTTCCTCACCCCCACCTTCCACTCCGGCCCCTCGAATGTGCCGATCGCCATCACCGGCCCCGCCCAGGCCGTCGACCAGATCACCCAGCAGGCCGAGCAGCAGGAGGAGCACCCGGAGTTCGTCCGCGTGGATTCCTCCGAGGAGGCGCAGCGCCAGGTGCACGAGCGGGAGGCCGTGGGTGCCGTCGTGATCGACCCGCAGGGCAGCACGGTCTACACCGCCACCGGCAACGGTGCCCCCTACGTGCAAATGCTCACCGGAATGGCCGAGAAGATGCGCGCCGCCGGCCAGACCGTCGAGGTCACCGACCTCGCCCCCACCACCCAGGAGGACCCCCAGGCAACCGGCGTCAACCTGCTGGGCCTACCGCTGGCGTTCGGCGGAGTCGTCTCCGCGGCGTTGTCCACTTTCATCCTGCGTGGCCACAAGTGGCTGAAGATCGCCGCTCTGTCCGCGATCGCCCTGCTCGGAGCCGGTGTCGCCGTGTGGATGCTGCACGGCATCTACGGCACCCTCGGCGGAAACGTCTGGAAGGAGTGGCTGGGCATCGCCATGGGCATCGCCGCCACCTCCATGCTCACCGCGGGAATGGCTGCGCTGATCGGCACGGCGGGTGTCGCCATCGGCGCGATCCTAACGATCTTCGTCGCCAACCCGCTCTCAGGCTTGGCGACGGGCCCGTGGCTCCTGCCCGCCGGCTGGTCCACCCTCGGCCAGCTGATGCCGATCGGCGCGACCGGCTTCCTCATCCGCTCCCTCGCGTTCTTCGACGGCGGCGGCGCCGCCCGCCCGTGGTGGGTGCTCAGCGCGTGGATGATCGCGGGCGTTGCGATGCTCGCCTTCGACCGCTCCGAGCGTAAGAACCCGCACCCGGCCGAGGCTGCGTAGCCCCTACCGGCCGGTGAAGCGCGGGGGCCGGCCCTCCGCGCGGGCGCGGGTGCTCTCCACCAGATCGTCCGACGCGAACGCCGCGCGCACCGCTGCATCGCGCTCGTCCTCCGAATGGAGGTCGGGCGCGAACTGCTTCTTGATGCACTGCAGCGTCAGCGGCGCCTTGGACGCGGCG
The DNA here is from genome assembly GCF_900411315.1 of Corynebacterium senegalense. GTDB lineage: Bacteria > Actinomycetota > Actinomycetes > Mycobacteriales > Mycobacteriaceae > Corynebacterium > Corynebacterium senegalense. The sequence continues at coordinate 1,718,641 of NZ_LS990887.1, read as the reverse complement.
AGCGCCGCCAGCTCGACGGCGTCGTCCAGCCCCTCCCCCGCCAGTCCGTAACCGCAGCCCACGGCCACCTCCCGGCTGAGCGTCATCCCGGTGAGCAGCATCGCCCGGGCGAGCGACCCCCCGACGAGATCGGCGAGGGTCTCCACCGTCCAGGCATCGACGCCGATGGCCATGTCGCCCACGGGAATGCGGAAGGACGCCGCGGGGCCGAGCACGCGGATGTCGCACGCCATGCTCAGCATGAGGCCGGCGCCGATGGCGGGGCCGTTGATGAAGGCGACGACGGGGGCGGGGGAACGTCGCAAAGCTCGTGTCAGCTCGTTGAACTCGGCGAAGAAGGAACCACCGACCTTGTCCTCGCTGAGGTCCGCACCCGCACTGAACACGGATCCGGCACCGGTGAGCAAGATGGCGCGATGATTCTCCCCCGCCGCGCGGACCGCCCCGGCGAGCTCGCGGGCAAGCGCCACGCTGATGGCGTTGCGCTTCTCGTCGCGGTTGATGGTGAGCACCGCGACATCGCCACGCGTTTCGGTGGTGACGAGCATTAGTCGCCGATCTGGTCGCGGCCGCGCTTCACAATCAAGGGGTCCGGTTCCCCAACCAGCTCGTGGTCCTTGTTGGTGTACTCGAACTTGCTGAGGATGTAGCGCATCGCGTTGATGCGGGCGCGCTTCTTGTCGTTGGACTTGATGGTGATCCACGGCGACTCGTCCGTGTCCGTGTAGCGAAACTGCTCCTCCTTGGCGCGGGTGTAGTCGTCCCACTTGTCCAGGGAGGCGAGGTCCATCGGCGAGAGCTTCCACTGGCGCACCGGGTCGACCTGGCGGATGGCGAAGCGCGTGCGCTGTTCCTTCTGGGTGACGGAGAACCAGAACTTCGTCAGCGAGATGCCGGAGCCGAGGATCATGTTCTCCAGCATGGGCACCTCGCGGAGGAACTCGGCGTGCTGCGACTCGGTGCAGAAGCCCATGACGCGCTCGACGCCCGAGCGGTTGTACCAGGAGCGGTCGAAGAAGACGATCTCGCCGGCGGAGGGGAAGTGCTGGATGTAGCGCTGGAAGTACCACGAGGTGCTCTCGCGCGGCGACGGCTTCTCCAGCGCGACCGTCCGCGCGCCGCGCGGGTTGAGGTGCTCGTTGAAGCGCTTGATGGTGCCGCCCTTGCCGGCGGCGTCGCGGCCCTCAAAGATGATGATGTGGCGCTGCCCGGTGTCCTTGGTCCAGTTCTGCCACTTCAGCAGCTCGATCTGCAGCGCGCGCTTGACCTTTTCGTACTCGTCGCGGCTCATCCGCTCGTCGTAGGGGTAGTTCTCGCGCCACGTCTCGATCGGGGTGCCGTCGGCCTTCAGGAGGACGGGATCGTCCTCGTCGGAGTCATCGACCCAGTAGCCCTCGGTCTGGGCGAGGTCGAGCATCGGCATGTCGTCATCTTTGTGGTCAGCCATGCTAACAATTTTAGCGCGGACACCTGCCCTGCGCTGGGCGCGAAGGCCTTCGGGTAAGCAAGAAAAAACTCCACCCCGCGCGGGGTGGAGAAGCAATTGCGGCTTTTTCTGCGGGTGATGAGTTACGCGATCAGACCCAGGAGGGTGGAGAGACCGTCAGCGATCTGGACGAACGGACCCATGAAGTCGATGAGAGCATCGAACGGCGCGAGAGCGATAGAAGCGACGGAGGAGCCGAGGTTGAGGGCGCTGGAGCCGTCGAGGGCGTTTGCGATAGCGGAAGAAGTATCCATGATTGTCTCCTTAGAGGGAAGGTGGGGGGTGACTGAGGTGCCGAGGCGCTGTTACTCGCCAGCAGCCTCGTCGATGTTGATGAGGCCGCTGCTCAGCTCAATCTTGCTGGAGGTGCCGACAAGCTCAGCGCCAGCGTCGTCGAAGCCGGAGGAGAGGCCGACGAGCTTCGCGAAGTCATAGTCCAGGAGGCTCTGCAGGCCCCCGACGACCTTGCCCCAGCCCTTCCAGGTGTCGACGAAGTTATCGAGGTGAGTGATGATGAGATCGAGATCCATGTGAAATCCCCTTACGGATGTGGTGCCAAAAGTATGGCGATCGTGGCAGATTCTGACACCCCGCGGGGCGTCGCAAGACAAATATTGCCACAATCTCGCAAGCCGTCAACCACCTCGCGCACATGATTTTTGCAGCTTGTGAGTAAGAAAGTTAGCGAGGCCGAAGGACAGTTTGCTCAGAATCTACTTAAGGGGACGGCCACCTGCGGTTATCAAAGCGTAATACGTAAACGCCGAGTTAACGCATGGCCTCCTACCAAAGAGCAGGTAAGAATACTCGAAAATTTCAGCCGGTGTGCACAGGTCACGAAACCGCCCATATCACCCCAATTCGGGGGTGTTGGACGATTGTACTGATTCATGAGAACCTGGCGGGTTCGCTAACGAACCTCTCCCGTCGCGCGTGGCGGAAGTCTAGAGTGTGGAAAAGCCCTGTAAATAAGGATTGCAAAATTAACATTCCGGCCCGCAATTGGAGCTAAGGACCGCCATGAGCAACACCGCAGATCAGGACACCTACCTCGCCGCCGAATGGGAGGAGGTCTCCCCCGCTGACGTGCCTGCTGCCCCCACAGGCGCGGCCACCTACCGGGTGCGCTACACCGCGGAGGGGGCCCGCGGGTCTGTCCCCATGACGGGCCTTGTCACCGTGCCGGACACCGTCCGCGAGGGCACCGCCATCCTCAGTTGGGCCCACGGCACCACCGGCCTGTCCACCAAGAGCGCCCCGTCTCTCCACACCGCGGGCGACCCGATCGAGCGCTACATCACCCCCTGGACCGAGTACCTGCAGCGCTGGGTTGACGAGGGCTACATCGTCACCCAGCCCGACTACGAGGGCCTCGGCGTGGAGGAGGTCGGAGCCACCTACATGCACCGCGGTTCCCTGGCCTCCTCCATCAACCGCCTGGTCGAGGAGACCGTGGACAAGTTCGCGGCGCAGCCGTCCTGGCTCAACGTCGGCTTCAGCCAGGGCGGCTACGCCGCCCTCGCCGCCGCGGACAACCCCGCGGACGGCATGGTGGCCACCATCGCCATCGCCCCGGGCGACACCGAGCTGGTGAACAAGAACCTGCGCCTCATGGGTGTGCGCCCCGTTGACGTCGCCCGCATGCTCAGGGGCACTGCCGTGCGCTTCTTCCCCATCGTCATCGCCGGCGCACTCAACGCCTTCGAGGGCGTGCACGCCGAGGACTTCCTCAGTGAGCGCGGCGCTGAGCTCGTCGATAAGGCGGAAAAGCTCACCCTCCCCGAGCTGCGCGACGAGGTCGCCGACACCTCCGGCGGGGAGCTTTTCATTTCCAAAGCCAACACCAAACCCATGCAGGACCTGCTCGACGAGCAGCGCCTCGAGCTCATGCACCCGCAGGGCCCCGTCTTCATCGTCGCAGGCGACAAGGACACCACCATCAACCGCGAGTCGCTCAAGTCCGTGATCAAGGTGTGGGAGTCCAACGGCGCGACCGTGGAGTACCGCGAAGTGCCCGACGCTACTCACAGCGACTCCGTGCCCCTGAGCTACGACGCGCAGCAGGAGTGGCTTTCCGCCCGCGGCCACTAGGGCGCGCCTCCGGGCCATGCCGGGGGCGGAGCGGGCCCGGCCGAGACGTCGCCGGCGTTGAAGGGCAGGTGAGCGTTCCTGCCGGTGAAAGGTGGGGTTGGCCATAGAAGATCAGGCTGACAACCGAGGACGGAGCGGTCATCGCGCTGTCGACGCCGTTGAGCGCGCGGCACCGTCAAGGATGGGACCCTGGGCGGCCCTAGTTATTTAAGGGCATCTGGACGGTTGCGATATTCATGAACCGTTCGTTGTTGCTTGGCATGAACACGCCCTCGGTGTAGCCCCGAACCCCACAAGACAACCGCGAAACCGGCGCGGCAAAACGCCAGGTCACCTGTGACGCATGTGACCCCAAAAACGTCATCGCCTTGCAGCAGAACCCAGCACACAAAAAGGGGCGCCGCCCCCGCAATCCGGGAGAGGCGCCCCTTGAGGCGTCGTCAAGCAGACGCTCTTACATCATGCCCATAGACTCCGGGTCCATGCCCGCACCAGCGGAAGCCGGCTCGGGCTTGTCGGCCACGACTGCCTCGGTGGTGAGGAAGAGCGCGGCGATGGACGCGGCGTTCTGCAGCGCGGAGCGGGTGACCTTGGCCGGGTCGTTGATGCCCGCCTCCATCATGTCCACGTACTCGCCGGTGGCGGCGTTGAGGCCCTGGCCGTCGGGCAGGTTGGCAACCTTGTCGGCAACCACGCCCGGCTCGAGGCCGGCGTTCAGGGCGATCTGCTTCAGCGGGGCGGAGAGGGACTCGCGGACGATCTTCACGCCCGTGGCCTCGTCGCCGGTCAGGCCGAGGTCGTCCTCGAGCTCCTTGGCGGCCTGCAGCAGGGCGACGCCGCCGCCGGCGACGATGCCCTCCTCAACAGCTGCCTTGGCGTTGCGGACGGCGTCCTCGATGCGCAGCTTCTGCTCCTTGAGCTCCACCTCGGTGGCGGCGCCGACCTTGATCACCGCGACACCGCCGGCCAGCTTGGCCAGGCGCTCCTGCAGCTTCTCGCGGTCGTAGTCGGAGTCGGAGTGCTCGATCTCGGCGCGGATCTGCTTGACGCGGCCGTCGATCTGGGCCTGGTCGCCGGCGCCCTGGACGATGGTGGTCTCGTCCTTGGTGATGACAACCTTGCGGGCCTGGCCGAGCAGCTCGATGCCGGCGGTCTCCAGGGAGAGGCCGACCTCCTCGGAGATGACCTGGCCACCGGTGAGGATGGCCAGGTCCTGCAGCATGGCCTTGCGGCGGTCGCCGAAGCCCGGGGCCTTCACGGCGACGGACTTGAAGGTGCCGCGGATCTTGTTCACCACGAGGGTGGACAGGGCCTCGCCCTCGACGTCCTCGGCGATGATGAGCAGCGGCTTGCCGGACTGCATGACCTGCTCGAGGACCGGGACGAGCTCCTTGACGTTGGAGATCTTCGCGGAGACCAGGAGGATGTACGGGTCCTCGAGGACGGCCTCGCCGCGCTCCATGTCGGTGGCGAAGTAGGCTGAGATGAAGCCCTTGTCAAAGCGCATGCCCTCGGTGACCTCGAGGTCCACGCCGAAGGTGTTGGACTCCTCGACGGTGATGACGGATTCCTTGTTCACCGCGCCGTTGCCGACGGCGTACATGGCCTCGGCGATCTTCTTGCCAATCTCCGGGTCGGAGGCGGAGATGCCGGCGGTGGAGGCGATCTGCTCCTGGGTCTCGACCTCCTTGGCCGAGGCGAGCAGGGCCGCGGCGACCTTGTCGGTGGCGGCCTGGATGCCGCGCTTGATGCCCATCGGGTTGGAGCCAGCGGCCACGTTGCGCAGGCCCTCGCGGACCAGGGCCTGGGCCAGCACGGTGGCGGTGGTGGTGCCGTCGCCCGCGACGTCGTCAGTCTTCTTGGCTACTTCCTTGACCAGCTCGGCGCCGATCTTCTCGTAGGGGTCCTCGAGGTCGATCTCCTTGGCGATGGTCACGCCGTCGTTGGTGATGGTCGGGGCGCCCCAGGACTTCTCCAGGACGACGTTGCGGCCCTTGGGGCCGAGGGTGACCTTGACGGCGTCGGCAAGCGTGTTCAGGCCGTTTTCCAGGCTGCGGCGCGCTTCCTCATCGAATGCGATCATCTTTGCCATGTGAGTTTGTTGCTCCTCTTAGCTAGTGAGAGTTTTCATCGAGCGACGACACTCCACCGCCCCGGTCTCCCGGGGGCGGTCGTCAGCGGCTAAGCAGGCGCCCGCGACGGCACGGCTGATGAGTGGCTTCAGCCTCACCCGCTTAAAAGTATTCAGGTGTTAGCACTCCATTGCCTCGAGTGCTAGGAACCAGTTTTAGCACTCTCCCCCGCCGAGTGCAACGACGCCTCAGCGCTTGACGACGCCCGAGCAGCCGTAAACCGGTACATCCCCGCGACGATGCCCGCAAAGAGCACCACACCAAGAACGTTTGCCCAGGTCCCGCCGCCGAAGATGGCCAGCGGGCTCTCCCCGCCCGTCGCCGCGATGATGCCGGCGTTGACCACGCCGAACAGCGACTCGCCCACGATCAGGCCCGTGGCCGCCAGGGTGCCCATCCGCTTGGCGAAGTCCGGGTTGCCCCGGCCCGCCGCCCATCGGTTGTAGACGTAGCCGAGGGCGCCGCCCACCGGGATGATGATGGTCACCGTGATGGGCAGGTACATGCCCATGCCGACGGCGAGCGGCGGCAGCGAGTACTTGCCGGTCGCGCGGGTGAGGATCTCGTCGACGACGATGATCACCGCGCCGATGACCGCGCCCAGGAGGATGAGGTTCCAGTTCAGGGAGTCGTCGAAGATGCCCTTGGCCACCGAGGACATCAGCGCCGCCTGGGGAGCGGCCAGCGCGTCCGGGCCCGCGCCCTCCATGCCCTGGAAGCCAAAGCCGGTGAGCATGACCTGGAGGATCGGCGGGATCACCGCCGAGCCGAAGAGCACGCCGATGATCAGGGCCACCTGCTGCTTCCACGGCGTCGCGCCGACGAGCTGGCCCGTCTTCAGGTCCTGCAGGTTGTCGTTGGAGATGGTGGCGATGCCGAAGACGATCGCCGCGGTGAACAGCGTGTAGGCGATCAGCGAGGCCGGGTTAGCGTCCGTGCCCGCCATGATCGCCGCGATGAGCAGCGAGCAGGCCAGCACCGCGATGATGCCCACCGAGGAGATCGGCGAGTTCGACGCGCCGATCAGGCCCGCCATGTAGCCGCACACCGAGGCGATGACCAGTCCGACAACCAGGACGAACACCACGGACAGCGTGATCAGCGCGAACGTGTGCTGGTGGATGTCGGTGCCGCGCAGGAAGTCCCAGAGCAGGAAGCCGATGGGCAGCATCGAGGCGGCGATGACGCCGGCGACGACGGGGAAGGGGATGTCGCGCTCGGTGACGTCGACAAGCTCGCCGTCGTGGCGCTTGCGTGACGACGCCAACGAGGCCGCCACCCCCGAGACCACCGGGCGCGCGATCTTGACCAGCGTCCACAGCGCGGCGATGGCCATCGTGCCCACGCCGATGAAGCGGATCTCCGAGGAGAAGGTGGTGGAGACGACCTCGGCGAGGTCCGCGCCCGCCGGCAGCTGGCCCGCCGTGCGCAGCGGCAGCAGCACGATGAAGGAGATGAACACGCCCACGAGCATGGCGATACCCACCGTCAGGCCCACCAGGTGGCCCACGCCGATGAGCGCCAGGGAAAGCGACCCGCCCAGCATGGTGCCGCCGGGGCCGACGCGGAAGTAGCCCGCGACCTCGCCGGCGACCGCCTTCATGGCGGCCAGCAGGGCGTAGCCCGCCGAGGCGAGCGCGCCGACGATGATGACCCGCAGCCCCTTCGCGTTCTCCTCGTGCGCGGCGGCGGAGGTCTCGTTGTCGCTGTCGCCGACGCGCAGCACCTCGGCGGCGGCCACGCCCTCCGGGTACGGCAGGTCCGAGCCCGTGACCAGTGCGCGGCGCAGCGGGATGGAGTACATCACGCCGAGGATGCCGCCGAGGGCGCAGATCGCCGCGGTGGTCCAGAAGGGGAAGCCCGCCCAGTAGCCCACCATGACCAGGCCGGGCAGGACGAAAATGATCGCCGAGAGGGTGCCGGCGGCCGAGGCGATCGTCTGCACGATGTTGTTCTCGCGCACGTTGTGGCCCGCGAAGCGGCGCAGCACCGCCATCGAGATCACGGCGGCGGGGATGGAGGTGGCGAACGTCAGGCCCACCTTCAGGCCGAGGTAGACGTTCGCGGCGGTGAAGACGAGCGTGATGAGCCCGCCGATGATGACGCCGCGCAGCGTCAGCTCGCGCATGGACGGCTGTGCGGCGGCGGTGGTGTCAGCCATTGGGGCGACCTTCCTCATATATAGGGTGTGCCGGGAATCGGACCGAAAAAGTGTATCCCCGGGCCAGCCGTTTATATGCATCGGAGCCGATAAAACCCACGCTTAGGGCGGTGGTACGTTCGGGGCCATGACTGATCTTTCGCCGCAGCTTTCGCCCCAGCTTTCACCCCAGCGCAGCCGCATCTTCTCCGACCTGTCCGCCCTGGTCTCCTTCAACTCGCCGCACTCCACTCCCGAGCTCGCCGAGCAGCACGAGGCCGCCTGCGCCTGGGTGGTCGCCGCCCTCGAGGAGCGCGGCCTGTCCGTCACCCGCCACCCCACCGTCGACGACGCCGACACCGTCATCGCGGTCAAGGAGCCGGTGGGCGACGCCCCGACCGTGCTCCTCTACTCGCACTACGACGTCGTGCCCGCCGCCAATCCCGAGGCGTGGACCTCCGACCCCTTCCAGCTGACCGAGCGCGACGGTCGCTGGTACGGCCGCGGCGCCGCGGACTGCAAGGGCAACGTGGCCATGCACCTCGAGGCGCTGCGCCTGCTGGAGGAGCACGGCGGCACCGACCTGGGCCTCAAGGTGGTCATCGAGGGCTCCGAGGAGCTCGGCGGCCTCGACGGCCTGGTCCGCCTCATCGAGGCCGAGCCGGAGCTCTTCCGCGCCGACGCCATCCTCATCGCCGACTCCGGCAACGTCGCCGTCGGCGTCCCGACGCTGACCACCTCCCTGCGCGGCGGCGCCCAGGTCAAGGTCACCGTGGAAACCCTCGAGGGCGCCGTCCACTCCGGCAGCTTCGGCGGCGCGGCCCCCGACGCCGCCCACGCGCTGGTGCGCATCGCGGACTCGCTTTTCGACGAGCACGGCCGCACCACCATCGAAGGCGTCAACTGCCTGGAGAAGTGGGAGGGCGACGAGTACACCCGCGAGGACTTCCGCAAGGACGCCGGCGTGCTCGAGGGCGTGCAGCTGCTCGGCACCGTCGACGACGAGCCCGCCGACATGGTCTGGGCGCGGCCCGCCGTCACCATGATCGGGTTCACCTCCACCCCGGTCGCCGAGGCAGTCAACGCGGTCAACCCGCGTGCCCAGGCCCAGTTCAACCTGCGCGTGCCCGCCGGCATGGACTCCGCCTTCGTGGCGGAGAAGATGAAGGAGCACATCCTCGCCCACACCCCGTGGGGCGCGAAGGTGGAGGTGGAGATCTCTGGCGTCAACCAGCCCTTCGCCACCGACGCCGAGCGGCCCGCCGCCGCGCTGCTCGGGCAGTGCCTGCGCGAGGCTTACGGCGTCGACAACCTCTCCGTCGTGGGCTCCGGCGGCTCCATCCCGCTGACCACCACCCTGCAGGAGCAGTTCCCGGACGCCGAGATCGCCCTGTTCGGCGTGGAGGAGCCCCAGTGCGGAATCCACGGCGTCGACGAGTCCGTCGACCCCACCGAGATCGAGCGCATCGCCGTGGCCGAGGCGCTGTTCCTCCAGCGCTACTCCTAAAAAGTGGAACGCTCTTCTCGCCCGGCGGGAAAATTTTTTGGCCGGGTGAGCTGGGCGGACGTCGAAAAGCGCGGGCGAAACGCTACGAGAGTGTTGCGCGTCACGGCGCGGCGGGCTAGTGTGACGAGCATGACATCCGCATTCCTTCTCCAGGGCCTGGGCCTAGCCAAGCGGCTAGTAAAGCTACCGGGCTCGCTTAGCCGAATTCAGGTAATTCAGGCTACGCACCCCGGCCACACATAGCCGGTTCATGTGGCGCGGGGAAGTAGTCGGTAAGAAAATCAGGACTTAGAGGACCGGTCATCCCCACCCCGCTTTCGCCACAGAAGGAATCTTTGCGACCATGGCTACCACGCCTACCCACACGTCCACGTCCGACTTCACCACCTACTTCGAGTCCCAGTTCGGAACGGCGCTGCACGGCACCTCCCACACCCAGCGTCACGCCACCAAGGTCTTCCGCGACACCCGCGACCCCCTCCAGGCTCGCTACGACATCGACGCCAAGCTCCCCCGCGAGCTGCGCGAGGAAGCCGAGGGCATGGACTGGGGCCTGTTCATGGCCACCTTCGCCCCCGCCCCCACGCTCCACATCGCGCTGACCACCACCGAGCAGCTCACCTGGCTGGACAACCGCTACACCGCCGCCGTCACCGCGTTGTCCAAGACCCGCCAGCCCGAGCACACCTCCTCCCAGATCACCGCCACCGGCCCCGCCTCCGCCGTCAGCGCCATCCTCAACGCGCACGGCCGCTACGTCGAGATGCTCGCCTTCCACCAGATCGAGCTCTACGAGGCCACCGTCACCTGCGTCAAGGTCTGCCACCAGGTCGACCACGCCCGCACCGCCTGGGCCATCGGCTTCGGCCCCTCCCCCGCCCACTCCGTCGCCGCCGCCATGTCCTCCGGGGCCCAGCGCATCTACGGCAACCTCTAGGGCGCTGTACTACGCCGCGCGCGGGGGGGCTTCGCCAAAGAAAGGCCGAACCGCTAAAGTTGAAAACGTTGGCCGCGCCACGTCGGGACGCGCCTTTTATCTTGTTGAACTCAAAGCGCAAGTTATTGTGGTGTATTTTCAGCGCCCCCTGCGCCGGGTGGAACCCAGGCGGACCGAGCGCGCGGCCGCGCCCCGTGTCGCCTACGCATTAGGAGGGCCCACCACGTGTTGACGCTGCTGGCCGCGCTCATCGCCGCCACCCTCGCCGCGCCGCTCATGCTGCGCGCGCTCGGCCGGCCCGCCTTCGCCCTCCTGGCGCTCGTGCCGCTCGGCGGCTTCGTCTGGATGGTCAGTCTCTTCCGCGGCGGGGCGTTCAGCGACGGCGGCGAGATCATCGCCGCCTACGAGTGGATGCCCAGCGCCCACCTCAACCTCGAGTTCCGCCTCGACGCCCTGGCCGGGCTGTTCAGCCTGATCATCCTCGGCGTCGGCGCGCTCGTGCTGTTCTACTGCTGGGGCTACTTCGACTCCAACCCGCGGCGCCTCGCCATCTTCGGCGCCGAGCTCACCGCCTTCGCCACCGTGATGTACGGCCTGGTCATCGCGGACAGCTTCCTGCTCATGTACGTGTTCTGGGAGCTCACCTCCGTGCTGTCCTACCTCCTGGTCAGCTACTACGGGGAGCGCGCCTCGGCGCGGCGCTCCGCCATCCAGGCCCTCATGGTCACCACCTTCGGCGGGCTGGCCATGCTCGTGGGCATCATCCTCCTCGGCAGGCAGACGGGCATCTGGCGCCTCTCCGAGATCCCCCTGTTCGCGGACATCGCCGCCACCCCGGCAATCTCCGCCGCGATCGTCCTGATCATGCTCGGCGCGCTGACCAAATCGGCCCAGGCCCCGTGGCACTTCTGGCTGCCCGGCGCGATGGCCGCCCCCACCCCGGTGTCCGCCTACCTGCACGCCGCGGCGATGGTGAAGGCCGGGATCTACCTCGTCGCCCGGCTCGCCCCCGACATGGCGCCGGTGAGCACCTGGCACATCGTGGTCATCGGCACGGGGGTGTTCACCATGCTGCTCGGCGGCTGGATGGCGCTGAAGCAGTACGACCTGAAGCTTATCCTCGCCTACGGAACCGTCTCGCAGCTCGGGTTCATCACAGCGGTGATTGGCGTCGGCTCGCGCGAGGCGACGCTGGCGGGCCTCGCCCTGACCTTCGGGCACTCCCTGTTCAAGGCCGCGCTGTTCATGGTGGCCGGCGCCATCGACCACGTGACCGGGACGCGCGACATCCGGGAGCTGTCCGGCCTGGGCCGCCGCGAGCCGCTCGTCTTCGCGCTCGCCGCGATCTCCGCGGCCTCCATGGCGGGCATCCCCCCGCTGTTCGGCTTCGTGGCCAAGGAGAGCGCCCTGGATGCGGTGCTGCACGAGGAGCTGCTGGTGGGCATGCCGGGCGGGATGATGCTCGTCGGCCTGGTCGTCGGCTCGGTGCTCACCATGGCCTACTCGCTGTACTTCCTCTACGGCGCCTTCGCCACCAAGGGCGACGGCATCGTCTCCGAGGCGGTCGAGGGCATGCACCGCATCGGCGCGACGCTGTGGGCCCCGCCGCTGGTGCTCACCGCCCTGTCCGTCATCTTCGGCGTGTACCCCGCGTGGGTCTCAGAGGCGTTCAACGAGTACCTCGACGTGCGCTTCCCCGACGTGGAGGGCTCCCACCTCGCGCTGTGGCACGGCTTCACCGTGCCGCTGGCGCTGACCGGCGTGATCGTGGCTGCGGGCGCGGTCATGTTCTGGCAGCGCGACCTGGTGGCCAAGGCCCAGTTTGACCCGCCCGCGCTCGGCGACGCCGACCGCGTCTGGGACGCCCTGCTCGCCCGGCTGCGCACGTGGTCGCTCAAGCTGACGGCCTCCACCCAGCGCGGCTCCTTGACCATCAACCTCGCGGTCATCTTCCTCGTCCTCGCCGCGGTACCCCTGGCCAGCCTCGTGTTGGGCGAGTCCAACTCGATCCGCATGATCGTCTGGGACAGCCCCCTGCAGGGCATGGCCGTGGTGTTCATGGCGTTCATCGCGGTGGCCGCCACCGTGCAGAAAAACCGCCTCTCCGCCGTCATCATGGTGGGCCTGACCGGCTTCTCCGTCGCGCTCATCTTCGCCCTGCACGGGGCGCCGGACCTCGCCCTGACGCAGGTGCTGGTGGAGACGATCTCCATGGTCGTGTTCATGCTCGTGCTGCGCAAGATGCCCACCGAGATCCCGCAGCGTCGCGACGACATACGCCTGCGGGCCTGGCTCGCCATCGGCACCGGAGTCTCCGTCGTGGTCGTCGCCATGACCGCCATCTCCTCGCGCACGGCGGAGCCGATCTCCACGGCCATGCCCAGGCTCGCCCACGACATCGGCCACGGCCGCAACGCCGTCAACGTCCTGCTGGTTGACCTGCGCGCGCTGGACACCTTCGGCGAGATCTCGGTGCTGGTCATCGCCGCGACCGGTGTGGCCAGCCTCATCTTCGGCACCGGCTCCGTCGACCGCCGCTCGCGCCGCCCCGTGCTCTTGACCAACAAGCCGCGGTGGCTCGCCGCCGGGGTGGACTCGGAAACGGCGCAGAACCGCTCGATCATGGTTGACGTGGTGACCCGCCTGCTCTTCCCCGCCATGATGATGCTCTCGCTCTACTTCTTCTTCGGCGGGCACAACGCCCCCGGCGGCGGTTTCGCCGGCGGGCTCGTCGCGGCGCTGGCCTTCTCGCTGCGCTACCTCGCCGGCGGGCGCCGCGAGATCGAGGAGGCGCTGCCCGTCGACCCGGCCAAGCTCCTCGGCACCGGCCTCATCGTCTCCGGCGCCACGGCGCTCGCCCCCATGCTGTGGGGCTACCCTCCCCTGACCACCGGCTACGTCGAGCCCGAGCTGCCGCTGATCGGCCCGGTCGCGATCACGTCCGCTCTGCTTTTCGACGCCGGCGTCTACCTCATCGTCATCGGCCTGATCATGCAGATCCTCACCACCGTCGGCGCCTACCTCGACTACGAGGAGGAGGCCCGCAAGGAGCGCGCCCGCCAGCGCGCCCGCGAACTGCAAGCCAAGAACCTGCGCCGCCGCGAGGAGCAGGCCCGGCGGCGCCAAGCGCGCGCCGCGCAGCGCGAGGCGATCGCGCAGGGGGGATCGACGGCCGTTGGGGCGTCGACAAGCGAAAGGAAGGAAAGCTAGATGGAAGCGAACCTCTTCCTGCTCATCGGCGCGGGCGTGCTCGTGGCGTGCGGGGTCTACCTCATGCTCGACCGCGCCATGACACGCATGATCATGGGCATCATCCTGCTGGGCAACGGGGCGAACCTGCTGATTCTCCAAGCGGGCGGGCAGGCGGGCTCCCCGCCGATCATCGGGCGCGAGAGCGCGCTCTACGGCGAGCGCATCGCCGACCCCCTCGCCCAGGCGATGATCCTAACCGCCATCGTCATCTCGATGTCGATGACCGCATTCATGCTGGCCCTGGCCTACAGGCAGTACCGCTACCGCACCGCCGACGTCATCGAGCGCGACCAGGAGGACCAGGCCATCGCGGCGCGGCCCGCCACCGCCTCGGCCGCCCCCGACCACGACGCCTCCGACGACCCCCGCACCGGCCGCATGAACGCCTCGGGCGACAACTTCGGGCCGCGCAGCTTCGAGGAACCCGTGAAGGAGGCCGACGGTGAGCGCTAGCCTCGTCTCCTACGCCGCGTGGGCCCTGCCCGCCGCCCACATCCTCATCCCGCTGATGGTCCTGGTGCCGGCGCTGGCCGCCGCCGTGATCCTCGTCGCGGGAAAGCGCGTGCAGCTGCAGGGCGCCATCGCGTTCATCGCCCTGCTCATCCTCGCCGTCGGAGCCGCGACGCTGCTGCTCATCGCCGACATCTACGGCATTCAGACGATCCAGGTCGGGGGCTGGGACGCGCCGGTGGGCATCACGCTCGTCGCAGACCGCCTCTCCACCGTCATGCTGCTCGTCTCCTCCATCGTGCTCTTCGCCGTCATGTGGTACGGCATCTCGCAGGGGGTTCGCGACGGCGACGAGGACGACCCGGTCGCCGTCTTCCTGCCCACCTACATGCTGCTGTGCATGGGCGTGAACCTGGCGTTTCTGGCGGGCGACATGTTCAACCTCTACGTCGGCTTCGAGATCTTCCTCGTCGCCTCCTACATCCTGCTCACCCTCGGCGCCTCCCCGGGCCGCGTGCGCTCCGGCATCTCCTACGTCATGGTCTCCATGGCGTCCTCTCTGGTGTTCCTGCTCGCCCTCGCCCTGGTGTACGCCTCGGTGGGCACGGTGAACATGGCGCAGGCCGGCCTGCGGATGGAGGGCGTGCCCGAGGGCACCCGCTCCGCGATCTTCGCCACCCTTCTCGTCGCCTTCGGCATCAAGGCGGCGATCTTCCCCCTCGACGCCTGGCTGCCCGACTCCTACCCCACCGCCGCCTCCCTGGTCACCGCCGTCTTCGCGGGGCTGCTGACCAAGGTGGGCATCTACTCGATCATCCGCATGCGCTCCACCGTGTTCACCGACGGCTCCCTGGACACCATGCTCATGTGGGTCGCGCTAGCGACGATGATCGTCGGCATCATGGGCGCCCTCGCCCAAAACGACATCAAGCGCCTGCTCTCCTTCACCCTGGTCAGCCACATCGGCTACATGGTCTTCGGCGTGGCCCTGGGCACCCTCCAGGGACTGTCCGGTGCGATCTTCTACGCGGTGCACCACGTCCTGGTGCAGACGTCGCTCTTCCTCGTCGTCGGCCTGATCGAGCGCCAGGCCGGGACCTCCCAGCTGCGCCGCCTCGGCTCCCTGCTCTACTCCGCCCCGCTCATCGCGCTGCTCTACTTCATCCCCGCGCTCAACCTGGGCGGAATCCCCCCGTTCTCCGGGTTCTTGGGCAAGGTCATGCTCCTCGAGGCCGGGGCGAACGAGGGTTCCTGGCTCGCCTGGGTGCTCGTCGCCGGCGCGGTGGTCACCTCGCTGCTCACCCTCTACGTGATGATCCTCGTGTGGTCGAAGGGCTTCCTCCGCGACCGCGCCGAAGCCCCCGAGGGCGACGTGGCCGTCGCGCGCCCCTCGGCCCTCTCCGATATCAACGAGACGGTCCCCGTGGCAGAGCGTGACGACGTCGGACGCCTGCCCGCGGGCATGTTCCTGTCCACGGCCACCCTCGTCGCCGCCTCCCTGGCCATCACCGTGCTGGCCGGCCCGATCGCCGCGGTGACGGACCGGGCAGCCGAGTCGGCCGCCGACCGCACCATCTACCGCAGCGCCGTGCTTGACGCCGGGCCCGGCGCCCCCACGCGCCGCCTCGAACGGGGCGAGCCCGAGCACAGCTACGGCGGCCGCGACGCCATCGCCGCGCGCCGAGACGCCGGCGGCAGCTCCGAGCCCGTCACCACCGGCGTGACCACCTTCGCCGTGCCCGCGCCCATCGACAACGAGGGGAAGGGGAACTGAGCATGGACGGACTGAAGAACCGCTTCCGCCCCACCTTCGTCGTCGTCCTCGCCCTCATGTGGATCCTCATGCAGGGGGAGATGACATGGGGCAACGCGCTGGCGGGCCTGACTCTCGGCACGCTCGTCGTGGTCCTGCTGCCGCTGCCGCCCGTCCCGCGCAGCGGCTACAAGGTGCACTGGGGCAGGCTCGCCCGCTTCCTCGTCGTGTGGTTCGGCGACCTCCTCGTCGCTTCGGCGAAGGTGGCGTGGCTCGCACTGCGCCGCCAACCCCCGCCCCGCAGCGCCATCCTCCGGGTGCCGATGCGCGTGCCCAACGAGCTGGTGCTCTACCTCGCCACCTGCGCCTACAACCTGCAGCCGGGCGGGTCGGTAGCCGACATCGACATCGCCAACCGCGAGTGGACCATCCACGTCCTCGACGCCGACAGCGACGAGGACATCCAGCGCGAGATCGCCCAGGTGGCGAAGCTGGAGCGGCAAATGATAGACATCTTCGAAAGCAGGAGCTAGCCCCCATGGACCCGACCCTGTACACGATCTTCCTCGCCATCGCCGCGGCGTTTATCGTCGCCGGCTTCTTCATCATCTGCTGGCGCATCATCGTCGGCCCGGACTCGATGGACCGCGTCCTCGGCAACGACGCCATCACCGCCTCGCTGCAGTGCGTGCTGGCCCTCTACATCGCCTGGACCCTCGACACCACCGTGGTCAGCGTCATGATGGTCATCGCGCTGCTCGGGTTCATCTCGTCTCTGGCGGTGGCCCGCTTCCGCAAGAGGGACGGCTCGCTGTGAACTGGCACCTCGTCGCGGACATCGCCTCCCTCGTCCTCATCCTGCCCGGTGCGTTCATGGTCTTCTCCGCCGCCGTCGGCACGGTCCGTTTCCCCTCCACCATGGCGCGCGTCCACGCCATCACAAAGCCGCAGACCACCGGCCTCGTGCTCATGGTGCTGGGCACCCTCCTGCGCGTGGTCTGCCACCCGGAGTTCGGCGCGCACGAACGTGCCGACGTCGGCGTGCTCGCACTCCTCGTCCTCTTTGCCCTGATGACCAGCCCCGTGACCGCGCAGCGACTCGGCCGCGTCGCCCGGCGCGAGGGCCTCTACGGCGACGAGTCCGTCCTCTCCGTCAACGAGCGCCCCGCACCCCGGCACCCCAACCGGCCCGAAGAGCGGCGCTCCTAGCCCCAGGTCAGCTCGGACATCTCCCGGCACGTCGCGTCGACGACCGGCTTCCAGTCCCGCTCCACCTGGTAGATGCGGCGCTGGCGCTGGTAGCCCGCGCCGCGCTCGAGGATCTCGTTGACCAGGTTCAGCTCGGCGACGCAGCCGAGGTCCTCCGCGATGGGGGTGAGGACGTCGACAAGCTCCGCGAGCTCCTCCGTCACCCACCGCTCCTCTGTCTCCCGAGAGGTGATGACCAGCGCTTCCAGGCCGTAGCGGGCGCCGCGCCACTTGTTCTCCGCGAGGTGCCACGGCTGCAGGCTCGGCAGCTGCCTGCCCTCGTCGATCATGCGGTCGTAGTACACGACCAGGCAGTGCGTCAGCGCCACCACCGCAGCCAGCTCCCGCAGATTCGACGTCGCGTCCGAGATGCGCACCTCGATGGTGCCCCACTTCGCGGCCGGGCGGATGTCGAAGTGCATCGACCCGGTGTGGTTGATCACGCCCGAGGTGCGCTGGTCCGTCATGAACTGCACCCACTCCTCCCAGGTGTCGAAGTGGTAGGGCATGCCCGCCGTGGGCAGCTGCTGGTAGAGCATGGTGCGGTTCGAGGCGTAGCCCGTGTCAATCCCGTCCCACCCCGGGCTCGACGCCGAAAGCGTCAGCAGGTGCGGGAACTTGGTCATCAGCGCGTTGATGATCGGCCACACCCGCTCCTCGTGGCGGATCCCCACGTGACAATGGATCCCCCACAGTAGCATCTGCTGCCCCCAGTACTGGGTGCGGTTGATGATCTCCTGGTACGTGATCTTCGGGCTCAGCGGCTGCGTCCGGAAATCCGAGAAGGGATGGCCCCCGCCGGCCCACAGCCGGAGGTTTTCCTCCTCCGCAACCTCCCTGACCTTGCCCAGGGTGTCGGCGAGGCTGTCCACCGCCTCCCTCGTGTTCGCGCACACCGGGGTCACCAGCTCGATGGTGTTCTGCAGGAACTCCCGCTCTAGGTGGACGTGCGGGTAGCGCGCCGTGACCTCGTCGATCACTTCCGGGGCCCGGGGCACAAGATCCCTGGTCACGGGGTCGGTGAGGCAGATTTCCCACTCCACACCGAGGGTCGGGCGCGCGGAGCGGGCGAAGTCGCGGTACGGATCCATGCGAAAAAGCTTAGCGTTTGGCCCGCCCGCCTCCCGCCTTTTTCATTCCCCCGGCGCGGTGGCGGGGCTGGGGGTGGCAGATTTTGGGGCGGGCGGTGGNTATCAAAGGGGTGACTCGTCGGATGCGTAAGATGGTTATAGGAGCCCAGATTTTGGGGCGGGCGGTGGATTCTGGCACTCGGCTTGCCGGGGCAGTGCCACATTTTGGCCGGCTTGGCCGGCGACCTGGGGAAAGTGACAGATTTCCGGCCGCATCCCCAAAATCTGGCACTCGACTCCCCGGCGCAGTGCCAAACTTTCACCGCCCCGCCCGGCGACCTGGGGAAAGTGACAGTTTTCACGCCGCATCCCTAAAATCTGGCACTCGACTCCCCGGCGCAGTGCCAAACTTTCACCGCCCCGCCCGGCGACCTGGGGAAAGTGACAGATTTCCGGCCGCATCCCCAAAATCTGGCACTCGACTCCCCGGCGCAGTGCCAAATTTTTGCCACCCCACCCAGCGACCTGCAGAAAGTGACGGATCTCAAGCCGGCGGGGCGAAATCTGGCACCCGGCGCACCCGGCACACTCAGCGCACCCGGTTACCCGGCGAGGACGACGGTGAGGGCGTTGCCGTTGCTGGTTGCCTCGCGGGGCAGGGAGGCGCCCTCGGGGAGGTCGCGAACCGAGCGCGGCTTCCCGCCGACGCGTTGCGCGATGTCCGCGGCGACCTGCTCCGCCCCGCCGACGGCGGGGTCGAAGAAGACGTAGGTTTCCGGGAAGATCCCGAAGCTCTGCTCGGGCAGGTTCATGCGCGCGGCGTCGTCCGACTTGTTGGCAACCTTGAAGTCGGGAGCCAGCTTGCCGGCGGTCTGGCCCGCCAAGTCCGGGGTGGGCGAGTTGTTGAACACCAGCACCTCAGCGTTCTCCCTGGTCAGAGCGGGAGCCGCCTGAGGAGAGCCTGCCGGGGCGCTTTGCGACGCCCCACCCGGCGCCTCGCTGGGCGACGGTGCGCCCGGTGCCTGGCTGGACGCCGGTGCCGAGGCGGGGGCCGACCCGGCGGCCGAGCTGCCCGGCGCGCCCGCGGAAGAGGACGAGGACGGCGCCGCGGAACCGGCCGAATCCGTGGAACCGGGGTCCTTCTGCGTCAGGGCGTAGACGCCCCAGAGCAGGAGTACCGCCGCGACGGCGATGAGGATCATGCCGAGGCCGCGCTTCGGGATCCCCCCGGCGACAGCCGCCGTGCTCCCAGCCGCCGTGCTCCCGGCCGCGGGGGCCTCCTCGCGGGCGCGGTGCGCGCCGCGGTACTCAGCGACGCTCTCGGCGCCGGCCTCGGCACCGGTCTCGTCGAGGTACTCGGCGTCGTAGATTTCTTCGCCACGGTCGCCATTCTCAGGATTCACATTAGTCACACGGGAAACTCTAGCCCCTGCCGCGCGGGGTGGTGGAGAGCGACGCGCCGGGGCGCCGACAGAGGGGCGCCGGGGGCGTCGACAAAGGGGCGTCGAAAAGCGTGCGCGCGCTAGAACGCGCGGGCGTCGCGCACGCGCTGCAGGCGCCGCACGAGCTGGGGGCGGGCGGCGAGGGCGTCGGGGGAGTCGAGGAGGACGTTGAGGCGCTGGTAGTAGCGCACCGGGCTCATGTCCAGGCGATGGCGGATCGCCTCCTCCTTCGCCCCCAGGCTGCGCGGGGCGGAGGCCTCGAAGTCGAGGAGAGCTAAATCGTCCGCACTAAGCATGCCTAATATACTAAGCATGACAATTCGACCGATCGTGATCCACGGCGACCCCGTCCTGCACAACCCCACCAAGCTTGTGGAGCAGCCGGTGGAGGAGCTGGCCGAGCTCATCGCCGACATGCACGAGACCATGGACGCCGCGCACGGCGTCGGCCTGGCCGCCAACCAGATCGGCGTGCCCCTGCGCCTGTTCGTCTACCACTGCCCCGACGGCGACACGATGCGCCGCGGCACCGTGATCAACCCGGTGCTTGAGACCAGCGAGATCCCCAAGACCATGCCCCGCGACGACGGCGAGGACGACGAGGGCTGCCTCTCCGTGCCCGGCGAGGGCTGGCCGACGGGCCGCGCGAACTGGGCGAAGGTCACGGGCCTCGACGAGAACGGCAACGAGGTCGAGGTCGAGGGCGAAGGTTTCTTCGCCCGCTGCCTCCAGCACGAGGTGGGCCACCTCGACGGCTTCCTCTACACCGACGTGCTCACGGGCCGCTACAAGCGCGAGGCGAAGCGCGCCATCAAGGCGAACGGGTGGACGGAGCCGGGCAACACGTGGATGCCGGGCGTCGACGAGGACCCCTTCGGGCACTAGATGTCCAGCTTCTTCCGCTCCGACGACATCGCGGTGGGCGATCGCGTTGTCGTGCGCCAGCGCCGCGGCGAGCACGCCAGTGACGTGATCGGGCACGTCGAGAAGCTCGAGCCCCTGACGATCCGCCCGCAGGAGGTCGGGGGCTTTCCCTCCTTCAGGGAGGCGATCGAGGTGCGCGACGTGCACATCGTGAAGAAGCTCTCGCCGCGCACGGTGCGCAACTCCGACATCCGCGCCCTCGAGACCGCCTACGCCAAGGCCTTCCCCGGCCAAGAGCACGAGCTTATCGACGGCTGGCTCGCCCGCTCCGGCGCCGACATCGCCGAGCGCTCCAACTCGGCGGTTCCCCTGGGCCACAGCGCCGGCTTCGCCCCCGTGCCGCTGGAGGCGCTCAAGGAGTTCTACGCCCGGCACGACCAGCCGGTGGTGCTGCTCATCCCGGAGCGCATAGGCAAACCCGCGCTCAAGCTGGTCGAATCCGGTGGCTGGACCCTCGGCGAGGAGATCCTGGTGATGACACACCCGCTCACCGGCCTCGCGGAGGCGTCGGCGCACTTCGACATCGCGGACACGCCCGATGATGACTGGCTGGCCATGTACCACTACCGCGGCCGCGCCCTGCCCGTCGACGCCCTGAAGGCCGTCAACGCCGAGATCGACGGGCGCATCGCCTTCGCCCGCCTGCTCGTCGACGGCGAGACCGTGGCCGTCACCCGCGCCACCCTCACCGAATCCACCGACGGGCGCTCGTGGCTCGGTTACTCCGCCGTCGAGGTCGCACCGCACCTGCGCCGCCGCGGCCTGGGCACCGAGCTCACCTCCAGCCTGCTTGCCTGGGGTGCCGCCCGGGGCGCCGACGCCGCGTACCTGCAGACCCGCGCCTCCAACACCGCCGCCGTGGCGATGTACCGCAAGGCCGGGTTCACCGAACACCACCGGCACCGCTATGCGCAGCTAGGTTAGGGTGTAAGGCATGCGGATAGCCACCTGGAACGTCAACTCGGTACGCACCCGCGCCGAGCGCATTGCCGCCTTCCTCGAGCGCCACGACATCGACGTGCTCGCCATGCAGGAAACCAAGGTGACCGACGAGAAGTTCCCGTACTCCGTGTTCGAGGCCGCCGGCTACGAGGTCGCCCACGTCGGCCACTCGCAGTGGAACGGCGTGGCCATCGCCTCCCGCGTCGGGCTGGACAACGTGCGCGACTCCTTCGAGCGCCAGCCCACCTTCGCCAAGACGGGCGACCCGGTCGTCGAGGCCCGAGCGGTCGGCGCGACCTGCGGCGGCGTCGACGTGTGGAGCCTCTACGTGCCCAACGGCCGCTCCATCGGCGATCCCCACTACGACTACAAGCTCGAGTTCCTCTACTGCCTGCGCGACGCCGTCGACGCCGCCGCCCCCGCCGCCTACTGCGGCGACTTCAACATCGCACCCCGCGACAAGGACGTCTGGGACATCTCCTGGTTCGAGGGCAAGACCCACGTCACCGAGCCCGAGCGCGCCGCCTTCCAGATGCTGCTGGAGGCCGGCCTCGAGCCCGTCGCCCACGACGAGCCCTACTCCTTCTGGGACTACAAGTCCATGCGCTTCCAGAAGAACGAGGGCATGCTCATCGACTTTCAGCTGGTCACGCAGGCCTTGGGGCGTCGATTAGCGAAGGCGTGGGTGGACGTCGACGAGCGCCGCGGAAAAGGCGCCAGCGACCACGCGCCCGTCATCGCCGACTTCGACACCACGAACCTCTCGCTCGACGACGTCCGATGACCCTCCAGCTGGACATCTCCTACTGGCAGCTGGCGCTCATGGCGCTGGACTACGGCATCAAGTTCGTCATGATCGGCGTCGTGCCCTCCAACCGGCGCCCCTCCAGCGCCAACGCCTGGCTGCTGCTCATCCTCCTCCTACCCGTCGTCGGGCTGCCCCTCTACCTCATGATGGGCTCGGCCTACGTCTCCCGCCGCCGCCACCGCATCCAGCAGCTGGCCAAGGCTGAACTGGAAAACGTGCACGTAGACGTGCCCGACTACCCCGCCGGCTCGCAGCTCTCCGACGAACTCGAGTCGATGGTGCGGCTCAACCGCACCCTCACCGGCTTCCCCGCCGTCCACGCGCACGTGCGCCACCTCTGGGCCGACTACGAGATGACCATGACGCGCATCGCCACGCTCATCGACAGCGCCCAGCAGTACGTGGACATCGAGATCTACGCCGTGGCCTGGGACGACACCACCGACCGCGTCTTCCGCGCCATCGAGCGCGCCGTCCAGCGCGGCGTCCACGTCCGCCTCCTCTACGACCACATCGGCTCGCTCAAATACCCCGGCTACCGGCGCCTCCGCCGCCGCCTCCGCGACATTGGCGTCGACTACCACCGCATGCTCCCCCTCGACCTCTTCCGCAGCCGCTGGCGGCGCCCCGACCTGCGCAACCACCGCAAAGTCATCATCATCGACGGGCAGGTCGGCATGCTGGGCAGCATCAACCTCATCGACCGCACCTACCTCACCCGGCGCCACGTCCGCGCCGGCCGCAAATGGGTCGACGCCTTCGTCGAGCTGGAAGGGCCCATCGTCACCTCGCTCGAGTCCATGTTCGCCGTCGACTGGTACACCGAATCCGGCGAGCTGATCAACCTCGAACCCCCCGCCGACCTCATCGGGGCGCGCGACGACGGCAACATCGTCCAGCTCGTCCCCTCCGGGCCCGGCTACCAGGCGGAACCCAACCTGCGCATGTTCAACACCCTCATGCACCACGCCCGCGAGCGCCTCATCCTCTGCTCGCCCTACTTCGTCCCCGACGACACCCTCCTCGAGGCCATCACCACCGCCTGCTACCGCGGCGTCCGCGTCGACCTCCTCGTCGGCGAACGCGCCGACCAATTCATGGTCCAGCACGCCCAGTCCTCCTACTACCAGCAACTTCTTGAAGCCGGCGTGCGCATCTGGGAGTTCCCCGCCCCCTACGTCCTGCACACCAAGTTCGCCCTCGCCGACCCCGGCCTGCCCAGCTCGGTGGGCGTCATGGGCTCGTCCAACATGGACATGCGCTCGTTTACCCTCAACTACGAGAACTCCCTCTTCATCTGCCGCGGGTCCCTCCTCGACCAACTCCACGACCTCTCCCTCGCCTACTTCGCCGTCTCGCGCCAGCTCACCCTCGAGCGCTGGAGCCAGCGGCCCTGGCACCGCCGCTACATCGACAACGTGATGAAGCTGACCTCCGCCCTGCAGTAGGTTTCCCGGGCGCGAGAAAAGGGGCCGGGCCCACAACGGACCCAGCCCCCGGAGGCGCAGCGAGCGAGCTTAGGCGTCGCGCCTTTCCAGCAGCACGAGCCCCACGATCCACAGGACGGCAGCCCACGCCGCGAAGACTCCCAGCGACTCCCAGACGGTGAAGGTGCCGGTGGGCATGTTGAACAGGAACGCGTAGAGGTTCGAGAAGGGCATGAACTTGGCGACGTCCTCTCCGACGCGCGGGACCAGCCCCACCAGCGCCTCGACCACGAACTGGGTGCCGAAGGCGAGGACGATCGCGCCGGCGGTGTTGCGCACGAGCCAGCCGATGCCCTGGTTGAACAGGGTCAGGGCGGCGGCGCCGAGCGGCAGCGCCCACAGGGCCCGGGTGGTGGCGGGGTTCGACGCCCAGTTGGCCGGGTGGTAGGCCAGCGCGTCGCCGAGCGTGAACGCGAGGACCAGCGCGAGGAAGGTGAGCAGGGCCGCGATGACGGCGTAGAGCCCGAGCTTGACGACGGCAACCTGCCACCGCGCCGGGGAAATCCGGTAGGTGGTGGCGGGGATGCCGAAGCGGTACTCGGTGGTCACCGTCATGGTCGCCTGGACCGTGATCACCACGGCGGTGACCATCGCGACGGCCATGATCACGGTGAGGGGGATGTAGACGAAGGCGTTTTCGGAATCTGCGCTGGCGAAGATCGCGGCGAGGAGGGTCGGGATGGCCAGCATCAGGCCGCTGGTCCACCAGAAGGAGGCGGTGGTGCGCAGTTTGGTCCACTCGGAAGCGACGATGTTAAGCATTGAATCCCTCCCGGGAAGAGTACTGGGCCTGGCCTTCGGTGGAGTGCATGTAGGCGTCCTCGAGGGAGCCGCGGCGCTCGGTGAGCTCGTTGAGCTGCACGCGGTTCTCGAAGGCGAGGGCGCCGATGTCCTCGCTGGTGCGCCCCTCGACGGTGACGATGGGGCGCCCGGCCGCGTCGGCGCCGCGGACGAAGGGGATCTTGGCGGAGGACAGCGCTGCCTCGAGCGCGGCGGGGTCCGCGGGGCGGGCGACGGCGGCGACGGCGGAGTTGGAGGAGATGAAGTCGGCGACCGAGGTGTCGGCGACCAGCTTGCCCCGGCCGATGACCACGAGGTTGTCGGCGGTCTGCGCCATCTCTGCCAGGAGGTGGGAGGAGACCAGGACGGTGCGTCCTTCGTCGGCAAGCGAGCGCAGCAGGGAGCGCACCCAGCGGATGCCCTCAGGGTCGAGGCCGTTGATGGGCTCGTCGAGGATGAGCACCTCGGGGTCGCCGAGCATGGCCGAGGCGATGCCGAGGCGCTGCCCCATGCCGAGCGAGAACCCGCCGACCCGCGAGCCGGCGACGTCGCTCAGGCCGACCAGGTCGAGGACCTCGTCGACGCGGCTGGTCTCAAGGCCGGCGGCGCGGGCCTGCCACAGCAACGTGTTGCGGGCGCTGCGGTTGGGGTGGACGCCCTTGGCGTCGAGCAGGGCGCCGACCCGGCGCGCGGGGTTGTTCAACTGGCGGTAGGGGGTGCCGTCGATAAGCGCCGTGCCCGAGGTGGGCCTGTCCAGGCCGAGCACCATGCGCATCGTGGTGGACTTGCCGGAGCCGTTGGGGCCCAGGAAACCCGTCACCACGCCGGGCTTCACAGAGAAGGTGAGGCCGTCGACGGCGCGGACCTGACCGTAGACCTTGGTGAGGTCGTGAACGTCAATCATGCGTTTCAGTATGCCCGAGGAGCCCGTCCAGCGACGCCTCGAACCCGGGGTGGAGGGGCAGCTCGCGCACCCGGTCGAGGGCGACCCAGCGCAGCTCCTCGCTCTCCTCGTTGGGGGTGACCTCGATCGGCTCGCCCGTGGTCGTTTCCGCGAGGACGGTCGTGTAGGTCCAGCCGGAGTCGAACGGGCCGGCGGTGACAAGCTCGCCGCGCACCCGGACGAGTGCGGGGTCGATGGCGCACTCCTCGACGGCCTCGCGCAGCGCCGCCTCCGCAACCGTCTCGTGGGAGTCGCGCGCTCCCCCGGGCAGGCCCCACGTGTCGCCCTGCGCGGTCCACGCTGCCCGGTGCTGCAGCAGAACACGCTCTCCTGCCTGCAGAAACAGACCGGCCGCACCGAAGCGGCCCCACATTTTCACTCCGTTCGGGCCGGGGACCCAGCCGTTGCCGTCACCTTCCATATCCCCCACAATAGGCAAGCCCACGACACCGCGATATTCTGCGATATTCTTGGGTGTTATGCGTGAGGCTACGAGCGACCCGCGCGGCACCGCCGCCGCATCCTCGTCCGCGCGCGATCCGCGCGGCGCAGTGGTGGCGCTGCCTGAAAAGCCCGACGCCCTCGAGCCGGCGGACGCCTGGGGGGACGATGACTGGCTCGACCAGCTGGAGGACCGCCCGGAGAACCGGGGGGCGCGCTCCTTCGTCACCGACACGTTCACCGGCCCGCTGCGCTGGGTGCGCCGCGTGCTGGACTTCGCGGGGACGACGCCCGGGCGCATCATCGCGATGATGACGGTGCTCACGCTCGCCCTCGTCGCCGCAGGCTGGGCGATGAGCCAGTCGATGGCGCAGCGGCAGCAGTCGCTGAACGTGCTGATCAACTCGACCGAGCCGATGAGCAATTCGGCGCACGTGCTGTTCACCTCGCTGTCGCAGGCGGACACGGTCTCGACCACCAGCTTCATTTCGCCGGGCATGGTCCCGGAGGAGGAGATGAACCTCTACCTCGCCTCGCTCGACCGCGGGGTCGTGGCGGCGAACGAGGTGCTCGAGGGAACGGTCGATTCCGACGGCGCCGCCAACCGCGACAAGGTGCGCGACCTCGTCACCCAGATCCAGCGAGACGTGCCCATCTACGCGGGGATCATGGAGCGCGCCAAGACGAACCAGCAGATGGGCAACCCGGTCGGCGTGGCCTACATGTCCGAGGCCTCGGGCATCATGCGCGAGCGCATGCTTGACGACGCCTCATCGCTGTTCCAGCTCAGCCGCGAGCAAGTCGCGGCGGAGATGGGCCGGCTCTCCGCGCCGCAGTGGTTCCCCCTCTCCGGGCTGGTGGCAGCGTTCGGCTTCCTCATCGCCGCGCAGATCTGGCTGTGGCGGGTGTTCCGCCGCCGCCTCAACAAGGGCTTTTTGGCCGCCACGGCGATGATGGTGGTGGCCATCTCGTGGGTGAGCGCGTCGAACTACGCGGCGTGGCAGTCGGGGGTGGTGGGCTTCGAGAAGGCCTCGAACCCGTGGCAGGAGCTGACCACCGCGCGTATCGACGCCCAGGAGACCCGCACCGACGAGATCTTCGCCCTGCTGCGCCGCCAGTCGGTGGACGAGTCCGAGAGCTCCTTCACCACCACCTACGCCGAGGTGCACAGCGCTTTGGACGCGGCGGCCCCCACCGCGGACGCCTACCTGATCCAGTCGGGCCGCGACGCCCTGGAGCAGTGGGCGGTGGCGCACCGCAGTCTCGTCGACACGCTCAACCAGGGGCGCTTCGACAACGCCATCGGCATCCTCACCAACACGGACAGGGAGACCCAACAGGTGTCCTCGGCGCTGGCGTACGCCCAGCTCGATTCCGTGTTCTCCGAGCTGATCAAGCAGTCTCGCGCCAACATGCGCGAGTACATCAGCGCCTCCCTCGACGCCACCCGCGCCGTCTCCGGCGTGGTGGCCGGGCTGACGCTGCTGTCCATCGTCGCGATCTGGCTGGGCATCCGCCGCCGTCTGGGGGAGTACCTATGAGAAGGCAGCTGATCGCGCTCGCCGCCGGCGGGGCCCTGGCGGCCTGCGCGGCCTGCGGCGCCCCGCCCGCTCCCCCGCCCCCGTCGGATCCGCCGCTGGCGTACGCGGGCCTGCCGCTGCCGCCCGGCGCTTCCCTCGACCCCGCCGGGGTCCAGCCGCGCGCCGCCTTCTCGGACGACACGATGTGGCCGGGCTCCCTGCGCCCCGATTCCGCCACGCCGGAAGAGCGCATTCCGGAGATCGTGGAGCGCGGCCGCATCATCATCGGCGTGGACCAGTCCCAGTACCTGCTGTCCTACCGCGACACCGCGGTGGGCGACCTGCGCGGCTTCGAGATCGACCTGGCCCACGAGATCGCCCGCGACATCTTCGGCGACCCCACCAAGGTGGACTTCCGCTTCGTGGATTCGGGCAAGCGCGTGTCCACCCTCGAGGCCGGCGACGTGGACATCGTCGTGCGCACGATGTCCATCACCCCCGAGCGGGTCGAGCGCGTCGACTTCTCCATCCCCTACCTGGCCAGTTCGGTGCGCCTGTTCACCCCGCAGAACCGGGGGATCGGCGGCATCGACGACACGGCCGGCAAGTCCGTGTGCGTCGTCGACGGCTCCAACCTCCTCGAGCTGGCGCGCGCCGTCGCCCCGGCCAGCAAAATCCTGCGGACCCGCAGCTGGGCCGACTGCCTCATGGCCACCCAGCAGTACCAGGCCGACGCCGTCCTCGCCGACGACGCCATCCTCGCCGGCATGACCGCGCAGGACCCGCACACCCGCGTGCTGGAGGACACCTTCGGCACCCAGAGCTACGCCGTGGGCGTGCGCAAGGGAGAGGACGGGCTGGTGCGCCAGGTCAACTCCACCCTCGAGCGCATCCGCACCGACGGGACGTGGAGCCGCATGCAGGGCGCCTGGCTCGCCGACGCCCTGTCCAGCCCCGAGCCGCCGCCCGCCCGCTACCGAGCGGAGACGGAAGGAACGGAAAGGACAGCTCCATGACGGACAAGCAGCAGCCCGAGCCGACCGAAGCCGTCCTGTACGACCCCTTCGCCGACGACCCCGCCACCGAGGCTGTCGCCTTCGACCCCTTCGCCGATGACGAGGACGACGACGAGGACGCCACGGACCGCCACCTCGTGGATAGCGGCCCCGGCGAGGAATACGCCGGGCTGGGCGACATGGCGGGCCTGCTCAAGGACCTGGACAAGTTGCGCGAGGGCGGGTCGCAGGAGGACTCCTCCCAGCGCTCGCGCCGCGAGGCCCTGGACACCTTCCGCGAGCTGCGCGGCACGCAGCGCGCCGCCCGCGTCGTCGCCGACGGCATGGTCGAGCTGCCGTGGGTGCCCCCCGGCGACCCCGCCGACGCCCTGAAGGACCCGCGCGTCGCACACGCCGAGAAGGGCATCCCCCTGCCCCAGCTCGACCCCGGCGACATCGTGGCCAGCCAGTACGAGATCATGGGCGTCATCGCACACGGCGGCATGGGCTGGATCTACCTGGCGCACGACCACCACGTCGCCGGGCGCGTCGTCGTGCTCAAGGGACTGCACTCCACGAAGAACGCCGACGAGACCGCCGCCGCCGCGGCCGAGCGGGAGTTCCTGGCCGACGTCACCCACCCCGGCATCGTGAAAATCTTCAACTTCATCGACGACCCCCGCGTCCCCGGCGGGTTCATCGTGATGGAGTACGTCGGCGGGCCGTCGCTACGCGAAAAGCGCAACAACGAACCCACCCACCTCCTCCCGGTGGACGTCGCCATCGCCTACATCCTCGAGGTCCTCCCGGCGCTGGCCTACCTCCACTCCCGCGGCGTGGTCTACAACGACCTCAAGCCCGACAACATCATCGTCACCGAGGACCAGGTCAAGCTCATCGACCTCGGCGCCGTCTCCGGCATCGGCGCCTTCGGCTACATCTACGGCACCAAGGGGTTCCAGGCTCCGGAGGTGGCGTCGGAGGGGCCGTCGATAAGCAGCGACATCTACACCGTCGGGCGCACCCTCGCGGCGCTGGTCGTGGACCTGCCGCGGGAAAACGGCGTCTACGCCCCCGGGGTCCCCTCCCCCACCCACGAGCCGCTGTTCCGCCGCTACCTGTCGCTGTACCGCCTCATCGTGCGCTGCTGCGATCCGGACCCCGCACAGCGCTTCAGCAGCGTGGACGACCTCGAGGCGCAGATGCTGGGCGTGCTGCGCGAATGCATCGCGATCCGCGACGGCATCACCTTCCCCGCCCAGCACTCCCTGTTCTCCCCGCAGCGCACCACCTTCGGCACGAAGCACCTCGTCTTCCGCACCGACCAGCTCATCGACGGCATCTCCCGCACCGTCGAAATCACCCCCCAAGAGGTCGTGGCGGCCCTGCCCTCCCCGCTCATCGACCGCTCCGACATCGGCGCCTCCATGATCCAGGGCTCCTCCTACCAGGAGCCGCAGGAAACCCTCGAGAACCTGCGCCAGGCGATGCAGACTCCGCAGTACGAGCAGTCGATGGAAATCCCCTTCGGCGTGGTCCGGGCGATGCTCGACATGGGCCTGACCTACCAGGCGCGGACCTGGCTGTCCTCCCTCGCCGACAGGCTCGGCCACAACTGGCGGTACGCCTGGTACTCCGGCGTGATCAACATGCTCCTCGGCGAGTACCGCGAGGCGCAGCGCGACTTCACCTCCGTCCTCGCCCACGTCCCCGGCGAGGCCGCCCCCAAGCTCGCCATCGCCGCGATCGACGAGCTCATCAGCCAGCAGGCCGGGCCCTACGCACTCGACCTGCTTAACGACGACATCGCCCGCGCCACCTCCGGCATCCGCACCAACCTGGCCGACCTGCCCAGCTCCGTCTTCGAGGACTGGGAGGCCCGCGGCATGCTCACCCCCGGCTGGGAGCTGCTCAGCGACGACCCCGCCGTCCTGCGCTACAACGCCCTGCGACTCTACGCCCTGGTCTGGCAAACCAACCCCACCACCGTCTCCGCCGCTTTCGGCCTGGCCCGACTCCTCATGGCCGAGTCCGAGGTGGAACTCGCCGTGGCCGCCCTCGACCGCGTCTCTCCCTCTTCGCGACACCACCGCATGGCCAAGCTCACCACCATCCTCGACCTCGTCTCCGCCGAACTGACCGAGTCCCGCATCCGCCGCGCCGCCCGCCGCCTGGAGGAGATCCCCAGCAACGAGCCCCGCTTCCTACAGATCAAGGTCTACGTCCTGCGCGCCGGCCTGACCTTCCTCCGCGACGCCGGGGTAGAAAAGGCCGCCTCCAGCCACAACCTCTTCGAATACCCCTTCACGCTCCGTGGCCTGCGCCGCGGCCTAGCCATCACCCTGCGGGAGCAGGCCCGCGTCGCCCCCTACGCCCACCACCGCTACGCGCTCGTCGACATGGCGAACAAGGTGCGCCCCGCCACCTGGTTCTAGGGGTTCGTCGTCGGTTGGCCCCACAAGACGACCGCGAAACCAGGTGGGCAAAACCCTAGGTCGGCTGTGACAGATGTGACGCCGAAAACGTCATCGTCTTGCAGCCCCGCGCGAGAATCAGGGCGCGTCCCCAAGGAGCTGTATCGCCCGCTCAACCTTGCGCAGGAACTCACCGTTGTGCAGTTCCTCCCAGCGGACGCGGATCAGGACGGGGCTGCCGTCGAGAAGCCAGCGTTCGCGCTCCCTCTCGTGCCGCACGGCGGTCACGTAGTCGTCGCGTTCTTTGCGGCGGCCGTCGAATTCGACGAAGACCCGCCCGTTGATGACCATGTCGGCGCGCCCTCTGCGCGGTGCACCCTCGACGTCGGTGTAATCGAAGGTCACTTGCCGTTCGATGCTGTCGACCCCGGGCAGAGATGCCTCTACCAGCCGGTAGCGCCCCAGTGTCTCCGTCACGCTTTCGCTTCTTTCCGACGCCCCGCCGAGCATCTCCACGAAACCCCTCTTCCCCGTGGCCCGCGGCAGTGTTTGCGCCTCCCGGAGAAGGTATTTCCTGCTCACGTCCTTGTGCTGCAGCGCGGACTCCGTCGAGCCGAGGGCGGGCAGGTAGCCGTGGTAGCGGAAGGTATCGAACAGCGCCATCACCAAGGAGACGATGGTGAACCCCATGAACGAGCGGCAGTGCTGCGGGTCGACCCGGCCGCTGCGGTGGCGGATGTGAGGCCCGCCGTTGACTGCGGGCCTCGTGTCTCCGCGCAGCGCGAGGTCGACAACCCGCACGCGGTGCAGGGTGACAAAGCCCATCACGCGGATCGTGGCCGGCGCGGTGAACAGCGCCGTCTTTCTGCCCTGGTAGGCGCGAGCGATCAGCGCCAGCTCCTTCTCCCCCGAAAAGTCCATGCTTCCAGGGGGTACCATCCCGCGCGCCACCCCGCCCGACGAGGACCTGCGGGCTGCGGATAACTCGCGCGATCTGTCTACATCCTCGCGGCGACCTTGGCGGCCTTCTGCGCGATGGCGAGCTCCTCGTTGGTGGGCACGACCAGGACCTTCACGGCGGAGTCGTCGGTAGAGATGATCCGCGGGCCGTCGTTGGGCATCGCGTTGCGCTCGTCCGAGATCTTGATGCCGTACATCTCGAGGTTGTCGAGGGCGTCGCGGCGCACGAACCGGTCGTTCTCGCCGACGCCGGCCGTGAAGGTGATGGCGTCGACGCGGCCGAGGGCGATCATGTAGGACCCGATGTAGCGGCGCAGCTGGTTGATGTAGACGTTGTACGCCATCCAGGCGTCCTGGTTCTCGTCCTCGATCATGGCGCGCAGCTGGCGGAAGTCGTTGACGCCGGAGAGGCCCTTGACGCCGGACTGCCTGTTCAGGAGGTTGTCGATCTCGTCGATGCTCATCCCGCCCTGGCGGGTGAGGTGGAAAATGATGCCGGGGTCGATGTCGCCGCAGCGGGTGCCCATGACCAGGCCAGCGAGCGGGGTCAGGCCCATGGAGGTGTCGATGGGCTGGCCGTTCGCCACGGCGGAGCAGGAGGCGCCGTTGCCGAGGTGGAGCACGATCTGGCGGGTGTGCGCGGGGTCGCGGTCGAGGAGCGCGGGCACCTGGGAGGACACGAACTCGTGGGAGGTGCCGTGGAAGCCGTAGCGGCGGATCTGGTTCTTGCCCGCAACCTCGGCGTTGATGGCGTAGACCGCGGCGGCGGGAGGCAGGTGGCGGAAGAAACCGGTGTCGAAGACAGCGACGTGAGGGATGTCGGGAAGCAGCTCGCGGGCGACCTCGATGCCGTCGATGTTGGCGGGGTTGTGCAGCGGCGCGAGCGGGATGAGCTCGCGGATCTTCTCCACCACCTCGTCTACGATAAGCTCCGGCTCGGAGAACACCATGCCGCCGTGGACGACGCGGTGGCCGACCGCGGTGATGTCGAGCTGGGTGGGCCCGAGGCCCTTGGAGTCGAGGATGCGGAACGCTTCCTGCAGGCCCACCTTGTGCGTCGGGATAGGCTTTTGGGCGACTTCCTTGCCGTCGGGGTGCTTGACGGTGACGCAGCCGGAGGGCTCACCGATCTGCTCGACGAGTCCGGAAACGAGCGGGGCGTCGGCGGCGCCGGCGTTGGGGTCGACGATCTGGAACTTGATGGACGAGGACCCGGAGTTGATGACGAGCGAGTACATTTAGTTTCCCCCTGCCTGGATCGCGGTGATGGCTACTGTGTTGACGATGTCGCGCACGGTCGCGCCGCGGGAGAGGTCGTTGACCGGCTTGTTCAGCCCCTGGAGGATCGGTCCGACGGCGAGGGCGTCGCCGGTGCGCTGCGCGATCTTGTAGCCCGCGTTGCCCGCCTCGAGGTCGGGGAAGATGTAGACGTTCGCCTCGCCCGCGACCGGGGAGTCGGGGGCCTTCTTCTTGCCGACGCCCGGGTCGCACGCCGCGTCGAACTGCAGCGGCCCGTCGACCTTGAGCGAGGGATCGAGCGCCCGCGCGGCCTCGACGGCGGCGGCTGCGCGGTCGACGTCGGGGCCGGAACCCGAGGTGCCGGTCGAGTACGACAGGATCGCGACCTTCGGGTCGATGCCGAACTGCGCCGCGGTGCCCGCGGAAACGGCCGCGATCTCGCCGAGTTGCTCTGCGGTGGGGTTGGGGTTGACGGCGCAGTCGCCGAAGGCCCAGAGGCGGTCGCGCATGACCATGAGGAAGATCGAGGAGACCACGGAGGCACCGGGGGCGGTCTTGATGATCTGGAACGACGGCTTGATGGTGTGCGCCGTGGTGTGGGCGGCGCCGGAGACCATGCCGTCGGCGAGCCCTTTGTGCACCATCATGGTGCCGAAGTAGGAGATGTCGCGCATGGTCTCACGGGCGTCGTCGAGCGAGATGCCCTTCGCCTTGCGCAGCTCGGCGAAGTCGGCCGCGAATTCCTCGAGGAGGTCGGACGAGAGGTGGTCGATGACCTGCGCCTGCGACAGGTCAACACCGAGGTCGCGGGCACGGCGCTCGATATCCGCCGGCTCGCCGAGGATCGTGAGCTTCACGACGCCCCGCTCCAGCAGCTCCCCCGCCGCCTGCAGAATCCGGTCGTCCTCGCCCTCGGGCAGGACGATGTGCGCCTGCTTCTCCCTGGCGCGGTTGATCAACCACGACTCGAAGACCATGGGGGCCATGACCTGGCGGGCCTCGGGGAGGGCGCCGGAGAGGGCGTCGTCAAGCTGTTCCTCGGTCACGACGGTTGCGGCGGCACCGAGAGCCTGCACCTGCTTCTCGACGAGCCGGGAACGCTCCGGGGAATCCGCCAGCACCACAACCGGGATGCCGAGCGCCGAGGCGAGCTCAGCGTCAAAGGAAAGATCTCCCGTGCCCGCGATCAGCGAGGCACCATCCGCCAGCGGATCGGCGGAGAAGACGTCACCGAGGTCCGCGTCCTGCGGATCCAGCTGGAGAAGGCGGAGACCGCGGGAAGAAGCAAGCTGGTCGAGGTCAATTCCGTCAAAGTTGCGGTTGGCCAAGGTGAGTAGCACGGAGGACGAATCGGTCAATTTTTCTACCTTTCAATTCCAATTGCACATGCGGCGCAGGTAGGGAGAAACAAACTTTCTCCAGTCTATCTATGTGATTAGTGTTCGTCCTCCGAAATTACGTGAACAACATCACATAACGACCGCAGCCTCCACTACACCAGGGTGCTCGCCGCCTCTGCGGCGCGCTGCCGCGCCTCCTCCACGGAGTCGCCGGTGGAGCGCAGCACGACGGTGTCGCCTACGACCACCGCGCCCGTCTCCTCCACGGCCAGGGCGCGGGCCAGCGCGTCGCGGCCGAAGCCCTGGGCCTGCACGAAGCGGGCGGCGCCGGGGCTGGTGAGGGTGACGTCGATAGGCAGGCCGAGGACTGCGCGGGCGTGGAGGTCGAACTCGTTGATGCGCTGCGTAGCGCCGGTGATCATGCCGTCGAGGGTGGGCCGCGGGCTGACCTGAGAGAAGTAAACCTCGTCGCCGTCGACGAACAGGTCGATGGCGTAGATGCCCTGCACCCCGATCGCTCCCGAGATGCGCGCGGCGATGGAGCGGGCGTTGTCCATGGCGTCCTCCGTCAGGGGCGCGGGCTGCCACGCCTCGACGAGGCGCCCGTCCTCGTGGCGGGTGCCGATGGGCTCGCAGAACCAGGTGGACAGCTGCCCGGTGGCGGGGTCGATGGAGCGCACCGTCAGGATGGTGCACTCGTAGTCGAAGTCAACGTAGCGCTCCACGGCTACGCGCCCGTCGAGCTCCGGGTCGTAGGCCTTCTCCCAGGCCGCGGGGAGCTCGTCGGGCCCGGTGACGACGGACTGCCCCTCGCCGCCCGTGGAGGTGCCGGGCTTGACGACGCACGGGTAGCCGACCCTGTCAGCGCACGCGCCCAGCTCGTCGACGCTGTCTGCGAACTCGTACGCCATGGTGGGCAGCCCGTGCTCCTCGGCGGCGGTGCGCCGGATGCCCTCCCTGTTGCGGGTGATGCGGCACGCCTCGACGGTGGGGACGAGCTCGCTGCCCGTCGCCGCCGCGATCTCGGCGAGCTGCTCCGAGGGTGCGGCCTCGCACACCACGGTCAGGGTGGGGTTGACCCCCTCCGGCACGCCGTGGGCGGTGCCCAGCTCCAGGCTGCCCACGACGGGTTCGAAGCCCAGGCGCCGGAACGACGCCGCCAGCTCCTCCGCCAGCGTCCCGCTGCCGAGGATGAGCACCTGGCTGTTTTCTGCCGAGATCATGTAGGTAGCACTGCCTTTCCCTCAAAATATGCACAACACCCTAACGCAGCGGACGGGGCGCGGTGAAGCGGGAAGGGCTTAGCGCTCCATGACGTCGTTGCGCACGATCGTCTGGTCACGGCCCGGACCCACGCCGATGTAGCTCATGGGCGCACCCGAGAGCTCCTCGAGGCGCAGGACGTAGTCCTTGGCCTTCTGCGGCAGGTCGTCGAACTCGGTGATGCCGGTGATGTCCTCGTCCCAGGCGGGCATGGTCTCGAAGATGGGCTGCGCGTGGTGGAACTGCGACTGGGTCAGCGGCATCTCGTCGAAGCGCTCGCCGTCGACGTCGTAGGCGACGCAGATGGGGATCTCCCCGATGCCGGTGAGCACGTCGAGCTTGGTGAGGAAGAAGTCGGTGAAGCCGTTGACGCGGGCGGCGTAGCGCGCGATGACGGCGTCGTACCAGCCGCAGCGGCGCTTGCGCCCGGTGTTGACGCCCACCTCGCCGCCGACCTCCTGCAGGTAGTCGCCCCACTTGTCGAAGAGCTCCGTGGGGAAGGGGCCGGCGCCGACGCGGGTGGTGTAGGCCTTGATGATGCCCAGGGAGGCGGTAATGCGCGTCGGACCGATGCCCGCACCGACGCACGCGCCGCCGGCGGTGGGGTTCGACGAGGTCACGAAGGGGTAGGTGCCGTGGTCGACGTCGAGCATTGTGGCCTGCCCGCCCTCCATGAGGACGTGCTTGCCCTCGTCGAGGGCGGTGTTGAGGGTGTACTCGGCGTCAATGACCATGGGTTTGAGCCGGTCGGCGTAGCCCATGAAGTAGTCCATGATCTCGTCGACGGCGATGGCCTTGCGGTTGTACATCTTGACCAGCATCTGGTTCTTCACGTCCAGCGCCGACTCGATCTTCTGGCGCAGGATGGACTCGTCGAAGATGTCCTGCACACGCAGGCCCACGCGGGCGACCTTGTCGGCGTAGGCGGGGCCGATGCCGCGGCCGGTGGTGCCGATGGCGCGCTTGCCCAGGAAGCGCTCCTGCACGCGGTCGAGGGTCTGGTGATACGGGGCGACCAGGTGCGCGTTGCCGGAGATGCGCAGGCGCGAGGCGTTCGCGCCGCGGGCCTCGAGGCCGTCGATCTCCTCGAACAGGGCCTGGAGGTTGACCACGACGCCGTTGCCGAGAATGGGGGTGGCGTTCTCGCTGAGCACGCCGGCGGGGAGGAGCTTGAGCTCGTATTTCTCGCCGCCGACGACGACGGTGTGGCCCGCGTTGTTGCCGCCGTTCGGCTTGACCACGTAGTCGACCCTGCCGCCGAGGATATCCGTGGCCTTGCCCTTCCCTTCGTCGCCCCACTGGGCGCCGACGATGA
The DNA here is from genome assembly GCF_900411315.1 of Corynebacterium senegalense. Lineage (GTDB taxonomy): Bacteria > Actinomycetota > Actinomycetes > Mycobacteriales > Mycobacteriaceae > Corynebacterium > Corynebacterium senegalense. Next base: position 1,681,762 of record NZ_LS990887.1, on the reverse strand, counting down.
CGATGGCGGACATCTTCACTCCTTACATCTAGGCACTAACGGCGCTATTGTAGCGTGATCGGCATGCGGCTGATCCATTTCGCGTGCGCATCGCCATTGCTTATCGACGGCACGACCAACGTCACTCTCCCCGCCCTGCCCTCCCGGGCGGACCTGCGCTTCCTCGACGAGGCAGCCCGGAAGCTCCTCCCGGTCGATCCCACCCCCTCGCTCGACGAGATCGCCGCCTCCCCCTCTGTGGCGCACATGGGCGAGCCCACGTTCGCGCCGCAGGAGCCCGCCGAGCGCCTGCGCGTCATCGTCTCGGGCTCCGACGCCGCCCTCGGCGCGGTGCTGGCCCGCATGATGCGGGCGGACTACCTCTGGGCCGAGGTGGCCTACCTGCCCGCAGACCCCTTGTCCGCCGCCTCGAAGGTGTGGGGGCTGGCGGGCCTGAGCGAGGAGGAGCGCCTCGCCGCGGCGCTCGAGGCCCCCGTGTCCCCCTCGCCGTGCATCCGCACGGACCGCTCCGAGGTCGTCGCCGGTTCCGCGACGCTCTCGCGTGACGACGCCACCGAGTACGTCGGGGAGATCGTCGTCGACTCCGCCGTGCTGCTCTACCGGGAGGACACCGGCTCCCCAGCGCGGTTCCACGGAGACTTCGGCGCCAGGCTCGTCCCCATGAATACCGCACCGGGCATCGCGGCCTCCCGTCTGGTCACTCCCCTTGTCGCCGGGGGGCGGACGGGCCGGCGCGACCCGGAGGAGCTGGAGCGCCTGCGCCGGCTGCCCGGCGGGGCCTGGCTGACCCGCAACGCCGATGTCGACCCGGGCCTCGTGGACCCGGACCGCGTCCTCACGGGCCGCGCCGTCCAGTCCGGCGGCGCGGGGATCCGGGTCGAGATCGACGGAGTCGCGCGGCCCCGCCCCGTCGACCGCGTGACGTTCTACCGCCATCTGCGGGACCTGCAGAGCGTGAAAATGGGCGTCGAGTAGCTTGTGTGATGTAACTCACATAAAGAAATTTTGACGGCTTTCGGCGCCCTTCCGACCGTTCTGCTGGCATGAAGGAAGCTGAATACCGGCGTAGAACCAAGCCGTTTGCCCAGCTCGGGGCCCTCCGGCGCGGGATGGTACCGAAGACGGGCGGGGTGAGCCACTAACTTTTTGATAACGAGGCATCCCTGAACGCACGTCCGAGCACGCCGGGTCAAACCTTGCCTACATTCGGGGTTGTTCCGCCGAACACGGCTCGCCTCCCACGGGGCTGGGTCGCAACAACTTACTTAGAAGGAGCACTACGAATCATGGCTGACTACAACCGCATTGAAGACCTCGCGAACGCTACCGCTTACGACGTTGACGGCGACAAGATCGGTTCCGTCAAGGACGTCTACGTCAACGACAACACCGGCCAGCCGGACTTCGTCTCCGTAAGCCACGGCCTCTTCGGCGCCGGCGACTCCATCGTCCCGCTGCGCGGCCACAACCTCCGCGACGGCGAGCTGCACCTCGCCTTCCCGAAGGACCGCATCAAGGATGCCCCGGATCTTGACGAGAACGGCCACCTCACCAACGAGGACCAGCAGGCCTTCTACCGCCACTACGGCCTCGAGGGCACCCAGGACGTGACCACCTACGAGACCGGCGCCGCCGGTGCCGCAGGTGCCGGCTTCGCCGCCGACCGCGACGCCACCGACCGCGACCGTCTCGCTGAGCGCGACCGCCTCGCAGACCGCGACCGCCTCGCAGACCGCGACGTTGCAGACCGCGACGTCACCGACCGCGACGAGATCGTCCGCTCCGAGGAGCAGCTCAACGTGGACAAGGAGCGCGTCGAGTCCGGCCAGGTGCGCCTGCGCAAGTACGTCGTCAACGAGACCGAGACCGTCGAGGTTCCGGTCGAGCGCGAGGAGGTGCGCGTGACCCGCGAGCCGATCTCCGAGGCTGACCGCGCCAACTACCGCGGCGACATCTCCGACGACGAGGCCTCCATCACCCTGCACGAGGAGCGCGTCAACGTGAGCAAGGAGTCCGTCCCGGTGGAGAAGGTCTCCCTGGACAAGGAGACCGTCCGCGGCACCGAGCGCGTCTCCGAGGAGCTGGCCAAGGAGCGCATCGAAACCGACGGCGACGTCGTCGAGGGTGTCGAGGGCCGCCGCGCTGGCGACCTGCGCCCGGACGTCGACCTGGACGCCGACCGCCGCTAAGACCCAGCGGTAGAGCGAACAATCCCCCACGCCTTCGGGCGCGGGGGATTTTCCGTGCCCTGGGCGCGGAGCTACACGGCCGCGGTCCTACTGCCCGCCGTAGAGCTCCGGCGGGTACTTCGGCGTGACAGACGTCGGCGCGAGCACGGCCACGGCGGACTCGCGGGACATGCCGCAGACCTGCAGGAGGTCGACGATCAGCGAGCGCGATTGCGCCAGGATGACGTAGGCGGAGAGAACGGCGCCGTCCTCGATGACGTCCATCCCGGCCTCGCCGCCGAGGGCGCGCAGCTCGTTGACAGCCTCGGGGATGACGCGGGCCTGGAGGCGTCGAGAGTTGGCCTCGTAGACCTCCGAGAGGTCAAGGCTGATGCGAGCGAGCGAGTCGAGGATCTCGATCTGCTTCTCGGACACGGTGTCGTTGTCCTCGCAGAGCACGTGCGCGCGGCGGGCGAGCACGCGGGTGGTGCGCACAGCCTGGTCGGTCGGGGGGATGACGCGGCTCAACGACGTCAAGTAGCGGCGCGCCCCCCACAAAAACGGCGACAGCGTCGCCGACTCCTGGCCCGAGCGCACGGCGCTGGTCATGTCGTCGATGTCGCGCTGGCTGGCCCGGATGGCCTCGAGGGCGTCGGTGATGCACTCCTCGTCACGGGTGCGCAGGCCCTCGGCGACGTCGTCGAGCACCGAGGACATCAGTCCCAGCACGCGGGCGATTTCGGTGCGGGCGCGGGCGATCGGCCACTGCGGGATGAGTGCGAGCACGCCGATGGCGACGAGGGAGCCGATGAGGGCGTCGATGGTTCGATCGATGCCCGTGACCTCCCCGCCCGGCGGCATGATCGTGGCGATGAGGATCGAGCCGATCGCCACCTGGTTGTTCACAAGCTGGGACTTGGAGAAGAACGACGCGATGAGCATCGAGCCCGCCACGATCACCGCGATCTGCCAGCCACCCTGCCCGATGTGCACGAAGATGAGATCGCCCACGAGCACCCCGAGCACGCAGCCAATGGAGACATCCAGCGCCTTGCGGATGCGCTCGCCGCCCGTCATCCCGATGACGATGATCACCGAGATCGGCGCGAAGAACGGCTGCTTGTGCCCGAAGATATGGGTGGCGATCCAGAAGGCGATGCCCGCCGCCACGGCGATCTGGGTGATCGGCAGGAGGCGGTCGCGGACACGGGTCACACGGGCCTGAATGGAGCTGTCGATCTGGTGCAGTCTCTCGCGCGTGCCCATCCTCTGCTTTGCCATGCCCCCAAGAGTAGCAACGCGAAAACGCCCCACCGGGAGGGCCGATGGGGCGTCGATAAGCGGGGGCTACTTGTTCAGCGAGGTGCCCACGGAGTGGAGGTCCTGGCACGCCTCGATGACGCGCTCGGACATGGACTGCTCAGCCTTCTTGAGGTAGGAGCGCGGGTCGTAGGCCTTCTTGTTGCCCACCTCGCCGTCGATCTTGAGCACGCCGTCGTAGTTCTCGAACATGTGGGAGGCGACCGGGCGGGTGAACGCGTACTGGGTGTCGGTGTCCACGTTCATCTTGATTACGCCGTGGCGCAGGGCCTCCTCGATCTTCTCCTTCTCGGAGCCGGAGCCGCCGTGGAAGACGAAGTCGAAGGGCTGGTCGCCCTCGTTGAGCCCAAGCTTGGCGACGGCCACCTTCTGCCCCTCCCCGAGGACCTCGGGGCGCAGCTTCACGTTGCCCGGCTTGTACACGCCGTGGACGTTGCCGAAGGTCGCGGCGAGCAGGTAGCGGCCGTTCTCGCCGGTGCCGAGGGCGTCGATGGTCTTCTCGAAGTCCCCCGGGGTGGTGTAGAGGTTCGCGCCGGCCTTCGCCTCGACGCCGTCCTCCTCGCCGCCGACGACGCCGATCTCCACCTCGAGGATGATGTTCGCCTTGCGGGCCTTCTCCAGCAGCTCCTTCGCGATCTCCAGGTTCTCGTCGATCGGGATGGCCGAGCCGTCCCACATGTGGGACTGGAACAGCGGGTTCTCGCCGCGGTCAACGCGCTCCTGCGAGATGGCCAGCAGCGGGCGGACGTACTCGTCCAGCATCTCCTTCTGGCAGTGGTCGGTGTGCAGCGCGATGTTGACGTCGTAGTGCTTGGCCACCTCGTGCGCGAAGGCCGCCAGCGCCTGCGCGCCGACAACCTTGTTCTTCACGGCCAGGCCCGAGCCGAACTCGGCGCCGCCGAGGGAGAACTGGATGATGCCGTCGGACTCCGCCTCGGCGAAGCCCTTGATGGCGGCGTTGATCGTCTCGGACGAGGTGCAGTTGATGGCCGGGTATGCGAAGCCCTCCTGCTTCGCGCGGTCGAACATCGCGTTATAGACCTCAGGGGTGGCAATGGGCATGCTGGGAACCTCCGATTCTCCGGTTGCGTACTCACCCCAGTATGCCCGTTTTGGCGGGGCGCTGCAGTCGCGCTCCCCGCTGGCCTTCACGGTAAGAACCAAAGGGTAAGAATGCGCCCCGGGGCCGCGTTGAGGCGGATTCTTGCCGTTTTGTTCTTACCCTTCAGTTCTTGCCTTTCAGTTCTTGCCCGCGGTGTAGGCCGCCACCTTCGCCGCGGCCTCCAGCAGCATCCAGCCGGAGAGCTGCACGGACAGGTCGCGCTCGTCGATGCGCACGAGCCCGACGGCCTCGCTAATCGACGACGGACCCAAGCCGTAGTTGTGGGGCAGCCGCGCGTCCTCGATCCAGTCCGAGGAGAACACCGGCAGGCCGTCCACCTCGAGGCGGTGCTCCCACAGCGACTCCGCCGAGGCCATGACGAGCCGGGCCGCCAGCTTCTTCGTCGCCACGTTCTCCGGGCTGTCCTCCGGCATCCGCACCGCCACGTCGGCGAGGTAGCGCACGAGGATGCCCTTGAACAGGCCCCCGTCGCCGTCGTGGGTCTCGTGGGGCGGGCAGAGGATCACGTCGCGCGGGGTGGCCAGGTGGCGCGCGATGGCGCGCACCAGCGCCCGGATGTGCGTGATGTAGAACACCGAGGCGTCGGCGCGGTGGGAGTGGTCGAAGGAGTCGATCGGCTCGTCATCGGCGAGCCCGACGTCGTGGCGCAGCGCCAGGGCGATCTCGAGGCTCGCGCCGAGCACCGTGCCCTGGTTGTAGGTGTAGATCTTCTCCACCACCTCGGGGCCGTGCATGCGCATGCGGATCCCGTCCTGGACCAGGCCGTTGTCGGCCATGAGGTTGTCGTAGATCCAGTCGACCATCTCGCGGGACTTGTCCAGCCTGCCCGTCCGGGCGAAGAGGATGGCCGCCGGGCCGTTGGAGGGCACGTTGTAGAACGTCTCGTTGGCCCGCCACGGCAGCACGCCCGTCGAGGGGTCGATCCCCGCCAGGATATTGAACTCTAGGGCGGTGAGCCGCTTGGACTGCGTGAACCCGTCCAGCGCCAGCGCGCGGTTCCACGCCAGGGCGAGCCAGGACTTGTCGTCGTAGTAGCGGTTCGCCGTCAGCCGCCCCCGGCTGCGGGCGATGATGCCGTGCAGCGTGTGGTGGATGCGCTTGCGGCGCTGCTTGGTCGAGCGGCGCAGTGCGGCGTCGATGAGGCAGTCGAGGTAGTGGGCCTGCCACCAGTAGTGCCAGTGCAGGAAGGACGTCTCCCGCCAGCCGGGGGGCCAGGCCACCGCCGCCAGGTTCGTCTTGGGCATGCCCCACAGGCGGGTGGCGTGGCGCTCCTGAATGGCCGCTTCCGCCAGGTCAGCGCGGTGTGACCACGTTTCGGGCACAGGCAACTCCCTCGTCAATAAATCTCCTGCCACGTATATTGCCAGAACTACCAGGATTGTTTCAGGTTCGCGTGCTGCCGGATCCACGCGTGCATGGCGATGCCCGCCGCCACACCGGCGTTGATGGAGCGGGTGGATCCGAACTGGGCGATCGAGCACGTCATCTCGGCGCGCTCCCGGGTGTTATCGGTGATCCCGGGGCCCTCCTGCCCGAAGACGAGCACGCAGCGCTCGGGCAGCTGCGCCGTCTCCAGCGGCACGGCCCCGGGCGTGTTGTCGATGGCCACCACGGCCAGCGAGTTCTCCTCCGCCCACCGCATCAGGTCGGCGACCGTGTCGTGGTGGCGGATGTGCTGGTAGCGGTCGGTGACCATCGCGCCGCGCCGGTTCCAGCGGCGCCGCCCCACGACGTGCACCTCCCGCGCCAGAAACGCGTTCGCGGTGCGCACCACGGTGCCGATGTTCATGTCGTTCTCGAAGTTCTCGATCGCCACGTGGAAGGGGTGGCGCCGCGTATCGAGCTCCGCGTTGATCGCCTCGAGCGACCAGTAGCGGAAGGCGTCGACGACGTTGCGGGTGTCGCCGTTGGCAAGCAGCTCCGGGTCGTAGCGCGGGTCGTCCGGCCAGGGCCCCTCCCAGGGGCCGACGCCGTGGCGTCCCTCCGCCCACTCCGTGGGCCCCTTGCCGGTACCGGTGCTACTCGAGTCCAAGGTCGCCGAGTCCGAGCAGGTAGCGGTACTCCAGCCCCGCCTCCTCGATGACCTTCTGGGCGCCCGTCGCCCGGTCGACCACGGTGGCCACGGCGACAACCTCGGCGCCCTCCTCGCGGCAGGCCTCCACGGCGGTCAGCGGCGAGTTGCCGGTGGTCGTGGTGTCCTCCACCACCAGCACGCGGCGGCCCTTGATGCCGGGGCCCTCGATGCGGCGCTGCATGCCGTGCTTCTTGGCCTCCTTGCGCACGACGAAGGCGTCGATGGCGCGGCCGTCGGCGTGCATGACGGCGGTGGCCACCGGGTCCGCGCCCAGGGTTAGGCCGCCCACGGCGTCGAAGTCGAGGTCGTCGGTGAGTTCGCGCAGCAGCTCGCCGATCAGCGGGGACGCCTGGTTGTGCAGGGTGGCGCGGCGCAGGTCCACGTAGTAGTCGGCTTCCTTGCCCGAGGACAGGGTCACCCTGCCGTGCACGACGGCGAGCTCCTTGACCAGCTCGGCCAGCTCGTTCCTCTTGGCCTCATTCACAGTTCCCATGCCCCCACACATTAGTCGCCGAATATCGAGGGGGGCGTCTGGTCCCGCCGCACCCGCGTCAGGTCGCCGCCGGCGGTGTCGCGCGACCCGCCCTCGGCAATCGGCTCGACCTCGTCGCCGCCGACGGCGCGGTGCGAGATCACCCCGCGCACGGCGCCCGTGGTGCGCGTCGGCATCTCCAGAGGCTCCTCGGGGCGCTGCACCTTCGGCGCAGCTTCCTCACGCTTCTCGACGCCCCCGGCAACGCCCAGCCCCTCCCCCATCTCCCGGGTCGGGTACGGCTGCTCCACCGGGTGCCAGGCATGCGGGGGGAGGACCCGTGCGGCGTCGGCAAGCAGGGCGAGCGGGGCGAGCATCTCGTCCCACTCGGCGGGCGTCGTGCCGTGCTCCGTCTCCGCGAGCACCCACTCGGACTCGAACCACACCGCCGTCGCCGCCGCGGGCAGCTGCTCCAGCGCCGTGCGCACGCGCACGTCCAGGAAGCGCTGCGCCGGGCCGGCCTCGGTGGCGTAGACGGTGAAGTCCTCCACCTCGCCCACCTCGACCAGGTCGGCCGAGGACGCGGCGCTGAACCCGCGACGGCGCAGGTCCACGACGACGTCGCTAACCTCGCCGGTGCGCATCGCCATCACGGTGACGCCTCCGAGGTCCATGACCAGGACCTCGTGGCCGTACATCACGCCCGAGGCGATGTCCTTCGCCGCGGCCCCCGAGGCCGCCGCTCCCCGGGTCCACTCCCCGTTCAGGAACTCGTCCTGCCGGGCGAAGTCGAAGCCGTGCGCCTCCGCCCAGGCGCGGCGCTCCCGGCGCGAGGAGCCCGGCAGCTGCAGCCCGGAACGGCGGTGCGGGCGCGGGGCGCGCTCCTCCCCGGTCGGCGGCTCCCAGCGGCGCAGGGTCACCCCGCCCGGCTGGGCCTCCGGGGCGGGATCCGGCTCGGGCTCAGACTCCAGCTCAGGTTCCGGCTGAGATTCGCGCTCAGGTTCGGGCTCGGGCTCGAGCTCAGGCGCTGTCTCGGGCGCAGGTGCTGGCTCAGGCTCGGGTTCCGGCTCTGCCTCGGGTTCAGGCTCGGGATCGGGAGCCACCTCCTCGCCGCGCTCCTCCGGGGCGGCAGCCGCCGCCTCAGGCGCCGGCGCGGCCCCCTCCGCGGCATCGGCGGAACGCTCGCGTGAGTCCGCGAGCAGCAAGACAACGGCCCCCGCCAGGGCGAGGAGACTGAGGAGGATAAGTATGTAGGCCATCGGGAAATACTGTAGCGCCCGCCCGCGACATCACAGGTCAGTGGCCACGGGGTTGGCCCGGTCGCCGGCCCACTGCGACCAGCCGCCGATGAAGTGGGTCACCACCGGCAGCCCGGCGTGCTCCATCGCCGCCAGCAGCAGGGCCGAGTGGTTGCCCGAACCGGAGTAGGCCACCGCCCCGGCCGGGGCCGTGTTCTGGGTGACGCCGATGCGCGAGAAGCGCTCGCGGATGTAGTCCACCTCCTTGACCTGCTGCGTCTCGCCGTCGAACAGGTCGTAGACGGGCAGGTTGACCGCCTGGGGGATGTGGCCTGCCTTGAGGTCGAGCAGCTCGCGGCGCCCGCTGTAGCGGTTCGCCCCGCGGGCGTCGATAAGCAGGCCCGTGAACTCCTTGACCTCATCGATCGTCGCCGTGGGCAGCGCTCCCGGGTTGGGCTCGATGTCGGCGAAGACAGCGACGTTGCCGGGGCCGGCGACCGTCTCGAAGCCGGCCTTGTCCCAGGCCGCCCAGCCGCCGTCGACAATGTGGACATCCTCGACGCCCAGCCAGCGCAGCATCCACCACGCGCGCGCCGCGAAGACGCCGTTGCCCGTGTCGTAGATGTAGGTCGGGTGCCTCTTCTCCACGCCCCAGCTGCGCGCCGCCTTGAGCAGGATGTCCACCGTCGGCATCGGGTTGCGCCCGGCCCTCCGGCCCGGCATGCCGGCAAGCGTCATGGGCGGGTCACAGAACATGGCGGTCGGGATGTGCTCAGACTGGAACGTCGACCACGCCTTGCCCTCCTCGGGTTCCCACAGCGCCGCGATGACGGCCTGGTTCTTCCCGGAGTGGATGCGTTCGCGCAGTTCTGCGGCTGGGACAAATACGCTCATGCGGCCCAGTCTAAAGTTTCTCCCCTGCCTACGCCGTGTAGCCGGGAGCCAGCTGGATCACCCCGTCGTCGGCCAGGCCGTCGAGCCACTCGACGATGCCCTCGCGCGGGCAGTCCGCGCCGATGCTCGCGGCGAGCATCCCGCCCGGGCCGACCTCCACGCGGCACCCGAAGGCCAGCAGCGTCTCCGCGATGTCGTGCGGGTGCTCCTCGTTCGGCAGGATCCGCACCGTCGACGCCCCGCCGCGAACGATCACGCGGTCGACGTGGAAGTGGCGGTCCACCCGCACGCACTCGACGATGTCGCCCAGCGCCAGCGTGGTATCCACGAACGGGACGCTGGCCACCACAAACTTGTTCTCCCCCAGCTGGTGCGCGGCCAGCTGCTCGTTTTCCACACCAGGCACGGCCACGCGGGTGATGATCATCGTCGTCGGCTGCATGCCTCGTACCTTAGTCCGTGGGGCCCGCGAATGCGCCAGGCGCGGCACCGAGCTCGGCCCGGTCCGCGCCTGAAACTTGCCTGGTTCTTGCCTCATTCTTGCCCAGTGTCCGCCTAGTACTTGATGGACATGCGCCCGTCGATCTTGCCCTCCTCCATCCGGGCGAAGACATCGTTGACGTCGTCAAGCGTGCACTCGGTGACGTGCGGCTTCACCTCGCCGCGCGCGTAGAAGTCGAGCGCTTCGGCCATGTCCTGGCGCGTGCCCACGAGCGAGCCGCGGATGGTGATGCCGCGCAGGACCGTGTCGAAGATCGGCGCCGGGAAGTCCCCCGGGGGCAGGCCGACGAAGACAATGGTGCCGTTCGTGCGCACCGTGCCGATCGCCTGCCCGAAGGCCTGCGGGTGCACCGCCGTGACCAGTACGGCAGAACTCGCACTCGCCGCACGCGGACCACAGCCACGCGTTGCCGACCATGTCCACCACCGCGACGGAGTGCTCGCCCGGCCCGAGCTCGACGACGACACCCACGCCCTCATGGCCGGGGACGAAGGGCGGGGCGGGCTTGACCGGCCAGTCGCCGTGCGCGGCGTGCAGGTCGGTGTGGCAGATCCCCGAGGCCTTCAGCTTGACGAGGGCCTGGAAGGGGCCGGGGGTGGGCAGATCGATCTCGTGGACGTCGACGACCGGGCCGAACTCCTCGACGACCACCGCGCGCATGGTGGTGGGGGTGGACATGTCATCCTCCTTCAAGGGGATAGGGGGTACGGGTTTGCCCGCCACGCTAGCCACCCTTTGTTAGGGGTGCAATAGCTTTTCGACGCCCCACCACGCGCCCCGGGAGCTACGCGGCGTCCACCGTCAGGGACTCCCCGCCCTCGGCAACGTCCACGTTGACTGTGTCGCCGTCGCGGACGTAGCCGGCCAGCAGCTCCTTGGCCAGGCGGTCTCCGATCGCCTGCTGGATCACGCGGCGCAGCGGCCGGGCGCCGTAGGCCGGGTCATAGCCGCGCTCCGCCAGCCACGCCTTCGCCGCGGGCGAGACGTTGAGCGTGAGGCGTCGCGAAGCGAGGCGGTCGGCGAGGGAGCCGAGCTGGAAGTCGACGATGCCCACCAGCTGCTCCTCGGTCAGCGGGTCGAAGACCACGACGTCGTCGAGGCGGTTGATGAACTCCGGCTTGAAGTGCGCCTTCACCGCGTCCATGATCTGCTCGCGGTTGCCGCCCGCGCCCAGGTTGGACGTCAGGATGACCACCGTGTTGCGGAAGTCCACCGTGCGGCCCTGGCCGTCGGTGAGGCGACCCTCATCGAGGACCTGGAGCAGCACGTCGAAGACGTCCTGGTGCGCCTTCTCCACCTCGTCGAAAAGCACGAGCGAGTAGGGGCGGCGGCGCACCGCCTCCGTGAGCTGGCCGCCGGCGTCGTAGCCGACGTATCCCGGAGGGGCACCGACGAGGCGGGCCACCGAGTGCTTCTCGCCGTACTCCGACATGTCGATGCGGATCATCGCCGCCTCGTCGTCGAAGAGGAACTCGGCGAGTGCTTTGGCCAGCTCCGTCTTGCCCACGCCCGTGGGCCCGAGGAAGAGGAAGGAACCGATCGGGCGGTTCGGGTCGGCGACACCCGCGCGGGAGCGGCGCACGGCGTCCGAGACGGCGGTGACCGCCTCGGTCTGGCCGATGACGCGCCCGCCGAGCACCGTCTCCATGTTGAGCAGCTTTTCGGTCTCGCCCTGCATCATCTTGCCGGCCGGGATGCCCGTCCAGCTGGACACAACGTCCGCGATGACGTCCGGGGTGACCTCCTCGGTGAGCATCGTGCGCGTGGTCTCCTCGGCCTCCGCCGCGGCGACCTCCTGCTCCAGCTCCGGGATGCGCCCGTAGCGCAGCTCGGAGACCTTGGCGTAATCGCCCTCGCGCTCCGCGATCTCGGACTCGTTGCGCAGCCGCTCGAGCTCCTCCTTCGCGTTCTGGACCTTGTCGATCTCCGCCTTCTCGTTCGCCCAGCGCGCCTTCATCTCGCCCAGAGTCTCGCGCTGGTCGGCGAGTTCCTGGCGCAGGGCGTCCAGGCGCTCCTTCGAGGCGGCGTCGGACTCCTTCTGCAGGGCGATCTCCTCGATCTCCAGGCGCCGCACGACGCGCTCGAGCTCGTCGATCTCCTGCGGGGAGGAGTCGATCTCCATGCGCAGCCTCGATCCGGCCTCGTCGACCAAGTCGATCGCCTTGTCCGGCAGGAAGCGGTTAGTGATGTAGCGGTTCGACAGCTCCGCCGCCGCCACCAGCGCCGAGTCCTGGATGCGCACGCCGTGGTGCACCTCATAGCGCTCCTTCAGCCCGCGCAGGATGCCGATGGTGTCCTCCACCGTCGGCTCGCCCACGTACACCTGCTGGAAGCGGCGCTCCAGCGCGGCGTCCTTCTCGATGTACTGGCGGTACTCGTCCAGCGTCGTCGCGCCGACGAGGCGCAGCTCGCCGCGGGCCAGCATCGGCTTGATCATGTTGCCCGCGTCCATCGCGCCCTCGCCGGTCGCGCCGGCGCCCACGATGGTGTGCAGCTCGTCGATGAAGGTGATGATCTCGCCCTCGGAGGACTTGATCTCGTCCAGCACCGCCTTCAGGCGCTCTTCGAACTCGCCGCGGTACTTCGCGCCCGCGACCATCGAGCCGAGGTCCAGCGAGATCAGGGTCTTGCCCTTGAGCGACTCGGGGACGTCGCCAGCCACGATGCGGCGCGCCAGCCCCTCGACGATCGCAGTCTTACCGACGCCCGGCTCACCGATCAGGACCGGGTTGTTCTTCGTCCTGCGCGACAGCACCTGCACCACGCGGCGAATCTCCGAATCGCGGCCGATGACCGGGTCGATCTTGCCCTCGCGGGCCCGCGCCGTCAGGTCGGTCGAGTACTTCTCCAGCGCCTGGAACTGGCCCTCCGGGTCCTGCGAGGTCACCTTCTTGTTCCCGCGCACGGAGGGGAAGGCGCCCTTGAGCACGTCGTACGTGGCGCCGCGCTTCTTCAGCAGCTCCGCGGCCTCGTCGCTGCCGCGGGCGATCGCCGCGAGCAGGACCTCGGTGGAGACGTACTCGTCACCCAGCTCGCCGGCCAGCTCCTGGGCGGAGTTGATCGCGTTGAGGGCGTCGCGGTTGAAGTTCGGGTTGGCCATGTTCTGGCCCTCAGCCTTGGGGTAGCCGTCAACGATCTCGCCCGCCTCGCGGGCCACCGTCGCCGGGTCCACGCCCGTGGCCTTGAGCACGGGGGCGGCGATGCCGTCCTCCTGCTGCAGGATCGCCTCAAGCAGGTGGGCCGGACGGATGTCCGGGTTGCCCGCGGCGGAGGCGCGCTGCAGCGCCTGCTGGATCGCCTCCTGGGTTTTCGTCGTGGGGTTGAAAGATGCCATGAAGAGCACCCGTCCTTTCTCTACTTAATTTTCGCTACATCATGTGCAACGCCCCAGAAGTTGAGTCTGTTCCGCTCAAGTAAAGAATTTTCGATTCCGGTCTCCCGGCGCGCTGTCCCGGCGCGCAGTCCCGGCATCCCCAGCGCGCCAACGCACAAAGCCCGCGAGCGCCACGTGGGCGTCGCGGGCCGTGCGGACGGGACCGTGAGAAGAGATCTAGTCGTTGTTGATCAGCTTGCCGCGGGTGATTCCGCCATCGTCGGAGCCGAAGACCTCGTGCCGGGTCTTCCAGGCCGTGCCGTGCTTGTCGGCGGGCACCCACTTCAAGGCGTAAGCCACCACGATCACGGCGACGGCGATGGCGAAGGAGGCCCAGCCGAAGCCCGTCGTGAAGCCAGCGATCACCGCGATGGGAGCGAGGATGGTCATGCCGATCTCGAAGGGGGCGAAGCCGACGTAGGCCACGCCGTACTCGTTGAGGGTGCCGGACTTGAGCTTGGGGTCGACCATCTTGAGCAGGGCGATGCCGGTCGCGACGGCGGCGGTGGCCCAGCCCCAGCCGAAGATGCCTCGCTCGAGCCAGTATTCGCCGAAGAAGAGCGGGCCCGCCCACAGCATCCACACGACGCAGAAGATCGTGCCGAGGACGAACATCAGCACCAGCGCCTGCCAGTACCCCGCCAGCGCGGCGGGGACGATGGAGGCGATGCCGAAGGCGATCATGTAGTCGGTCGCCGCGCCGGAGATGGTGGTGATGGTGTCGCGGTCGAGGAAGTCGCCCCGGCCCGTCGCGCGGAGCAGGAGTCGGCCGACCAGGCCGACCACGAAGGACATGGCGAACAGCGGGATGGACACGTTGGGCCACTGGTCCTTGATCAGCCCGTTGAGCATGTAGGCGATGAGCACGGTGAAGATGATGAAGCCGCCGTGCAGGGCGAGCGGCTCGATCGAGGACGGGTTGGTGGTGGCCTTGCCGATGGAGGGGCGCTCGTCGAGGTTGCCGATGTAGCCGGTGCGCAGGTCGTCGGGAAGCTTGCCCTGCAGCTCCGTGGCCTTGCCCTTGCGAATGCCCCAGTTGGCCACGATGACGCCGCCGACGATGGCGACGAGAGTGCCCACGGTGGCGGAGGTGAAGCCGATGGACGACGCCTCGGCGAAGCCGATCTCCTCCAGCGACGAGCCAACGGCCGCGGCCGTGCCGAAACCGCCGACGAAGCCGACCGGCAGCATCATGCCGAACCACGGCTCGGTGCCGAACAGCGGCGCGAAGAGGTAGAGGCCGAGCAGCACGAAGATGCCCCACTGCCCCATGAACATCGCGGTGGAGTAGCCCCACATGTTGCGCGCGCCGGAGGCGACGGAGCCGCCCATCTCCATGGAGTACGCCATGGAGGCGAACACGACGGCGATGAGGATGGTGGTGTAGGCGCCGATCTTGTCGGACCAGTTGATCAGGCCGAGGACCTCCGGGCCGAGCAGCAGCCCGATGAGGCCGGCGGTGATCGGTGCGGGAAGGAGGAGGGCCTGGAGGATTCTCAACCGGTTGCGCAGAGCGTTTCCGATGATCAGCAGGATGGAGATCCACCCGATGTCGAGAAGCAGCGTGTACGGGGTGTATTCCACCGGCGAGCCCTCCCATTGATGCGGGGCACGCGACCCCGGATGTGCAGTTTCCGAGGGAAGAGTAACCGAAACCGGCGGTTTTTCCTCAATCAGTACCCTTGATTGCATGGGCAGGTTTTCAGCATTGGTCGACTACCTCGACGCGAACAGCGAGGTCATCCGGCGCCGCTACTTCGAGGAGCTCGTCGGGTCCGTGCCTCACGCCCGCGGCATCTTCCCCGCAGGCACGGACACGGTCCCGCCTTCGCTTGTCGACGCCCTCCGCTGGCTTCTCTTCCAGTCTCCCGACGGCGCGCTGACCCCCGCCGTGGCCCGCCGCCTGCGCGCCTTCGCCCTGGACTTCCGCCGCTTCGGCTTCCCCGCCTCCGCCTACTCCGACTTTGCAGCGGCCGCCCACCGCGCCCTCGAGCCCGCCGGTCTGGCTGAGGTTCCGGCCGCGCTCGCGATTGTCGACGCCACCGCGGACGTCATGCAGCGCGAGGCCGCCGCCGCCGACACCGCGGGGATCCCGGCAGCGACCGCCGCCCAGGTCGCCTCCGTCTCCGAAAGGGGATCGGACGGGCGCGTCAAGGTGGTCCGGCTGGAGGCCGGCATGGAGCTGAGCTACCTGCCCGGCCAGTTCGTCCCCGTCATGGACACCGCCCGCCCCGGTGTGTGGCGCAACCTCGTCCCCGCGCTGCCCGCCAACCCCTTCGGCCAGCTCGAGTTCCACGTCACCGACGAGTTCGCGCCCGTGGCCGGCAGCTACGTCACCCTCGGCGCGGCGCGCGGGCCCGTGGTCCGCTGCGAGCCCGAGGAGGCCCTGCTCATCGTCGCGGCGGGTACCGGGGCAGCCGCGGCCAAGGCCCTCGCCTTCGGGTTCCTGGACAGCGCCGAGCGGCCGGACGTCCACCTCCGCCTGCAGGCGGGCACCCGGCGCGACCACTACGACTACCGGGTGTTTTCCGCCCTCGCCGAGGCGCACGACTGGTTCTCCGTCTCGCGCGCCCCGCTGGGCTCGGCAGTGCCGCCCGAGCTGTGGTGGGGTCGCAGGGTGGTGGTCAGTGGGGCGTCGGCAAGCGTGCGGGCGATCGCCTCGGGCCTCCGCGGGGCGGGTGCTGGCGACGTCCTCGAAATCGCCCCCGACGCCCCCACGATGTGGGCCTGACCGCGGGATTTTAGAGCAGGGGCAGGGCGCGTCGGGCGGCGGCGGCCTCGGCGGTGTCGATGTCGACGACGAGGGTGTCCTCCCCGTAGCCAGCCTCCGCGAGCCTGCGGCCCGTCGGCCCCACCACGACGGAGTGGCCGATCCCCGTCGGCCCGCTCGGCTCCCCCGCCTTTTCCGGCCCTCCCGGCCGGGCCTGGCCCGCCGCCGCGACGAAGGTGCCGGAGTCCAGGGCCCGCGCGACGGTGAGCGCCCGCCACTGCTCCAGCTTTCCCTCGCCGTCGGCCCAGCTCGTGGGCACGACAATGACCTCGGCGCCGAGCCGGGCGAGGTCCTTGAACTGCTCCGGGAAGCGGGCGTCGTAGCACGTGGCCACGCCCACGACCGTGCCCTCGTGGGTGAAGGTGACCAGCTCGGAACCCGGTTTGACGGTGTCGGATTCGCGGTAGTCGAAGGCATCGAAGGTGTGGATCTTGTCGTAGCCCTTGTGCACCCCGCCGCCGGTGATGAGCGCGGTGTTGTAGACGCGGTTGAGCCCGCCCCGGGTGTCCGCCGGGCGGAACATTCCCGCCACGATCGTCACCCCCAGCTCCTCGGCGAGCGCGCGCAATCCGGTGGCGAACGGGCCGTCGAGGTCCTCCGCCTGCGTGTCCAGTCTGCCCTGGTTGAAGGCCTGCATCGTCGCCTCCGGCAGCACGATCAGGGTGGCTCCCGCCGCGGCCGCCTCGCGGATCCGCGGGGTGACGAGGGCCAGATTCTCCTGCTTATCACCCGTGGTGATGACCTGCAACAGCGCGATCTTCATGACGCCACGATATGTGGAAAACTCCTCCCGCACCACGGGTTGTCCACAGGCCGCAGCAGGCACCGTTGCCGCGCCGCGCCGCCGTGCGCATGCTGTGCCCATGAATTTCCTGCGCCTCACCACCGCCACCGCCCGCGCCGCCCGCGAGAGCCTGCCCGACTGGCCCGACCCGCCCCGCGCCCAGCTCTCGCCCGGCGCGCTCGCCGCAGCGCTCGACGAGGCGCAGCGCCGCTGGGCCACGCTTATCGACGCCACCACCACCGCCGCCCACGACCACACCGCGTCGATCGCCGACTTCGCCGACACCGTCCACCGCCTGGACTCCCAGGTCGCCGCGCGCCTCGGCGGGGGCGCCCCGTGAGCGCGCCGGCCGCGGTCTACGCCCCGCCCCTGCGCGCTGCCGAGCTGGCCGGCTCGGCCGAGGCGCTCGCCCACGCGGCCGGGCTGCTCGCCGCCCGCGCCGCCGACACCCGGGAGGCGGCCCGGCGCATCGACGCCACCGGTTTCGCCGGGCCCGCCGCCGACGCCGCGCTGGCCCGCCTGGCCGAGATCGCGCAGGCGTTCCTGCGCCGCTCCGCCCTGCTGCACCACGCCTCCCAGATCCTCGCCTCCGCCGCGTCCGCCCAGGAAAAGCTGGACCAGCTCGCGGACCTCGCCGACAACTTCGGCCGCGCGCAGGCCATCGAGTGGCTCAACATGATGGCCTGGCTCCTGGACACCGCTGCTGCGGCGGCGATGCGGCTCGCCGCCCTCGGCCCGGCCGAGCCCGGCGCGCCCCAGCTGGTGCAGCGCCCCTTCGACTCCCTCGAGGAGATCCACGCCAGCAACCTCCCAACCGTCCCGGCCGCGACGATCCGGGAGGTACACGCGGCGGGCGGGCTCATCCTGGAGTCCGGCCCCGGCGGCACAACGGTGCTGGTCGGCGACGCGACGGACCCGGCCCGCGTCACGACCCTCGTCGCCGGGGTGTCGACGGGCCGCCCCGAGAAGCTGGCCGGCGAGCTGGACAAGGCCCGCCGGATCGCTGAGGCCACCGGGGGTGCCGTCGTGGTGTGGCAGGGCTACCGCCCGCCCCCGGACGTCCCGCTCGGCATCAACCCCGCGGCCGCGCGCGAGGGCGGGGAGAAGCTCGCCGCCTTCCAGATCGCCGTGGAGGAGCGCTTCCCGCACGCCCGGAAGACCATCCTGGCGCACAGCTACGGCACGGTCGTCGCGGCCCACGCGGCGGGCGAGCCGGGCCTGTACGCCGACGAGCTGTGGCTGCTCGGCTCCCCCGGTGTCCCCGTGCGCTCGGCCGCGGACATGCGTCTGCTCGGCGAGGATCCCGCCGTGTTTGTCGTCGACGCCGACACCGACCCCATCACCGGGCTGCGCTACCGCGACCGCGCCGTGCACGGTTACTCACCCTCGGACCCCTCCTTCGGCGCCACCGTTGTGGAGGGCGTCGAGGGTGGCCACTCGGCGTACTTCACGGACCCCGACTTCCTGCGCGCGCTCTCCTCCCCGCCCCGCTAGCGGCGAAGCGTGTACGAATGGAGGTGTTAATTACTCGTCAGAAAAAGTCAACACGTGAAGGAGAATCATGGCAGCCACCTTTGCTGACCGGCTTGTATCCAAGCTGGAGGAGCTCGGCGTCACCCGCATCTACGGCCTCGTCGGCGACTCCCTTAACCCCCTGTCCGACGCGGTGCGCAAGCACGACATCGAGTGGATCCACGTCCGCAACGAGGAGGCGGCCGCCTTCGCCGCGGGCGCCGACTCGCTCGCCGCCGACGAGCTTGCCGTCTGCGGTGGCTCGTGCGGCCCGGGCAACACCCACTTCGTGCAGGGGCTCTTCGAGGCCCACCGCAACGGCGCGAAGGTGCTCGCCATCGCCTCGCACATCCCCTCCGCCGAGATCGGCTCCGCCTTCTTCCAGGAGACCCACCCCGAGTACCTCTTCCAGGAGTGCTCCTCCTACCGCGAGGTGGTCAACTCCCCAGACCAGGGCATGCGCGTTCTCCACAACGCGATCCAGAACACGATGGCCGGCAACGGCGTATCCGTCATGGTCATCCCCGGCGACGTGTTCGCCGCCGAGGTCAGCTCCGCGCCGAGCCCCGCCGATTCCGTGTACGCCACCGGCGCGGACAAGCGCGTCTTCCCCGACCCCGCCGAGGCCGCCCGCCTCGTCGCCGCGATCAACGAGGCGGACACCGTCACCCTCTTCGCGGGATACGGGGCCCGTGACGCCCGCGAAGAGCTGTTCGCCCTCGCCGAAAAGATCAAGGCCCCAGTGGGGCACTCCTTCCGCGGCAAGATGTACATCGAGTACGACAACCCCTTCGATGTCGGCATGTCGGGCCTGCTCGGCTACGGCGCCTGCCACGAGGCCTCAAAGAAGGCCGACCTGTTCATCATGGTGGGCACCGACTTCCCCTACACGGACTGGCTGCCGCACGACAACGTCGCGCAGATCGACATCGACGGCACCCACATCGGCCGCCGCACCCCGGTGAAGTACCCGGTGGTCGGCGACGTGCGCAGCGTCATCGACAACATCCTGCCCCACGTCGAAGAGAAGACGGACCGCTCCTTCCTCGACGCGATGCTCAAGCGCCACCACGAACTGCTCGAGGACGTGGTGGACAAGTACACCTCCGAGGCCCAGGAGTCCCGGGTGCCGATCCACCCCGAGCTCGCGGCGAAGGTGCTCGACGAGCTCGCGGACGACGACGCCTACTTCACCGTCGACACCGGCATGTGCAACGTGTGGTCCTCGCGCTACCTCACCCCGAACGGCAGGCGCGACGAGTCGGCCTCCTTCCTGCACGGCACCATGGCCAACGCGCTGCCCCAGGCCATCGGCGTGCAGGCCGCCTTCCCGGACCGCCAGGTGATTTCCTGGTCCGGCGACGGCGGCCTGGGGATGCTCATGGGAGAGCTGCTCACCGTGAAGCTGCACAACCTGCCCATCAAGACCGTCGTGTTCAACAACTCCTCGCTCGGCATGGTCAAGCTCGAGATGCTCGTCGAGGGCTTCCCCGAACACGAAACGGACCACGAGCAGGTCAACTTCGCCGCGATCGCTGAGGGCGCGGGCATCAAGTCCTTCCGCATCGAGGATCCGAAGGAGCTGCGCCCCACCCTCAAGGAGGCGCTCGCCTACGACGGCCCGGTGCTCGTGGACATCGTTACCGACCCCGACGCGCTGTCCCTGCCGCCGAACATCACCTGGGACATGATGAAGGGGTTCACCACCGCCGGGGTGAAGACGGTGCTCGACGGCGGCGTGGGCCGGATGATCGATCTCGCCCGCGCCAACATCCGCCACATCGACGCCGCCGCATCCATCACCTTCAAGTAGCGGCGGGCCCCGCCGGGGCCGTCAGCGGGGGTCGCGGCGGCGTCGGTAAGCGGGCTCCCACGCGACGACCGCCGTCGAGCGGGGCACGTGGACGAGCTCGCCGCCGCGCCGCGAGCCTGCGCTCAGGCGCTGGCGCAGCTGGTCGTTCTGCTCCTTCTGGTGGTTAAGCTGCGACTGCAGCTCCTCGATCTGGCTGGTCAGCTCGATGATCGTCTTGATCCCCGCGAGGTTGACCCCCTCCTCCTGGGAGAGGTGCTGGATGCGCTGCAGCATCGTGATGTCGCGGCGCGAGTATCGCCTGCCCCCTCCCGACGTGCGGGCGGGGGTGACCAGACCCATGCGGTCGTAGGTGCGCAGGGTTTGGGCGTGCATGCCCGTGAGCTCTGCGGCAACCGAGATGACGTAGTACTCCTGTGGCGTGTCCGCTGCCATGGCTCACCTCCTACGCCAGCCCGGCCCACCCGGCGCGCGGGTCGAAGCCGGAGTCCTTCTCGGCCTGCGCGTAGGTGCGCAGGGCGCTGGTGGCGGAGGGGTCGAGGTCCTTCGGCACCTGCACCTGGACGGTGACCAGAAGGTCGCCTGCGGTGCCCGAGCGCTTCGGCACGCCGCGGCCCTTCACACGCAGGGTGCGCCCGCTCGGGGTGCCGGCGGGGACCTTCACCTTGACGCGGTTGTCCAGGGTGGGCACCGTAACGGTCCCGCCCAGGGCGAGCTCGCCGAAGGACACGGGGACGGTCACCTCGAGGTCGTCGCCCGAGCGGGTGAAGACCTTGTCGGGGCGCACCTGCACTGTGACGAAGAGGTCGCCGGCAGGTGTCCCGTTCGGCCCGGCCTCGCCCTGCCCCGCCAGCCGCACCTTCTGCCCGTCGACCACGCCTGCGGGGATGCGCACGGTGATCGAGCGGGTGCGCCGCACCGTTCCGGTGCCGGAGCACGTGGGGCACGGGTCCTCGACGATCGTGCCGGTGCCGCCGCACTTGGTGCACGGGCGCGCCATGCCGAAGCCGCCGCTGTTTTCGCGGATGAACCCGGAGCCGGAGCACAGGTCGCATGTCGTGGTGTGGCCCGACTTGGAGCCGGAGCCGTGGCAGGTGGTGCACGGGGCCTCGCCGGTCAGTTCGACGGGGATGGTCGTGCCCTTGGCCGCCTCCCGGAAGTCGAGGCTTATTTCCGTTTCGACGTCGGCCCCCCGCGACGGCCGAGCGTTCCTGCCAGCACCGCCGCCGCGGTTAAAGAAGCTACCGAAGATATCACCAAGGCCGCCGTCTGCAGCTTGTCCACCAGCGGCACCTCCGAAGATGTCTCCGAGGTCGAAGTCGGTTTGCGTCGTGCGAAACCCTCCCGGGAAGCCCGGGCCTCCTGCCCCTCCGAAGCGGCCGAAGCCCCCGGAGTTGATCATGGACTTGAGCTCGTCGTACTCCTTGCGCTTCGTCTCGTCACCGAGCACGTCGTAGGCCTCGGCGACGCGCTTGAATTTTTCCTCCGCCACCTTGTTGCCGGGATTGGAGTCGGGGTGGTTTTCCCGCGCGAGCCTGCGGTACGCCTTCTTGATGTCGGCGGCGCTCGCGTTCGAGGAGACCCCCAGGTCGCCGTAGTAGTCCTTGTTGGCCCATTCCTGCTGTATAGCCATCTGCTTCACCCCTCCTTTCGCGAGAGTGTGGGTGTGTTCATTCTAAGTTCTGTTTGTTGCCCCGCGCCCGGCGCGGGAGTGGGTATCTAAAGCTAACGCCGGGGTGAGGACCGCCCGATTGTTTCGGCGCGACCTCTCCCCGGCGCGTGGTGCCCTCTGGGTGGAGGGGCTAGTTGGCCTCGTCGGTGCCAGTGCCGGCAGCGTCGGCGATGATGACCATCGCGTTGCGCACCAGGCGGTCCCCGACGCGGTAGCCCTGGCGCAGGACGGTGCCGATCACCTTGCTGTCGCCGGTGGACAGGTCCTGCACGGCCTCGTGGATCTCCGGGTCGAAGTCCTCGCCCTCCGCGCCGAAGGGGGCAACCTTCTGCGTGTCGAGCAGCGCGCGGAACTTGTCGGCGAAGGCCTTGAGCGGGCCCTCGTTGAGGTCGCCGTGCTGCTTGGCGAGGTCGAGGTCGTCGAGGAGCGGGATCATCTGCGTCAACACGGAGGCCTTGGACTGCTCCGCGATCTGCGTGCGCTCGCGCTCGGTGCGGCGCCGGTAGTTGGCGTACTCGGCGCTCACGCGCTGCAGGTCCTCGGTGCGCTCGGCGAGCTGGAGCTCGACGTCGCTGACCGCCCCGTCGCCGTCGGCGTCGGGTTCGGTCTCCTCAGTCACCACGTCGTCGATGTCCTCGTCGACGGCGACTGAGAGGGGGTCCTCGTCAGCCTCGAGCGCCTCGGACTCGGCGGCCTCGTCGGCCAGGGACTCGGCCTGGTCCGGGGAGATGTACTGCTCGTCGTTGTTCTCGGGTGCGCCCGGGTCGGTGGGCATCTGCGGGTTCTCCTTGGTCATGAGCGCCCTCCTTACTTGTTGTCGGTGCCGGCGTTGTCGTCGTCCTCGACGACCTCTGCGTCCACCACGTTGTCGTCGCCCGCGGCGTCCGCCTGGGTGGCGCCGGTGTTGGCCTCGGCCTCGTAGAGGGCCTTGCCCAGCTCCTGGGACTCGGTGGTCAGCTTCTCGACGGCCGACTTGATCGCGTCCAAGTCATCGCCCTTGAGCGCCTCGTCGACGGCGTCGGCCGCCTCGGTGACGCGGGTCTTGAGGTCCTCGGACAGCTTGTCGGAGTTCTCGTCCATGAACTTGCGGGTCTGGTAGGCCATGGACTCCGCGTTGTTGCGGGTCTCCTGCTCCTCGCGGCGCTTGCGGTCCTCGTCGGCGTGCTGCTCCGCGTCCTTGACCATGCGGTCTATCTCCTCCTGGGAGAGGCCGGAGCCCTCCTGGATCTTGATAGTGTTCTCCTTGCCGGTGGCCTTGTCCTTGGCCGAGACGGAGACGATGCCGTTGGCGTCGATGTCGAAGGTGACCTCGATCTGCGGCACACCGCGCGGGGCCGGGGCGATGCCGGCCAGCTCGAAGGAGCCGAGCAGCTTGTTGGCGGACGCCATCTCGCGCTCGCCCTGGAAGACCTGGATCTGCACGGAGGGCTGGTTGTCCTCGGCGGTGGTGAAGGTCTCGGAACGCTTGGTCGGGATGGTGGTGTTGCGCTCGATGAGCTTGGTCATCACACCGCCCTTGGTCTCGATGCCCAGGGAGAGCGGGGTGACGTCGAGAAGCAGCACGTCCTTGACGTCGCCGCGCAGCACGCCGGCCTGGAGTGCGGCGCCGAGGGCGACGACCTCGTCCGGGTTGACGCCCTTGTTAGGCTCCTTGCCGCCGGTGAGCTCCTTGACCAGGTCGGTCACGGCCGGCATGCGGGTGGAGCCGCCGACGAGGACGACCTGGTTGATGTCGCCGACGGAGAGGCCGGCGTCCTTGATCACCTGGTTGAACGGCGCCTTGGTGCGGTCGAGCAGGTCGGAGGTGATCTTCTGGAACTCGGTGCGGGTCAGGGTCTCGTCAAGGAAGAGCGGGTTCTTCTCGGCATCGACCGTGATGTACGGCAGGTTGATGGAGGCCTGCTGGGCAGACGACAGCTCGATCTTGGCCTTCTCGGCGGCCTCGCGCAGACGCTGCAGGGCCATCTTGTCCTTGGTCAGGTCGATGCCGTTCTGCGACTTGAACTTGTCCGCCAGCCAGTCGACGATGCGCTGATCCCAGTCGTCACCGCCGAGCTCGTTGTCGCCGGCGGTGGCGAGCACCTCGACGACACCGTCGCCGATCTCGAGGAGGGAGACGTCGAAGGTGCCGCCGCCCAGGTCGAAGACGAGGATGGTCTGCTCCTTGTCGGCCTTCTCCAGGCCGTAGGCCAGCGCGGCGGCGGTCGGCTCGTTGACGATGCGCAGGACGTTGAGGCCCGCGATCTGGCCTGCCTCCTTGGTGGCCTGGCGCTGGGCGTCCTCGAAGTAGGCGGGGACGGTAATGACGGCGTCGGTGACCTCGTCACCCAGGTACGCCTCGGCGTCGCGCTTCAGCTTCATGAGGGTGCGCGCGGAGATCTCCTGCGGGGTGTACTCCTTGCCGTCGATGTCGACGGTCCAGTCCTCGCCCATGTGGCGCTTGACGGAGCGGATGGTGCGGTCAACGTTGGTAACCGCCTGGTTCTTGGCGGACTGCCCCACGAGGACCTCGCCGTTCTTGGCGAAGGCCACAACCGACGGGGTGGTGCGGGAGCCCTCCGAGTTGGCGATAACTACCGGGTCGCCGCCCTCGAGGACAGAGACAACCGAGTTCGTCGTACCGAGGTCGATACCTACTGCGCGTGCCATATTTTCTGATTCCTCCTGATGAGTTTCGATGAGTTGCGTTCTCTACAAGTTGATTGCTTTGGACTCAACTTCCGGGAACCACTATACACGTCACTCCCGCGACCTTGAGTCCGTTGCGCTCAACCTATACAACGGGAGCCAGCTCAAAGTTGTTCCAACCACGCGCAAATATTTTGCCCCCGCCCCCGCACGCTGCGGAAACGCACCACACTCCCAGGAGGTTCAGGGTAGCCTGGCGCGGCAGCTGCGCCGTGAACCGATCCACGAAAGGGCTGGGCGAAACCTGCACCGGTCAGTGCAAGGATGCCCGCCACCAGGCCGGCGATACCGATGCCGGTCGCCTGGCTGGAGGTCAGTGAGCAGCCCGGCACGACGGAGCCGCTCAGCTTCTCGTGCTCCACGCACGCCTTGAACTCCTTGCCGGAGGAGGCGATCGGGGCGGCGAACCCTCCGCCGGAGATGAAGCCGCCGATGGCACCGCCGGCGACAGAGCCGCGGGCGAGGCGCGTCTGGCGGTGGGGATGGCCGGGTCGGCGGGCACCGGCAGGTCGGTGGCGCTCGTCACGTCCTTCCGGAGGCCGTACTCCCACACGACCTGGGCGTCCGCCTTCGCCGGTTCGCCCGTTAAGCCGTCCCTTACCTGCTCACCCATGCGGAGGACAAGGCCCTCGTAGGCGTCGTTGATGCGCCGGGCGTTGGTGTCGGTGAAGGTGATGGCGCACTTGTCGGTCGCCTTGTCGTACACCGTTGCGAAGGCGTCGGCTTTCGGGGCAGCCACAACACCAAGGACGAGGAGGGCTGGAGAACTTCACCGCTTTCCCTTCCTCACAGCAAAGTCTTAGCGAGCTTCAACCGCACGTGCACGGTGTTGCCCGGTTGATGCGGGAGATTCTTCACGGCCTCTCCCGGGCACCCCCAGAAACGCCGCGACCCGCCGGCCGTTCAGGAGGCGGGCGGGTGGGACGTCGTGAAGCGGGTGCCTAGAACAGGCCGGTCTCCCTCTCCGAGTAGGACACGAGCATGTTCTTGGTCTCCTGGTAGTGGGCCAGCATCATGAGGTGGTTCTCGCGTCCGATGCCCGACTGCTTGTAGCCGCCGAACGCCGCGTGCGCCGGGTAGGAGTGGTACTGGTTCACCCACACCCGGCCGGCCTTGATCGCCCGGCCCGCGCGGTAGGCGACGTTGCCGTTGCGCGACCACACGCCCGCGCCGAGGCCGTAGATCGTGTCGTTGGCGATGCGGATCGCCTCGTCGAAGTCCCGGAAGGTGACGACGGAGAGCACCGGGCCGAAGATCTCCTCCTGGAAGATCGTCATGTCGTTGGTGCCCTTGAACACGGTTGGCTCGATGTAGAAGCCCCCGCCGAGCCCGTCGATGTGGTTGACGTGGCCGCCGGTGAGCGTCTCCGCGCCCTCCTTGGGGCCGAGCTCGAGGTAGCCGGTGATCTTGTCCATCTGCTCCTGCGAGGCCTGCGCGCCCATCATGACGTCGGTGTCGAGGGGGTTGCCCACCTTGATGCCTTTCACGCGCTCGACGCCGAGGGCGAGGAACTCGTCGGCGATGGACTCGTGGACCAGGGCGCGCGAGGGGCAGGTGCACACCTCGCCCTGGTTGAGGGCGAACATGGCGAAGCCCTCGACGGCCTTGGCGCGGAACTCGTCATCCTTGTCCATGATGTCCTCGAAGTAGAGGGCCGGGGACTTCCCGCCCAGCTCGAGGGTCACGGGGATGATCTTGTCGGCGGCGGCCTTGTTGATGATCTTGCCCACCTCCGTCGACCCGGTGAAGGCGACCTTGGCGATGCGGTCCGACCCCGTCAGCGCCACGCCCGCCTCGTCGCCGTAGCCGTTGACCACGTTGACCACGCCCGCCGGGATGAGGTCGCCAACGATCTCCATGAGGTAGAGGATGGACGCCGGGGTCTGCTCCGCCGGCTTGAGCACCACGGCGTTGCCCGCCGCGAGCGCCGGGGCGAGCTTCCACGCCGCCATGAGCAGCGGGAAGTTCCACGGGATGATCTGCCCGACCACGCCGAGCGGCTCGTTGAAGTGGTAGGCGATGGTGTCCTCGTCGATCTGGGAGAGCCTGCCCTCCTGCGCGCGGATGGCGCCCGCGAAGTAGCGGAAGTGGTCGATGGCCAGGGGGATGTCGGCCGCGAGCGTCTCGCGCACCGCCTTGCCGTTCTCCCACGTCTCCGCGACGGCGATCTCCTCGAGGTGCTCCTCCATCCGGTCGGCGATGCGGTGTAGCATGAGCGCGCGCTCGGCGGGGCTGGTGGCGCCGAAGCCGGGGGCCGCGGCGTGGGCGGCGTCGAGGGCCTTCTCCACGTCCGCCGCGGTGCCGCGCGCGACCTGGCAGAACACCTCACCGGTGACGGGGGTGATGTTGTCGAAGTACTCCCCCTCGGCCGGGGCGACCCAGTCCCCGCCGATGTAGTTGTCGTAGCGCTTCCTGAAGTTCACCTTCGAGCCCTCGGTGCCGGGGTTCGGGTAGACGGTCATCGCATTTCCTTTCCTCCGCAAAAGCTGTTTCACCTCACGCTACCCGGGGCGCCGCCCGCCCGCCACGCATTCGCTCCCCGCTTTTCGACGCCCCCTCCCGCGCTTTCCCCTCAGCTCCCCGGTCTGGCATAATTGCCAGGCGTGACTAGCGAAAACAACCGCATCCCCCGCGGCAGCGACGGCAGCGAAAAGGACTTCGTCGGCGCGCTCGACACCGCGGTGCACGAGCCGGAGATGTACCCCACCCCGGCCGACGCCGCCCACGAGCTGTCGGGCGACCAGCTCGACCGCGGCGAGATCATCGCCTCGGACGGGCGCACCGCCGCCGCCTGGGCGCTGCGTTTCATCATCATCGTCGCGGCGACCGCGCTACTGCTCTACCTGCTGAAGTTTCTCTGGGTCGGGCTCCTCCCCGCGATGCTCGCCCTCGTGGTGAGCACGGTCCTCTGGCCGCCCGTGCGCACCCTGCGCAACAAGCTGCGCATGCCCGCCGCGGCGGCGGTCTCGCTCGTGCTCGTCGCGTTCTTCGGCATCATCACCGCCATCTTCGCCCTCATGGCCCCGCTCGTGCGCGACCAGGGCGGCCAGCTGATCGCCCAGTCCCAGCAGGGCATCACCGACATCGTGGCGTGGGCCGAGGAGCGCATGGACATCGGCATCATCGACGCCGACCGCGTCCAGGAGACCCTCCAGCAGGCGACGGACTTCGTGCGCGGCCAGGCCTCGAACATCGCCTCCGGCGTCATGTCCGGCCTGGGCGTGGTCGCCTCGGTGGGCACGACGCTGGTGCTCACGCTCATCCTCACCTTCTTCTTCCTCAAGGACGGCGACCGCTTCCTGCCGTGGCTGCGCAAGTACGTCGGAGTGAAGGCCGGCTGGCACCTCACCGAGGTGCTCATGCGCTCGTGGAACACCCTCGCAGGGTTCATCCGCACGCAGGCGATCGTCTCGGCCGTCGACGCCGTCTTCATCGGCCTCGGCCTCGTCCTGCTGGGCGTCCCGCTCTGGCCCGTCCTCGCGGTGCTGACCTTCTTCGGCGGTTTCATCCCGATCATCGGTGCGTTCACCGCGGGCGTGCTGTCCATCACCGTCGCGCTGGTGTCCAACGGCCCGATGAACGCCCTGTTCGCCCTGCTCCTCGTCATCGCGGTGCAGCAGCTGGAGGGCAACATCCTCCAGCCGATCCTGCAGTCGCGCGCGATGGGTCTGCACGCCGCCATCGTCCTGCTCTCCGTCACGGTGGGCGGCACGCTGTTCGGCATCGTCGGCGCCTTCCTCGCAGTGCCGGTCGCCGCGGTCATCGCGGTGTGGCTCGGCTACTGGGCCGAGATGACGGCGCTGCGCGCGGGGGAGATCACCGCCGACGACATCAAGATCGCCACCCAGCAGAGCCAGACCCTCGACTCGAAGGGGGCCTTCCTGGCCGTGCGGGACCACCTGGCGGCGATGGGGCGTCGCAAGGCGGCCCCCGGCGGCTCCACGCGCGTGCCCCGCGACGACGAGGCGCCGGAGAAGACCTACGACAAGGAGGTCCCCGGCAAGACCCGGGCGATCGACCCCGAGGGCACCGAGGCCGACGACAGGGCCCGCCGCCGCTCCCTCGACAGCGACGACGCCTGACGTCCCCCGAAAACACGCGCTCCGCAGGGCTTCTGCGGGGCGCGTTGTTTTTCCCTACGCTGGACGGCGTAAGAAACTAGCACACACAGACGAAAGGACAGGCGCAATGGCTGACCTGAACGGCAAGAAGATCGCGATCATCTCCACCAACGGTTTCGAGGACTCCGAGCTGACCTCCCCGAAGGCGGCGGTCGAGGCTGCGGGCGCGACCACCCAGGTTATTTCCACCGAATCCGGCGAGATCGAGGGCAAGAACGGCACCAAGGTAGCGGTCGACGTCACCTCCGCGGACGCCTCGGCCTCCGACTACGACGCACTCATCCTCCCCGGCGGCACCGGCAACGCCGACACCATCCGCCAGGATGAGGACGCCGTGAAGCTGGTCAAGGAGCTGCGCGGCGCGGACAAGCCGGTCGGCGTGATCTGCCACGGCGGCTGGATCCTCACCGAGGCCGACGCCATAAAGGGCGTCAAGATGACCTCCTACCCCTCCCTGAAGACGGATCTGTCCAACGCGGGCGCGGCGTGGGTCGACGAGGAGGTCGTCGTCGACGGCGGCTTCGTCTCCTCCCGCACCCCGGACGACCTGCCCGCCTTCAACAAGGCGATCGTCGAGGAGTTCGCGAAGTAGAGCACGCTTAGCGACGCCCGCCGGATCATCCGGCGGGTTTTTTCGCGCCCGCCCTCCCCTCCAGCGCGACCCGCACCAGGTGCGCCGCCAGCCGCGGCAGGTCGTCGCCGAGCTCCGCCAGCGCCCCGGGATCCTGCGGCAGCCCGAGGGCTCCCGCCCCCTGCAGCGCCTTCTTGTCGAAGGCCGGGGCGAGCTCCGGCCACACCCCCTGCACCTCCCGCGCGAACATCGCCGCGCAGGCGGGTCCGACGCCGTCGAAGACCTCGAGCGACGAGGGCGCCCCGGCGCGAAGTTCCCGCAGGTCGCCGCGGTGTGCGTCGACAAGCGCCGCGCTCATGGCGTGCAGCCTGGTGGCGGTGGACTCGTCGTAGCGCTTGTAGCCGGTCGCCCCGAACACGCCGATGAGCCGGGAGCGCGGCGCCGCGCGCATTGTCTCCGGCGTGGTCAGGCCGGCGGCGAACAGGCCTCGCGCCGCCGCGACCGCCACGGAGGACTTGATCGGCTTCGCCTGGAGCATGCACAGGGTGAGCAGCTGGAACAGGGGCGCGGGGTCGTCGGAAAGCGCGATGCCCGCTTCCTCGGCGAAGGTCCGGGTCTGCGAGAGGTCCATCAGAGAAGCGCGAGGGCGTCGTGCAGCTCCACCGCCGCAGCGGCGAGCGACTCCGGCCAGGACACGTCCGAGGTCTCGTCGGCGTTGTCGGAGACCTGCTTGAGCATGCTCAGCGGGACGCGGAACTCGCTGCACACGGCGGCCAGGGCGTAGCCCTCCATGTCCACCAGCTCGCTCTCGCGGGCGAGCTCTGCGCGCAGCGCGGTCGTGTTGACGAAGGTGTCGCCCGTGGCGAGCCGCGCCTTCGGCAGCTCGGTGAGGGTGTCCAGCTCGAAGCGGCGCGGGTACACGAAATCCGTCAGCCCCGGGATGTGCAGCGCCCTGTGGTCGTGCTTCACGGCCGACTCGATCTCGTAGACGCCGGCCGGGACGTCGCTGAGCGCCCCCGCGGTGCCGACGTTGATAACGCGCTCCGGCAGCGGCCCCGCAGCGAGGCGCCTCGTCAGCGCGATCGTCGCAGGGATCGTACCGATGCCCGTGACCAGGACCTCGTGTGTGGTGCGGGCGGAGATTTCGGCGGCCTCTTCCTTCATGGCCGCGACGACAAGGATGCTCATGGGGCTCCAGGCTAGCGCCGCGCGCGCCTATAGTCGCGGACATGACACAGCCACAGGCACAGCACCACTTCGAACTCAAGGTCCCCGGCGGCAAGCTCGTCGTCGCGGACGTCACCTCCGACGGCGAGCGCATCACCGGCGCGGTGATCTCGGGCGACTTCTTCCTCGAACCGGAGGAGGCCTACGACGCCCTCAACCGCGCGCTCGTCGGCGCGGACGTCGACGAGGACGCCGCCGCGCTGCAGACCCGTATCGAGCGTGAGCTGGGCGAGATTGAGGGCGTGACCCTCCACGGCTTCGACGCCAAGGACGTCGCGGTCACGGCCCGGCGCGCGGTGGTCGGCGCGAAGGACATCACGGACTACACCTGGGACGTCATCCACTCCCCCGTCCTGCCCACCCCGGTCAACGTCGCGCTCGACCAGCACCTGCTCGACGAGGTCCGCGCGGGCCGACGCAACCCCACCCTGCGCTTCTGGGAGTGGGAGGACCGCGCGGTCGTCTTCGGCTCGTACCAGTCCTATTCCAACGAGCTGGACGAGGAGGGCGTGGACCGGCACGGGATCGTGCCGGTGCGGCGCATCTCGGGCGGCGGCGCGATGTTCATGGAGGGCGGCAACTGCGTCACCTACTCGATGTACCTGCCCGACACCATCGTCAAGGGCCTGAGCTACGTGGACAGCTACTCCTACCTCGACGCCTGGGTGCTCGCGGGCCTGAAGTCGCTCGGCGTCAACGCCTGGTACGTGCCAATCAACGACATCACCTCCGACGGCGGCAAGATCGGCGGCGCCGCCCAGAAGCGCGTTCCCGGCGCGGTGCTGCACCACACGACGATGAGCTACGACATCGACGCCGACAAGATGATGGAGGTGTTGCGCATCGGCAAGGTCAAGGTCGCCGACAAGGGCCTGCGCAGCGCGAAGAAGCGCGTCGACCCGCTGCGCCGCCAGACGGGCGTGCCGCGCGAGGAGGTCATCGAGACGCTGATCGGCACCTTCATGTCTCGCTACCCCTCGGAGCGCACTACGCTTGACGACGCCGACATCACCGCCGCCGAAGAACTCGTCGCGTCCAAGTTCGGCACGGCGGAGTGGACGCACAAGATCCCCTGAGATCTGCGCTGCAGTTTTACGCCTCAATTTAGTGCTGAGGTCTTTGTCCAGCGCCGCTACTCGACGGTTCGCACATCGCTCCTGGGCTTTCGCCCGCGCAGTGCCGCATCGGTCGAGTAACAGGACCTCGCCTTCGCGTCCCGGAAGACCTCAGCGCAAATTCGGGCAGTTTTACGACTCAATTCAGTGCTGAGGTCTTTGTCCAGCGCCGCTACTCGACGGTTCGCACATCGCTCCTGGGCTTTTGCCCACGCAGTGCCGCATCGGTCGAGTAACAGGACAAGCAACAGGCCGCGCCGCACGTCGAGCAAGAGAACGCGCAGCAAGTGAAGCAGCCCGCCCCGAAAACGTGCTGCTAGCGCCCTGCCTCCACCTGCGGGACTTCCGCCTCGCACGGGCTGTGCCCCTCCTTCTCCGAGGCGGCGCGGGAGTTCGCCCGCGCCCGCAGCGCGCCCCGCGCGGACAGCGCAGCACCCAGGAGCAGCACCGCCACGCGGACGACCCAGAGGTGGTCGGTCACGCCGACGGCCTTCAGCACGACCGGCAGGTTGAGCAGCACGATGAGTGTGCCGACGATCCCACCGAGCAGGATCGGGTTGAGCCTGGACACCAGCCACGCCCCGATCGGCGCCGCGATGACGCCTCCCACCAGCAGCGCCACGACGGCGGCCAGGTTGGCGACGAGGTCCTCCCACATGCCGATCGCGAAGCCCGCGGTGGCCGCGGCGGTGACAAGGAACTCCGCAGTGTTGACGGTGCCGACGATGCGACGCGGCTCGGAGCGGCCGGCGGACAGCAGGGTCGAGGTGGTCACCGGCCCCCAGCCTCCGCCGCCGGTGGCGTCGACGAAACCGCCGAAGACTCCGAGGACGCCGAGGAAGCCCCGCGAGTGCGGCTTCTGCGTAACAGTGCGGTGCACCAGCCCACGGGAGAAGCGCAGCATGAGGTTGAGGCCGATGAGCGCGAGGATGAGGCTCATCACCGGTTTCGCCGCCTCGGTGGACAGGTTGGACAGGATTGTGGAGCCGGTAAAGGCGCCGACCGCGCCGGGGATGCCGATGCAGGCGACGACCTTCCAGTCCACGTTGCCGAAGCGCCAGTGTGAGATTCCCGAGGCGAGCGTCGTGCCGAGCTCTGCGGTATGCACGACCGCAGAGGCCTGGGCGGGGCCGAGGGCGGCGAGCATGATGAGGATGGTGGTGGAGGTGACTCCGAAGCCCATGCCGAGCCCGCCGTCGACGAGCTGGGCGGCGAGTCCAGCGATGGCGATGAATGTCAGGGTGGTCAGCTTGTACATCTCTAGGACCCCGTGCTTTCTGTGCGGGCCGCCCGGTAGCGGGCGGCGATGATTTCCGAAAGGTCGGTGCCCAGGGGCTCTGAGCGGGTGATTGTGGAGCCGGTGACCTGCTGGATTTCGTCCAGGACGTCGACGGCGCGGTCGAGTAGGAGGCCCTCGGTGACGAACAGGGGCAGCAGGTGCACCCGCGCGTGGCGGGCTGCGACCTCGGCGATGCCCTCGTTGCCGGTGGTCTCGCCGCACCCGGTGGCCGGGACGACGGTGACCGCCTGCCCGGTGGTCTCGGCGAGGCGCTCCCCCATGCGCAGGGTCGCCTCCGCGGCCGCGGCGTTGGAGGTGCCCACCGGGTAGAGGATGGTGTGGGCGTCGTCAGGCACTCGCGCCGCGAGCAGCTTGACGACGTCCCCTCCCTGCCCCAGCCCTTCGGCGAGCGTCAGGGTGACGCCGGCGCCGGAGGCGGCCTCGAGCGCGGCGGGCACGTCGTGGGTGGCGTGGAAGGCGCGGGTGAACAGCAGGGGCACGACGATGGCCTCGCTGTGGCCCGCGTCGCGGAGTGTTTCCACCGCCCCGGCGAGGTCGGGGGTGGTGAACTCCAGGTGGGCGTCGACCGCGTCGACCCCCAGCTCCGCGCCGGCCCGGGCGGTGAGGCGCCGGATGCCGTCGTGCGCCCGCGCGTGGCGGGAGCCGTGGGAGAGGGTGATCAGCGCGGTCATGGTGTCCCCCTTAGCGCAGCCGCGTTCCCACGAGCCCGGCTGCCAGGGTGTTGCCGCTGGCCTGGTCGATGAGCAGGAAGTTGCCCACCGCGCCGCGGGCGGCGTAGTCCTCGGCGACGACGTCGGCGGCGGTCTGGACGGTGACGTGCGCGATGTCGTTGAGGCCGAAGGAGGCGGGACCCTCCACGTCGCCGGACGGCGAGTCGATGTCCACCAGGCGGTCGACACTCGCCACGCGCGCCCTCACGAGCGCGGTGCCGATGCGCAGCTTGACGGCCTGGCCCGGCGCGACGTCCTTCTCCGTGAGGCCGACGACTGTGGCAGCGAACTCGCGCACCGGCTCCGGCACCGCGCTGCCGGCGATGAGGTCGCCGCGGGTCAGGTCGATGTCGTCGGCGAGGCGCAGGGCGACGGACTCGCCGGCCTCGGCCGTTTCGACCTCGCCGTCCGCGGTGTCGATGTGCATCACGGTCGTGGCGCGCCCGCCGGCGGTGACGGCGTCGCCGACCGCGATCCGGCCCGCCTCGACGCGGCCCGCGTAGGCGCGGTAGTCGCTGGCGTGCTCCCGCAGCACGTACTGGATGGGGAAGCGGAAATCCAGGTCGAGGGCGCGCCCGGAGTGCACCGGGATCTCCTCGAGCAGCTCGAGCACGGTCGAGCCGGTGTACCAGTCCATGTTGGCGGAGCGCTCGACCACGTTGTCGCCCTTGAGCGCCGAGATGGGCACCACGTGCGGGTCGGCGATGCCCAGCTCGGCGGCCTTGCGCTCGAAGTCGGCCCTGATCGCGGCGAAGGTGTCCTCGGAGTAGTCCACCAGGTCGATCTTGTTCACGGCGAGGATCACGGTCTTCACGCCGAGCAGCGCGGCGACGTTGAGGTGGCGCACGGTCTGCTCGACGACGCCGTGTCGGGCGTCGACAAGCAGCACCACGACCTGGGAGGTGGACATGCCGGTGACCGTGTTGCGGGTGTACTGAACGTGGCCCGGGGTGTCGGCGAGGATGAAGGTGCGCTTGTCGGTGGCGAAGTAGCGGTAGGCGACGTCGATGGTGATGCCCTGCTCGCGCTCGGCGCGCAGGCCGTCGACGAGCAGGCTCAGGTCGAGGCCCTCGAAGCCGCGGTCGGCGGAAGTGCGCTCGACGCTGGCGAGCTGGTCGGCGAGCACCGACTTCGTGTCGTGCAGCAGGCGGCCCACGAAGGTGGACTTGCCGTCGTCGACAGAGCCGGCGGTGCACAGACGCAGGGTCTGGCGCTCGGCCAGAAGCGTGGTGGCGGTCATCAGAAGTAGCCCTCCTTCTTGCGGTCTTCCATGGAGGACTCGCTGAGTCGGTCGTCAGCGCGGGTCGCGCCGCGCTCGGTCAAGGTGGAGTTGGCGATCTCGGCGAGCACCTCGTCGATGGTCGTCGCGTTGGACTCGACGGCGCCGGTGCAGGACATGTCGCCCACCGTGCGGTAGCGCACGCGGCGCACCTCGAGGGTCTCGCCCTCGCGGGGGCCTCCCCAGTCGCCGGCGGTCAGCCACATGCCGTCGCGGTTGAACACCTCGCGCTCGTGTGCGTAGTAGATGTCCGGCAGCTGGATGCCGCGGGCGCCGATGTACTCCCACACGTCGGCCTCGGTCCAGTTGGAGATGGGGAAGACGCGGATGTTCTCGCCCGGCAGCTTCTCGCCGTTGTAGAGGTCCCACAGCTCGGGGCGCTGGCGGCGCGGGTCCCAGCCGCCGAAGGAGTCGCGCACCGAGAAGACGCGCTCCTTGGCGCGGGCGCGCTCCTCGTCGCGGCGCGCGCCGCCGAGCACGGCGTCGTAGCCGACCTCGGCGATCGTCTCCACCAGCGGCACCGTCTGCAGGGGGTTGCGGGTGCCGTCGGGGCGCTCCACCAGGTCGCCGCGGTCGATCCAGTCCTGCACGGCGGCCACGCGCAGGCGCACGCCGTACTCGGCGACGATGCGGTCGCGGAACTCGATGACCTCGGGGAAGTTGTGCCCGGTGTCGACGTGGAGCAGCTCGATCGGCATGGCAGTCGGGGCGAAGGCGCGCCGCGCCAACTCGAGCACCACGCAGGAGTCCTTGCCACCCGAGAAGAGCAGCCCGATCTTGTCGAACTGCCCCGCCACCTCGCGCAGGATGTGGATCGACTCGTCCTCAAGCTCCTTCAGGTGCGGGGAGAGTGCGTTACTGGTTGCAATAGTCACTGTTGTTCGTCTCTTCTTTCGCTCGCGGTTCACCCGGGCCCTAGCCGTGCAGCCCGCACTCCGTCTTGGTGGAAAACGCCCAGCGCCCGGCGCGCGGGTCCTCGCCCTCGGCGACGGGCAGGGTGCACGTGGCGCAGCCGATCGAGGGGTAGCCCTGGCGCGTCAGCGGGTGGACGATCAGGTTGTTGTCCTCGATGAAGGCGTCCGTGTCCTCCAGCGACCACGTCACCAGCGGGGAGATCTTCAGCCGGCCGGTCGTGTCCAGGGACAGCGCCGGGGCCTCGGCGCGGGTCGGCCCGTCCGCGCGGCGCAGGCCCGTGACCCAACCGACGTAGGGCGACAGCGACACCGCCAGCGGCTCCACCTTGCGCATCCGGCAGCAGGCCGTGGGGTTGCGCAGGTAGAGGTTCGGCCCGTAGACCCTGTCCTGTTCCTCACGCGGCAGCACGGCCGTGGCCCGCACCAGGCGGTGGCCGGGGTAGCGCGCTTCCACCTCGTCGGCCACGCTCAACGTCTCCGGGAAGTGGTACTCGGTGTCGAGGAAGAGGAAGTCCGCGCGCGGCAGGTGCTTCTCAGCCAGCTCCGCCAGCACGGTGTTCTCCATCGACAGGGTCACCGCCACGTCGCCGGGCGCGTGCTCGTGCGCCCAGGCGAGGATGGCCTCGGCGGGGGCGTCGTAAAGCTCGCCGGCGTATTCATCCACGAGCTCGCGGTTGCGCTCGAGCGTCTCCTCCGGAAGGGGGGCGGTGGTCGTGGGGCCCTCCGGCGAGACCTCCGGGTCGCGGTAGCCGGCGTCACCACCAAGCAGATTAAGCATTGTGTGTCACCTTTCTCTGGTTCCCATCAGTCTCGCTGAAACCCGCGAGGGCTGCAGCGTGTCCGTTGCGGGCGAGGGAGTCGCGGAGGGCCTCCTCGGTGGACTTCGCGGGGGCGTGCGAGACGGCCGGGTCGTCTTGGCCGTAGAACTTCACCTCGAAAATGCGCAGGCACTCCCCGCACTTCCAGGCGAAATCCGTCTCCTCGTTCGGGTAGAGGTCCTCGCCCGCGCAGTAGGGGCAGTAGGTGGGGAAATTCCGGTTCGGGTTGGGCGCGCGCCGCAGGCTCACTGGAGCTTCTCCTCGTCGGCGCGCTGCAGCCAGGCGCGGAAGGTCTCGCCGTCGGTGCGGTCGGAGACGTAGTTCTCCACCACGCGCGTGACGTACTCCGTCAGCTCGGAGGAGAGCACCTTGTGGCCGCGCAGCTTGCGCCCGAAGTTGGCGCCCTCGCCGATCGTGCCACCGAGGTGGACCTGGAAGCCCTCCACCTTCTCCCCGTCCGGGCCCACGACCATCTGGCCCTTCAGGCCGATGTCGGAGATGTGGTGGCGGGCGCAGGCGTTGGGGCAGCCGTTCAGCGAGATGGTGATGGGCGAATCGAGGTCGCCGAAGCGCTCCTCCAGCTCGTCGGCGAGCTCGATGGCGCGGGACTTGGTGGTCACGTGCGCGAGCTTGCAGTACTCCAGGCCGGTGCACGAGAGCAGGCCGCGGCGGAACTCGGAGGGCTTCGAGTACAGGCCCATCTCCTCCAGGTCCGCCTGCAACTTCTCGACGTCACCCGGGGCCACATCGAGGAACAGAAGCTCCTTGAAGGGGGTGAAGCGCAGCTGGGTCAGCCCGTACGACTCAGCGAGCTCCGCCACGGCGATGAGCTGCTCGCCGGACATGTGCCCGAGGGTGGGCTTGACGCCGATGTAGAAGTTGCCGTCTTTCTGCTCGTGCACGCCGATGTGGTCGCGGTCGACGAGGTTGCTGGGGGCCTTCGGGCCGTCGGGAAGCGCGTAGCCGAGGTAGTCCTTCTCCAGGATCTCGCGGAACTTCTCGACTCCCCACTGCGCCACCAGGAACTTCAGCCGCGCGCGGTTGCGCAGGCGGCGGTAGCCGTAGTCGCGGAAGATGCGCACCACGTTCGCCCACACCTCCGGCACCTGCTCGAGGGTGACGAAGGCGCCGAGCGACTGGGCCAGCATCGGGTTGGTGGACAGCCCGCCGCCGACGTAGCACTCGAAGCCGGGGCCGAGCTCGGGGTGCTCGACGCCGATGAAGGCGAGGTCGTTGACCTCGTGGACCACGTCCTGGCGGGCGTTGCCGGAGATGGCGGTCTTGAACTTGCGGGGCAGGTTCTGGAACTCCTCGTCGGTGACGATCTCGTGGATTTTGCGGATCGCCGGGGTGGCGTCGATGATCTCGTCCTTGGCGATCCCCGCCACCGGCGAGCCGAGCACCACGCGCGGCACGTCGCCGCACGCGTCCCAGGTGTTCAACCCGACGCCCTCGAGCTTGTCCCAGATGGCGGGGACGTCCTCGATGGCCACCCAGTGCAGCTGGATGTTCTGCCGGTCCGTCAGGTCGACGGTGGAGCGCGCCCAGTCGCGGGAGATCTCGCCGACGGCGCGGGCCTGCTCGGTGGTGCACTGGCCGCCGTCGAAGCGGATGCGCATCATGAAGT
The DNA here is from genome assembly GCF_900411315.1 of Corynebacterium senegalense. Lineage (GTDB taxonomy): Bacteria > Actinomycetota > Actinomycetes > Mycobacteriales > Mycobacteriaceae > Corynebacterium > Corynebacterium senegalense. The sequence goes on along the minus strand of NZ_LS990887.1, from coordinate 1,643,680 downwards.
ACTCGTCCTGCAGCACCGAGTTGTCCTGGCCGGTGAACTCGCCGCCCAGGTTCTGCTTGCGCTGGGTGTACATGCCGAGCCACTTGAAGCGCGGCGCGAGGTCCTCCGGGGGGATGGAGGCGAAGCCCTGCTTGGAGTAGGTGTCGATGACGCGCTGCTTGACCTGCAGCACGGGTTCGAGCTGCTTGAGCTCCTCGTCGTGGTTGAGCGGTTGGGTGCCGTCGACAAGCCACTGGCCCTCGGGCTTTCGGGGCCGGGCCTTCCTGGGTGCCGTGTGTGCCGCAGTCATGGACGCTCCTGTTCCGGTTTCAGACCGATTGGTCTATCAGAATTACTCTTCCCGTAATGTCGAGCCAGCATGCCATACTGCTTTGTCTACGGCAATGGTACCGGTCATTTTACCGGCCCTCACCTGCCCTAACGTGCATGAAATTAATAGACCTGCCGCGTTCCGTGAATGGAAACTGGGGCACCCGCTTGACATCGCCGCCGCGGCGGGTAGTTTTTCAGACTAAGCGGTCTATGAGTTATCATGGATGAATAAAAACACGACCCCCTTGGAAAGGACCATCACGTATGAGTCTGCGCGTCGCCGTCATCGGCGCCGGCCCCGCCGGTATCTACGCATCTGACCTGCTCATCCGCAACGAAGAGCACGACATCCACGTCGACCTCTTCGAGCAGATGCCCGCCCCGTTCGGCCTCATCCGCTACGGAGTCGCCCCGGACCACCCGCGCATCAAGGGCATCGTGAACTCCCTGCACCGCGTCCTGGACAAGCCGCAGCTGCGGCTGCTCGGCAACATCGAGGTGGGCAAGGACATCACCATCGACGAGCTGCGCGACTACTACGACGCCGTAGTCATCTCCACCGGCGCCGTGCGCGACCGCGAGCTGCTCATCCCGGGCGGCGACGCCTCCATCGGCGCCGGCGAGTTCGTCGGCTTCTACGACGGCAACCCCCGCTTCGAGCGCTCCTGGAACCTCGACGCCCGCGAGGTCGCCGTCATCGGCGTCGGCAACGTCGCCCTCGACGTCGCCCGCATCCTGGCCAAGACCGGCGACGAGCTGCTCGTCACCGAGATCCCGGACAACGTCTACGAATCCCTGAAGAACAACAGGGCCGAGGTCGTGCACATGTTCGGCCGCCGCGGCCCCGCCCAGGCCAAGTTCACCCCGAAGGAGCTGCGCGAGCTCGACCTCTCCGACACCATCCAGGTCCTCGTCGACCCAGAGGACATCGACTACGACCAGCAGTCCGAGGAGGTCCGCCGCGCCGACAAGTCCATCGACCTGAACTGCCAGGTCCTCGAACAGTATGCCATGCGCGAGCCGGACGACTCCCCGCACAAGATCCACATCCACTTCTTCGAGGAGCCCGTCGAGGTGCTTCGCGACGGCGACGCCATCGTCGGCATCCGCACCGAGCGCCAGGAGCTCGACGGCGAGGGCAGCATCCGCGGCACCGGGAAGTTCACCGACTGGCCGGTCCAGCAGGTCTACCACGCCATCGGCTACCGCTCCGAGCCCGTCGAGGGCGTGCCCTTCGACCTTGAGCGCAACGTCATCCCCAACGACGGCGGCCACGTCATGGACGGCTCCGAATTCGCCGACTCCCTCTACGTCACCGGCTGGATCAAGCGCGGCCCCGTCGGCCTGATCGGCAACACCAAGTCCGACGCCAAGGAAACCACCGACATGCTCATCGCCGACGCCGAGGCCGGCAAGCTCAGCGCGCCGAAGTTCGAGGACCCCGACGCCATCCTGGGCCTTTTGGAGGACCGCGGCATCCGCTACACCACCTGGGACGGCTGGTACGCGCTGGACAAGGCCGAGCGCGCCCTCGGCGAGGCCTGCGAGCTCAACCCGCGCGAGCGCAAGAAGGTCGTCGAGTGGGAGGACATGGTCCGCCACTCGCGCGGCGAGTAGAACGCGCCTTTCCCTTTTCGAAAACGAGCATGTGGCGTCCCCGGGGCCTGTGACGGGCCTCAAGGTTCGCCACATGCTCGTTTTTTCGTCCCCTGAGGGCTAAGACGAGCATCTGGGCCGAAACCGCCGCGAAAACCGGCCCCGCAACGCCCACATGCTCGTCTTTCGACCCGTTCTCCGCGGGGAATCTTCGTGTCGGGGCCCCGGTATAGGATGGACGGGTCCCAACTTCAGATAGGAAAGGGCCCACGCGTTGGACCTCGTCAGAATCCTCGCCCGCGCCTCGCGGCCGTACACGGGCTACATCGCGCTCGTGATCGTGCTGCAGCTGGTGACCACCCTCGCCACCCTCTACCTGCCCGACCTCAACGCCAAGATCATCGACCAGGGCGTCGCGCGCGCCGACATCCCCTACATCTGGCGCGTCGGCGGCGTCATGCTCGCCGTCGCCTTCGTCCAGGTAATCGCCGCGGTCGCGGCGGTGTGGTTCGCGGCCCGCGCCGCGATGAGCGTCGGCCGCGACGTGCGCCGCGACGTCTACACGCGGGTCAACGAATTCTCCGCGGAGGACCTCAGCCACTTCGGCACGGCGACCCTGGTCACCCGCGGCACCAACGACGTCCAGCAGGTGCAGATGGTGTTCCTGCTCTTCCTGAACTTCATGGTCGCAGCCCCGATCATGGCGCTCGGCGGCATCATCATGGCGGTGCGCCAGGACCCCGGCATGTCCTGGCTCGTCGTCGTCGCCGTCGGCGCGCTGTTCGTGGTCGTCGGCGTGCTCATTTCCCTGCTGCTTCCCATGTTCAAGTCGATGCAGGGCAAGCTGGACAATATCAACGGCGTGCTGCGCGAGCAGATTGCCGGCATCCGCGTGGTGCGCGCCTTCGGCCGCGAGGAATTCGAGGAGGAGCGCTTCCGCGGCGCGAACGAGGAGATCACCCGCGTCTCGCTAAACATCGGCCGGGTGTTCGTGATGCTCTTCCCCGTCATCATGCTCATCCTCAACCTCGCCACCGCTGCGGTGCTGTGGTTCGGCGGGCACCGCGTCGACGAGGGCGTGGTGGAGGTCGGGGCACTCACCGCCTTCATGCAGTACCTCATGCAGATCCTCATGGCCGTCATGATGGGCACCTTCATGGCCATGATGCTGCCGCGCGCGCTCGTCTGCGCCCGCCGCATCAACGAGCTCCTCGCCCACGAGCCTGCCATCCCCGCCCCGGAGCGCACGCGGACCCCGGAGCGCAGCGAGGGCGTCGTCGAGCTCCGCGGGGTGTCCTACACCTACCCCGGGGCCGAGGAGCCGGTGCTTAACGACGTCACCTTCACCGCCACCCCCGGCACCACCACCGCCATCATCGGCTCGACCGGCTCCGGCAAGACCACGCTGCTTTCGCTGATCCCGCGCCTGCACGCCGCCTCCTCGGGCAGCGTGCTGGTCGACGGCACCGACGTCACCGAGATGGACCGCGCGGACCTCGTCGAGCGCGTCTCGATGGTCCCGCAGAAGGCGTACCTGTTCTCCGGCACCGTGGCCACCAACCTGCGCATGGGCAACCCGGAGGCCACCGACGCCGAGCTGTGGGAGGCCCTGGCCACCGCGCAGGCGGGATTCGTCGAGGACCTCGACATGCCGATCGCCCAGGGCGGCACCAACGTCTCCGGCGGGCAGCGCCAGCGCCTGTGCATCGCGCGGATGCTGGTGGCGCGGCCGAAGGTGTACCTCTTCGACGACTCGTTTTCCGCCCTCGACGCCGTCACGGACGCGAAGGTGCGGGAGGCCATGACGGCCTACACCCGCGACGCGACGGTGATCGTGGTGGCGCAGAGGGTGGCGTCGATTAGCGGGGCAGACCAGATCCTGGTGATGGAGGCCGGGCGCATCGTGGCGCGCGGCACCCACGACGAGCTGCTGGAAAGCAGCGAGACCTACCGAGAAATCTGCGCGTCGCAGGAGGAGGTGCACGCATGAGTGAGCAGATGACCGACGAGCAGCTCGCCGACTTCGAGGAGAAGATGGCGGGCGACGACTGGTCCAACAAGGCGCCCCGCAACGCGAAGCGCTTCTGGCCCTCCGCCAAGCGCCTCTTCGGGCTGCTCGCGCCCTACAAGGTGGCGCTGGCGGCCGTCCTGCTCATGAACGCCGCCTCCGTGGTGCTGGCCGTCTACGCCCCGCGCGTGATGGGCCGCGCGATGGACGTGATCTTCTCCGGTGTGTTCTCCAAGCGCATCCCCGCAGGCGTGACCAAGGAGCAGGCCGTCGAGGGGATCCGGGCGGCGGGGCAGGCGCACTTCGCCGACATGGCGGCGGCGATGGACCTGCGCCCCGGTGAGGGTATCGACTTCGAGCGGCTGCGCGCGCTGATCATCACCGTGCTCGTCCTCTACCTCGCCTCGAGCGTGCTGATGTGGGCGCAGGGGGCTATCCTCAACCGCATCACCATGGCCGCCGTCTACCGGCTGCGCCGCGACGTGGAGGACAAGCTCAACCGCCTGCCGCTGAACTACTTCGATTCGCGTCAGCGCGGCGATGTCATGTCGCGCACCACCAACGACGTCGACAACGTCCAGCAGGCTATGCAGCAGGCGCTGGCCCAGCTGTTCAACGCGGTGCTGATGGTGCTGGGCATCATCGTCATGATGTTCTGGATCTCCTGGCAGCTCGCGCTCGTCGCCCTGCTGGCCATCCCGCTGACCGGCGTGGTGATGGGCGTAGTGGGAACGCGCAGCCAGAAGCAGTTCACGGCGCAGTGGAAGTCGACCGGCGAGCTCAACGGGCACGTCGAGGAGTCCTTCACTGGCCACGAGGTGGCGCTCATCTTCGGGCGCACCGAGTCCCTGCGCGAGGAGTTCGAGCGCAAGAACGCCGCGCTTTTCGACGCCTCCTCCACCGCCCAGTTCCTCTCGAACTCCATGCACCCGATCATGCAGTTCATCTCGTACCTGTCCTACGTGGTCATCGCGGTCCTCGGCGGGCTGAAGGTGGCCTCCGGCTCGATGACGCTGGGAGACGCCACGGCGTTCATCCAGTACTCCCGCCAGTTCAACCAGCCCCTCGGCGAGATCGCGGGCATGGCGCAGATGCTGCAGTCCGGCGTCGCCTCCGCAGAGCGCATCTTCGAGTTCCTCGACGCCGAGGAGGAGACACCCGACGCGGCTGCCGGCGCCCGGGCGCGACCGGTGGAGGGCCGCGTCGAGTTCGCGGATGTCTCCTTCTCCTACACCGACGAGCCCCTGATCCGGGACCTGAACCTGCGGGTCGCCCCGGGCCAGACGGCGGCGATCGTGGGCCCCACCGGCGCGGGCAAGACCACCCTGGTCAACCTGCTCATGCGCTTCTACGACGTCGACTCCGGCGCGATCCTGCTCGACGGCGTGGACATCCGCGGCATGACGCGCGCCGAGCTGCGCGGAAACATCGGCATGGTCCTGCAGGACGCGGTGCTGTTCAAGGGCACGATCATGGACAACATCCGCTACGGTCGGCTCGACGCCACCGACGAGGAGGTCATCGAGGCGGCGAAGGCCACCTACGTGGACCGCTTCGTGCACTCGCTGCCCGAGGGTTACGACACCGTCATCGACCAGGACGGCGGCTCCATCTCCGCCGGCGAGCGCCAGCTGATCACCATCGCGCGCGCCTTCCTGTCGCGCCCGGCGGTGCTCATCCTCGACGAGGCCACCTCTTCCGTGGACACCCGCACCGAGGTGCTCGTGCAGAAGGCGATGAACGCGCTGCGCAGCGACCGCACTTCCTTCGTCATCGCCCACCGCCTCTCCACCATCCGCGACGCGGACCTCATCCTCGTCATGGAGGCCGGGCGCATCGTCGAGCAGGGCAGCCACGCCGAGCTCCTCGACCGCCGGGGCGCCTACTGGCGGCTTCACCAGTCCCAGTTCGCGTCCGGGGAATAGCTAGTATTGGTTTCGTGAGCACCTCATACGGCAACTTCAGGATCAGCGACGCGGAGAGGTCCGAGGCCATCGCCACGCTCAGCCGGGCGCTCGGCGAGGGTCGCCTCACCATGGACGAGTTCGACAGCCGCTGCGAGGCCGTCGCGCGCGCCCAGTTCCTCTCCGACCTCACCCCGCTTTTCGACGACCTCCCCACCACCGCCGCACCCGCCGCCGTCCCCGCGCTGCTCACCCCCTCCGAGCCNTTATCACCCGTGTTGAGCTTATAGATGGATCTAACGTGTGTCGCCAGCCGAGGTATTAGTGTTTTTTTTTTTTGTTAAAGGAACGGGTCCCCACGTATTTCTCAACGGGGTAGACCGTCGGCAGCGCCAGTTGGTTATAAGACCCCGCCCTCTACGGCGCGGACGAGATCCGCGCCACCCGCCGCCAGGGCCAGCGCATGCGCGCCGGGGTCTTCTGGCTGGGTACCCTGGGCTCCTTCGCCCTGAGCGGCGTCGCGGGCGCCGTCACGTCGAGTGGGCTGTCCGCACTGCCCCTGCTCATCATCCCCACCCTGTTCATCCTGCTCTACGTAATGAAGGTCGGCCCCGACGAGTGGTACACCCCGAGCATCCGCCAGCTGGAGCGCCGCCGCCGCGAGCTCGTGCGGGTGCAGCAGCTGGAGATCGAGGCCTCCCGCGCCCACGAGATCGCCGCCCAGCGCGCCCAGCGCCGCCAACAGGTCAGCCAGCTGACCACCGACGCCATCAACGTGGCGCAGCAGACGGTCAGCCGGTTCAAGAAGGGTTAGGCTCCGAGAGGCTGGCGGAGGGGGCGTCGAGAAGCGGGCGCGCCCATTCATCGGACTACCTGTCCCACCGGGCGGGTCGTGGCTAGTATTGCCCTATGAGCAACAAGAAGGACGAGGCCACAGAGAAGGCCCCGAAGAAAGAGAAGCGGGCGCCGCGCAAGCACCGCCACTTCGACCAGGCCGACAAGCTGAAAAACGTCTTCTACGACATCCGCGGGCCGGTGAGCACCACCGCCGAGGAGATGGAGCGCGACGGCCACACCATCCTCAAGCTCAATACCGGCAACCCCGCCATCTTCGGCTTCGACGCCCCCGACGTCATCATGCGCGACATGATCGCCGCCCTGCCAACCTCGCAGGGCTACTCCACCTCCAAGGGCATCATCCCCGCCCGACGCGCCATCGTGACCCGCTACGAGATGATCGACGACTTCCCCACCTTCGACATCGACGACGTCTACCTCGGCAACGGCGTCTCCGAGCTCATCACCATGAGCACGCAGGCCCTGCTCAACGACGGCGACGAGATCCTCATCCCCACCCCGGACTACCCCCTGTGGACCGCCGCCTCGAGCCTCGCCGGCGGCACCCCGGTGCACTACCTCTGCGACGAGGAGGACAACTGGAACCCCTCCCTCGAGGACATCCGGTCGAAGGTCACCCCGAAGACCAAGGCCATCGTGGTGATCAACCCCAACAACCCGACCGGCGCCGTCTACTCGCGCGAAACCCTCGAAGGCATCGCCCAGATCGCCCGGGAGAACCAGCTGGTGGTCTTCTCCGACGAGATCTACGACCGCATCCTCTACGACGGAGCGGAGCACATCTCCATGGCGGAGGTCGGCCCCGACCTGGTCACCGTGACCTTCAACGGCCTGTCCAAGGCCTACCGCGTGGCCGGCTACCGCGCCGGCTGGATGATCATTACCGGCCCCCGCCGCCGCGCCAAGGGCTTCATCGAGGGCCTCGACCTGCTCTCCGGCACCCGCCTGTGCGCCAACGTGCCGGGCCAGCACGCCATCCAGGTGGCCCTCGGCGGGCGCCAGTCCATCTACGAGCTCACCGCCGAGAACGGGCGCCTGACCAAGCAGCGCGACATCACGGTGAAAAAGCTGCGGGAGATCCCGGGCGTGTCCGTCGTCGAGCCGAAGGGCGCGCTCTACGCCTTCCCGAAGATCGACACCGAGATGTACAACATCCACGACGACGAGCGCTTCATGCTCGACCTGCTCAAATCGGAAAAAATCCTCATGGTGCAGGGCACCGGCTTCAACTACCCCACCCCGGACCACTTCCGCGTGGTCACGCTGCCCTGGGCCTCTCAGCTCGAAAACGCCATCGAGCGGCTCGGCAACTTCCTGAGCGACTACCACCAGCACTAGGGGTTTGGGTAAGAACTAAAGGGTAAGAATCCACCTTCGACGGCAGAATTGTGGGATTCTTGCCCTTTTGTTCTTACCCTGAACGAGTTATCCACAGCCCAGCGCCCACCGCGTGGCCTGCCCGGCGCCCAGCGGCGATGATGTCGGCATGGGTTTTGACACCATGGGGGACCTGGCGGCGCTGCTCACGGATACGCGCACGCTCACAGACATGACCAGGGCACACGCCTCCACCTGGCGAAACACGAGTACCACTACGTCGCGCCGACCCAGATCGTTCAGCGCGACATCTGGGATGGGCTGCCGCACTGGCAGAGGCAGAACCTGCAGGCCCTCGCGACCGGCCGCAGCATGACGAAGGGGGTGCTCGTCGGGCGTTCCGCCGCGCGGGTGACGGGGATCCCGGTCATCGCCCTGAGCAACGAGGTGCCCGAGGCGGCCGTGCCCTCGGGTGGTATCCCCTCCGTCAAGGGGCGCATTCCGGGCATCCGCTACCGCAAGGCCGGCCTCGGCAGCGACGAGATTCTGCAGGTACACGGGGCGCGCGCCACCACCCCGGCGCGGACCTGCATAGATATCGCTCGCTACCACGGCTTTTGCGAGGGGCTTGTTGCCACAGACGCGGTGCTGCGCGACTTCGACATCACGGCGGCTGACGTGCGCTGGCATCTGGAGCGGATGGGCCGGTTCCGGGGCAAGAGCGACGTGCTGCGCGTCCTGGAGCACGCCAGCCTGCAGGCGGATTCACCTTTGGAGAGCTGGTTCCGCGGTGAGCTCATCGACCGCGGCGTCACGGGGTGGCGGTTCCAGGCCCCCGTCGCGGGCTACCGCGCCGATTTCCTCTTCGACGACTTCCTCATCGTCGAGATAGACGGCCGCTCGAAGTACGCGACAGCCCCGCACGACGTTCTCATGCGGGAACGCGACCGGGAACGGGCTCTGCTCAACCGCGGCTTCGTCATCCGGCGCGTCTATTTCGAGGATCTACTGAGCAACATGGACGGGGTGATGCGGATGATCGCGGAGGCGCGCTCCTCAAGGGCAAGAACGGAAGGGTAAGAATCCACCGATTCGGCCTCCACGGGCGGATTCTTGCCCTTTAGTTCTTACCCTGTGGATTCCTAACCCCGCCCGAGCGCGCGCACGGTCCAGCCGGCCGCCTGCCAGGCCTCGAGGTCGAGGACGTTGCGCCCGTCGATGAGCACACGCTTATCGACGCCCCGACCCACCGCGACAGGATCCATCTCGCGGAACACCTGCCACTCCGTGGCGAGGATGACCAACTCGGCGCCGGAGAGGGCATCATCAAGCGAAGCCGCGTAGTCGAGCGTGGGGAACACGCGGCGCGCGTTGTCCATCGCCTCCGGGTCGTAGACGCGCACGTCCGCACCCGCCAACGACAGCTGCCCCGCCACCGCCAACGCCGGCGAATCACGCACATCATCCGAATTCGGCTTGAACGCCGCACCCAGCACCGTCACGCGCCGCCCGATCAGCGAACCGAGCTCCTCGCGCGCGATGTCCACGACGCGCTGGCGCCGCCGCATGTTAATCGCATCCACCTCGCGCAGGAAGGTCAGGGCCTGATCCGCACCAACCTCGCCGGCGCGCGCCATGAACGCGCGGATGTCCTTCGGCAGGCATCCGCCGCCGAAGCCCAGGCCCGCGCCCAGGAACTTGCGGCCGATGCGGTCGTCGTAGCCGATGGCGTCGGCAAGCTGCGTCACATCCGCGCCCACGATCTCACAGACCTCGCTGACCGCATTGATAAACGAGATCTTCGTGGCCAGAAACGCGTTCGCCGACACCTTCACCAGCTCCGCGGTCTGCAGATCCGTCACAATAAACGGCGTGCCCGAACCCAGCGGCGTCGCATACACCTGACGGGCGATCTCCTCCGCCCGCGAATCCCGACCACGGGTGCCCAGCACAATACGATCCGGCTCGATGGTGTCCTTGACCGCGTACCCCTCCCGCAAAAACTCCGGGTTCCACGCGATCTCCACCGACGCACCCGGCTGCACCAACCTGTCGGCGCGCTCCTGCAGCGCCGCCGCAGTACCCACCGGCACCGTCGACTTGCCCAGAATCAGGTGATCACCCTGCAGCTGCGGCACGAGGTCGTCGATAACCGCCTCGACATAGCGCGTGTCCGCCGCGTACGAACCACGCTGCTGCGGGGTGCCCACCCCGATGAAATGCACGTTCGCGAACTCAGCCGCCCGGGCGTAATCCGTGGTGAAATCCAGCCGACCCGCCTCGATGTTGCGCTGCAACACCTCCGGCAAACCCGGCTCGTAAATCGGGACCTCGCTGTTCTTCAACCGCGAAATCTTGTTCTCGTCCACATCCACACCCAGCACCTCGTGGCCGAGCTCGGCCATGCACGCGGCGTGGGTCGCACCGAGATACCCGGTGCCGATAACCGTCATACGCATGCGAACCATCATGGCACGCGCGCCGCGTCTTCGCCCGGGAAGGAAACTAGCGGAAGTTCAGGTACGCCTTCGACGGGGTCGGCCCGCGCTGCCCCTGGTACTTTGAGCCCAGCGCGCCGGAGCCGTAGGGCACCTCGGCCGCGGAGGTCATGCGGAACAGCGCCAGCTGGCCCACCTTCATGCCCGGCCACAGGGTGATCGGAAGGTTCGCCACGTTGGACAGCTCGAGGGTGATGTAGCCGGAAAAGCCGGGATCGATGAACCCCGCCGTCGAGTGCGTCAGCAAGCCGAGCCTGCCGAGGGAGCTCTTCCCCTCCAGACGGCCCGCGAGGTCGCTGGGCAGCGTGAACTTCTCCAGGGTGGAGCCGAGCACGAACTCGCCCGGGTGGAGGACGAACGCCTCGCCCTCCGGCACCTCGACGAGGGTGGTCAGGTCCTCCATCTCCAGCTTCGGGTCGATGTGGGTGTACTTCGAGTTGTTGAACACCCGGAAGAACCGGTCCATGCGCACATCCACCGAGGACGGCTGCACCAGCGCCGGGTCGTAGGGCTCGATGCCGAGCCGGCCGGTGTCGATCGCGTCGCGGATGTCATGATCTGAAAGAAGCACGTGGCTCAGTCTAGCGGGCTGCGGTTTTCTCTTGGTGGCCGCCGGGTGCTAACATGACCTCCATTGCCGGCGTAGTTTAGTGGTAGAACATCAGCTTCCCAAGCTGAGAGTGCGAGTTCGATTCTCGTCGCCGGCTCCAATTTTCCCTCCGGGTGGATGCGCCCGCGCGCGCCTGCGACCAATACTGAATGGGTCTGTCTCTTTCGGCCACTGTCGCCAATGCTGCGGGGCTCAACCGCGGCGGCTGGATCGCCTTGGGAGTGATGGTGGGTGGATCACTTTCTGACGCGGCGCTCGCCTACGTCGGTTTCGTCCGCCGCTGCGGCTGGGGGTTGAGAGAGGCGGGCTTTACGACGCCCACCCGCCGCCTTTGGCACCTTCTTTGGTGGATCCCCCTGACCCTCGTCGGCGGGGCAATTGGCGCGACGATCCTCTCCGGCGTGTTCGGCCTCTCCTCCTCGCCCGAGAGCGCCTCGACTGAGGGGTTTCAGCTCGGAGCTCCCGCCGCCGTGCTCCTCGTGGCATGCCTGACCACAGTCATCCCCGCTCTGGAGGAAATCGTTTGTCGGCGCGTGCTGCTGGACTGGTGCGCAAGGTTTGTGCCCATGTGGCTGGCCGCGACCATTGTCACCATTGCCTTCGCGGCGGCACATGTCAGCCCGGCTGCGACGGTGTACCTCATCTTCACCAGCGCGTCGCTGACCCTGGCCCGACTGTGGTTCGGCAGCCTGCGGGCGACGCTTCTGATCCATGCCGCCAACAACGCCGTGGTGAGCGCAATCGCACTCACCGCTTTCTGACCGAGCTAGGAGCGGCAGGCGGAAACGGGAGTGCGGGCGATCCACACCATCCGCTCGGGGTGGCTGGAGGCTTCGCAGCGCACGATCCCCCATCGCGCGTTGTACGCGACTGCCTCGCGCAGCCCGCCCGCGTCGTGGTGATACGCCGAGATCGCCCCGGTGGGAGTCGACAGGATAGCGTGCGTGCCTTCGGCGTATACGCACTCGACCTTCACCCAGTCCTCGGCAGGCGCGGCCAGCGCCTTGAACAGAGGCCCCCAGAACAGGTTGTGCCCCGCAGCCATGAGGATGCACTGTGACGCATCACGGTGCAACGCCACACGCGTGGAGACCGGCAGGAGAAGGACATCCCCCTCACGAGTGCGCACAGCGTTGCGCGCATCCGAATAGTCGAAACCTGGCGCGATGAGGTCGACGAGGTTCATCGCGGCGGCGCGGGTGTCGAACTTCCGCACGTGGCTTTCAGTTTCCACGGTAAAACGGAATAGGCCTGCCTTGACGAAGTCAAAGCGGGCGGGCACCCAGTCGTCTTCAAGATCTTCGGGCAAAAATGCGGACATGTCGCAGGACATGGGCAGCTCCTTGGCTTAGCGCTCTTCCGCGCAGCGGGTCGCGGCGCGGCCGATCTTCTCCCGGGGGCACCGTGCGCGACAAGCGCGGTTGCCAGCCGACGAGCCGGGAGGCTTTGACGCGTCGGGCTTCTGGATCGCGCCATTCAACGTACTAGACAGCTCGGTCTACGTCAAGCGCTCCTAGAACAGCAGATGCGCGATGGGGGTAGCGATGAGGATCGTGAGGGCGACGCGCTCGAACCAAATAAGGACCAGGTGCGAGATTCTCAGCGGGATCTTCGTCGCCATGATGCACGGCACCATCGCGGAGAAGAAGATGATCGCGGAGACCGCAACCACGCCGATAACGAACTTCAGCACCATCGAGCCCGAATCCGCCACAGCGGTCGCGGGCAGGAACATTTCCGCAATACCCATGGCGGCGGCCTTGCTCCCCAGCAGCGGCTCCGGCAGGCGCACCAGCCAGGCGAAGGGGTAGAACAGGTAGCCAATCCACTCGAAGACCGGGGTGAAGCGGGCGAGCAGCAGACCGATCAAGCCAACCGAGAGGATCGACGGGACGATGGCCGCGGCCAGACGCACACCGTCGCGAAGGTTTTCCCAGACGAGCACGCGCAGGGGCGGAACCCGGTCGAGCACGTGCAGCGCCGCCCTCCACGCCTGCTTCAACCGGCTGCCATCAACCGGCTTTTCCGGGTCCGGGGTGGCACCTGGCGCGTAGTCGTCGGGGATCCGGCGCAGGGGCGGCAGGTGGACGGTGATCGCGGTGACAATGAAGGTCACCACCAACGTGACCCAGAAATAGGTGCCCCAGTGCTCCATCAGGTCGAGCTGCTTGGCAACGATGACCATGAAGGCCGCGGAAACCGTCGAAAAGCCGGTTGCGATAATCGACGCCTCGCGCGCGGTGTAGCCTCCTTGCTGGTAGACACGGTCGGTCACCAGAATGCCCAGGGAATACGAGCCGACAAAGGAAGCCACCGCATCAATGGCGGAACGGCCAGGGGTGTGCCACAGCGGACGCATGACCGGTTGCATGAGCACCCCCACGAATTCGAGCAGACCAAAACCGATAAGGAAGGCGAGGAACGCGCCGCCGATCGGCACGATCAATCCGACTGGCACCGCGATCTTGTCCCACAGGAACGGCACGAGGTCCTTCTCCCCGAGGACCCACGGCAACGCATCGAACACGACGAGCGCAGCCACAACGAATCCCACCACGTTCAACACAGCAAACAGCGCCTTCAGCGGGCCCTCCTTCCAAGCCCGGCCCGCCACGCCGCGCCCCGCACCGTAGGCGGCGAGCGCCAGAATGAACCACGGCACCGCGACGGAGAGATGCTCCCGCACAAACGTGACCATGTGGTCGAGCGGGATGGACTGTTTGCCCTTGTACGTCACCGGAAAGAAGAAGACGAACGCGCCGATGGCGCTGTACACGAACATCCGCCATACGCCTTTCGGGCGCGGGCGCGCGCCCGAGTCGGGCGTTTCGGGGTTAGCGTCGTTGTACGAAGCCACAACTGCATCGATGGACGTCACTTCGTCAGCCTCCTTCATTTGGTGCGTCAGCGTCAGTTGAAGGAAACTTATCTCACATATAGCGGGGAGATGTAGGGCAGATCACGCACGTCGTCTCGGATGCGAGACATTCGGCTTCGAGCGAGTGACAGATTTTCGCAGATGCCGAAAACCTGCCTGCGGAAAGTGACAAAAGCAGCCCCGCGCACCGGACTTTTGTCGCTAGCTCAACAGATCAGGCATTCCCGCAACGTAGTGCGCCTGCGCGAGGTGCTCGAGGGCGTCGAGAAGCAGGGAGGTTACCCGCACCTGGCGGGTGACGGGCTCGCCCTCGTAGGTGTCCACCACCTCGTCCCAGTCATCCACACCGGACGCGTAGGAGGAGACCGCGTCGAGCACCGCCGCGACGTAGCCGGTCAACAGGGCAAAGTCCTCCACCCGCACCGCGCGGGCCTGTTCGGGGGTGTGCCCGTAGCCGATGGTGTCGCCGACCTCGCCGAGGTCGAAGCGCTCCCGGAAGCCGCCGGCCGTCCACACCTCTGAAGAGCTGGACAGGGCGGCGAGCTGGGCGTCAAGCTCGCGGCCGGTGTGCCACAACAGCCACGCGGCCGAGTTGGGGTGGCCGCCCGGGTGGGCGACGAGCGCCTCCGGGCTCAAAGAGGGCAACCCCCGAAGGGAGAACCGAACGCGCTCTACGAGGTCCTGGACAGTGTCCCGAGTGTTCATGCCACCAGGCTAGCCGCAGCGGATGATGGGCTGCGGGTCGTAGACCGTGGTCTGGGTTTCGCGGGAGACCACGTTGCCGGAAAGGTCGGTGACGATGCGGGTGTCGGACGTCGTGAAGCCGGGCGCCCCGCCCGACGGCGAGCAGTTGGAGCCGGAGACCGACTGCGGGCGCGGCTGCGTCTCCGCCCAGCGGCCGCCGTTGACCGACTCCACGTTGTAGGTCTTCACGCCCATCAGGTTCACCGTGATGTCGCCGGCGCCGGCGCTGGTGGTGATCTTCACCGGGTAGGGCGAGTCGTTGCGGAACTGCAGGTCGATCGCACCCTCGTAGACGGTCGCCTCGCGGCCGGCCGGGTAGCGGGAGATGTAGTACGAGTGCGGCGTGTGCGCCACGTCCGTCATGCCCGCGAAGTAGGCGGCGTTGTAGAGCGTCGTGGCGAACTGCGAGATGCCGCCGCCCACGGCCTTGTCGGCGTGCCCGTCGAGGATGATGCCGGACTCGACGTAGCCCTGCGCGGTGCCGCGCGGGCCGGTGTAGCCGTTGAGGGAGAAGGTCTCTCCCGGGTTCACGATCGCCCCGTTGACCGTGTTGGCCACCAGGCGGATGTTGGTGCCGGAGGCGGAGCTGAACCCGCCGGTGGTGAAGGTACCCACCACGTCGTTGAACGTGGCGTTCTGCGCCTGCTCGGTGGTGAACTTCGCCGGCACGGGCTTGTAGGCGGCGTCCCACGTCCGCTCGCCGTCGCCGAGGAGGCGCCCGTCGAAGCCGTCAAGGGTGACGTCCCAGTCCACCTCGGTGCCGTCGACGCTGGGCTCGACGCCCCCGCCGGAGAGCACGCGGGCGTTCTTCATCTCCGTGACGGTGGGGGCGAGCTGCTCGCCGAAGATCTCACCCACGCGCTCGCGGTTGACCTCGGGCTGGATGCGCCCCTCGACGTTGCGGAACTGGACCACCTCGCCGATCTGAGCCTTCTGGATCACCCCGTCCACGCCGTCTCGCCCGTGCAGGGTGAGCGGGCCGGAGAGCGCGGCCTTGACGGGGCCGTCCATCGCCGCCTTGATGACGTCGGAGTTGATCGCCGGCTGCACCTCCTTCGGCTCGACCGTCACGCCGTCGGGGTTGAGCCAGCCGGTGGTGAGCCGCTCCTTGAGCTCCGCGCGCTCCACGTCCTGGCCCAGCACGGGGTCGGTGACCTTGGCCTTGTCCCCCTCGACGGCGATGGAGCCGTCGACCGGGTCGGCGTGCAGCTCGCCGCGCAGGCGGTCGAGCTCGGGGCTCAGGGTGGCGTCGTTGACGGTGGGCACCACGTCGACCTCGTGGGTGCGGAACAGGTTGCCCAGGCGGGTCAGCGGGTTGGTGGACTCAATACCCGCGGCCTCGACGGTCGCGCGCCAGTCGATGCCCAGGCCCGCCAGCGAGGGCACGAGCTGGGCGGTCTTGTCGGCGGCGCGCACGGTGACGGGCTTCTCGGCGGTGGAGCCGAGCTCACCCTCGAGCTTGTCCACGGCCTCGTCCTGGGTCAGCCCGCCGATCCTCACTCCGCCGACGGTGGTGCCGCGGGGGATGGCCCCCCGGTTCATTGCCAGGTCGGCGAGGTAGATCGCCAGGAGCACCGCGAAAATGCCCACGACGACACCGAGGGCGATCCTGCCGGCGCGGCCGCCGCCCTTCCTGCCGCGCGAGGTTGCCTTTACCGTAGTCACCCGTAACAGCGTAATGGAGCGCACCGGCCCCACCTACCGGATGGCCCAGTTGATACCCAGCCGTGACCTTCGCGGGGCTTGACGACGCCCCTACAACCCCACATCCAGAAGCTGCTGCTGCGTCCGCACCGCGGCGTCGTCGATCCGATCGAGCGGTATCTCCCCGCTCGCCGCAGCCGCCGTGACCGCGTCGATGATCCCCGCCACGTCCGTCCCGGAGGACCACAGAGCCTGGTCGGCCCCCGCCGCGATCGCCCTCTTCACCGCCTCCGGGGTGGGCGCGTAGTCGAGGATGCCGCGCATTCCGGAGAGGTCGTCGGTGACGATGACACCCTCGTAGGGCGCCCCGCCGGGGTAGTCCCCGGCGCGCAGCACCCGGTAGGCCTCGGCGTTGAGGGAGCTGGGCACCCCGTCGGGCCCGAGGCCGGGGACGATCATGTGGCCCATCATCACGCTCGCCCGGGGAAACGCGCCCAGCACGGGCCCGTAGGGCAGCATGTCCAGGCGCCTCAGTTCCTCCAGCGGCGGGGTGACGGCGAGGGCGACGTGGGTGTCTCCCGAGGCGCGGCCGTGGCCGGGGAAGTGCTTGAAGGTGGGCGTGACCCCGGCGTCGTAAAGCCCCTGCGAGAAGAGCGTGGCCGCCCGCTCGACCTCGAGCGGGTCCGCGCCGAACGCGCGGTCGCCGACGATAGGCAGGCCGCCCACGTCGAGGTCGAGCACGGGGGCGTAATCGACGTTCACGCCGTGAGCGCGCAGCGAGCGCCCGATGTCGTAGCCGGTGCCGCGGGTCACCTCCGGCGGCTGGTGGGCGAGGTCGCCCGGGGGCATCCACGCGCCGAAGACCCCCGTGTGGCGCTGGACCCGGCCGCCCTCGAAGTCGACGGCGACGGAGAAGGGGCGCCGGTACTCGGCGCGCAAAGCGTTGATGTTGCGCCCCTCCTCGGTGAGCAGCTTCGGGTCGGCCCAGCTCGGGATGACCAGCCCGCCCGCGCCCTGGTCCAGCGCGGCGCGCGCCTGGTCGTAGTTGGACACGCCCACCACCATCAGGGAGGCGACCTTCGCGCGCAGGTCGGCGGGCACCCGCTTCTCGGCCTCGCTGGGCTCCGGCGGCGCGGGGGCTTCCTGCGGGCTCGGCGCGGGCTGCTCCAGCCGGGGCTCGGGCTCGGCGGGGCCGGCAGTTTCGGCGGGCTCGGGGGTTTCGGCGGGGTCGGGACCGGCGCAGCCGGAGAGGACAGCGGTGAGGCACAGCGCGAGAGCCGTCGCGGCGGCGAGGCTGGTAGCCCGAAGCATGGCGCTCACCTCCCCCGGCTCGGTCTGTGCGGCGTGGAAACGTGTCCACTGTACCCAGCCGGCACTGCTAAGCTCAGCACCATGTCTGAGGAGAACACGTCCCTGCTTCGCCGCGCCGTCTCGCCGCTGGTGGCCAGCATCGTGGTCGGTGTCGTGCTGGGCGCCGTCGGGGTCATCGGCATCGCCTCCTTCTCTGGCCAGAGCACCGTCCCCTCCGGTAACGCGGTCCCCGCCGACCAGGCCGTCCTCGGCGGCCCGGAGTACGGCTCGCGCCAGTAGGCCCGGGTCAGGGGTGCGCGGGCACGTCCTCGGCTGGGTGGCGCTGACGCTGCTCAGCTTCCTGCAGCCTCCCGGCCGCGTCGCCGCCGACACGAAGTTCGACCTCACCCAGAACCCCCTGGGGTTCCTGCGCCAGGCCACGCACGCCTACACCGAGCAGTTCACGCTCGGCCAGATCCAGAACCAGGCCTACGGCTACCTCTTCCCCCAGGGCCCGTTCTTCCTGCTCCCGCTGCCGGACTGGGTGCTCCAGCGGCTGTGGTGGGCGCTGGTGCTGTGCGTCGCGTACTCGGGCACGCTGCTGCTCGCCCGGCGCGTCGGCATCTCCCCCGGGCTTCCCGCCGTCGCGGCGGCCGCGCTGTACGCGCTCAGCCCGCGCATCCTCACCACGCTCACCGCGATCTCCTCGGAGGCGTGGCCGGTGGCGCTCGTGCCGTGGACGCTGCTTCCGCTGCTGAGCCGCAGGCCCAACGTGGCGGCCGCCGTCGTCCCGATCGCGCTCATGGGCGCGGTCAACGCCACCGCGACCATCCTCGCCTGCGTCCCGGCGTTCGTGCTGCTCGCGTGGCGCCGCGAGTTCGGCGCGCTGGCGCGCTGGTGCGCGGGGACGCTGCTGGTCAGCGTGTGGTGGATCGGCCTGCTGCTCGTCCTGGGCCGCTACTCTCCGCCGTTCACCGAGTTCATCGAGTCCGCCTTCGTGACCACCCACTGGCTCAACCCGGCGGAGATCCTGCGCGGCACGACGAGCTGGGCGCCCTTCGTCGACGCCGAGCGCACCGCGGGGTTCGTGCTGGTCGCCGAGCCGGTGTTCATCCTCGCCACCACAGCGGTCGCCGCCCTCGGGCTCGCGGGCCTGGCGCGGCGCGACATGCCGTGGCGCGGGTTTTTCGTGCTGCTGCTCTCCCTCGGCTTCCTCGTCCTCGGCACGGCCCACTTCCTCACGCCGCTTTACGACGGCCCCCTCGCGCCCTTCCGCAACCTGCACAAACTGGACCCGCTGGTGCGCCTGCCCCTGGTCCTCGGCGTGGGCTGGGCGCTGTCGCGGGCGCGCCCTCCGGCCGTCGTGGCGGCGGGGCTGGCCGCCGCGGTGGCGGTGGCCCCGGCGTGGTCGCTGCGCCTGCTGCCGGAGGGCACGTGGACGTCCGTGTCGCCGGACTGGGTGGCCGCCGGCGAGTGGCTCGACGAGCACGCCGCGGGCACGCGCACCCTGGTGGTTCCGCCGGCGTCGTTCGCCCGCCAGACGTGGGGGTGGACGCGCGACGAGCCGATCCAGGCCGTGACCTCCTCGCCCTTCGCGGTGCGCGACGCCATCCCGCTGGTGGACCCGGAGGCGATCCGGGGCCTCGACGGGCAGGCCGCCGCCCTGGACCCGGAGGCCCTGCGCTCGATCGGCGTCGGGGCCGTGGTGGTGCGCCACGACCTGGAATCCGGACCCGACGCGCCCGACCTCGGCGAGCCCACCGTCAGCTTCGGCGCGGTGGACATCCACATGCTCGAACCCGACCGGGGCGCGATGATCACCTCCGCCGAGCCGGTGCGCGTCGACGGCGGCGGCGAGGTGCTGGCGCTTCTCTACCGCGAGCTGGGTTACTTCCCGGCGCGCCTCGGCGGGGACGACCCGGACATCGTGACGGACACCCCGGCGTTGGCGGCGCGCAACTACGGCACGCTCGACTCCCCGCTCTCCGCCCACCTGCGCGACGAGTCCGAGGGCGCCGACGTGCGCAACCGCCTGAAGGACTACCCCTCGGCGGGCACGCCGGTGGGGGTGGCCCAGGTCGGCGACGCCCGCGCGTCCAGCTCGGCCGCCGACGCCACCTCCTTCGGCGGGGCCGACCCCTCCGCCTCGCTCACCGCAGCCTTCGACGGGCTGCCGGACACGGCGTGGTGGCCCGCCCCCGGCGACGACACCGGCTGGATCGAATCCAGCGTCGCGGACGGCCGCGTGCGCATCACCGCCACCCGCGACACCACGGTGCGCGTCGCCTCGGGCGGCACCGAGCGCGAGGTGTCGCTGGTCGCCGGGCAGCCGCGCACCGTGTCCGCGCCCGGCGACCGGGTCCGCGTCACCCTCACCGAGCGCGCGGGCATCGCCGCCCTCGACGTCGGCACCACCCGCATCGTCGAGGTGCCGGGCACCGCGGACACCTACTTCTTCCAGCGCCTCTTCCCCTCCACCGACGTCCTGCAGCGCCGCTTCACCACCGCCGCGCCCGGCGAGTGGACGCTCAGCGCGCCGGCCACCATCGACGGCACCGCCGCCGAGGGCAGCGTCCACCTCGAGGCGGGCACCCACGAGGTCGTCACCGACGCGGAGACGCTCCTGCTCACCCGCGCAGCACCGCCGACCGGGGGCTGGGTGCCCTTCGGAGGGGAGGTGGGGGCGTCGACAGGCGAGCAGCGCATCCTCACCACCCTCGCCTTCAACGAGGGGCTGCGCGCGAGCGTCGACGGGGTCGAGCTCGAGCCAGAGCTTCTCGACGCCGGCGCCCAGGCCTTCCGCGTCCCACCCGGTGTGAGCGGCACGTTCACCCTCACCTTCGCCGGCGAGCGCCCCTACCGGCTCAGCCTGCTGCTCGGCGGCGCCGTCTCCCTCGCCGCGCTGGTCGGCTGCGCGCTGCTCGCGCGGCGACGCTCCGAGCCCTTCGCCCCCGGGCCGTCCGCCACCGTGTCCCCGCTGGTCGCCGCCGTCGCCGTGGGCCTGGCCCCGGGCGCCGCCGCGGCCGCCGCCGTGTGGGCGATCCGGCGCTACACGCTCCTGCCCTCCTGGGCGCTGGCCAGCGGGTTCACCGGGCTCATGGGCCTGTGGCTCGCCCGCGCGCCCTGGCCGCAGGAGAACTACGCCGGCGGGACCGCACTCGTGCTCGCCGCCGGGTGCGGGGCGGTCGCGGCGCTGGCGTTCGGGGATGAGTAGCACCCCGGTAGCGCCCCAGTAGCACCCCGTGGAAGACCTCGGCGCGAAATGGGGCGTCGACAAGCGCGCAAAATGCGCTGAGGTCTTCGCACAGACCCCTTGCCGGGTGGCGCGGCGGCGGACTAGGATCTGTAAGTACAGACTTCAACCCAGGGTTGTTACTCACATGAGGCAAGACCTGAGGCCGCCGCTTCGCGGTGCCTCGGGTCTTTTTGCGTTAATGGCCCTGGCCTAACCGAAAGAAGGTCACGATGGGATCCACCAAAGATTCCAGTGCGCGGGCGATCGTCGCCAACCTCGGCGGGCCGGAGAACATCTCCAGCCTGACGCACTGCGCGACGCGCCTGCGCCTGGAACTCAACGACATCTCCAAGATCAACGAGGAGGAGATCGAGAAGGTGCCGGGCGTGCTCGGCGCAATCCACCAGGGCGACAACCGCTACCAGGTCATCTGCGGCGGCGGCGTCGAGTCGATGTACACCGCGATCAAGCACCTGCCCGAGATGAAGGGCGCGGGCGCGGCGGCGAAGTCCGACGAGGACGTCAAGGCGGAGGCCCGCTCCAAGGCGCGCGGCAGGTACGCCTGGCTGGACAACTTCTTCGAGTACCTCTCCGATTCATTCCGTCCGATCCTGGGCGTGCTGCTCGGCGCGTCGCTCATCATCGCGATCGCGGCGGTGCTCGACGCGCTCGGTGTGGTCGCCTTCCGCGATGACAACAAGTCCGCCACCTGGGTCTTCTTCGACGCCATGTGGAAGAGCGTGTTCTACTTCCTGCCGGTCATGGTGGCCTACAACGCGGCGAAGAAGCTGCGCGTCGACCCCTGGCTGGGCGCGGCGATCATGGCCGCGCTCATGACGCCCGAGTTCATGAGTCTGTCGGACCCGGAGCGCTTCTCCGAAACCGTCGCCACCACCAACGAGGCCCTGGGCAAGGACCTGTTCAGCACCACGGTCTTCGGGCTGCCGATGCAGCTCAACGACTACGGCGGGCAGGTGTTCGTGCCGCTGATCATGGTGGCCATCCTCGCGGTTGTCTACCACGGCCTGAAGAAGATCTTCCCGGAGAACGTGCAGATGGTGTTCGTGCCGTTCATCTCCATGCTCATCATGATCCCGCTGACGGCCTTCCTCATCGGCCCGCTGGGCATCTGGCTGGGCAACGGCATCGGCGCGGGCCTGGCCTGGATGAACTCGAACGCCCCCTTCGTCTTCGCGATCATGATCCCGCTGCTCTACCCCTTCCTCGTTCCGCTGGGCCTGCACTGGCCGCTCAACGCCCTCATGCTGGTGAACATCCAGACGCTGGGCTACGACTTCATCCAGGGCCCGATGGGCGTGTGGAACTTCGCCTGCTTCGGCGCCACCGCTGGCGTGCTGGCGCTGTCGCTGCGCGACCACGACACGCAGATGCGCCAGACCGCCACCGGCGCGCTCGCCGCGGGCCTCTTCGGCGGCATCTCCGAGCCCTCCCTCTACGGCATCCACCTGCGCTTCAAGAGGATCTACCCGCGCATGCTGCTCGGCTGCCTGGCCGGCGGCATCACCATCGCGATCCTGTCCGCGCCCTTCGAGGGTGTGAAGACGCAGGCGTTCGTCTTCACCTCCCTGCTGACCACGGTGGTGTTCAGCCCGATGTGGGTCTACGTCATCTCCATCGCGGTGGCCTTCTTCGTCGCGATGTTCGCGATCATCCTCACCGACTACCGCACGCCCGAGCAGAAGGCCGAGGCCAGGGCAGCGCTTGACGACGCCACCCCCGCCGCCCCGGTCGAGCCCGTCGCCGAACCCGCCCCGGCCGAGCCTTCCCCGGCTGAGCCCGCCGCAGGCGGCGTCGCCACCGCGGTGGCGACCAGGCTCGTCGAGGTGCGGGCCCCGATTGCGGGCGAGGTCGTCGGCCTGGCCGACGCCGGCGACAAGGTCTTCGCCTCCGGCGCCCTCGGCGACGGCGTGGGCATCGTGCCGAGCGAGTCGACCGTGGTCGCCCCGGTCTCCGGCACGCTCATGACGGTGGCGAAGACCGGCCACGCCTTCGGCATCAAGACCGACGACGGCGTCGAGGTCCTCGTCCACGTGGGCATCGACACGGTGAAGATGGACGGCCGCGGCTTCGACGTCCGGGTGGAGAAGAAGCAGCACGTCGAGGCGGGCGACACCCTCGCCCAGGTCGATTTCGACGCCGTCGCCGCCGCGGGCTTTTCCACCACCACGCTCATGACGGTGACCAACACCAAGAAGATGGAGCGCGTCGAGGCTGTCGCGGTGGGCAGCGTGCGCGCCGGCGACACGGTCATCGAAGTTCAGCCATAATCGCTCGTGATGGCGACCAGCGCAATGGAAATCCTGAGAGTATTCAACAACAACGTGGTCCTGGCCAAGGACCCGGCCGGTGAGAAGATCGTCACCGGCCGGGGCATCGGGTTCCAGGCGCGCCCGGGCCAGGCCATCGACGCCTCCCGGATCACCCGCGTCTTCGTCCCGGCCGACGGCCGCGACCCGGACTACGTTGCCTCCCTGCTCACCGAGATTCCCCTCGCGCACGTCAACCTGGTCACCGACGCCGTCGCCGCCGCCGGGCTGCCCGATTCCACGGCGCAGAACGCGTCTCTGCTCATCGCGCTGGCCGACCACATCGGCTTCGCCCTGTCGCGCGCCGCGAGCGGGCAGCACGCCACCTACCCGCTGCTCGCCGAGGTCAGCCAGCTCTACGGCGAGGAGTACCGCCAGGCGCAGCGGATTCTGTCCCACATCAACGACGCCCTCGCGCAGCGGGGCATCGAGCAGCTCCCCCACTCCGAGGCGGTCGCCCTGACGCTGCACCTGGTCAACGCGGGGTTCTCCACCGGCGACCTGAGCTTCACCTACACCATGACCGGCGTGCTCCAGCAGCTGGTCAGCATCATCGAGAGCGACTTCTCGCTCACCCTCGACCCCGACAGCGTCAGCGTCGGGCGCTTCATCACCCACCTGCGCTACCTCTTCGTGCGCATCGCCAACCACGAGCAGCTCGACGAGCACCACTCCGCGATCGGCCAGGCCATCCGCGACTCCTCCCCCGAGGCCTACCAGTGCGCCCAGCGCATCGCCTCGGTCATCGAGCTGCGCCTGGGGGCCGAGCTGACCGAGGACGAGGTCTCCTACCTCACACTGCACATCGCCCGCATCGTGCACACCACGGGGGCGCAGCGGTATACAGGCACTAGAACCGAAAACATTCGAAAGGACCCCACTATGATCACCCGCACCGCCACCATCGGCTCCTCCGTCGGGCTGCACGCCCGACCCGCCTCGCTGTTCACCCAGGCGGCCGGCGAGTACGACTACGACATCACCATCTCCTTCGACGGCGAGGAGGCGGACGCCGCCTCCATCCTCGAGGTCATGACGCTGGGCGCCAAGCACGGCGACGTGGTTACGCTGACCTGCGAGGACGACGAGGCCGCCGGCGCGCTCGACGAGCTCGCCGCCATGCTCGAGCGCGACCTCGACGCGGAGTAGGGCCCCGGGTAGACAGATGATCGAGCAGCACACCGTCATCTACGGCATCGGAGTATCCACCGGAACGGCGAACGCTGGCGTCGTCAAGGTCCTCCCCGCCCCCGGGGTCGACACCAACGAGCCGGCGTCGACGGACCCGGCCGCGGACGGCGAGCGCGTCCGCGCGGCCATGGCCTCGGTCGCCGCGTCGCTGAAGGCGCAGGCCGAGCACGCCAGCCCGAAGGCGCGCCCGATCCTGGAGGCCACCGCCCAGCTGGCCAGCGACCGCGCCCTCGCGAAGGCGGTGGTGAAGAAGCTGAAGCAGGGCTCCGGCGTCACCCGCGCGGTCCACGACGCCACCGAGGACTACGCCCAGCTGCTCGCCGGCCTCGGCGGGTACATGGCCGAGCGCGTGACGGACCTCTACGACGTCCGCGACCGCACCATCTGCGAGCTGCGCGGACTGCCCAAGCCCGGCGTGCCCGACATCACCGAGCCCGCGATCCTGCTTGCCGACGACCTCGCCCCCGCCGAGACCGTCGGCCTGAACCCGGAGCTGGTCGTCGGCATCGTCACCGCCGGCGGCGGGCCCACCAGCCACACCGCCATCCTGGCGGCGCAGCTGGGCATCCCGGCCGTGGTCAAGGCCCGCGGTGTCATGGACATCGCCGAGGGCACGCACGTGGCCATCGACGGCGGCGCCGGCGAGGTCATCGTCCACCCCACCGACGACGAGGTGGCTGACCTGCGGCGCCGCACGGAGCGTCGGGAAGCTGCCCTGGCCGAGTCCACCGGCGCGGGCGTTACGGCCGACGGCTACCCCGTCGCACTGCTGGCCAACATCGGCACCGCCGAGGACGGCGCCGCCGCGGCCGCCCGGGACGTCGAGGGCACCGGCCTGTTCCGCACCGAGTTCCTCTTCCTCGACCGCGAGAGCGCGCCCAGCCTGGAGGAGCAGACGGAGACCTACTCCCGCGTCCTCGAGGCGTTCGGCACCCGGCGCGTCGTCGTGCGCACGCTCGACGCCGGCGCCGACAAGCCGCTGAGCTTCGCCAACCTGGGCGAGGAGGAGAACCCGGCGCTGGGCCGCCGTGGGCTGCGCCTCTCCCAGGCTCGCGAGGACCTGCTGGACACCCAGCTCGACGCCCTCGCCGCGGCCTACGAGGCCACCGGGCGCACCGCGGACCTGCGCGTCATGGCGCCCATGGTCGCCACCGTCGAGGAGGCCACCTGGTTCGCCGACAAGGCGCGCGGCCGGGGGCTGCCGAAGGTCGGCATCATGATCGAGATCCCCGCCGCGGCGATCGCCTCCAAGCAGCTTCTCTCGGTGGTCGACTTCGCCTCGATCGGCACCAACGACCTGTCGCAGTACACCATGGCGGCCGACCGGATGCAGGGCGCCCTGTCCGACCTGCTCTCCCCCTGGCAGCCCGCCGTCCTGCAGATGATCAAGGCGACCTGCCTCGGCGGCGACGCCACCGGCAAGCCCATCAGCGTCTGCGGCGAGGCCGGCGGCGACCCGCTGCTCGCCCTCGTGCTGGTCGGCCTGGGCGTGAGCTCCCTGTCCATGGCCGTGTCCAAGGTGCCCGCCGTGCGCGCCGCGCTGCGCCTGCACGACCGGGCGACCTGCCAGCAGATGGCCGCCTACGCGCTCGACGCCGTCACCGCCGCCGACGCCAAGGCCGCCGTCAGCGCGCTGGTGAACCCGAAGATGCGCGACCTTCTGTAGGGCGGCTGACACAGGGCAAAAACAGAAGGGTAAGAATCCACCGGAATGGCCGGAATCGGTGGATTCTTACCCTTCTGTTCTTACCCCGAAGTACCCCGACAGCCGACCAAACCGCTCCAGCCCGCGCGACACCCACCGCGCCCCGGGGACCTCGACGCACTCGTAGGACACGTACGCCACGGCCACGCTCGCGGCGGCGGTGAACAGCAGCACCGGCACGAAGCGCCCGCTGAACACCGGCACCCCGAGCACCGGGAAGGCGAAGGAGAGAACCGCGACGTGCCAGAGGAAGATCGAGTAGGACCAGCGGCCCAGGTGCGTCATCACCCGCGAGGCGAGCACGCCCGAGGCGCGCGGGCCCAGCGCGAACGGGACCACCAGCACGGCGGCGAAGCACGCGCCGATGAGCACGCGCACGTTGAACTCCGCCGGGGTCGGGTGCTCGAGCCCCTCCGGCCCGAGCACCCCGCCCAGCCAGGCGAGCGGCAGGAACAGCAGGGCGACCGGCCAGCGCGGCCAGCGCCACGCGAGGCCGGCGCGCTCCGCCTCCGCGGCGGCGAGCCCGACGGCGAACCAGGGGACGTACGACGGCGGCCAGATCTGCATGTTCACCCAGCTCACAGAGTCGACCAGCCAGGGCCAGAGCAGCGAGAGCGGCACCGCCAGCACCAGAAACAGCCGGCGCCGGGAAAGGCTCAGCCTCAGGTACAGCGGCAGGAGGAGGTAGAACGCCACCTCGACGCACAGCGACCACATCTGGGTCAGGCCGGCGACCAGACCGTCGGGGACGTAGATCTGCAGCAGGAAGAGGTTGGCGAGGAAGCGGGGGGCGTCGAGAAGCGAAAGCTCGGGCAGGACCAGGGAAACAACGACGACGCAGACCACGTAGGCGGGGGCGATGCGTGCGAGGCGGCGCCGGTAGTAGCCCGGCCGCGGGGTGCCGCGCGCGAGCAGGAACGCCGACAGCGCGAAGAAGACGGCGACGAAGTAGTCGAAGCGGGCGAGCACCGGCGAATCGGTCGCGGTCTGGAACGCCACGTGCGTGACGAGGATCCCGAGGGAGGCCACGGCGCGCAAGCCCTCAAGTTCCGGCAGTAGGCTATTGTTTCTGATGTGTTCATTGTAGGAGTCAGGCGCGCGCGCATCGCCGCTGTCGTTCTCCTCGCCTGCTTCGCCGTCAACCTCATCGCCCCCGTGGTCATCTCCGCGCAGCGCGCGATGCCGCGCCCCGCCGAGTTCACGTCCACCTACGACGGCCCCGTCCCCTTCACCGTGGAAACCACGCTCACCCAGGGCGCGAAGAAGGACGAGGTGGACGTCAACGCGCGATTGCTTATCGACGGCACCGAGCACCGCGACTCCTACACCGCCAACGCCGCCACCACCTTCCCCGTGCGCGACCGCGGCGGGCTGACCTATTTCTTCCCCTACCAGCCGGAGCGGCGCAGCTACCCCTACTCGGATCCCTTCTCACTGGAGGCCGTGCCGATGGACTACGTCGGGCCGGGCAACGTCGCCGGGCTGGAGACGTACAAGTACCAGGCGGAGATCACCGACGGGGATTACCGGGCGGAGCGCATTGTCGACCTGGAGCGGCGCACAGGACGGGTGCTCGACGAGACGTGGACCACCTCCGGCGGGCCCGCCGAGGGTTTCTTCCGGCTCTCGGATGAGTCGCGGGCGCGGGCCGTCGATAAGGCGCGCAGCGAGGTCGCGGTGCTGCGCGCCCTGCAGGTCCTGGCGTGGGTGACGCGCTTCGTCGCGGTGCTCACCCTGGCGTGGCTGGCGGTCGCGTTTGCGCGGCGCTAAGGCCTACGCGGCCCTGCTCGTCCTCGCGGTAACGTGGCCCTTCCTCCTGCCCGGCGGGGCGTTCGCCCTGCGGGACATGATGGTGCTGCCCGACATGGCGCTGACGCGGGCCGCCCTCGGTTTCGGCGACCTCCCGGCGCGCAACGTCCCGCAGGACGCGCTGCTGGGCATCCTCCCCTTCCCGGTGCTGGCGGTGCGGGCGATCGTGATCGCCTCAGCGGGCTGCGCCGCGTGGGCCGGGTGGCGCGCCGCCCCGCACGCCTGGGGCAAGGCGGCGGCGATGACTGTGGCGGTGTGGAACCCCTTCGTCGTGGAGCGGCTGCTGCAGGGGCAGTGGTCTCTCGCCGTGGCGGGGTGGCTCATGCCCCTCATCGCCGTGGCGCCCGCCTGGGGGTGGCGCTGGCTCGCCTCGCTGACCCCGACGGGCGCGCTCGCCGCCGTGGCCGCCTCCCGCACGTGGGGCACCGCCGTGTTCTCGGCCGCGCTGTGCCTGCCGTGGGTGGTCGGCGGCGCTCTGGCCGGCCCGGGCACCTCCTCGGCGGCATCGGCCGAGGTGTTCGCGCCGCGCGCCGAGGCGGGCGCGGGCACCCTGGGTTCGCTGGCGGGGCTGGGCGGGATCTGGAACGCCGCGGCCGTGCCCGCCTCCCGCGAGGCCGGCTTCGCGCTGTTCGGGGTTGCCCTCTTCGTCCTCCTGGCGCTCGGCTGGCGCGGGGTGGAACGCCGCCTGCTCCTTCTCGCGGGTGCCGGTTTCGCGCTCGCACTGCTCTCCTGGGCGGGGGCGCTCACCTGGGCGGTGGCGACGCTGCCCGGGGGCGGGTTGCTTCGCGACGCCCACAAGGGGCTCATCCTGGCAATTCCCGCCTTCGTCCAGGCTGCCGCCGCGCTGCCCACCCGCCGGGCGGTCGCGGCGCTTGCGCTGGCGTTGCTGCAGGTCCCCGACGCCCCCGTCGCCCTCGCGGCGCTGCGCCCGGTGGCCGAGGTCGAGGTGCCCGCCGTCGACGACCGGGGCCGCGACGTCTTCTTCGTCGACCGGCCAGCGCTGATCCTGCGCGGCGACGGGGCCCCGGCGGTGGACCCGGCCCCCAAGGTGATGAACGTGGTGGAACCGGGCGAGCTGGTGGTCGACGGGGTCGTGGTCGACCAGGCCTCCGCGCGCTGGCGCGAGGCGGCCGACAGCCTCGGCGACGCGGGGGCCCTGCGCGCACTCGGGGTGGGGCTGGTGGTCTACCCCGACGGGCGGGTCGTGGACACGGGCGCCCCGGCGCGCGGCCTGCCGGCGGCGGGCGTGGCGCTGCTGGCCCTCTGGATCGGCGCGGGATTGGTCGCCGCGGTGCGCGCCGGAACGACCTGGCGACGGGGAAGTTAACTTACTTGTAACCCTTTTCCGACGGCCGCGAAAGGCGCCCCGACACCCGACGCGGCGCGCGAGTCGCGAAGTTATAAAGATGTTACTAAGGCGTGTGCCTGCAACTTTAGTGAAGTATGTGGGCACCGACCAATAAATCGGCTCGACCAAGCGTCGAGGCCCTTGCATCCGCCCGCGAGACCATTTAAGGTTAACACTAGTTAAACAACAGGTTACTTAACCGAGTAGCCGCGAGAAGAACCGGAAGGGTGAATCTGAAATGACCAACGCGATGAACGACAGGGTGATCGGCCGAGTCCGGCAAGACCTCGTAGAAAAGTGGAACGGAGAGTTTAGTGACGCGGAGGTGACCGAAACCTTCGACAACGTCCTCGCCCACCACGAAGCGGAGGCCACGATCACCGACTTCATTCCAGTTCTCGCCGAGGCGGAGACCAACGAGGTCCTCGCCCACAAGATCCACGAGGGGGACAAGTAAACATGAACAAGAAGGACATCGACTTCAGCATCATTCGCGAGCGCGCGCTGCGCAACATCCGCGAAGACCTCATCAACGACTGGGCCGACCAGTACGAGGCCAACCAGATCAGCAACACCTTCGACAACGTCCTCGCGTCCCACCGCAAGGAGGCCGTCATCGAGGACTTCGTCCCGGTGCTTGTCGAGGCCGAGATGCTCGACCGCCTGCGCGAGGGCGAGCTCTTCTCCTAACCCGCGCAGGCGCACGCCCCGGCACCCGCCGGGGTTTTCGTCGTTTCGGCTCCCGCCCTACAGCCCCAGCACCTCGGCGAAGCGCCGGCCCGTCTCCTCCCACGAGTAGCGCGCGGCCCGCTCGCGGGCGGCGGCGCCGAGTGAGGCGCGGGAGGGGGCGTCGTCAAGCAGTGCCCTCGCGAACTCGATGAACTCGCCCTTCGTGCGGGCGAGCCGCCCCGTGACCCCGTCCTCGACCGAGTCGCGCAGGCCGCCCGCGGAGAGGTAGCCCACCGTGGGCACACCGTGCTGCGCCGCCTCCGTCACCGCGATCCCCCAGCCCTCCTTCGCGCTCGGCATGAGGTGCAGAACGGCGCGGGCGAGCAGGGCGTGCTTGTGCGCCTCGTTGACGTGGCCGTGGAAGACCACCTTGTCGCCGTAGGGCTCCGCGTACTCGCGCAGCCTGTCCTCCCACCAGCCCGAGCCGATGATGTCCAGGACCACCCCGTCCATCGCGCCGACGGCGTCGATGGCGTGCTCGATGCGCTTGTGCGGCACAAGCCGCGACAGGGTGACCACGTGCAGCCGGCCGTCCTCCGGCAGCACCGGCACCGAGTCCGGCACCGGGTCCACCCCGTTTTCCACGATCGCCACGTCGGATGCCTCCACCCCGAGGCCCACCAGGTCCGCCTTGGACGCCTCCGAGACCGTCACGTAGCGCGCCCCGCGGTACACGCGCGGGGCGACGCGCGACTCCAGGAACCAGCCCAGGCGCCCGATCACCGGGCCCGCCACCGGCCACTGCTCCTTGTGGCAGTGGTGCGTGAGCAGCACCGTCTCGGCCCGCGAGTACAGCCGGGCGAAGAAGGGCACTCCGTTCTGCGTGTCCAGGATGACGTCCGGCCGGTGCCGCCACACCGACAGCGGCGCTCGCGGCGCGTCCGTGTGCTTCGCCGTGCGGTAGACCACGTCGTGGCCGCGCGACGCCAGGTACTCCCCGACCCGCTCCAGGTAGCGCTCCGAGCCGCCGCCCTGCGGGTGGGTGGTATCGCGCCAGCAGAGGAGAAGTATCTTCATAGGTTATGTACCGTACCCGCCGCATGGCCACGCTCCGCCGCTCGCTGCGCCTGTTGCGGTCGTTCACCTACGAGCAATTCCGCCCCGCCATCTTCTACTCGGGGCTGGCCCGCGACACGCGCTCGCTTCTCGACGCCCTCTCCACCGACCTCACCGGCCGCGACGTCGCCGGCGCCCGGGTGCTGGACGTCGGCGGCGGGCCCGGCTACTTCGCGGACGCCTTCGCCGGCTCCTTCTACGTGGGCCTCGAGCCCAGTGTCTCCGAGATGAGCGCGGCGGGCCTGACCGGCTACGGCGCCGTGCGCGGTGACGGCACCGCGCTGCCCTTCGCGGACGGCTCTTTCGACGTGGTCTACTCCTCCAACGTGGCCGAGCACATCCCCGACTGGCGCGCGATGGGCGCGGAGATGCTGCGCGTGTGCCGCCCCGGCGGGCTGGTGGTGCTGTCCTACACGGTGTGGCTCGGCCCCTTCGGCGGGCACGAGACCGGCCTGTGGGAGCACTACGTGGGCGGCGAGTTCGCCCGGCGCCGCTACGTGAAGAAGCACGGGCACCAGCCGAAGAACGCGTGGGGCACCTCGCTTTTCGACGTCTCCGCCGCCGCCGGCCTCGACTGGGCCCGCGAACAGCACGAAGCGGGGGAAGGCGAATTCGTTTTCGCCTTCCCCCGCTACCACCCGAGCTGGGCGTGGTGGCTCGCCCGCGTCCCGCTGCTGCGCGAGTTCGCGGTGTCCAACCTCGTGCTCGTGCTGCGCCGGCCCTGAGGCCTGCGCGGGCTTAAGCGCGGGCCTCCTCGGTGCGCTTCTCCAGCGCGTCGAGCTGCGCGAAGATCTCCTTCGGGACGCGGTGGCCGAGCTCCTCGAGGTAGCCGCGGGAGTCGTCGATGTCCTCCGCCCACAGCTCGGGGTCCGGGTAGAGGGCCTCCTTGACGTCGTCAAGCGGGGTGTCCAGGCCGGTCAGGTCGAGGTCCTCGGCGCGGGCGGTGTGGCCCACGAGGGTGTCGTCGGCGCCGACGCGGCCCTCGATGCGGTCCACGATCCACTTCAGCACGCGCGAGTTCTCGCCGAAGCCCGGCCACAGGAAGCGGCCGTCCTCGCCGCGGCGGAACCAGTTGACCAGGAAGATCGACGGCATGCGGTCGCCGCCCTTGACGCCCATGTCGAGCCAGTGCTGGAAGTAGTCGCCCACGGCGTAGCCCATGAAGGGCAGCATGGCCATCGGGTCGTGGCGCAGGGTGCCCACCTTCGCCTCGGAGGAGGCGGCGGTCTGGCCGGAGGAGAGCATCGCGCCGATCATGGTGCCGTGCTCCCAGTCCAGGGCCTGGGTGACCAGGGGGACGGTGTCCGCGCGGCGGCCGCCGAAGAGGATGGCGTCGATCTTCACGCCCTTGGGGTCGTTGAACTCAGGCGCGGCCGTCGGGCACTGCTCGATGGCGACGCAGTAGCGGGAGTTCGGGTGGGCGGCGTCGTGGCCGGACCGCGGGGTCCAGTCGTTGCCGCGCCAGTCGATGAGGTGGGCGGGCGCCTCGCCGTCCATGCCCTCCCACCAGACGTCGCCGTCGTCGGTGAGCGCGACGTTGGTGAACAGGGTGTTGCCCGGCTCCATGGTCTGCATGGCGATCGGGTTGGAGGCGTAGTTGGTGCCCGGGGCAACGCCGAAGAAGCCGTTCTCCGGGTTCACGGCGTAGAGGCCGTCCTCGCGCAGGTGCATCCAGGCGATGTCGTCGCCCACAACCTCGGCGGACCAGCCCTCGAGCGTCGGGGTGATCATGGCCAGGTTGGTCTTGCCGCAGGCGGAGGGGAAGGCGCCCGCGATGTGGTAGCTCTTGCCCTCCGGGGACGTGAGCTTGAGGATGAGCATGTGCTCGGCCATCCAGCCCTCCTCCTCAGCCATGACGGAGGCGATGCGCAGCGCGTAGCACTTCTTGGCCAGGATGGCGTTGCCGCCGTAGCCGGAGCCGAAGGACCAGATCTCCTTGGTCTCGGGGAACTGGGAGATGTACTTGGTGTCGTTGCACGGCCAGGTCACGTCCTCCTCGCCCTCGGCGAGCGGGGCGCCGACCGAGTGGAGGCAGTGCACGAAGTTGCCGCCCTCGATCTTGTCCAGCGCCTCCTGGCCCATGCGGGTCATGATGCGCATGGACATGACGACGTACTCGGAGTCGGTGAGCTGGACGCCGAGCTTGGGGGCGGGGTCGGTGATCGGGCCCATGCAGAAGGGCACGACGTACATGGTGCGGCCCTTCATGGAGCCGCGGAAGTGCTCGAGCATCTCCTCCTTGAGGGCGGCCGGCTTCATCCAGTTGTTGGTCGGGCCGGCGTCCTCCTCCTTCTCGGTGGCGATGAAGGTGCGGGATTCGACGCGGGCCACGTCAGAGGGGTTGGAGCGGGCGAGGAAGGAGTTGGGGCGCTTCTCCTCGTTGAGCTTGACGAGGGTGCCCTTCTCCACCAGATCGGCCGCCATGCGGTCCCATTCCTCCTGGGAGCCGTCGGCGAACACCACGCGCTCGGGCTGGAACAGCTCGACGGCCTCGTTTACCCACGCGATAAGTTCTTCGTTGTCGGTCGGCGCGGGCTGCGCCATGCCCTTAACTGCAGTGGCCATGTGCCCTCCTGTGTGTTTCGTGCTCCGGCACGCCAAGTGGTTATCCCCGGCGGCGCACCGAAAAGGAATTCCTGTAGGGGTCTAGATTATCGAAAACACGGCTCTTCGTGCTCAAACGCCGCCCCCGACGCCCCGCCATCGGTTATGACCAGTGACCCAGTACACCCAAAACGGNGCGGCCGTCGTGGTGGTCGCGGGAGGGCCGCCAGTACCGGCGGGGGGGGAGGGAGGGGAATAAGAGGGCGGTTAGAACCGCCTATCAGCCGCTCTATATGGGGCATAAGCAGGGGGAATAACCTACCCCCGCGGGGTCAAACAGAACCGCCACCCCGAACCGCCCGACCTCCACCCCCACATGAGGGGTGCGCGCGGCGCGGCCTCCCCCCTCGAAGGACTTGCATTTACCCACGTCATGTGGACAATTAACACGATGAATAGTTCTGATAATCCTAAAATTGAGCGGCCCGGGGTAGGCGAGCTCCCCCACGGCCGCCCGCCGCAGACCGACTTCGGCACCGGGCTCGACTACCCTCGCCTCGGCTCCGTCACCTTTCGCCGCGGCACGCTCACCGAGAACCAGGAGGCGCTTTTCGACGCCCACTGGCCCCGCCTCGGCCGGGTCCTGAGCGACGAGCCCATTGACGTCGAGAGCTGGTTCGGCCGCTCGGGGCACCCGACCATCGTGGAGATCGGCTCCGGCACCGGCACCTCCACCGCCGCGATGGCCCCGCTCGAGGCCGACACGAACATCATCGCCGTCGAGCTGTACAAGCCCGGGCTGGCCAAGCTGCTGGGCGCGGTCGTGCGCGGGGAGATCGACAACATCCGCATGGTCCGCGGCGACGGCGTCGAGGTGCTGGCCCGGATGATCCCCGAGGGCTCCCTCGACGGGGTGCGCATCTTCTTCCCGGACCCGTGGCCCAAGGCCCGCCACCACAAGCGGCGCATCATCCAGTCGGGCACGCTCAACCTCATCGCCGCCCGCCTGAAGAAGGGCGGCGTGCTGCACGTCGCCACCGACCATGCTGGCTACGCGGAGTGGATCGACGAGCTCGTGGAGGTCGAGCCGCAGCTCGCGTACCGCGGCTGGCCCTGGGAGGGGGCGCCGCTGCTCACGGACCGCCAGGTCATCACTAAGTTTGAGGGCAAGGGACTGGACAAGGACCACACCATCCGCGAGTACCTCTGGGAGAAGATCTAGCCATGCAGGACCTCCACGAAATGACCCACCCCTACTCCCCCGGCGCCGCCCCCGGGCCCGAGAGCTTCCTGCTGGTCTGGGACGCCCCCAACCTGGACATGGGCCTCGGCGCGATTCTGGGCGGGCGGCCCACCGCGGCCTACCGGCCCCGCTTCGACGCGATCGGGCGCTGGCTCATCTCCCGCGCGGCGGAGCGCTCCGCCGAGCTCGGCGAGCGCGTCGAGCCCGAGGCGACGGTGTTCACCAACATCTCCGCCCAGGGCGCGGACGTGGTCCGCCCCTGGGTCGAGGCGCTGCGCAACGTCGGTTTCGCGGTGTTTGCCAAGCCGAAGAGCGAGGAAGACTCCGACGTGGACCGCGACATGCTCGCCCACATCGAGCGCCGCCGCGCGGAGGGCGTGCTGCGCGGGGTGGTCATCGCCTCGGCCGACGGGCAGAACTTCCTCGAACCCATCGAGGAGCTCATCGCCGCCGGCATCCCGGTCACCGTCCTCGGCTTCCACGAGCACGCGTCCTGGGCGGTGACGGCCAAGGACATCACCTTCGTCGACCTCGAGGACATCCCCGGGGTGTTCCGCGAGCCCCTGCCGCGGGTCAACCTCGACCAGCTGCCCGAGGGCGGCGCCTGGCTCCAACCGTTCCGCCCCCTGTCCTCCCTGCTGCACAACACGCGCGAGCACAACCGGGACAACAACCGAGACAACAGCTAGGAGGCCCGTTTGTTTTACAGGTGGGGGCATTTTGCCTACCGTTTCCGCCGCGTCATCCCGGCGGTGGTCATCGCCGTCATCGTGCTGCTGCAGGTCTTCTTCGGCTCCAAGCTGGGAGAGCGCATGTCGCAGGAGGGCTGGGAGGACCCGCACGCCGACTCGACCGCGGCCGCGCGCATCGAGGAGGACACCTTCGGCCGCGACAGCTCGGGCGACGTCATCGTGCTTGTCGACGCCCCCGGCGGCCTCACCACCGGCCCCGTCTTCGACGAGGCCAACCGGCAGATCTCCGAGCTGAAGCAGCGCTACCCGGAGCAGATCGACTCGGTGGCCAGCTACTTCGCCTCCCCGAACCCGCAGCAGGTCAACGCCGAGGGCACCCGCGCCTTCGCCGCGATCAGCCTGAAGGGCGACGGGGAGCAGACGCTGAAGGACTTCCGCACCATCGAGCCGGCCCTGCGCGGCATCTCGCTTCCCGACGGCGCCACCGTGCAGATCGCCGGCGCGACCGCCGTGGCCGACGCCCTGGACGACGGGATGGCGGGCGACATCGCCCGCGCCGAGAAGGTCGGCCTCGTCTTCGTGGCCATCATCCTGCTGTTAGTCTTCGGCGGCGTCGTCGCCGCGGCCATGCCGCTGATCGTCGGCATCCTCTCCATCGTGGGCTCGCTTTCCCTGCTGTCCATCCTGGCCAGCTTCCAGCAGGTCAACGTGTTCTCCCAGTCGGTGATCACGCTGCTCGGCCTGGGCCTGGCCATCGACTACGGCCTGTTCATGGTCTCGCGCTTCCGCGAGGAGCTCGACCGCGGCCTCGACGTCGAGGAGGCCGTGGCGGTGACGACGACCACGGCGGGCAAGACCGTGTTCTTCTCGGCGCTCATGGTGGGCGTCGCCCTGTCGGGGCTGATCATGTTCCCGCAGGCCTTCCTCAAGTCCGTCGCCTACGGCGCGATCAGCGCCGTCGTCCTCGCCGCGGTGATTTCCGTGGCGGTGCTGCCGGCGCTGTTCGGCATGCTGGGCAGGAACATCGACAAGTGGTCGGTGCGCCGCACCTCGCGCCGCGGCCGCCGTATCGAGGACACCGTCTGGTACCGGATCCCCCGCTGGGCCATGGGCCACGCCAAGCTCGTCGCCGCCGGCGTCTCCGCCCTGCTCATCGCCCTGACCATCCCGATGGTGGGCATCACCTTCGGCGGCATCAACGAGTCCTACCTTCCGCCCGACCAGGAGACCCGCCAGGCGCAGGACGCGTTCAACGAGACCTTCCCCGCCTTCCGCACCGACCCGGTCAAGCTCGTGGTCACGGGCGCCGACAACCGGCAGCTTGTCGACGTCGTCATGCAGGCGCGCCAGGTCACCGGCCTCGCCTCGCCGCTGGCGCCCTCGCACCCGACCCAGGACGGCACCACGGTCCTCTCCGCGCCCCTGGCGGACCGGAACGGCGGGGCGGACGTCGTGAAGCAAATGCGCGAGATCACCGCGCCCGAGGGCGTCGAGCTCTACGTGGCGGGCACCCCGGCGATGGAGGTCGAGTCGATCGAGGCGCTGCTGGCCACCCTGCCCTGGATGGCGCTGTACATGGTGGTGGCCACGTTCATCCTCATGGCGCTGCTGTTCGGCTCCCTGATCCTGCCGGCGAAGGCGGTGATCATGAACATCCTCGGCATCGGCGCCACCCTCGGATTCCTCACCGCCGTCTTCGTCGACGGCGTCGGCTCGGGGCTTTTGAACTTCACCCCGGGCCCGCTCATGAGCCCCGTGCTCGTGCTCATCGTGGCCATCCTCTACGGCCTGTCCACCGACTACGAGGTCTTCCTCGTCTCGCGCATGGTGGAGGCGCGCCATCACGGGGCCTCGACCGACGAGGCCATCGGCGAGGGTACCGCCCACACCGGCGGGATCATCACCGCCGCGGCGGCCATCATGATCGTCGTCGCCGGGGCCTTCGCGATGAGCGAGATCGTCATGATGAAGTACATCGCCTTCGGCATGATCTTCTCCCTCGCCCTCGACGCCACCGTCATCCGCCTCTTGCTCGTGCCCGCCGTGATGCACCTGCTGCGCGAGGACAACTGGTGGGCGCCGCGCTGGGTCAAGCGCGCCTACGCCTCCCTCGGCGAGTCTTCCTCCGCCGCCCCCGTCGCGGAGACCCCGCGCTCCCACCCGCGCACCGGCGAGATCGCCATCGAGGACATGGTCGTGGACACCCTGCCCGTGCGCGGCGGCCGCTCCGTCGACGAGGACTCCGCGCTCATCCCCTTCGACGAGCTGATGCGCCGCCTCGCGGAGCGCGGCCCGCGCGAGCTGGAGCGCGGTGAATAACTCGCCGGCAACGTGGGCGCGGTGGCTCCTCCCGGTCGTCGCGCTCGTCGCCGTGCTCGCCCTCTTCCGCGACGAACTGCCCTTCCTCGGCGAGGCGTGGGACGCGCTCCTGCGCGCCTCCCCCGCTCCCCTCGCTCTCGCGGCGGCCACCGCCTTCGGCGCCGTCTTCGCGATGGCCGCGGCGATGACAGTCCTGATGAACATCCAGGGCCGCATCGCCAGCTTCGGCCGCTGCACGGCGCTGACCCTGGCCTCCAACGCCTGGTCCACGTCGGTGCCGGGCGGGCCCGCGGTCTCGGCCTGGTTCGCCTACAACGTGCACCGCGCCTGGGGGGCGTCGACGGGCCTGTGCGGCTGGTTCTTCGTCATCTCCGGCGCCCTCTCCACGGTGTGGCTGGTGGTCCTCGGCATCCTCGCCGTCGCCGTCCTCGGCGCCGCCCTCTCCCCCGCCGCGCTGGCGGGATCCCTCATCTCCGCCGTCGCCGTCGCGCTCGGGCTCTTCTGGGCCACCCGCAACCCCGAGCTGCTCAAGCGCGCGGTGCGCTTCGTCCCGGCCCGCGTCGGCGCCCGCCTCGAGGAGGTCATCGACCAGGTCGCCGCGATCCGCATGGGCGCCGGGGCCTTCGCCGCCACCGCCTCGTTCTCCCTGACCAACAGGCTCCTCGACGCCGCCACCTTCTACCTCGCCGCCCTCGCCGTCACCGGGGACATCCCCCTGCGCACGGCCGTGCTCGCGTTCGTCATGACCAAGCTCGCGGGCGCGGCCCAGATCACGCCCGGCGGGGTGGGCACCGTCGAGGCCGTCACCACCGGCGTCCTCGCCGCCGCCGGCATACCGCTTGCCGACGCCACCGCCACCGCCCTCGTCTACCGGCTCGTCTCCTTCGTCCTCGTCACCGCCGTCGGCTGGGTGGTCTACCTGGCGCGCTACGCCGGGCGCGGTTTCGTCGTCGGCGCGCCCGGCGGGGCGGGGCGCTAGGCTCGGGGGCATGTTGAAAACGCCCTACGCCATCGCCGCCGACTACGTCGCCATCGCGGCCTTCGCGCTCCTCGCCCGCGCCGCGCACCGGACCGAGGACATGCCGTTCACCTTCTTCGGCTGGTTCGAGACCTTCACGCCCTTCGCCATCGGCCTGGCGCTGGCGTGGCTCGCGGTGCGCCGCGACAAGGGCTGGCTGATCTGGCTCATCACGCTCGTCGTCGGCCTGGTCATCTGGGGCTTCTACCGCGACAAGCTGCCGCACTGGTCGTTCGTGGTGGTGGCCAGCTCCATGTCGGCGCTGCTCATGCTCGGCTGGCGCGGCATCGCGCGCCTGGTGCTGAAGCGCGGCGGGCAGCGCGCCCGCTAGCCTCGAGATTTCATGTGGGTGTGGTCTGGGCTGGTGGGTGGTGTAGCGAAAGGTGCTCCTGGCCTGGGATGATACGGGGTGTCAAGAGTCGTATCGATCCGCTGGAAGGAGCACCTTTCAGGTGTCCCACCCTACCTTGTTCTTCTACCCCCGGCCGCGTGTGGACATCGCTGAGGTTCCGGCGGTGTCGCATGCCGGTGCGGTGCTGCTGACCGACACGCTGCACGCTACGGGCCTGGCGGATTCGCTGCGCGAGGCGTTGATGCCGTGGACGAAGCCGCTGGCGGAGCATCACGCCTCGAAGGTTCTGCTGGACCTGGCCCTCACGTGCGCGATCGGCGGAGACACCGCCCGGGATACTGATCTGCTGCGCTGTGAACCGGGCCTGTTCGGTCCTGTCGCCTCAACCCCGACGATCTCCCGCACGCTCAGGACCCTGGCCGACGACGCCCCGGCGGTGATCGCAGCGATCTCCAAGGCTCGCCAGGTCGCGCGGGAGAGAGCCTGGGCTCTGGCTGGGGAACATTCCCCAGGCGCGGGGGCCAGTGCGAAGACCCCGCTGGTCATCGATCTTGATGCCACCTTGATCAACGTCCACAGCCAGAAGGAGCAGGCCGCCCCGACGTTCAAACGTGGTTTCGGCTACCACCCTTTGTGCGCGTTCCTCGACCATGGCAGCGACGGGACCGGTGAGCCGCTGGCAATCCAGCTGCGTCCGGGCAACGCGGGCTCGAACACCGCTGCCGATCACATCAGCATCACCCGGCAAGCCCTTGCGCAACTGCCCGCGGGGCTGCTTTCCCGAGATGGGCGGGGCTCGAAGAAGATCCTGATCCGCACCGATGGGGCTGGTGGCACGAAGGACTTCGTGGGCTGGCTTAACCAGCAGCGACTGGCCTACTCCGTCGGGTTCACCCTCCCAACGAACACTCCTGACCTGCTCACATACTTCGACGAGGCGGGGGCGTGGACTGCCGCCTATGACACCGATAGCGACGGTATCCGTGAAGGAGCCTGGGTAGCGGAGCTGACCGGCCTGCTGGACCTGACAGGCTGGCCCGAGGGAATGCGGGTGATCGTGCGCAAGGAACGCCCGCACCCCGGAGCGCAGCTGCGGATCACCGATCATGAGGGCATGCGCATCACCGCGTTCGCGACCAACACCGTCCATGGACAGCTTCCCGTCCTGGAGCTGCGTCACCGGCGCCGGGCACGGTGTGAGGACCGGATCCGTCACGCCAAGGACATGGGCCTGCTGAAGCTACCGCTGCAGTCCTTCAAGCAGAACCAGATCTGGTGCCAGATCATCCAGCTCGCCTGCGAGCTGGTCGCATGGATGCAGACCATTGCTTTCACCAGTGATGATGCCCGCAGATGGGAGCCCAAACGGCTTCGAGCGCGGTTGTTCGAGATCCCCGCGACGCTCGTGCGGCGCTGCCGTCACAAGGTCCTTCACCTCGCCCGCCACGCCCCGGAAGCAGCCACCGTCCTGACCGGCATCAACCGACTACGCNACCAGATCTGGTGCCAGATCATCCAGCTCGCCTGCGAGCTGGTCGCATGGATGCAGACCATTGCTTTCACCAGTGATGATGCCCGCAGATGGGAGCCCAAACGGCTTCGAGCGCGGTTGTTCGAGATCCCCGCGACGCTCGTGCGGCGCTGC
Source organism: Corynebacterium senegalense (assembly GCF_900411315.1). GTDB lineage: Bacteria > Actinomycetota > Actinomycetes > Mycobacteriales > Mycobacteriaceae > Corynebacterium > Corynebacterium senegalense. The sequence goes on along the minus strand of NZ_LS990887.1, from coordinate 1,602,808 downwards.
CGTCACAAGGTCCTTCACCTCGCCCGCCACGCCCCGGAAGCAGCCACCGTCCTGACCGGCATCAACCGACTACGCACCACCGTGGCCCAGACCTGACGCGCCCGCTCCACCGTCCCTACCACCAGCAGCACCCTCACCCCCGGCAGTGGAACCCGGGCCGCCCGCAACGGACACTGCGACACAACATCACGCCCAGATGCCAGAATCAGGACGTGAACACCGGTAACGACGCCACCCAACCCAGCTCACGAACCCGATGAAACATCGAGGTTAGCGTCCTGCATGATCCGCATGACGGTGGACGCTGAGGCCTGCCCGCCCTCGTATCTGGTCATCGCCCAGATCTTCCGATGCCCCCAGGCGGGATGTTTCTGCGCCTTGTCGATGACCATGTCATGGGCGGCATCGCGTGCGGGCGTGGGCCACGGACCGCGAACGCTTTCACCGTTCCGATGGCGAGATTGCCAGCGACGCCAGGTCCGCTCGGGCATGTCGAATAATTCACAGAACCTCGAGGTTGACATGCCCGCTTCCTGGCGGATCATCTCGAGGTCCTTGAAGGGCCCAGGCGGCCGTCAGCACTTTTCTTCCATACGCGGGCTTCGAGGTGAGCCTCGCCAAGCGCTTGGGTGAGATCCGCTATCTCTTCCTCGAGCTGTTTCTCGCGGCTGCTCGGTTTCGATTTCCCGGCGGCTACGCCAGAGCGCCCTCCTTCGAGGAATTGTCGTTTCCAGTTTCCTACGGACTGCTCGGAGACCTTCGCGCGGCGAGCAGCCTCTGCGACAGTCACCTCGCCCGCCAGGATCGACAGGACGATACGGACCTTCTCCTCCACTGCAACGACGGGTGGTCGGGCCATGATGACCAGATTCCTTCAGGTAAGACCCGCAACTAACGGACTCTGCCACACAGTCTGACGCGGGACACCGACTCTTGTTTCTGCGGTTCTCTACTTACTCATGTGCATAGTTGACGTGCGGGGCTTCGGTCATCTGCTTCACCCCAGGGCTCCGGCGAGTACGAGGCTCACGAGGGCACCGGCACTCGTGATCGTTCGGGTGAGGTTCCACCGATTCCAGAGTGCCTCGAATCGTTCGCGCGCGACCCGGTACTCGACCTGCGTTCTGGTTGCGGCTCGGTCGAGTTGTGTGTTGAGCGGTACGTTCCGGACTGCGGTGATGATTAACGTCAGCGCGGCGCATGCTGCACCCGCCCACGCCCAGGATGTCGGCACGATTGCGGCCGACCTTGTACCGAGGAAGGCGTAGGCGAGAGCCGTGAGCGGGGCGGAGAAGAAGACGAGCAGGAACCAGCCGTTCACGATCGCGCGGTTGATCGCGCGAAACGCCTGCACGTAGGTGGCGTCATCAACGCGCCCGAAACCGGGCGTGATCGCGCAGGCGAAGACGAAGAACAGCCCGGCGAGCAACCCGTTCATCACAATCGCAGAGACGACCAGGGCATCAATGAGGGAAGACACGGCAGCCCGCCGTTCAACGGAGCGCGAGGATGCGCTCGATGGTTGCTTCGACCGGGGTGTTTACGTGCACGCTGCGGTCACCGCGCGGAGCGAGCAGTCCGTGCTCGTCGGCTCGGTACAGCTCAGCGAGGCTCTCGGCGATGTGCGGGCGAAACCCTGCTTCGGAAAGGGCGCCGACCCAGGCTTCCTCGGGAACCGTCGCGACCTCTAGCTCCCGCCCGAGAGCCTTGCCGAGCAGTTCGGCGATAGTGCGCTCCGAGTAGGCGGGGCCGACGACATCGATGCTCTCACTCACAGCGGGCGGCGACTGGAGCCTCTCGGCCACGAGCCCACCGAGGTCTGCGGTGGCGACCATCGGCAGCGGGGCGTCGGCCGAGGTGGCGAACACGGGGTAGATACCGCTGTCGCGTGCGACGTCGATCACGTCGCCGACCTTTTCTTGGAAGTGTCCCGGACGCAACGCGGTCAGCGTGGTGCCGGTTGCGCGCAGTGCTTCTTCGAGGCGGTGCAGGCCGGTGATCGGGCCGGTGCCGCCCGCGAGATCCGCACCCCCGGAAGACAGCATCACGACATGCGGCACGCGGGCCTCGGCGACCGCGCCCGAGATCGAGGCGACCAGGCGACCCGCATGCTCCTCGAGATCGTCGACGGTGAGGTCGAACGGCAGTAGGGCGAAGAACCCGGCGCACGCTCGCAGCGCCTCGGTGAGCGCGGCCCGGTCGTCGAGCGCGACGATGCGCACCTCGGCCCCCTGCGCTTCCCACTCGTCGGCATCCGACGGGCGGCGCACGAGCACGCGCACTTTTGTATCAGCGGCCAGCAGCGCACGAGCTGCCACTGAGCCCACTCTGCCTGTTGCTCCTGCGATGACGTACATGATGATTCCTCTCGGTCAAGCGGCTTGCTTACGAAGTCGACGGTACAAATGCTTGATCGGCGACACCATGCCTGTGAATCCAATCTTCTTGCTCATTCGTCCGATACCGCCGGTGAAATGGTGTCGGAATAGGGCAGACTGGGGCCATGAGACCGGGACTTCCTGCTGAGACCACAGACCGGCTGGCGCGCGTGCTGCACACGCTACGGATGCGCAGCACGTTCTACTGCCACGCCGAACTCGGCGAGCCCTGGGCACTTCAGATGCCCGCTATTCCGGACTCGATCAGCTTCCACGTCCTCACCACCGGCACCTGCTGGCTTCGTCTGCCCGACGCTGATCCACGGGAACTTCGCGCGGGCGACCTTGCCCTCGTGCCGCATGGGCTCGGCCACGACCTCGCCAGCACGGAGACCAGCGCAGCGGGGCCGCGCGTCGATCTGCTGCCGCAGCAGTACCTCACCGAGCACTACTCCGTGCTGCGGCACGGGGGCAGCGGTCGTTCGGCGCAGTTGATCTGTGGCGTGGTGTCGTTCGACGATCCCGCGGCCCGTGAACTCATGCGCGCACTCCCATCGGTGCTCTTCGTCGGCGGCGACACCCTCTCAGCCGCATCCTCGATCCGCGACACCCTGCGCCTCATGGCCGGCGAACTCTCCCATCCGCAACCCGGCGGAGAAGCAGTCGCCACCAGGCTCGCCGACATCCTCGTCGTCCAAGCAATCCGCGCATGGCTCGCCAACAATCCCGACACCGGCTCAGGCTGGCTCCGCGCTCTGCACGACGAGCGGATCGGCTATGCCCTGGAAGCTATCCACAACGAACCGGGACGCGAATGGACGCTCGAGCGCCTCGCACAGCTCGCAAGCATGTCGCGGTCGTCATTCAGCACCCGCTTCACCGAACTCACAGGCGTTGCCCCCATCGCCTACCTCACCCGCTGGCGCATGAACATCGCCCACACCAGACTCCGTAACGAGAACACCACCGCAGCAAGGCTCGCCACGGAACTCGGCTACCAATCAGAAGCCGCGTTCAACCGTGCCTTCACCCGCATCATCGGACACACCCCCGGCACCATCCGCCGCCAACGCTGACTCGCGCGGCTACGCAGAGAGTGCGACGCTCCGCGCCCGTTAGCTTCGTAGTCGGTAGGCAATCACTCTCCGCGGGCGTACCTGCCGGGTGTGACGGTCGGGACTGCTGCAGGGGTAGGTGACATCTGATCTGGCTTGCCCGTAGGGCGGCCTGGAAGGATGTGCACTATGCCCGCTCCCTACCCCCAGGAGTTCCGTTCCGTGTCGATGTGGTGGCCGTGGCCCGGTCCCGTGAGGACGGTGTCACGATCGCGTAGATCGCGAAGGACTTCGGTGTCCACGAGATGACGTTGCATAAGTGGATGCGCCAAGCCGATATCGACGACGGCAACCGGCCCGGCAGAAGCCGGCAGGAGGCTGATGAGCTGTGCGAGGCCTACCGCGCTAATGCCCTGCATGACGCTCACCTGGATGACCCCGAGTTCGGCTCCCGCCTCCTGGCCGATGAGGCCGCGGCTGCTGGCGAGGGGATGTGTGATCGCACCGCGTGGAAGATCTGCCACGACAACCAGTGGTTCTCCGCGTTCGGCATCAAACGGGAGAAGAACGGCAAGCGCCCCGGGCCCGCGGTCCACGATGACCTTATCGAGCGGGACTTCACCGCCGATGATGTCAACGAACTGTGGCTGACCGACATTCCCCCCGCTGCGCGCTTCGCGCATCATCGCAGCGGGTGGTGCCCCCCTCTGAGCATCCCACTGACGAGGGCAAGCTCTACCTGTGCGCGGTCAAGGACGCGTTCTCCGGACGGATCGTGGGCTACTCGATCGACTTCCGGATGAAAGCCGGCCTGGCCGCGAACGCCCTGAACAGCGCCGTTGCCCGACGCGAGGACGTGGCCGGGTGCATCGTCCACTCCGACCGCGGGTCCCAGTTCCGGGCCGAGTCATTCACCCACGCCCTGGACCAGCACCACCTGATCGGCTCCATGGGCCAGGTCGGTGCCGCCCGTGACAACGCGGCAATGGAATCGTTCTTCGCTCTGCTGCAGAAGAACGTCCTGAACCGTCAGCGGTGGCACACCCGGGAAGAGCTCTGCATCGCCATCTTCACCTAAATCGAGCGGACCTACCGCCGGCGCCTCTGCAGGCCCGCTTGGGCCGGTTGACCCCCCATCGAATACGAGACCATCATGAACCCCGCCGTGACACTCGCGGCCTAACACCCCGGCTGTCACCTAACCGTGCAGCAGCCCCCAGATCTGGTGCCAGATCATCCAGCTCGCCTGCGAGCTGGTCGCATGGATGCAGACCATTGCTTTCACCAGTGATGATGCCCGCAGATGGGAGCCCAAACGGCTTCGAGCGCGGTTGTTCGAGATCCCCGCGACGCTCGTGCGGCGCTGCCGTCACAAGGTCCTTCACCTCGCCCGCCACGCCCCGGAAGCAGCCACCGTCCTGACCGGCATCAACCGACTACGCACCACCGTGGCCCAGACCTGACGCGCCCGCTCCACCGTCCCTACCACCAGCAGCACCCTCACCCCCGGCAGTGGAACCCGGGCCGCCCGCAACGGACACTGCGACACAACATCACGCCCAGATGCCAGAATCAGGACGTGAACACCGGTAACGACGCCACCCAACCCAGCTCACGAACCCGATGAAACATCGAGGCTAGCCGGTGGCAATCCAGTAGCGCCGCATCGCCCGGCCCTCCGGGTCGACGCGGGTGTCCTCCAGTTTCCCGCCGTTGGCCTCGATGACTCTGCGTGAGGCGACGTTGTCGTCCACGCAGGTCACGAGCACGCGGTCCAGGCCCCGGTCGGCGGCGCGCCGCAGCACCTCGCCCAGCGCCCGCCGCGCGATGCCCCGGCGGCGCAGCGACGGGCGCCCCGTGTAGCCGACGTGCCCGTAGAAGTTCTCCAGCGCCTCGTTCAGCTCGTGGCGCAGGCTGATCATCCCGGCGACCTCGCCGCCATCGACGATCCAGTAATTCGACGCCGTCACCCAGCCCGGGTAGCTGCCCCTCGTCTCCGCACCACGGAGGAAGTCGACGATCCCCTCCGTCTCCACCGCCTCCCGGCCGACGAAGCCCCCGCCGTCGGGGCTGTCCACCCCGATCTCCTCGTAGGCGCACAGGAAAGAGCCGTACAGCTCTGTGGTGGGGGTGGCCAGTTCCATGGTGCTCCACGTTACGGACCCGCCAGCAGCTGCGTCCCCGAATCCCCGCGCACAGCGCACGGCGCCCGCCTCCCACCGGGGGAAGACGGGTGCCGTGGGGCGCGCTCCACTACGGGCGCGGGAAGGTGATACCCAGGTTGTACAGCGGGTTGTTGCTGCTGAGGGCCTTGAAGCCCCACACGAGGTAGTTGATCAGGTCACCGGCGATGTCAAGAGCGCTGGAAAGCATGGGATACGAACCTTTCTGGAAAACGAATAACTTCTACTGGGATAAAACGAACAACGTAACGGTTATGTTACAGCGGGGCGATGGTGTGCTTCTTCGGCAGATCGGTCTCGTGCTTGGTGGCCAGCTGGCGCAGGGCACGTCGCAAAGCGAGCCTCGTCTCCGACGGCTGGATCATGGCGTCGATGTAACCGCGCTCGGCGGCGACGTACGGCGAGGTCATCGTCTCGTCGTAGAAGTCCATGAACATCTTCTTCATCGTCTCGCGCTGGGCCGGGTCCTCGATCGCGTCGAGCTGCTTGCCCTGGATCATCACCACGGCCGCGGCCGAGCCCATTACCGCGATCTGCGCGGTCGGCCAGGCCAGGTTGATGTCGCCCGAGAGGTTCTTCGAACCCATCACCGCGTACGCGCCGCCGTAGGCCTTGCGCACGATGAGCGCCACCTTCGGCACGGTGGCCTCCACGCCCGCGAAGGCGAACTTCGCACCGCGGTGGATCAGGCCCTGGCGCTCCTGGTCCACGCCCGGCAGGTAGCCCGGGGTGTCCACTACGTAGACGACGGGGATGTTGTACACGTCGCAGGTGCGCACGAAGCGCGCGCCCTTGTCGGCCGCGTCGGCGTCGATGCAGCCCGCGTAGTGCATCGGGTTGTTGGCCACGAAGCCGACGGTCCTGCCATCGATGCGGCCGAAGGCGCAGATTATGTTCTCGGCGTAGTTCGCCTGGATCTCGATGAGCTCCTCGTCGTCGCCCAGCTGGGCGAGCAGCTCGCGCATGTCGTAGCCGGCGTTCGTGTCGTCCGGCATGAAGGTGTCGAGCGCGGAGTCGTCGAGCTCCTCGTCCGCGGGGGCCCACGCCACCGGGGATTCGTCGAACGTCGAGGTGGGCAGGTGCGCGAGCAGGTCGCGGACGTACTCGAAGGCCTCCTCCTCGGAGCCGACAACCGCCTGGATGTTGCCCGACTGCTCCTGGATGCGCGCCCCGCCCAGCTCGGCGGAGGAGATGTCCTCGCCGGTGACCTCACGGATCACGTTCGGGCCGGTGACGTACATCTCCGACTGCCCGTCGACGGCGACCACGAAGTCCGTGGTCACGGGGGCGTACACGGCGCCGCCGGCGGACTTGCCCAGCATGATGGAAATCTGCGGGGAGCGCCCCGAGATGGGCAGCTGGCGCCGCGCGATCTCCGAGTACATCGCCAGCGAGGTCACCGCGTCCTGGATGCGGGCGCCACCGGAGTCCTGGATGCCCACGACGGGGCAACCGACCTTGATGGCCATTTCCATCAGCTCGGTTACCTTGCGCCCGAAGGTCACGCCTACGGAGCCGCCGTAGACGGTCTTGTCGTGGGCATAGACAGCCACCGGGCGACCGTCGACCCGGCCCCAGCCGGTGACCACGCCGTCGGAGTAGACGGCGTCCGGGTCGCCGGGGGTGCGGGCGAGCGCCCCGATCTCAACGAAGGTGTCCTCGTCGAGCAGCGCGTGGATGCGCTCGCGAGGGGTGGTCTGCCCGGCGTCGTCGCGGCGCTTGCGGGCGCGCTCGGAGCCCGGGTCCTGGGCCTTTTCGAGGCGCGCGCGCAGGTCTGCCAGCTTATCGGCGGTCGACATCATCAATCCATTCGTTCATGTGCTTGCCGACGATCCCCACCGCCGGCTCGTCCACGACCGCGAGGTGGTCACCCGGGAGGTGGACAATCTTCAGGTTGTCCACGATAGCGCCCCACCCGCCGTCTTCGTCAATGTGAGCGTAGGCCGGCTCCAGGATGATCGCGCCCTCGTGCATCCGCTCCGACCGGAACAGAAGCACCGGCACATCGACCGAGGCCCAGCGGGAGAAGTCCAGGTTGCCCAGGATCTGGTTGTCCACGAAGGAGGCGCGCTGGTGCTCCAGCACCCCGGCCGCCAGGCCGTGCTCGGAGGCGTCGGTGGTGGCGAGGAACTCGCCCAGCATGTTCAGCACCGCGTCCTCGCCGGCCGTCTCGAGCAGCTCGTAGGGCACGGGGAAGTCGAGCCCGTAGGTGTCCTTCGCAAAAGCCGCGTAGCGCTCCCAGCGCTTCTTCGTCTCCTCCGGCGTGTTCGGGGTCGGCTCGGAGGGCTGGGTGGTGTCCAGCAGCGCGATAAAGGCGACCTTGTCATCACCGAGGCGCTGCGCCACCTCGTAGGCCAGCGCGCCGCCGAAGGACCACCCGGCGAGGACGACGGGCCTGCCCGCGGAGAGCTGCTCGATGTCCTCCAGGTAGGCCTCGGCGCGCTCCTCCAGGCTGCCCTCGAGGCGCTCCACCCCGTAGACGGGGACGTTGTCGCCGAGGCGGCGCGACAGCGGCTGGTAGACGCTGCTCGACCCGCCCGCCGGGTGGAACACGAACACGCTCGGCGCGTCCATGTCCTCGGTGCGCTCACGGAAGACGCGGATGTTGCCGTCCACGGGGGTCTCCAGTCCCTCGCGGACGAGGTTGGCCAGCGGCTCGAGGGTGCGCGCGCCCAGCACGTCGGCGGCGGTGACCTCGATGCCGGAGCGCTCGCTCAGGTGCGCGGCGATGAGCCCGGCCTGCTCCTCGCTAATCTCGGGCAGCTCGGAGGTCACGCCCGCGGCGGCGGCCCCGGTGTGCTTCGCCCAGGTGCCGAACACCACGCGCTCGGCGGCGTCGCGCGGCGCCACGCCGACGCCCTGCGGCACCTTCGGGGTCTCGCTCGGCTGGGCCGCGGCGGCGGGATCGCGCGTGTCCGAGTTGTAGGGCAGCGGCTGCGGGGCGTCGGGGCGCCCGGCGACCGCGTCCTCGACCATGCGGATGACGTCGGCGACGGAGGCGTCGCGAAGCGCCTGCACCTGCAGCGGCGGGATCTGGAAGTCGTTTTCCACCCGGTTCTTGATGCGCATGCCCATGAGGGAGTCGAGGCCGAGGTCGATGAGCGGCAGTTCGTCGGGAAGGTCCTCGGCGTCGTAGCCCATCGACTCGGAGACGATGGCGCGCAGGCGGTCGCGCACGCTCTCCCCGGAGGAGGGGTCCCAGCGCACGGCCTCGATGCCGGAGGTGTCCTCGGCGGGTTCCGGGGCGCGCGTCGGCGCGAGCTCGCTCACGCCCTGCGGGGCGCTCGGCTCACCGAAGTCGAGGGAGGTGGCGAAGCCCTCCACGAGGAGCTCGGCGCCGTTGTAGACCTTGATGCTCGCCCCGCCGAGGGAGGTGGAGACGATGGTGGTCAGCTCGCCGTCGGCGGGCAGGTAGCCGTGCTCCTCGGTGGCGACGACGCGCGAGCCCGGCGCGATCTCCTCGGCGACCGACTCGATGAGCTGGTGCGGGCTGAACACCTGGTCGGCCTGGGTGGCGAAGGCCACGGTGTTGTCCGGCAGGGTCACCTTAGCGCCGAGCAGCGAGGTCGCTGCGGAGGAGGGGCGCGCCTTCGTCCACAGGCGGTTGCGCTTGAACGGGGTGTGCGGCGCCTCGAGCACGGGGCCGGGGCCGTAGAAGCCGGCGAAGTCGACGTCGACGCCCTGCGTGTAGAGCTTGGAGGCGAGGTCGAGCAGCGAGGAGACCTCGTCGACCTTGCGCTTGGTGGTGAACAGCAGCTGGGCATCGGGCTTGCCGACGCCAAACGCGGTGTTCATCATGCCCATCACCGCCACCGGGTTTGGGGCGATCTCCACGAGGGTGGTGTGCCCTGCGTTGAGCGCCGCCTCCGTGGCGTCCTGGAAGTACACGGCGTGGCGGGTCATGCGGAGGAAATAGCCCACGTCGTGCACCGTCTCACCCGCGCGGTAGACCACGCCGCGGTCGACCGAGCTGAACAGAGGCACCTTCAGCGGCTGCGGCTCCAGCCCGGCGAGCTCCCCGGCGAGGTCGCCGAGGATGGGGTCGAGCATGCTGGTGTGGCCGGCTCCGCGCACGTTGAGCTTGCGGGCGAACTTCTCCTGCTTCTCCAGCTCGGCGACGACGTAGTCGATCGCGGTGGAGGGCCCCCCGATGGTGGTCATGCCGGGTCCGGCGTAGACGGCGGGCTCGGCGCCCGCGGCCTCGGGGTGCTGCTCGATGAACGCGGCCAGGTCGTCGCGGCTGAGCTCGACGACGGCCATCGCGCCCTCCTGCGGGGTGCCGACGATCATCGCCTCGCCCTCGCTCATCAGCCGCGCGCGGTGGCAGGCGATGAGGATGGCATCGCGCGCCGTGATCCCGCCCGCGCCGTAGGCGGCGCCCATCTCGCCCATGGACATGCCCATGGTCGCCGCGGGCGTGATGCCGAGGGAGGCGAGCAGGTCGGTCTGCGCGATCTGGATCGCGGTGATGGTGACCTGGCCGGTCAGCGTGTCGTAGGTCTGTTCGTCGTCGCGGATGATGTCCAGCATGGACCAGCCGGCCTCGAAGGTGACGTACTCGTCGAGCTCCTCCATGCGGCGGCGGAACAGCGGGGAGGTCTCCAGGAGCTGCTTGGCCATCTTCCGGTGCTGCGAGCCGAAGCCGGAGTAGACGAAGACGGGGCCGAGCGCAGAGGGCGAGTCGGCCGAGGAGATGCCGGGGGCGGCCTTGCCCTCGGCGACCTGGCGCAGCTTCTTCACGGCCTCCTCGGTCGTGGAAGCCTGGACCACGGCCGCGGAGCGCCCGTGGTTGCGGGTGTTCAGCGAGCGGGCCAGCGGGACGAGGTCGGTGTCGGGCCGGCCCTCGAGGAAGTCCGCGACTGCAGCGGCGGCGTCCTTGCGCCGCGACGGCAGGAGCCCGGAGACGGGCAGCGCCACGTGGGTGCCACCGGTCAGCTCGGCCGGGGTCGGGGCGGCCTCGGCGTCGTACTCCTCCGGGGCGAAGTCAGCGACGACGACGTGCGCGTTCGTGCCGCCGAAGCCGAAGCCCGACACGCCCGCTACACGACGCCCCGAGTAGCGCGGCCACTCGCGGGGGTCTTCCACGACCTCGATGTGCTGCGCGTCGAAGTCGACGTACTTGTTGGGGCCGACGTAGTTGATGGAGGCGGGGATCGTGTCGTGTTTGAGCGCCTCAAGGACCTTGATCAGCGCGACAACGCCGGCGGCCGACTCGGAGTGGCCTACGTTGGACTTCGCCGAGCCGAGCAGCAGCGGCTGGGCGTTGCCGCGGCCGCGGCCGAGCACGGTTCCCAGCGCGGTCGCCTCGATCGGGTCGCCCAGGATCGTGCCGGTGCCGTGGGCCTCGATGAGGTCGACCTCGGCGGGGTCGACGCCCGCGTCGACGTAGGCCCGCTCGAGCACGTCCACCTGCGCGTCCGGGTTGGGGGCGGTCAGGCCGTTGGAGTGGCCGTCGGAGTTGGTGGCCGAGCCCTTGATCACGGCGAGGATCTCGTCGCCGTCGCGCAGGGCGTCGTCGACGCGCTTGAGCACGACGAACCCGGCGGCCTCCGAGCGCACGATCCCGTCCGCGTCCTCCGAGAAGGCGTGGATGTTGCTGGTCGGGGAGATGACGCCGAGCTCGGCGAACATCAGGGAGGCGAAGGGGTTGGCCATGACGTTGACGCCTCCGGCAAGGGCCACGTCAGCCTCGCCGTCGCGAAGCGCGCGCACCGCGTGGTGCACCGAGACGAGCGAGGAGGAGCACGCCGTGTCGACGCTGACCGAGGGCCCGCGGAAGTCGAAGGCGTAGGAGATGCGGTTCGGGATGATCGAGCTCGCCGCGCCCGTCAGCGCGTAGGGGTGCGCCTCAGAGGGGTCGGCGGCGATGAGCATTCCGTAGTCGTTATTGGAGGAGCCGACGAAGACGCCGACGGACTCGCCGCGCAGCTGGTTGGCGGGCAGCTTCGCGTCCTCGAGGGCCTCCCAGGCCAGCTCGAGCATGATGCGCTGCTGCGGGTCCATGTTGGTCGCCTCGAGGGGGCTGAGCCCGAAGAACTCGTTGTCGAAGCTCTCGATGTCGTCCAGGTAGCCGCCGGCGGTGTTCTCCTCCGCCATCTTGGAGCGCACGACCGGGTCCCCGGCGTACTCCGACCAGCGCTTCTCCGGCAGCGGCCCGGTGGTCGAGCGGCCCTCGATGAGCACCTGCCAGAACTCGTCGTTGTTCGCGGCGCCGGGGAAACGGCCGGCCGAGCCGATGATCGCGATGTCGTGCGCGCCCGGGGAGGTGTTCGCTTCACGACGCACCACCGCGCGCCCCTGGTCCTCCGGGGCCGTGAGCGCGGCTGCGAGGGCGGCGATGGTCGGGTACTGGTACGCCACGGTCGGGTCCACGCGGCGGCCGAGCAGGTTCTCCAGCTCGCCGGACATGATCACCGCGTCGCGGGAGGACAAGCCGAATGTTTCCAGCGGTTTCGTGGGCTCCACCTCGGCGGTGTCGAGGCTTGTGGCCTCGGCGACCCACTTCTGCAGCCATACAATCAGCTCGTTCTCACTCATAGCACTCCAGACTATCGCGCGCGGCGATCGATCCGTTATCTGTTGTTGTTCTCCAGGTAGTTCTTCATGTTCACGCGGCGGGCGATCTTGCCCGAGGAGGATCGCGCGATCTCGTTGGGCGCGAAGAACTCGATGACGTCGGGCGAAACACCGTGGACGGTGGTCACCGCCGCGCGGATCGTGTCCTCGGCCGCCAGGTCGCCCTCGGCGGTGGCGTCCTCGGAGCGCTCGACGAAGAGGATGAGGCGCTCGACGTCCTCGCCCGGCACGGCGAAGGCGGCGACCGAGTCAGTGCGCACGTGGTCGGTGGCCTCCTGGACGGTGATCTCGATGTCCTGCGGGTAGTGGTTGCGCCCCGCGACGACGATGAGGTCCTTCAGGCGGCCGGTGATGTAGAGCTCCCCGTCAATGAGCGTGCCGAGGTCGCCGGTGGCGAGCCAGCCGTCGGCCGGCAGGCCCTCCTGCAGCGTGGCGCCGATGGAGTTGGCGAAGGTCTCGGCCGTCTCCTCCGGGCGGTCCAGGTAGCCGCCGGCGACGTTGACACCGTGGATCCAGATCTCGCCGATGGTGCCCTCCTCCACCTCGTTGCGGGTCTCCGGGTCGACGATGGCGAAATCCATCCAGCGCACCGGCTGGCCGTTGGAGGCCATGATGACGCCGTCCGCCGATTCGACAGCCTTGCCCTCGGCCAGCTTGGCGCGGTCGAGCTTGAGGAACTTCGGGCGGTCCTCCGTCTGCGCGGTGGTGACGATGAGGGTGGCCTCGGCCAGGCCGTAGCCCGGCCGGATCGCGTCGCGGCGCATGCCGTAGTCCGCGAAGGCGTCGACGAAGGTGTCCACGCCGGTCTTCGTCACCGGCTCCGAGCCGATGATCAGGCCTTCGACGGCGGAGAGGTCGACGGCGTCGTCCTCGGTGAGGTTGGCGTAGCGGGCCATGACGTCTAGGGCGAAGTTCGGGACCACGGAGTAGATGTGCATGTCCTCCGGGTCGTCCGCGCGGTGGGAGAGCTGCTGGATGTAGCGCTTCGGCTGCTGCATGAAGTCGCGCGGCGCCATCAGCTCGATCTCGTTGCCCAGCACCACCAGCAGCATCGCCACGATGATGCCCATGTCGTGGTGCAGCGGCAGCCACACCGGCGCGCGCAGCGGCTGGTGCAGGTCGACGGCGGTGTAGATCTGGATGACGTTGGTCACCACCGACTCGTTAGTGATGATCACGCCCGCCGGCATCCGGGTCGAGCCCGAGGTGTACTGCAAAAACGCGATGTCCTGGGCGGTGTCGGTGCCCTCCGGCGTCTCCAGCGGGACCCAGGACTCGGCCAGGGAGTCGGGCAGCGAATCCACCGAGAGGATGCGGGGGCGCTGGGCGGCCGGCAGCTCGGAGAAGAAGGCGCGGACCGCTGCGGCGCCCTGCTTGTTGGTCAGCACGGTCGTCGCGCTCGAGTCGCTCAGCACCGCCCGCAGGTGGTCGCCGTGGCCCGGCTCGTTCGGGTCGTACAGCGGGATGGGAACCTGTCCGGCGTACATGGCGCCCATGAAGGCGAAGAGGTACTCGGGCGAGTTCGAGGCGAGGACGGCCACGCGGTCGCCCGGCTGGCCGACCTGCATGAGCCGCGCGGCGACCGCCTTGACGCGGGTGTTGACCTCGCGGCGCGAGAAGGTGCGCATCTCACCCTCCGTGCTCTGGGAGTAATCCCAGTAGCGGATGTTCGTGTCGTCCAGCTGCCCCATCTGGGCACCCATGAAGTACAGCATCTCGGCGAGCGCCGGGATGGTGAAGTTGTGGGGAAGGACGATCTTGCCTTCCTCGTCGATGAAACGCTGGATGATCACGCTCAGATCCATGGGACTCCTTTGATTGGGGGCGATGCGGACGGGTTCCGCACATTGTATTGTTTCGTTATCTAAAACGTTACCGCGCGAGCTCGCCGTCAAGCACGCCCCGCGCCCACTCCACCGTCCACTGCGTGGCGGTGCTCCCCGGAATCACCTCGGGGTTGGTGGCGTACTGGGCGTGGTTGCCGTTGGCGAGCATGAGGTCGCCCGCGCGCGCGAGGAGCGTACCCATATCCTGGGGCGCGTCGCAGACCGAATCGTTCGGCGCGCAAATCTCGAAGGAGCGGTCGGCCACCTCGCCGAAACCGCCCGGGCGCGCGCCCGTCATGGTCGCGCCCGGCGTGACGGCCTGCACGACCCGGTTGATCGGCTGGAGCGCGATCTCGGCCCCGATGCCCGGGACCTGCACGCCGGGGTTGACGCCCACGCCGTTTTCGCGGCGCCCGTCGGCGATCATCACGGCGCCGAGCAGCTTCTCCGGGGGGACCGCGTTGGCGCGCGTGCCGATCTGGTTGGCGATGTCGCCCGCGATGACAGCGCCCTGGGAGAAGCCCATGACGATGAACTTCGTGCTCGGGCACGTCTCGTTGACGAACGCCAGCTCCCCGTTCACCCGGGCGGTGCCCTCGGCTCGCGAGTCGTCGTAGGTCATCTCCGCGCGCCCCGCCTCCGTCTGGATGTTCCGGAACTGCGCGGTGTACGGCGTCGTCCACACCCGGACGTCATCGATGGAGTAGGCATCCTGCAGCGGCTTCGTGATCGAGAGCATGAAGGAGTACGGGTTGGCCTGCGGGTTGAACGGATCGTCCGTCGCCGAGGACTCCCACGTCCCCGGAACCGAGACCACCTGCACGGCGGGGCACCAGTCGGGCTCCGCCGGCGGGAGGATCTCCGTGGGCAGCGGCAGCGGCCGCTCCCCCTCCGTCAGGGGTCCGTCACCGGCGCGCCACTGGTACACGCCCAGGCCGATGAGGGCCAGCACGACGATGACCGCGCCGACGATGAGGGGCTTACGCATGAGTCTCCTTAGCAGAGGTGGGCGTGAGCGGTGTCGTCGATAAGCGTGGCTGTGGCTGCGGGGTCGAGGTTGGTGCGCCGCTGCTCCACGAGCTGGCCGGCGACCGCGTCACGGGTAAATGTGGTTCCATCACAGACGCTAAGGCCTGTGGCTGTGAGCTGGTCCTCAACGCCCTCGACGTTGACTCCCTTGTTCCTGATTTCATCCAGGAACTTCTGCTCCTCCGGCGAGTAGCGCGACGCCTGGTCCGGCACCGAAGAGATCTCCCGGGCGGGCTGCTCGCCATCCGTCGCGGCGGAGGCGGAGCTGGCCTGCGGGGAGCCCGGCGCGGACGGGGAGCTCGACGCGCTCGATGCGCTCGTCGTTGTCGACGCGCTCGATGCCGTCGATTCCGTCGGGGCGGCCGAGGACGAAGAGGCGGTCACGTCCGAGCTGTCCACCGTGGCCTCCCCGCAGGCGGCGAGGATGAGGGCGGAGGCGGCGAGGGCGAGGACTGCGCTGGCCTGTCGCATCAGCGCCTCGTTTCCTTCACGGTGCCGTTGACCTGCTCGAGCTTCCCGTTCTGGAAGTCGATGGTCAGCCCGCCGGCCGGGACGGCCTTCATGTCGGAGGTCGGCCAGCCGAGGGGGCCCTGCTCCCAGAGCTGCTTGCCCCAGGCGTCGAAGATGTCGCCGTAGTAGATGACGTGGGCGCCGGTCTGCTCCGACCAGTAGATGTTGCCCTTCTCGAACTCCTGGAAGGAGCCGCCATCGACCGCGCGCTCGTTGCCCCTCGGGTAGCCGAGGTCGGAGGCCGCGGTGTTGATCTCGCGGTACTTCGCGCCGATCGCGCCGTGGACGATGTAGTGGCTGGTGCCGTCCGGGTTGCGGGTGAGAAAACCACCCTCGAACTCCTGGACGTATCCATCGCCGATTTTCTGGGCCTCAGCCACCGGGTACTTCAGGTGGCCGTTCTCCCAGCCGTTTTCACCCCAGGCCTTGAACATATCGCCCGGGATGGCATAGGCGCCGGTCTGCGGGGTCCAGTAGATGGAGCCGTTCTGGAAGTGCACGAAGCGGCCGCGCCCGTCCGGGGTCCGGGTCTCGCCCGTGGTGGGGAAGCCGAGCCAGCCTGCGGCGCCGCCCAGGCCGTTGTACTTGGCCAGGATCGCGCCGTACAGGGCGTGCGCGCCGGTGTCCGGCGACCAGAACGCCTGCCCGCCGCGGAAGTCCTCGGCCTTGCCGCCGGCGACGTCGTACTCGTTGTTGACGCAGCTGCCGATGATGCCGGACTTGGTGGCCTCGGCGATCGCGCCGATCGGGGCGCAGTCGGCGCCGCGATCCTCCTGGGAAACGCCCAGGGCATTGGCGATGTAGGGCCAGGCCTGGGTCATCTCAAACTGCCAGAACTCCCAGGAGTGCACGCCGGAGGGGCGGAACTGGGTGATCGGCTTGACGCTGGTGCGCGCGGCGTAGTCCACGAAGGTCTGGGTGGACAGGCGCGAGATGACCTCGAGGCCCACGCCGGCCGGGTTGGCAGCGCCCTTGGCCACGGAGTCGGGGCTGCCGAAGTCGTCGCGGCCCGAGCCGGAGGAGACGTAGACGGTCTTGCCGGCGAGATTCTCGATGCCGAGCTTCGGGTCGTGGTCGATCCAGTCCTGGGAGCCGGCCGGGCCCCACATGGCGTCGGTGTTGTAGCCACCGGCGTCCTGCTGCGCGGCGCGGATCGCCGCGGGCATGCCGGTGGTGGTGGTGTCGAGGTAGCCGGAGAAGGAGCCGACGAAATCGAACAGGTGGGGGTTGCGCTCGGCGAGGTTCATCGCGGCGGTGCCGCCCATCGAGATGCCCACGACGGCGCGCTTCTCGTTGGAGCGGAACTCGTTCTTGAGCACGGGGACGAGCTCCTTGGTCAGGAACGTCTCCCACTTGTAGTTCTTGCCGTTGTCGGGGCGCTGCCAGTCGGAGTAGAAGGAGGACTCGCCGCCGACGGGCAGGATCACGTTGACGTTCTTGTCGGCGTAGAACTGCTCGATGTTGGTCTCGATGGTCCAGCCGTTCTCGTCGTCGCGGGCGCGCAGGCCGTCGAGGGCCCAGACCTCCGGGAAGGTGGCCTTCGGGTTGGAGTGCCAGTCGCGGGCCAGGAGGATCTGCACCTGCATGAGCTGCTCCGGCATGGCGGCGGACTTGATGAAGACGGCGACGCGGCGGTTGGTCAGCCACTCGATGCGGTCCACGGTCACGCCTTCGGGCAGGCCGGGGATCTGCGGGTTCTTGTCCACCTCAATCGGGGTGCGCTTCGGCGGGTCCGAGGGCCGGATGTTGTCGGACAGGCTGCCGTTGGAGGAGCTGAAGGGGAGGTTGACCTGCGCCATCGCGGGGGCGGCGCCCACTCCCACGACCGCCGCCGTCGGGACGGCGGCCGCCACAAGCCACGTGCGTCGCAGCTGCGGACGCGGGGAACGGTGATCTCGCATGGTTATCCTGCCTTTTCCTGATATGAGGTCGCGTAGTGAGTCCGTCGTCGTACCCGTGTCCGAGGGTTCCCCTCCCCCGGCGTGCGCATACAACGAAGGTATCGGCTAGTGAGTTCGTGTCGTTACAGTACACGAAACATTAAGTCTTACTTGAGACTTTAGCCTCCGACACGCCAGGAAATCTACGGGCCGTGCTTCCGCGCGACCAGACGCAGCATCGCGTCGAGCGGCAGGAGGCGCGCCAGCGGGAACACGACCCGCGCCATCGACCCGCACGCGTACAGCGGCCGGGGCCGCCGCGCCGCGACCGCCCGCGCGATCTCCTCCGCCACCCGCTCGGGGGCAATGCCGGAGCGCTCGTTGCGGTTGAGCCGGTCCAGCATGGTCGCGTACTCCCCCGCGTAGGGCCCGCGCTTGTCGACGTACCCCGTGCGCCGCTGCGACAGCCCCGTCGCGATGGACCCCGGTTCCACCACCGAGAGCTGCACCCCGAAGGGCGCGAGCTCGCTCCGCGCCGCGAAGGCGAATCCCTTGAGCGCCGCCTTGGACGCCACGTAGCTGGAGCGGCACGCCAGCGGGAAGCTGCCCAGCATGGAACCGATCATGATGACCCTGCCGCGCCCGGCCGCCCGCATCGCGGGCAGCAGCCGCTGCGTCAGGTCCACGTGCCCGATCACGTTGACCTGGAAGAGGCGCTCGAGCGCCTCGCGCGGCAGCTCCTCGAAGGGCCCGGACTGCGACTCCCCCGCGTTGTTGACCAGCACTGCGGGCACCCCGCGGGCGAGGATCTCCTCGGCGCACAGCCGGATCGACTCCGGGTTGCCCAGGTCGAGGGCGACATAGCTGACGCCGGGCAACGGGTCGGCGATGCGCGAGGGGTCGCGGCCAGTGCCGATGACCTCGTAGTCCCCCGACAAGCGCAAAGCCGTCGCCCGGCCAATCCCTGAGGTGGCGCCGGTGACGACGGCTAGCGGTTTCATGCGCGCTCTACCAGGCGTTCATCACGTCCAGGACGCGGTCCTTGGTGTCCTCCATCTGCCCGCCGAACTGCTGCCAGTTGTGCAGGCCGGTCGGGGTGTAGACCTCGGTGAAGCGCAGGCCGGTGGCGCGGGCCTTCAGGGCCCACACGCGGGTGGTCAGGTTGGAGTAGGACTCCAGCGCGATGCCCGAGGCCTGGTGCTCCGGCTTGTAGCCCGCGTCGGCGGGGCCGGGCACGGCGGAGCCGGCGGAGATGTAGACGTCCGAGTTGCGCAGGCCCTCCATGTTGAGGAAGGGGTCGTTCTCGAAGCGGCGCGGGCTGATCACGGGGCCGTACATGGCGTTGATGTTGTACAGGCCGCCGTCGAGGAGCGCGGCGCGCAGCGCGGTCTGCGAGCCCGGCATGGTGGTGGTGAGGTAGCCAGAGAAGGACAGCACCTGGCGGAACTGGTCATTGTGCTTCGCGGCGAGGTTCATCGCGGCGGTCGCGCCCATGGACAGGCCGAGGATCGAGTTATTGTTGCGCGCAACGCCGAAGTTGTCCGCCAGGTAGTTCGGGAGCTCGCTGGTGAGGAAGGTCTCCCACTGGTAGATGACCGGGTCGTCGAAGTTGTAGGTCGCCGGGGCCTCCCAGTCCGCGTAGAAGGAGCTCGCTCCGCCGACGGGCATGACCAGGGTGATGTTGGAGTCGACGTAGGTCTTCGCCGCGTTGACATCGTTGACCCAGGCGCTGGTCTGCTCGGTGGCGCGCAGGCCGTCGAGCATGTAGAGACCGGCGTTGCCGCCGCGCGCGGCGGGCTGGATCTGGACGGTGATGTTGCGGTTCATCGCCTGCGACCAGACGTCGCAGCGCTGCACCCAGAACTGCACGGTGTCCCAGTCGCAGGAACCGTTGGAGTCGGGGCGCAACCAGTCGCGGTTCGCCGCCGAGGCGTTCGGGGCGGTGGCGACTAGGCCGACCGCGGTTCCAAGTGTGACAAGCAGTGCGATGAGCGCGCGCTTGATGGTTCCAGTCGCGTTCACAAGGCCCCCTCAGGGTGGTTGACAGTAAAAAGCTACGTCGACGTTATCAATTCGTTGCTTTTTTGGCTAGTTGTTGGCAGAAGCGGGCCAGGCGATGCGGGTGCCCACTCGACCGACGTCTTCCCCGTCCGCGATCCTGCGCAGGGTCGCTTCGTCCAGGTAGACCGACGGGTCGTCGCTAAGCTCCAGCGTTCGACCGCCCTGAAGGGCATATCGGAGGTTCTTCCCAAAACGTTTCAGGCTCATCGGCTCGCGTGACGACGCCAGAAGTTCCGCCAGCTCCGGCGTCCGCAGCGCCGCCCGGGCTTGCATGGCCGTTTCCCTGTCGATCCAGTCGGGCAGAGCGTCGAGATCCGTCGCGGTGTCCGCCACCTGCCATTCCGGGATGAGGTGCTTGTCGTGGCCGACGCGACCGTCCGGGTCGCGTGGCATGCGCGCGGCGAGCGGGGTGCTCAGCCCGACGGTGTCGAGCACGCGCACGTCCAACCCGGAGTTCATCCCCGTCATTCCGAGGTTGATGAGGTAAGCCGTCAGAGGGAGCTCCTGCAGGTCAGAGTCGCTCGTGAAGCGAGGGCGGTAGAACCACGCGAAGGTCTCCGGGTCGCGGCTTACCCGTCCGACGATCATCTGCGCCGCACCGTTGGCCTGGGACTCGGACAGGGCGTCGGGCCAGTTGCCCATGAGCTTGGACCCGAGGAAGTCCTCGGCGTGCCGCGGCGGGTTACCGGACTCGCGCCGGACAGCCATCGTCCAAAACTCGCGCTCATCGACGATCCCCAGCGTGTCGGCGCTGCGGCGCTCCAGGTCGTCCGGCAGCGGGTGGCCGCGGACGATGACCACCCCGGCCCACACCACGGCGGCCGCCGCCGCGAGCGCCGTGGCGGGCCGGGCGGGCACGGTGAGGACGGGAAGCAGCAGGGCGAACAGGGGCAGCAGCAGCATGCGCGCGTGCATGAAATCGCCGCCGACGCGCAGCACGTACAGCACGTGCACGAGCGCGCAGCCCACCACGAGCAGGACGATGACGCGGCTGCGGCCGCGCTCCCCCCGCAGCAGCCACACGCCGAACGCGAGCGCGACGATAAGCGGGGCCCACAGCGCGTAGGGCGCGAGGAAGTCCCAGGCGTAGCCGAAGCCCTGCGCCCACTCGGAGTCCGCCGCCGACTTCGCCACGGCGGTGTGGGGCGTGAGCAGGCCGTAGTAGCCCATGCGGAAGATCTGGTAGGCGGCGGGGACGGGCAGCGCCGCCGCCAGGATCCCCGCCCACCGGCGCGGGCTGTGGGCGAGCAGGACGAACCCGGTCACGCCGCCGTAGAGGGCGAACTCGGGCCGGACCAGCCACGACAGGCCCGCCCAGAAGGCGAGGAAGTAACCCACCGGCAGGGCCGCGCGGCGCCCGGACGGCTGCGCCCACGCCACCAGCAGCGCCCACCACGCGGAGAGCCAGAACAGGCACAGGCCCCACTCGAGGCCGGAGGTGGCGAAGTCGCGGGCGGGCGGCAGCGCGAAGTAGAGGATCACGCCGAAGGGCACGACCACGGTGGCCGTTCCCCAGAAGCGGGCGCTCGCCCGGGTGGCCACCACCGCCCCGGCCGTGGTGAGCAGCAGCGCGAGCCACATGGCCACGTCCTCGAGGCGGACGCCGGGCAGCCACCCGAACAGGGTGATCAGGTACTGCCAGAGCGTCGAGGTGTTCGCCTCGACGCGCTCGCCGGCGTTGAACACGGGGCCGTTGCCGGCCAGGAGGTTGCGCACGGTGCGCAGGACGATGAGGCCGTCGTCGCTGATCCAGCGGCGCTGCCAGCCGCCGACGAAGGCGAAAACGCCCGCGGCCGCGGCGGAAAGCAGCAGGGAGAGGCGGGCGTTTCGTGTCACCTGGATGACTTTACTGTGTCAAGGCGGGAACAATGTAGACAGCCATGACGATGCAGAAGATCCAGAGCAGGGCGAGCAGCTGCAGCACCCGGTCCTCGAGGGCGATTTCGTCCGGGGCGCCGCCGTGGCCGCCGTCGACCTCGGCCGCGTAGCGCAGGATCGCGATGACGAAGGGCACCATGGAGATCTGGTACCAGATCGCGGCGGGCCCGTCGACGGCCGAGGAGAGCTGGAAGCCCCATAGGGCGTACGACATGACCACGGCCGTGGCCGACAGGGTCCACACGAAGCGCAGGTAGGTGGGGGTGTAGCCCTCGAGCGCCTTGCGGATCTTCGCCCCGGTCTCCTGCGCCAGGAGCATCTCCGCGTAGCGCTTGCCCGAGGCCATGAACAGCGAGCCGAAGGCGGCGACGAGGAGGAACCACTGGGACAGCTCGATGTTGGCCGCCACACCGCCGGCCATGGTGCGCAGCATGAAGCCGGAGGAGACCAGCGCGATGTCGATCACGGGGATGTGCTTCCAGCCGAAGCAGTAGCCCAGCTGCAGTGCGATGTAGACGCCGATGACCACGGCGAGCGCCGGGCCGTCGGTGGCCAGCAGCGACAGCCCGACCGCGGCGACGATGAGGGCAAAGGCCATCGCGTAGGCGAGGTTGACTGGCAGCATGCCGGAGGCGATCGGGCGGAAGCGCTTGGTCGGGTGCTCGCGATCGCTCTCCACGTCGCGGGCGTCGTTGACCAGGTAGATCGAGGAGGCGCCGAGGCAGAACACCACGAAGGCAAGCGCGACGTCGATGGCGGTGCGGGAGGTGAAGGCACCCGCGCCGGCGGCGAGGGGGGCCGCGAGCACGAGGACGTTCTTCACCCACTGCTTCGGGCGCAGGCCCTTGATCATCGCGTCGGGCAGGTTCTTCGGCGGGGTCTTCTTCCGGGCGACGTCCACGCCCTCGGTGTGGGGCTCGGACTTCAGTAGTGGCTCGTGGGGTTCGCTCACCGCGTCTCCTTCTCCGCCTTGATGGTTGCTGAGGCAACACCCGCGCCGAGGAGGGCACCCGCGAGGGTGTCAGTCGGGTAATGCACGCCAAGCACCATACGCGAAAGCATCATGATCGGAACGCCGACATACGGCAGCTTGGAGCCCGTGATGTCCGCCAGGTGCACGGCGGCGGCCGCGGTGTTCGTCGCGTGCGAGGAGGGAAAGCTCAGCTTGGAGGGCGTTCTCACGCCGATGCGCACGCGGGGGTCGTGGGGGCGCGAGCGGCGCACTATGCGCTTGATCACCACGGAGGCCGCGTGCGCCGCGAAGGTCCCCGCCCCCAGCGCCGCCCACTGCCGCCGCCGCCGCTTGTCGACGCCCATCCCGACGCCCGCCAGGGCCATCCAGCCCAGGTCGTGCTCGCCGAAGTGGCTCAGCCCGCGCGCGGCCTTCGTCACCGCGGGGGTGAACAAAGCCGACTGGACGGCGACGAGCAGGTCGCTCTCACGCTTGCTCATCGAAGATCTTCCCCCAGTTCTCGCGGCTGGTCAGCTCGGGTTTCGCGCCGCGGTAGGCGGCCTGCAGCTCGGGCCAGCGCTCGGTGATCTGCTTGTGCAGGTCCTTGGTCTGCGCCAGGAGGTCGTCGGAAAGCTGCTTGTCGCGCTTGCGGAAGGCCACGCCGGTGCCGCCGGCGGTGGAGACGGTGGCGGAGTCGACGCGGGCGAGGGTGAACCAGCGCGCCTCGTCGGCGGTGAGGTTGAGCTGCGGGGCCTGCCAGTGGGCGCGGTCCTCGCCGGAGAGCTGGTGGCGCAGCGCCTTGACGGCCCAGGGGATCTTCTTGATCTTGGCTAGGCGCCCCCCGATGTTGGCGGTGGGCACGCCCGGCGCGCCGGTGGGGGCGGGCAGCTCGGCCGCGGACGCGATGACCTGAGCGTCCGGGTAGTCCTTGCGCACGTTCTGGATGCGCGGCAGGCTCGACTCGAGGATGTCGAAGAGCTGGTCGGGGCCCTTCAGGAAGTCCTTCATGGCCTCGATCTGGATGGCCATGGTGGAGTACTCCATGCACATGATGTGCTTGTAGGTGGACTTCAGCATGTTCTTCAGGATGCCGCCGGGGCCGGCGCCCTCGTGGTACATCGCCGCGACGATGAGCCTGTTGCGCAGGTGGAAGTAGGCCTGCCAGTCGATCGCGTCGTCTTTGTCGGCCCAGGCCATGTGCCAGATGGCGATGCCGGGCCAGGTGACCGTCGGGAAGCCCGCCGCCTTGGCGCGCAGGGCGTACTCGGTGTCGTCCCACTTGATGAACAGCGGCAGGGGCAGCCCGAGCTTTTCGGCGACGACGCGGGGGAAGAGGTTCATCCACCAGCCGTTGTAGTCCACGTCGACGCGGCGGTGCAGCGCGCGCGAGTCGCGCTTGCGCGGGTCCGCCTGTTCCTCGGGGGTACCCAGGTAACCGAGGGGGTAGGCGGAGAAGTCGTGGTCGTAGACCGCGTGGGGGGCCGCGCCCCACATGAAGGTGTGCGGGTCCACCGCCTCGCCGGTGGTGCGCAGCTGGGCGCGGTCCTGCAGGTTGAGCATCTGCCCGCCCACGAGAATCGGGCTTTTCGCGTAGCGGGCGGCCTGGACGGCGCGCAGGATGGAGTCGGGCTCGATGGCGATGTCGTCGTCCATGTAGAGGATGTAGGGCGCATCCGTGCTCCCCACCCCCTCGTACATGATGCGCGAGTAGCCGCCGGAGCCGCCCAGGTTGCCCTGGGAGAACATGCGCAGCCTGCCGCCGAGCCTGGCCTCGGCGTCGGCGAAGTCCGGCTCGTCGGCCGGGTGCTGGTTGCCCTGGTCGGGCATGAGGACGCTGGTGATCGCCTCGAGCACCACCGGGTCCTCGGACAGCGCGTGCAGCGCGTTGACGGCGTCGCGCGGGCGGTTGAAGGTGGGGATGCCCACCGCCACTTCCTTGGGGAAGGGCCCGACCTGCGTGCCGTCCGGCATGGTCTGCGCCTGCGGCAGCCGGTCGGCGCACCAGCCGGCGTTGGTCACCACCGCGTCGGATTCGGCAGTGACGTCGAACCAGAGCCAGCCGCCGTCCTCGAAGTTGCGCAGCTCGAGGGGGATCTCCACGTGCTCGTCGCGCGCTTCCACGTTGACCACGGAGATGCGCACGCCGTCGTGCTTGGAGCGGTAGACGGAAACGGTGGCCTCCCCCTCGACGTCGAGGGAGAGGATGACGCGGTCGAGCTGCGACCAGCGGCGCCAGTACGACGCCGGGAAGGCGTTGAAGTAGGTCTGGAAGGACACCTCGGCGCCCGCCGGGATGCTCAGCCGGGTGCGGTCCGGCCAGCGCAGGCGCTGCTTGTTCTGCTCCGCCTCGATCAGGTACAGCATGCGCACGTCGTGCGGCTCGCCCTTCTTGGGCAGGAGGACGCGCTGCAGCGTGTCCACGGCCAGGGTCTTGCTCGTCTCCACAGCTCTCACTTTCTATTGTGGGCAGTCAGAGTCCAAGCGTAACCGCTCTGCAGGTGTTTCCTTGGTGTGGCTCGCGGCTCAACGGGGGTTAGCTGGCGAAGAGCAGGCCCAGGCCTACGCGGAGGTCTGCCACGATTCGGGCGGCCTCCGCTTCTGAAACCCGCAGATTGTCCAGCGTAAGGCCGTCGACCAGAGCGGTAACTAGGCGTGCCTTGGGCTTTGCAGCCTCCTCACCACCGAGCGCAAGGACAACACTGCTCTGAAAGTCTTCGAGGACCTCGGTATAGAGATTCGCAATCCAGTCCCGGGTCGCAGAGGCGGAGCCGTACGTGACCCAGATTGCGGCGTCTTCGGAACGCACCCCTCCGATCGGGAGGAGCTCGGCAAGCCTCGTCACCCAGGTTTCGAGCTTGTCTCCCCTTTCAGAAACTGCAGCCACTCGCTCCCCCTGGCGCTGAATGGAGCGAATGAACGCGTGCGCCAGCAGGGTGTCCTTGTTCGGAGCATGATATTGCACCGAGCCGGCGGCGAACCCGGATTCTTTCGCCACCTCCCGCACGCTCACGGCATCGAGCCCCCGCGACGCAATGATGCGGATAGTGGCGTCTGCAATTGCCGCGGCCGATTCTGAAAACTGATGGTCCAGGGAAAAGTCATTCATGGTTGCACCCCAGTCTAGATTCTCGTACGTTCGTAAGTCGCAGTACGTTCGTACGAGAGATCCGGAGATCCCCATGAGTTCGGTCA
The DNA here is from genome assembly GCF_900411315.1 of Corynebacterium senegalense. Classification (GTDB taxonomy): domain Bacteria; phylum Actinomycetota; class Actinomycetes; order Mycobacteriales; family Mycobacteriaceae; genus Corynebacterium; species Corynebacterium senegalense. The sequence goes on along the minus strand of NZ_LS990887.1, from coordinate 1,577,288 downwards.
TCCCCGTTGTTGGATTGGCGCTGCTTGACAGCCTGAGCCTGGGCACCCTTGTCATCCCCCTCGCGCTCATCGTCCACTGGCGCGCTGTGAGAGTGCCAGCGCTGGCTACGTACCTGGTCACAGTTGCGGCGGTCTACTTCCTCCTCGGGCTGGGACTGCTCCTCGGGTTCGCCAGCCTGGGCTCGGTCGCCGAACGGGTCACGCAGACCGACGTCTTCCCATGGATCACGTTGATACTGGGCGCGGCCCTTGCGATCTTCGGCATCTTCGCACCAAACCCCAAGAAGCCCGAACCCGGGCAGTTGCCGAAACACGCGGCCAGCGCAATAAGCAGTGTTCCAAGCATGGTCGCCCTGGGCCTCGGCGCATCGCTTACCGAGGCGGCGACGATGCTGCCGTACATCGCAGCGATGGGCATCATCGGCAGCTGGGATATCCCATCCGTGGCAAAGGCTGGAGCCGTGGGCATCTACTGCCTCATTATGATCGTGCCAACAGGTGTCCTCGCTACCTTCGCACTGCTCTTCGGCCAAAAGTTTTTCCCGCGGCTTGAACGCCTTATCCCCCGCCTCGAGTACGAGGCAAAAGTGACGCTTCTCTGGATCGCCGCCATCGTCGGCATCTACATGGTGATCCAGAGCGTCCCGATGCTCCGCGCCGACCTTTCCGCTCTGGAATACTCGGCCCCATGAACAGCACAGGCAATTCCTCGGGTCGCAACTACGCCGCTGCCGTGGCGTTGATCGTGGTGGCCGTCCTGTCGTTTGCGTTCCTGTCCGGGCCGACGGCCGTGTTCACCGGCATCGCCGCCGCCGTCGCGGGCGCAGTGTTTTTGGTGATGGGCATCCAGGCCGCCAACGACCGCCACCCCGACACGCTCGAGCAGGACCTGTACGGCCTGCCGGAGACCCACTACGCCGACGGCGACCGCCAGTTCGGCCACGCCTCCCCGCCTGAGACGGTTGGCGACATCGACTGGGACGGGGATTTCCGCCGCGAGTTCGGTGGGGGCGATACCGGCGGCGCTCCGGAGGCTCGTCGATAAGCAATTGAGCCCTACCCTTGGGCGGCTACTCTTCCGGCTCCCACAGCGTGCTGGGTGCGGCGAGCGCGCTGCGGTCGCGGGCGAGGATCAGCTTGTCCAGGTCTGCCAGCACCGCGTCGACATCGGCGGGATTGTACTGGCGCTCCCGGCGCGCCTGCTGCAGCTCCCTACTCGCAGCCCGTAGTGCCACTTGCTGCATCTGCAGAGCGCCGGCGCGAGCGCGCTTGAAGGCTTGCTTACGCTCCTCGGAGCCCTCGGGGTCTTGCAGGCGCTTCTCCGCGATGGAATCGAGCCATTCCTGCACCATCGCGTAGGCCTCCGGCGCGAACTCCTCGCCGTGCTGCTTCACCGCTTTGCGCGCAGCGGCGTAGGCGCGCTGGTTCAGCTCCTCGACGGCCTTGTCCCCGCCCGGTCCGTTTTGCAAGTCGAGCTTGTCCACGAGCCACGGGAGCAGCAGCCCGGGCACCACCATCGTGCAGGTGAGCACGGTCAGGGCGATGACCGAAAGCTCGTGGTGGTACGCGGTTGTGGACGCGGGAATAGCTAGCACCAGCGCCAACGTGACCAGGCCGCGCATGCCAGCCCACGCCATGAGCAGCACTTCCTGCATCCGCAGCGGCGAGACATTGGTGTGGTGCATGTTCTGGTTGATCTTGTACAGCACGAACATCCAGGCGAACCGGACAGCGAAAGCCACCGCCGAGAAGACGACGCCGACCTGCACCGCCTGCCAGATGTGCGTGCCGGCGGTGTCGAGTGCGTCGCGCACACTCATGCCGATCAGGCCGAACGCAACGCCGGTGAAGAGCAGTTCCACCGTCTCCCAGAACGAATGGCCGGTCAGGCGGTCCTCGGCGGTCATGGCGGAGCGCGACGACATTTCCACTGCGGCGATGACGATAGCGATGACGCCGGAGGCCTCGATGGCCTCGCAGCCCGCGTAGATGGCGAACGGGAGCACCCAGGTAAACGCGGTGCGGATCACCGAATCCGGCACGGAGTTAGCGAACATGGCGGCCAGCCGGCCCACGACCAGGCCGATAACCACGGCGGCGACCGCCGCGTACAGGAACTGGAAAAACCCTTTGGTGAAGTCGACCTCGCCGTGAGCCACCGCCGCCGCCATGGCGACGTTGAAGGTGACGATGGAGGCGGCGTCGTTGAACAACCCCTCAGTCTGCAGGGTGCTGGTGATGCGCTTCGGGATGCCAGCCGGGCCCGCCACCGCGTCCACAGCCACCGGGTCCGGCGGCGCGATCGCGGCGGCGAGGACCATCGCGGCGGCGAGGCTCAGCCCCGGCAGCATCCACATCGCCGTGGCGGTCAGCGCCGCGATGGTGAGGAACACCAGGATGACGGACATGGTCAGCACCACGTTGAGCTGGGAGCGGATCTGCCCCCAGCTCGTGCGCCGGGCCAGCGACCACAACAGCGGCGGCAGGAAGATCGGCAGGATCAGGTGCGGAGGGATGGACACCGTGTCAATGCCCGGAATGAAGATGACCGGCGCCACCACCACGGTCAAAAGCGCCGGCCACGGCAGGCCGGTGCGCTCACCTACTGCGGCGACGAGGACGGTGGCTAGAAGCAGCCCGATTAGTGCTATGAATGTTCCCACGCGGGGTCATGATAGCGGAGTGTTTGGCCACAACACCCGACCTTGATGAGAGCGCTTACGGATCCAAAGCAGCAATCGACATTACTGCTTCCATTCATCGCTGCCCTGGGTACCCGACGTGATGTATTTCCTCGGAGCGGCGAGTTTCCGACGCCGCGTCTTTCTATGGATTCTGGCCATCCTAGGAATTTTTGACACCGGCCGAGTCAAACCTGCGGTGAGCAATCTGCCGAACCGGCTGGCCAATCCTGTCCATACCATTCCGCCGGATAATGACCCTTTTGGTTTAATGTATCTTCAACGCAGACGAAGATAATGGTGCCCTATACCGCGGAAATGAGTATCATTTACGAATGGTGAATCCCGATAGCAGAGGAGCTATCAACTACCGCGCGACCATCCTGCTCCCCCGCACGGTGCCTCTCGTGCCGGGGCAGAAGTTCTTCCCTACCTCGAGAAAAGTATGCCAACTTGACGCCAAATCAACCCTGCTGTAGACCGCGGCAAGCTTCGGCTTTTTCGAGATCGTCTACAGGCGTGGGCACTGTTCACTAGTGTGCACGCTGCCAAGCGATCGTTCTGCCTTCCTCGTAGTAGTGGCGGGCGTGCTTTTGGAAGACCGACAGAGCGGCACCGGCCGAGACCGCTGGGAGGCGCGCCACGCACGCTAGGTGATGTCAGAAATTCGAAGATCCGCCCCCACCCGATCTGACAGCAAGGAACTCTACGTCGCGTTTTTTATCCTTACCGCAGGAGACAAGCGGTAGTGCCATACCGCATTTGTAGGCCCCGAGAAGAAAGATCGACGGCCGGCTTACGCAAAAGCTTCTCGCATAACCTCGACTAGAGCCTGATTTCGATTCCGCCTTGCGCCTAGGTCTGACGAGTTACGGATTCCGGTCTCATACTGAACCACCCAATCGCGGGCCTTCTCAAGGCTCACTCCGAGTTGCTTTGCGAAACTGGCTAGACCATCCTCTCCCCCGGATCTTCTCTTCTTTTCGTTAACAGCCGCTTGAAAACTATCCAGGGCACCCGCAACCTTCTCACGTCCCGCATCATCTAAGCTTTTCAGTTCAGAGAACAAACTGTAAGAGGCTAGGAGAAGTGTGTACATGTCAACAATGTTGGACCAGCGGGTCCGAGGCGACCATTTAACAATGTCTTCAATCAGCGTTAGCAGTGCAATAAAGTTGTCTGCCTCATCGGAATAGGCATCAAAGTCTTCGGAAAGTGTGTTATACCTCTCATCGAAACCCTTGCGCTTATTAGGAATCCCGAATAGGCAGGACCCGAATACGTCTGCATAGAACTCTAGGTCACCTCCCCTCATCTGCCTTGTAACGCTGAACAGCCCCGCCCTTTGATTCACCGGATGGCTTACGCAGTCACGAAGGAAATCCATAAAACGGCCAGGCAGCAAGGCGTTGCGAATCTCTTGACTCGTCAGGGTCATGTTGACCCTGTTCACTCGAGCAAAGATTTCCCTAACGGTCTCATCATTGAGATTAAGCAATTTGCGGACCGGAAATGTGTATTGAAAGAACGCCATTCTTACGTCCTCCGAAAGATCCTTGAAGTATCTTCCGTGAAATTCACGCGAACGCTCATCAGAAAGTGAATCCAAGCTGTAATCGTTCGATAGAAAATGAATCAGGGCGCTCAGACGCTGTTGCCCATCCACTACAGAAACAGTTTGATTACCTTCAGCGTCCGTAGCGTACTCTAGGTAGATCTCCGGAATAGGGTAGCCGAGCAAGATCGTTTCCATAAGCGAATCTTTAGCCTCTTGCGGCCAGACGACTTTGCGCTGATAGTCTGGCTGGAGAATTAATTCGTCACGCTGATGCATGCCCCAGAAGTCAGCGACGGTTTTCGACTCGATGCTAAATGCGTCCATTAGCTGCGTTCCTTTTATCAAGTTCAGTGATGGCACGTTCAATCGATCTGAGCTGGTAAGCCCTCAGATGCTCCGACGATTTGTAGAGACGAAAGTTGATCTCTATGTCTTCATAGCCAGATCCCAGAGTCTGTATTAGCGAATCCCTTGCTTTGGACCACTGCTGTCCATATCTCATCCTGGTGAGCACACTTTCAAGTGGTACGAAACCGTCCAAGATCGACCTTAGGATATAAATCTGTCGGAAATGCGCTTCCGACAGCGGTTTTCCAACCAGACTGCGATTTAGCTCCTGATGGAACTTCATGGCCTGTAGGTCCTCCAGGGATTTCTCAAAGAGTGTTTCCGAAACGATAGCAACGTCTAAATCCGACCCGTTAGCTGCATCGAAGGGTTTGAAAAACTGTTTCGGATTCAAGGAGTAACCTAGCTTGCCGCTCCCGACAACCCGGACCCCTTCCACTAAGATGGTGCAACCAAGGTCACTGGTAGGACTGAGCACCTCAGCCACTTCATGACGAAACGCAGAGTATTTCGGCATTTTTGGAATCGCAAAGCAAGGACCATCCAGCATATATGCAGTTAGGAACTTCTGAGGATCCCGTTCAACACCTTGAACCTGCTCCCGGAATTCTGCGAATGAACGCCCAGTCGACCACGACTCCAAGTGAGCACCTGACCTTCGAAAATTTGAATGCGCCGTCAGCATCTTAGCACCTTCCATGACGGCAAGGTTGCCTTCAGCCCCTAGTGCCCGCGCGGCTGGCTCAACGGCTGGCCGGATTCGAAGAACGGGCGCAGCTGGTTGTCAAACAAGGTCAGCGCGGCGGCGATGGCCATGTGCATGTCCAGGTACTGGTAGGTGCCCAGGCGGCCGCCGAACAGGACGTTGTGCTGCTCGGATTCGGCGGCGGCGAGGCGTCGATAGGCTTCCAGCCTCTCGCGGTCCTCCGGGGTGTTGATCGGGTAGTACACCTCATCATCCTCCGAAGCGAAGCGGGAGTACTCCTTCACAATCACCGTCTTGTCGGACGGGTACTCAGACCGCTCCGGGTGGAAGTGGCGGAACTCGTGGATGCGGGTGTACGGCACGTCCGCGTCGTTGTAGTTCATCACCGGGGTGCCCTGGAAGTCACCGACCTCGAGGACCTCCTGCTCGAAGTCGAGGGTGCGCCAGCCCAGACGCCCCTCGGCGTAGTCGAAGTACTGGTCAAGCGGGCCGGTGTAGACCACCGGCGCGTCGGGGTTCTCAGCGCGGATGGAGTCGCGGACTTCGAACCAGTCGGTGTCGGTACGTACATCGATATGCTCATGCGCCGCCATCTTCTCCAGCCACGCGGCGTAGCCGTCGACAGGCAGGCCTTCGTAGGTGTCGTTGAAGTAGCGGTTGTTGAAGGTGTAGCGCACCGGCAGGCGCGAGATGATCTCCGGCGGCAGGTCGGTGGGGTCGGTCTGCCACTGCTTGGCGGTGTAGTGCTTCACGAACGCGTCGTAGAGCGGCTTGCCGATCAGCGCGATGCCGCGCTCTTCCAGGTTCGTCGCGGCTGCGGGGTCGAGGCCCTCGCGCTGCTCCTCGATGAGCTTCTTCGCCTCCTCCGGCGAGTAGTAGCGGCCGAAGAACTGGTTGATCAGGCCCAGCCCCATGGGGAACTGGTACGCCGTGCCGTCGTGCATGGCAAAGACGCGGTGCTGGTAATCCGTGAAATCGGTGAAGCGGTTGACGTACTCCCACACGCGCTGGTTGGAGGTGTGGAACAGGTGCGCGCCGTATTTGTGCACCTCGATGCCGGTCTCGGGCTCCTTCTCGGAGTAGGCGTTGCCGCCGATGTGGCCGCGCTTTTCCACCACGAGCACGCGCTTGCCCAGCTCGCTCGCGGCCTGCTCGGCGACGGTGAGGCCGAAGAACCCGGATCCAACAACGATGAGGTCATAAGTCATGGCCCCATTTTCGCACATTCGCTTCACGACGCCCCGACGCGCGACACACCCAGAAGTCTCAATCCTTCCTTTAGGGTTGTCGGTGCTCTACACTGCACATTGATTAACTGTTTTCACACTTGCCACAGGAGCCCCTACCGTGCAACAACGACGACGACTCACCAGGTCATCCTCGCGGGTTAACCCCGTCATGGCCGCCCTCGTTTCGGCGGCCCTCGTTGCCGTCACCGCCATCGGCGGCAACCAGATCCTCCAGGTCCAGTCCATCGGCCAGGGCTCGATGGAGGTCTCCTCCTCCAGCACCTCCTTCGCCGATGGCGCCGACGTCACCGTCGACGACGCCGCCGTGAAGACCCAGGGCGGCGACGGCCAGGAGCGCCGCGTGGTCAAGGAGTTCACCCGCGAGACGCCCTTCACCATGTTCGGCCTGACCTGGACCGGCGAGCGCGACATCGTCGCCTACGTCCGCTCCCACAAGGCGGACGGCTCCTGGTCCGAGTGGTTCCCCATGGACCAGGCCGAGTCCGTGCCCAACGCCGCGAAGTTCGGCACCGAGCCGATCTTCGTCGAGCCCACCACCCGCATCCAGGTCTCCACCGGCAACGTCGACCTCATGGAGGACGGCCGCGCCGAGTCCGAGGCCCCCACCACCGCCAAGGACCTCGACGCCATCTTCCTCGACGGCGGCGAGGGCACTGCCCAGGGCGACATCGCCCCGGTTGCCGAGACCTACGCGCAGGGCATGCCCAAGGTCATCTCCCGCGCACAGTGGGGCGCGGGCTGGGCCAGCCACCCCACCTACACCGACCCGGTCAGCGCCGTGACCGTGCACCACACCGCCGGCTCCAACAACTACACCGAGGCCCAGGCCCCCGGCATCGTCCGCGGCATCTGGGACTACCACACCAACACCCTCGGCTGGGGCGACGTGGGCTACAACGCCCTGGTGGATAAGTACGGCAACATCTACGAGGGCCGCTCCGGCGGCCTGGACAAGGCGGTCGAGGGCGCCCACGTCGGCGGCTTCAACCAGAACACCTGGGGCGTGTCCATGCTGGGCGACTACCAGAAGACCGCACCGACCCAGGCCTCCATCCAGGCGATGGGCGAGATCATCGGCTGGAAGGCCGCCGTCGCCGGCTTCGACCCGATGGGCAAGAGCTTCCACACCGCCGACTTCAACTTCCAGGGCAGCCGCTACGCCGCCGGCCAGGGCGCGACGTTCAACAACATCAACGCCCACCGCGACTTCCACTACAACACCTGCCCCGGCGACTACCTCTACAACCAGCTCGGCGCGATCCGCACCATCGCCGCCGCGAAGGCCACCTCGGTCAAGGCCGGGACGGACTTCACTGCGCCGGACACCCCGCGCCCGAAGGAGACCGTGCCCAACCCCAACGGGGGCACGACCACCGTTACCGCCCCGGAGGGCTCGAGCCAGCTGCAGGGCCTCGACCTCACCGGCCTGGCCGAGGGCGATCCCGTCGCCGTCGCCGGCGCCGCGGGCACCATCGCCGGCGTGCTCATCCTCTTCGCCGCGCAGTACGACCTGCTGCCCGGCGGCGCGCAGACCGTCGGCGGGATCGAGATCCTCCCGGGCCTGACCCTGGACAAGATCACCCCGTACATCGGGCCGATCCTCAAGTTCGCCGGCAAGGACGAGGCCGCCGAATCCTGGGCTCAGCTCGAGCCGACGCTGGGCACCCTGACCGGCGCCGCCGGCGTGGGCGGCAACAGCTACGCCTTCTTCGAAAACGGCATCGCCATCAGGAACTCCGGCGGCGACGTCCACACCCTCGTCGGCGAGATTGCCGACGCCTGGCTCCAGCAAGGCCTCGACGGCGGCCCGCTCGGCCTGCCCACCTCGGACCAGTACTCCCCCGCCCAGGACCTCGTCCGGGTGGACTTCCAGGGCGGCCACATCGCCTTCAACCCGCAGACGAAGGCCGTGGACATCAACGTGGATTAGCCCAGCCCGTAGGACCTGCCCACAGCGTCCTTCCACGCCGAGACAAGCCGGTCCCTCACGGGGCCGGCTATCTCGTTGTTCCAGGAAGTGGACTCCCCGAGGGTGAGTGGGGCGTCGATAACCGAAGCCCCGATCCCCGCCGCCGAGGCCGCGCCCATGACCGTGGTCTCGATGTTGCCCGGGCGCACCACGCGCGCGCCGAGGATGTCGGCCTGCATCTGCATGAGCAGGTCATTGTCGGTCATCCCGCCGTCGACGCGCAGCTCGTCGATCGCCACCCCCGCGTCCTGCTCCATCGCCCGGACCACCTCGAGCGTCTGCAGGCATGTGGCCTCCAGCGCGGCGCGGGCGATGTGGCGCCGGTCGGCGAAGCGGGTCAGGCCCGTGATGATCCCCCGGGCGTCGGACCGCCAGCGTGGGGCGAACAGCCCCGAGAACGCCGGCACGATGACCACCCCGGCGCTGTCGTCCACCTGGCGCGCCAGGCTCTCCGACTCTGCGGCGGTGCGCAGGATACCCAGCTGGTCGCGCAACCACTGGATCAGCGACCCACCCACGGCCACCGAGCCCTCCAACGCGTACACCGGGGCCTGACCGGCGCGCTGGTACGCCACGGTGCTGAGCAGCCCGTGCTCGCTGAGCTGCACCGCGCCACCCGTGTTGAGCAGCATGAACAGCCCCGTTCCGTAGGTCATCTTCGCCTCCCCCTCAGCGAGGCACCCCTGCCCGAACAGCGCCGCCTGCTGGTCGCCGAGCACCCCGGTGATCGGCACGCCCGCGAACGGCCCCCGCGGCCGCACACGCGCGAACTCGCCTATCGACGCCCGAATCTCCGGCAGCATCACCCGCGGCACACCGATCTCGTCGCACAGCGCCTCGTCCCAGTCCAGCGTGTTCAGGTCCATGAGCAGGGTGCGGCTGGCATTGGTCACGTCCGTCAGGTGCACCGCGCGCTCCGGCTCTCTGGCCCCGCCCGTCAGGTTCCACATCAGCCACGTGTCGATGGTGCCGGCCAGCAGCTCGCCGCGCTCCGCCCGCTCGCGCGCGCCCTCGACGTTGTCCAGGATCCACGCCCACTTCGGGCCCGCCGGGTAGGAGTTGTGCAACAGGCCGGTGGTGCGCATGTGGCGGGCCGGGTCGCCGTCGTGGTTCGTGCGGGTGTCCTGCCACACGATCGCGTTGTAGACCGGCTTGCCCGTCTCCCTGTCCCACACCACGGCCGTCTCGCGCTGGTTGGTGATGCCGAGGGCGGCGATGTCGCCCTCCGTGATGTCCTTCTGCGCCAGGGCCTCCGCGATCGCCCGGCGCGTGTTGCGCCAGATCTCCATCGGGTCGTGCTCGACCCACCCCTGGCGCGGCATGATCTGCCCGTGCTCGAACTGGGCCTGGGAGACGACCCGCCCCTCCGTGGTGGTGATGACCACCCTCGTCGATGTCGTCCCTTGATCTATGGCGGCGATGTACGGCATAGCGGCTAGTTTAGGAAACCCCGGCCGCGGCGGAGCCGCATCAGCCCCTAAAACCAGTGCTCGAGCACCTGGGCCACGCCGTCCTCGTCGTTGCTGGCCGTGACGTGGTCCGCCGCCTCCAGCGCCACGGGGGCCGCGTTGGCCATCGCCACGCCCATGCCCGACCAGGCGAGCATCTCGCAGTCGTTGGGCATGTCGCCGAAGGTGATCACCTCGCCCGGCTCCACCCCGTAGCGGGCCGCCAGGATCGACGCGCCCGTCGCCTTGTTCACCCCGGGGCGCGACAGTTCCAGCAGGCCCTCGTCCATGGAGTAGGTGACGTGGGCGGACTCGGACTCCACCACCGGCGCGATGAGGTCGAACATCTCGGCCGAGACCAGCTCCGGGCAGCGGACGAGGAGTTTGGCCGCGGGGACGTCGATAAGCTCGGCGACGGGCACGACCCCGAACCGCGAATCCCACGCGTCCGGGTTGTAGGAGGGGGTGACAAGGAAGACCTCGTCCTCGGGGTCGAGGGCCGACTGCCCCACCCGCTCCGCGCCATAGCCGTAGGGCAGGCCGAGAGGTGCCATGACGGAGTCGACGGCCCCGACGATCTCGGCCATCACGTCGGGCTCCAGCTCGAATGACTCGAGAACCGAGTCGGAGGACGGGTCGTAGACCACCGCGCCGTTGGCGCAGACGCAGACCGGGCTGACGGGCAGCTGGTCCAGCACCGGAATCAGCCAGCGGTGCGGCCGGCCGGTGGCGAGGCCGAAGTGGACCCCCGAGCGCACGGCCCGCATCACCACGTCGCGCAGCCGCGGGGTGACTCGCCCGTTGCTGTTGAGGAAGGTGCCGTCGATGTCGCTGATGATCAGTCTCGGGGCCATCACCGCATCACGCCTTCTTCTTGCGCGCTTCTTTTTCGCGGGCGTAGATCTCCGCGGCCTCCTCCGGCGTGGGGGCGGCGCCGCCGAGCGACTTCGGCATCCAGGCCTGACCCTCCGGGAAGGGGCCGAAAGACTCGGCGTACTCGGCGCGCGAGGAGTCCAGCAGCTCGGACATCGCCGCCTTGAGCCGCTCGGTGACCTCCTCGGGGGTGCCGTCGGTGGGCACCGGGGCGCCGTAGCGCACGATCACCGGGGTCTTCGTGCGGCCGAGGCGCTTGGGCAGGTCCTTCGTCCAGATGCGCTGGGAGCCCCAGATCACGCAGGGGATGAGCGGCACCCCGGCGCGCTGGGCGATGCGCGCGCCGCCCGTCTTGAAGTCCGACAGCTCGAAGGAGCGCGAGATCGTCCCCTCCGGGAAGATGCCCACCAGCCCGCCGTCGGCGAGGAACTCGACGGCCCGGTCCACCGCCCCGGCCCCGGCGGAGCGGTCGACGGGCACGTGCCTCATGCCCCGCATCAGCCACCCGATCACGGGCTTGCTGAACACCTCGGCCTTGGCCATGAAGCGCACCAGGCGCCTGCCCTTCAGGTGCGGGCCCATCCCGGCGAAGATGAAGTCGAACCAGCCGGTGTGGTTGATGGCCAGCAGCGCGCCGCCCTCGGCCGGGAGGTTGTCCAGCCCGTGCACCGTCGTCTGTGTGCCCTGGGCACGGAAGACGGCCTTGGCAACGCGGATGACGCGGTTGTAGAAGCGCTCGCGCGACTCGGTCGGGTGCCCGGGGGCGGCGGCGTAGCTCGGGTCGACAACGAACTGTCCTTCGATGAGGGCCATTAGGGCACCAGCACTTCCTTGCCCACCCACGGGCGCAGGGCCTCGGGCACGGTGACGGAGCCGTCCGGGTTCTGGTTGTTCTCGATGATGGCCACGAGCCAGCGCGTTGTCGCCAGCGTGCCGTTGAGGGTGGCCACGGTCTGGGTCTTGCCGTCCTCGTCGCGGTAGCGCGTTGCCAGTCGACGCCCCTGGAAGGTCGTGCAGTTCGAGGTGGAGGTGAGCTCCCGGTAGGTGTTCTGGGAGGGCACCCACGCCTCGGTGTCGAACTTGCGGGCCGCGGAGGAGCCGAGGTCGCCGGCGGCGACGTCGATGATGCGGTAGGGCACCTCGACGGCGGCGAGCATCTCACGCTCGAGACCGAGCAGCTTCTGGTGCATCTCCTTGGCCTGCTCGGGCTTGCAGTAGACGAACATCTCCAGCTTGTCGAACTGGTGGACGCGCAGGATGCCCTTGGTGTCCTTGCCGTAGGAGCCGGCCTCGCGGCGGAAGCAGGAGGACCAGCCGGCGTAGAGCAGAGGGCCGTCGCTTAAGTCGATGATCTCGTCGCGGTGGTAGCCGGCCAGGGCCACCTCCGAGGTGCCCACGAGGTAGAGGTCGTCGCGCTCGAGATAGTAGATCTCCTCGTCGTGCTCGTCGAGGAAGCCGGTGCCCTGCATGATCTCCGGGCGCACGAGCACCGGCGGGACCATGACCTTGAACCCGGCCTCGCGGGCCTTCTGCGCGGCGAGCATGAGCATGCCCAGCTGCATCCACGCGCCGTCGCCGACGAGGTAGTAGAAACGCGCGCCGCCGACCTTGGTGCCGCGCTTCATGTCGATGATGCCGAGCGCCTCGCCGAGGTCGAGGTGGTCCTTGACCTCGAAGTCGAACTGGGGGACCTCGCCGACGTGCTCGAGGACAACGAAGTCCTCCTCGCCGCCGGCGGGCGCGCCCTCAACCACGTTCGCGATGGAGTACTGCAGGCGGCGCACCTGCTCCTCCGCCTCGCCCTGGGCGGCCTCGGCAGCCTTGACCTTCTCCTTCAGCTCGTTCGAGCCCTCGAGCAGGGCGGGTCGCTCCTCCGGCGCGGCCTGGCCGATCTTCTTGCCGAAGGCCTTCTGCTCGGCGCGCAGCTCGTCGGCCGCCTGGATGGAGCTGCGGCGCACCTCGTCGGCGGCGAGCAGCTGGTCGACGAGGCCGGGATCCTCGCCACGGGCCCGCTGGGATTCGCGGACGGCGTCGGGGTTTTCGCGCAGGAATTTGAGATCAATCACGCCTCCCTACTCTAGCGGGTCGCTCTCGCTGTGGACTGGTAATAACCACCCGGAGTAGAATGGCGACATGCAGATCTCCGACGGACCTGTCCCGAAGCACGCCCAGCTGCGCCTCATCCTGGAGCAGATGTGCGACGACGAGCTCGCCCCCGGCGACCCCATCCCGGGCGAGCGCGTCCTGGAGGAGGCCTACGGCGTCAGCCGCATCACGGTGCGCCGCGCCATCGGGGACCTCGTGGCCATGGGCAAGCTGCGCCGGGTGCGCGGCAAGGGCACGTTCGTCGCCCCCAGCCCGCTGGTCAGCCACCTGCACCTGGCCAGCTTCTCGGACGAAATGAAGGCCCAGCACGTCCAGGCGTCGTCGAAAATTCTGCTCTCGGGTCGCGCCACCCCGCCGCCGGAGGTCGCCTCCTTCTTCCGCACCGACCCCGGGGTGCAGCACATCCACCTGCGGCGACTGCGCCTCGGCGACGGCGAGCCCTACGCCATCGACGACGCCTGGTACAACGGCGAGCTCGTCCCCGACCTGCTCGAAAACGACGTCTACAACTCCGTCTACACCCTCCTTGAGCAGGACTACGAGCTCGGCATCACCGAGGCCGACCAAACCGTCACCGCGGTCGAGGCCAGCGAATCCAACGCAGCGCTTCTCGACGTCCCCGCCGGCGCCGCCCTCCTCCACATCCTGCGCTACGCCCGCAGCGGCGAGCACAACGTCGAGCTCTGCTCCTCGGTCTACCGCACCGACCGCTACCGGCTGACCACCCGAGTCGGGCGCACTGCGGAATAGAAAACGCCGGTAGGGCAGAATGGGGCACATGGCTTCTGCAACCACCGGCGCCCGAGCCGCCCTCCTCGCCCTCCTGGCGGGCGCGGTCGGGGCGGCATCCTACGCGGCCGTGTCCGACTCCCCCACCGGGGAGGGATCGGCGAGCTCCGCAGCCAGCTCCGTCCCGCCCACCACGGGCGTGCAGCCGGCGGCGCCGTTCACCACCGCCGATTCCGGCTCCTGCCTGACCTGGCAGGTGGCCGAGGACGGCTCGATTTCCGGCTTCGAGCAGACCCCCTGCGACGCCGAGCACCGCTTCGAGGTCTCCACCCGCGAGGACCTGGCCACGTTCCCCTCCTCCGAGTTCGGCCCCGAGGCGGAGCCGCCGAACCCGACCCGCCAGGCGCAGCTGCGCGAGGAGCTGTGCGGGGCGGCGACGCTGCGCTACCTCGACGGGGTCTACGACCACAACGGGCGCTACTCCATCGCCTCGATCCTTCCGCCTGCCGACGCCTGGGCGCGCGGCGACCGCACCATGCTCTGCGGGCTCCAGGTCACCGACTCCGCCGGGGTGCCCACGCTCACCACCGGCACCGTGGCCACCCAGGACCAGGCGCGCGTGTTCACCGCCGGGGAGTGCGCCGCCATCGACGCCGCCAACTCCATCGGCGTGGTCGACTGCGGCCAGCCGCACCAGATGGAGATCACCTCCACCGTCAACCTCGGCACGGTGTTCCCCGACCACACCCCGAGCGTGGAGGAGCAGGACAAGCACCTCGGCGACGTGTGCACCGCGGCCGCCCAGGACTACCTCGGCGGGGAGGAGAACCTCTACCAGATCGCCCTCCAGCCCTTCTGGACCACTCTCCCCGCCGCCAGCTGGGACGGCGGCTCGCGCAGCGTGAACTGCGCGCTGGTCTTCTCCGACAACGGCAGGTTCGGCACCCTCACCGGCTCCGCGACCGGCGGCCGCGACGTGCTGCGCATCGACGGCAACCCGCCGCCCGAGCGCCCGGAGCGCCAGCCGCTGCGCGAGACCCCGGCCTCACCCGCGCCGTGATGGAGCCCGTCAGCGACGAGGAGTTCGAGGCGCTCATCGACGACGCACTCGATGACATCCCCGAGCACTTCGCGCGCGCCATGACCAACCTGGTCGTCCTCGCCCGTCCCGCGAACGAGGACAACCCCGAGCTGCTCGGCCTGTTCGTGGGCGTGCCCCTGCCCGAGCAGCACGCGAACCACTCCGGGTACCTGCCCGACGCGGTGTTCATTTACAAGGACGCGCTCGAGGCCATCTGCGCGGACGTCGAGGAGCTGCGCGAGGAGGTCCGCATCACCGTCTTCCACGAGGTGGGCCACTACTTCGGCATGGAGGAGGAGGCCCTGCACGAGCTCGGGTGGGGCTAGGGCCCGGCCATCAGCTGTGCCGCCAGCTGCACGGCTAGCCCAGCGGGTACTCCGCCCACTTCTCCACCCGCCACGACCCGAACTCGCCCAACGGGTCGAGCACGACGTAGGAGCAGTTCGGCAGGTAGGACTCCTCGGCGAACACGGGGTCGACCGCGGAGGCGTTGGCCGCGAACGCGCGGATCGCCCCGCCGTGGCTCACCACCACGGTCGTCGACTCCCGGTCCACCCACGGGTCCAGGCCCGCCCGGTAGCGGGTGAGGAAGGTGTCGAGGGAGTCGCCGTCGTCGATAAGCGATGCGAGGTCGCGGCGGTAGAACCCGCGGAAGGCGGTGAGGTAGGCCTCGTGGGCCTCGCGGGTGTTCATCATCTCCCAGCGCCCGGCGTGCACCTCCTGCAGGCCGGGCACCGCCGGGATCTCGGCGAACGCCCCGCCGAAGCCGATCGCCCCGGTCTGCCGGGCACGCAGCGCCTCGGAGGTGATGACGCGGTCGACGTCGAACTCGCGGAGGATCTCCCGCCCTGCCTCGCGGGCCTGTTCCCGGCCCAGGTCGGTCAGCTCCGCGCCGGGCGGGAGGGTGTCGAGCTTGTGGTCGATGTTGGAGGAGGTCTGGCCGTGGCGCAGCAGGATCAGCATCTACTTTCCCTCCCGGGCGCGGCGCACCCACTCGTTCGCGGCAGCCCGCCGGCCGAGGTCGGTCGGCGCGGCCTCCCCGTGGGCGCGCGGCCACGACCCGAGGAAGACAATTTTCGACGCCCGAAGGTATACCGCCCGCAGCGCCTCCGCGAGCGGTTCGTCCTCGATGTGGCCGACGAGGTCGACATGGAAGTCGTAGGTGTTGCGCACCTTACGGGTGGGCCGCGACTCGATGCGGCTCATGTCGACGCCCCGGGAGGCGAACTCCTGCAGCACGGCGACGAGGGTGCCGGGCTCGTTGGGCAGCTGGAAAACGATGGTGGTGCGGTCGTTGCCCGTGCGCGGCGTCGGCGTGCCGGGCGGCCCGACCAGCAGGAAGCGGGTGCGCGCCGTCTCCAGGTCGGCCACCCCGTCGGCGTGGACCTCGAGCCCGAAGAGCTCGGCAGCGCGGCGCGGCGCGGCGGCGACATCGGCCTCCCCCTCCGCCACCATGCGCGCGCCTGCGCCGTTGGAGGCCGCCGGGACGAAGCTCGCGCCCGGCACGTTCTCGCCGACCCACCTCTTGACCTGCTGGTAGGCCACCGGGTGGGAGGCGAAGCGGCGGGGCCCGTCCAGCCCCTCGCCGGGGCGCGTCATGATGGCGAAGGCGATGTCGAGCTCGGTCTCGCCGTAGATCTGCACGCCGGGCGATTCCACGAGGGCGTCCGAGGTGGAGGTGACGGAGCCGTCCACGGAGCTTTCGATGGCGGCGACGGCGTAATCCGCCTCGCCCGCGCGCACCGCGCTAAGCGCGGCCGCGGGCGAATCCACCGCCACGGGTTCCGCGCCGGGGACGCCGAAGGCCCACAGAGCCTGCTCGGTGAACGTTCCGGCGGGACCGAGGTAGCTGATGCGCGTCATGCCTTAAAGTTATCGCATGACCTCCCGGGATCGGACCCGCCTCGAGATCGCGATCGTGCTGGCGGTGACCTTCGGCACCAGCGGGCTGCGCGCCACCCTCAACCTGATCAACTCGCTGCTCTCCCCCGCACCGCTGAACCAGCAACGCATCACGCTTAACGACGCCAAATCCTCCCTCTCCTGGCTCGACCTCGCCCTCCAGGCCGTCTCGGCGCTCTCCCTCTTCGCCTGGGGCGCCCTGGCCCTGTACCTGCTGGGCACCCGGCTGAAGGCGCCGGAGGCGCGCGACTGGCTGCGCGGTGCCGGGCTGGCCGCCCTGATCGGGGTGCCGGGGCTGGTCCTCTACGTCGCGGCGCTGCACTTCGGCTGGACCAAGGAGATCGTGGTGGCCACGGACGCCGCCCGCCTGCCTACGCTCCTGCTCTGGTCCGCCGCCAACGCCTTCGGCGAGGAGACCGTCGTGGTGATGTGGCTGCTCACCCGGCTGAAGCAGCTGGGGTGGTCGCCGGGGCGCGCCATCGCCGCCTCGGCCGTGCTGCGCGGCACCTACCACCTCTACCAGGGCGTTTCGGCGGGATTCGGCAACGTCGTCATGGGCGTCGTCTACGCCGGCTACTACCACCGGACGGGGCGGATCTGGCCGCTCATCCTGGGGCACTTTTTCATCGACGCCACCGCCTACCTCGGCTACCAGTTGCTCGACCTGTCCTGGCTCGGACTCTGAACGGTGGTTTAGGCTTACAGCATGCCGCAGACCCCCCACTCCAACGACCCCCGGGACAACCTGGGGGAATACGTACTGGGCAAGGATGGCAGGCCCATCGTCGACCGCTACGGCCGCCCCGTGCGCCGCAGGAACACCGGCGGGCAGCAACCCAAGCGGCCCGAACGAGCTGAGCGGCCCGAGCGAACTGAGCGGCCCGAGCGAGCTGAGCGGCCCCGGCAGCAGCTGCCGCCGCGGGCGGAGGAGACGCGCTACGAGCCGCGGCGCACTCCCTACGCACCCCGCGCCGAGCGCCCGACGCAGCGCCCCGCACAGCGCCCGACGCAGCGCCCCGCACAGCGCCCGACGCAGCGCCCCGCCCAGCAACCTGCGCCCGAGCCGGCACCGATGCGGGTGTCGCGCTCGCGGCAGGCCGCGTCGTCGCGGGTTCCGGTGGAGCGGGCGAGGCGTCGCAAAGCGCCCGGCTGCACCGCGATCCTCGGGCTTGTCGTGGCCCTGCTGCTGGCGCTCGTGTTGGTCACGGACGCGCGTCTCACCCGCGTCGACGCGCTGCCCGACCAGCGGATCAAGAACACCGCCGGGACGAACTGGCTGCTCGTCGGCTCCGACTCGCGGCAGGGCCTGAGCGAGGAGGACGCGGCGCGCCTCGGCACCGGCGGCGACATCGGCAGCACCCGCACCGACACGATCATGCTGCTCCACCTGCCGCTGTCCGGGCAGGCGACGCTGGTGTCCATTCCCCGCGACTCCTACGTGGAGATCCCCGGCTACGGCTCCGACAAGATCAACGCCGCCTTCTCCTACGGCGGCCCGAAGCTGCTCGCAGCGACGGTGGAGCAGGCCACGGGGCTGCGGGTGGACCGCTACGCGGAGATCGGCATGGGCGGGCTCGCCGGGGTCGTCGACGCCGTCGGCGGGGTCGACGTCTGCGTCGCGGAGCCTATCGACGACCCACTGGCCAACATCAACCTGCAGCCCGGCTGCCAGGGGCTCGACGGCCCGACCGCCCTCGGCTACGTACGCACCCGCGCCACCGCCCAGGGCGACCTGGACCGCGTGGCGCGCCAGCGCGAGTTCCTCGGGGCTCTGACGGAGAAGGCGACCTCTCCGTGGGTGCTGCTCAACCCGTTCCGCTTCATCCCGCTCGCCCTGAGCATCCCCACGATGTTCACGGTCAACACCGGCGACCACGTCTGGAACCTCGCCCGCATCGCCCTTGCGATGCGCGGCGGGCTGGCCACCGAGACGGTGCCGGTCGGCGGGTTCGTGGACACCGAGGTGGGCAACGTCCTCGTGTGGGACGACGTGGCCGCCGAGGCGCTGTTCTCCTCGCTGCGCTAGCTCGCTGGGAGCGCCTAAGAGATTACGAGCGCCAGGTGCCGGCGGCGACCATGTCCGCCTTGCGCTGCTCCCAGAAGTCGGCGTTCCGGATGCCCAGAGCCTCCGGGTCGAACTGCGGGTCGTGGCCGGCCTTCTTCTGGCGTCGGTAGTCCCACAGGCACTGCAGCGCGGGGCGCTGCAGCACGAGGATGGCCACGATGTTGAGCCAGGCGGTGGTGCCCACGCCGATGTCGCCGAGCGCCCAGGCGCTGCCCGGGGTGCTCGTCGCGCCGATGAACACGGAGACGACGATGAGCACGCGCAGCGCCCAGATGATCACGCGGCGCGCGGTGTCGTTGTGGACCCAGCGGTTGAGGTAGGCGAAGTTGACCTCGGACATGTAGTAGTAGGCCAGCACCGTGGTGAAGGCGAAGAACATGATGGCCAGAGCGACGAACGACGGCCCGATGCCTGCGGCGAAGGAGTTGAGGCCCTCCTGGACGAAGCCGGGGCCGACCGGGACGCCGTCGGGCAGCGACCCGGCGTAGCGCACCGCGCCGTCCTCCGACTCACCCTCGAAGACCTTGTACATGTCGGTGGAGATGATGATGAAGGCCGTGGCCGAGCAGATGAACAGCGTGTCCACGTAAACGGCGAAGGCCTGGACGAAGCCCTGCTTTGCAGGGTGGGAGACCTCGGCGGCGGCGGCCGACTGCGGGCCGGTGCCCTGGCCCGCCTCGTTGGAGTAGATGCCGCGCTTGACGCCCCACATGATCGCCGCGCCGAGCAAGCCGGAGAAAGCGGCCTCCTTGTCGAAGGCGGAGCGGAAGATCAGGCCGAAGACCTCGGGGACCTGGGAGGCGTTGGTGAACAGGACCGCGATGGCGACGAAGATGTAGATCACCGCCATGAAGGGCACGACCATTGACGCGAAGGTCGCGATGCGCTTGACACCGCCGATGATGATCACCGCGAGCAGCAGCGACATGCCGGCGGCCGAGACCCAGGTGGGCACGGACCAGGCGTTCTCCATCGCCGCGGCGACGCCGTTGGCCTGGATGCCAGGCAGGAAGTAGGAAGTGGCCAGGATCATGGAGACGGCGAAGACGATGGCGTAGACCAGCGCGAACGGGCGCGCGGCGGTGTGCTTGTAGGCCTTCTCGATGTAGTAGGCGGGGCCGCCACGGTACTCGCCGGTGTCGCGGTCCTTCTCCTTGTAGATCTGCGCGAGCGTGCACTCGATGAAGGAGGTCGACGAGCCGAGCAGCGCCACCGTCCACATCCAGAACACCGCGCCCGGGCCGCCGAAGGCGATGGCGGTGGCCACGCCGGCGATGTTGCCCACGCCGACGCGCCCGGCCAGGGAGATCATCAGGGACTGGAACGAGGAGATGCCCGCCTCGGACTTCTCGCCCTGGGAGATCTGCTTGATCATGTCCGGGATGCAGCGGATCTGGAGGAAGACGGTGGCGAGGGTGAAGTAGGCGCCCGCGCCGAGGCACAGGTACACCAGCCAGTTCGACCAGATGAGGTCGTTGAGTGTGGTCAGGATCCCTTCCATGGGAGCCTCCTTAGGGGATGGGGTGGGAATTGCTCCTAAATATATGCAGCCCGCCGGTTAAATTCGCCGTTTTGACGAACGTCTTCGATTTTTTCGCCCAGTCCCATCCCCGGTGCGCCCCTCAGCCGGCGCTGACCGCCGCGACGTGCGCGTCCACGATGTCGTGGATGAGCCGCGCCGCGGTCTTCGCGGTCCGCCCGTCGACGTCGAAGTCCGGGTTCAGCTCCACGACGTCGACAAGCGCCACCCGCCCCGTCGCGGCCACGGCGGTCACCATCGCCCGCAGCTTCTCGACGCCCACCCCGAAGCCCGCAGGAGCCGACACGCCCGGCGCGACGGCGGCGGGCAGCACGTCGAGGTCGATGCTCAGGTGGATGGGCTTGTCGCCCTCCACCGCGGCTGCCGCGGCGACGGCGCACTCACGCGGGCTCAGCTCGGCGAGCTCCACGTCGAGCACGGTGTTCACGCCGAGTCGGCGGGCGGTGTCGAAGAGGACGGCGGTGTTGTTCGCCTCCGAGATGCCGAAGACGGAGTAGTCGAACTCCTCCCCGGCCAGCTCCGCGATCTGGCGGAAGGGGGTGCCGGAGGTGGGGTGGTCCGCCTCGCGCAGGTCGAAGTGGGCGTCGAAGTTGATCACGTGCATCGGCCCGAGCGCCTCGTAGGCGCCGCGGTGGGTGGCAAACGAGGTCTCGTGTCCCCCGCCCAGCACGACGGCCAGGTTGCCCGCCCCGACCAGTTCGCGGACCCGGTCGCTCACCTCGCGCTGCGCGCCCTCCAGGTCCGCGCCCTGGGTGGTGACGGTGCCCGCGTCGACGAGCGGGTGCGCGTGGTGGAGGGCCAGCCCGCCCAGCGCGGCGCGCAGCGCCTCCGGGCCGCGGGCCGCGCCCTGGCGCCCGCCGTTGCGCTCCACGCCCTCATCGGTGGCGAAGCCGAGGACGGCCACCGAGTCGCGCCACGCGCCGGAGCCGGAGGTGTCGATGGCGCTGTGCCAGCGCGCGTGCTCCGGGCCCGGGCCGTCGTCGCGGCCGGACCAGGCGGCGGGAGGGGTGTAGAGCTCGCCTTCAACAGTGTTCATGCCGGTCAGCCTACCTGCGCTCCGCCGGGGACCTTGTCGTTCACGCCGGCGACCTTGTGGCGGCCGGTGGCGTAGTACAGCGCCACGCAGATCACGCTGAAGGCCACGCCCACGCCGAGGGCCAGGCGGAAGTCCGGCTGCCACGCCATGATGCCGAAGGTGAAGAGGATGAAGGCCACGGCGAAGTACTGCCCCCACGGCCACAGCGGCACACCGTAGGACAGCTGCCTGGCCTCCTCGGGGCTCATGTGGCGTCGTGAAGCGATGTGCGCGAGCAGGATCATCAGCCAGACGAAGATGGTGGCGAAGGTGGCCAGGGAGGCGATGATCTCGAAGACGGACTCGGGAATCAGGGCGTTGAGCACCACGCCCACCGCCATGACGAGCAGGAGGATGACGGTGGTCATCATCGGCACGCCGCGCACCGTCTTGGCCATCACGGCGGGCGCGAGGTTCTGCTTGGCCAGGCCGGTGAGGACGCGCCCGGCGCCGAAGGTGTCGGCGTTGATGGCGGACAGCGCCGCGGTGATCACCACGACGTTGAGCAGCGCGGCCGCCCAGTGCACGCCGAGCGCGCTGAAGATCTGGACGAAGGGCGACTCCTCGCCGGTGATGGAGCGCCACGGGTTGATCATCAGGATGACCAGGATGGACAGCACGTAGAACAGGAGGATGCGCACGGGCACGGTGTTGATCGCCTTGGGCACCGCGCGGGCGGGGTCCGCGGCCTCGCTGCCGGCCACGCCGATGATCTCGGTGCCTCCGAAGGCGAAGAGCACGAGGATGAAGGCGGAGATCATGCCGCCGACGCCGTTGGGGAAGAATCCGCCGTCGTTGACCAGGTTCTGCGGGCCGGTGGTCTCGGCGTTGGACAGGCCGAAGACGAGCACTGCAGCACCCGCCACAATCATGGCCACGACCGCGCCGATCTTGACGATGGTGAACCAGAACTCCAGCTCACCGAAGACCTTCGTGGCGGCCAGGTTCGCCGCGCCGACGATGAGCAGCGCGGTGAGGATCCACACCCAGCGCGACACGTCGGGGAACCAAAAACCCATGTAGATGCCGATGGCGGTGAGGTCCGCCAGCGCCACGATGACCATCTCGAAGGCGAACATCCAGCCCGTCAGGTAGCCGGCCGCCCCGCCCAGATGCGCGCGAGTGTATTCGGCGAAGGAACCGGTGACGGGGTGGCGCACCGCCATCTCGCCGAGGGCGCGGAGCATGAAGTACACCACCGCGCCGCCGAGCAGGTACACGAGGAGGACCGAGGGGCCGGCGGCCTGGATCGCGCCGGCCGAGCCGTAGAACAGGCCCGTGCCGATGGCTGAGCCAAGCGCGATGAAGTTGAGGTGGCGGACGGAGAAGCCGCCGCCTGAGGACGTGGTGTTACTCATGGGAACCGTGAACCCTTTCGGATAGCCAGATCGTTGGGCGAAGCCTAAGACACGTTTCGGCGCGAGTGTGACCTGGACAGCATCGGACAGTCTCGCATGTGAGACTCCCGCGGGGCCAATCACCCGGTAAAAACGGGGGCGTGAAGAAACCCCAGGTTCCCGCAGCCCACAACGTCCTGCGCGTGCTCACCCTGCTCTCGGACACCGACGCCCCCGTCTCCGCCGGCCACATCCAGCGCTCCCTGGACCTGCCCCGCTCCACCACCTACCACCTCCTCCGGGAGCTCGAGGACTCCGGCTACGTGGTGCGCCTGCCCGGCCCGGGCACCTACGGGCTCGGACTCGCCGCCTACCGCCTCGCCTCGGCCTACACCACGCAGCAGCCGCTGGTCCGCCTCGCGGCGAAGGACCTCGAGGCCATCGCCTCCTTCGTCGGCGGCTCCACCCACCTCTCACGGCTGGCGGGATCGGAAATCGTCTACCTCCACGAGGCCCGCGCACCGCGCGCGGTCTCCCTCGTCACCGAGGTCGGCGTGCGCCTACCCGCCTTATCGACGGCATCCGGGCGCATCCTGGTGGCACATCTGTCCGACCCGGAGGTCAAGGCCGTGTTCTCCGGCTCCGGCGAGCAGCGCGCCTTCCGCGCCGTCAAGGCCCAGCTCGCGCTCGCCCGCGAGCGCGGGTGGGACGCCGAGGTCGAGGAGGTCTCGCGCGGGCAAGAGTCCGTTGCCGTGGCACTCGTTGACCACCTCGGCAGGCCAGCCGCGGCCCTCGCCGCCACCTTCGAGGCCGGCAGCCGCGACGAGGCGGGGCGGGCCGAAGTGGTCGGCCGTCTGGCGGCTGCGGCGCGGCGGGTGGCGGGGAAGTTTTTTAACCCTTAACCCCCGACTGCCGGGCATGCAAAAAGAAAACCCCTCCTCAGCCAGTCCGCTGAACGGGTGACTTTGAATGGGAGGGGACTACAAATGAAACAATACCCAATTGAGACCGATTTTTCAACACCTCGTCCACGCAGGGGAATCTAAGTGATCAATATTGAATGGATATCCAGCGACCGGCTCAAACCGTACTTGGACAACACCTGGAATTGTGAGGAGAAGGCCCTTGAGCTTTATGCACTCGATCGCCGCCTCAGCGCACAACTCTTCCAAGACATCTCCTACCTCGAAGTCGCGCTACGCAATTCTCTCCACCGTTACCTGACAGAAAAGTACGGGGACGATTGGTACGCGCGAGTCGAAGTGGGGTTCGACAACCGGGTCCGCGAGAACATCTCCGAATCGTGGGACAGCCTCCCCAAGAGGTACACCAATGGAAGCGCGCCGCGGAACAAGAAATTGGGGGGCCGAGTTGTGGCTGCATCTATGTTCCGCACGTGGACAAACATGCTGGACAAGGGAGACGCGTCAGGGCTTCCCGCTCCCTTCAATAAGGCCGATCACGACAGGATCTGGGATGCAAAGGCATTAAACCTCGTATTCCCGGGAGCTCGGCAACTTGCGCGCCAGCAAGATCCGGAATTCGATAATCGCGGCCTCACCCGTGAGTGGGTGTACACGAAAGTATTCCCTGTACGCCAGATCAGAAACAGAATTGCCCACCACGAATCCTTCGCCCCGAGCGGGGTACCGATTACTGGCACCGACACCCGCCTCAATCCCCGAGAATGCCACCAAGCGTGCATAGATCTAGCGGCGATGCTCGATCGAGATTTGAAAACTTTCCTTTAGTCCCTATCCACACCGCACGTATTGGAAGAATTGGATCACTTCCTGGGGGCTCTGAAGGAGGGCCCATAAATGTGTGTGCCTTTGTAGCGCCCACCCCTCCCACCCGCTACACTNTGCTTTTGTTTTTTACGCCCCGGCCGGCCCCCTAGTCCTCCACAGAGTGGCTCGTCGGCAGCGTCGGATGTGTATAAGAGCCAGTCTGGCTGTCGCGCGTAGAAAGAGACCGAGCCCCCCTCCGGGCTCCGGTCACGCACGCATTCGTCACGAAAGAAGGACAGCCATGACCACCACCTACCCCACCACCGTCACTGTCGGCATCGGCGCGCTCACCATCGAGGAGGTCGTCGCCGTCGCCCGCCACGGTGCGCGCGTGGAGCTCGACCCGGCCGCCCTCGACGAGGTGGCCTCCACCCGCCAGCGCGTCGAGGAGCTCGCCAACGACCCGACCCCCGTGTACGGCATCTCTACCGGCTTCGGCGCACTCGCCCGTCGCCACATCCCCGAGGAGATGCGCGCCCAGCTGCAGCTTTCGCTGGTGCGCTCCCACGCCGCCGGGTCCGGCCCGGAGGTCGAGGAGGAGGTCATCCGCGCGCTGATGTTGCTTCGCTTGTCCACGCTGTGCACCGGCCGCACCGGCGTGCGCCCCGTGGTGGCGCAGACCTACGCGGACGTCCTCAACGCGGGCATCACCCCGGTCGTGCGCGAGTACGGCTCGCTGGGCTGCTCGGGCGACCTGGCGCCCCTGGCCCACTGCGCCCTCGCGCTGCTGGGCGAGGGTGAGGTGCGCGTGAACGGCGGCGAAATCACCGCCTCCGCGGACGCCCTGGCCGCAGCCGGCATCGAGCCGCTCACGCTGCGGGAGAAGGAGGGCCTGGCCCTGATCAACGGCACCGACGGCATGCTGGGACAGCTCTGCCTGGCCATCACGGACCTGCGCCAAGCGGCCAAGGTGGCCGACATCGCCACCGCCATGACCGTGGAGGGGCTGACCGGCACGCTGACCGTCTTCGCCGATGACCTGCAGCAGCTGCGCCCCCACCCGGGCCAGGCGGACGCCGCGGCAAACGTCCGCTCCATCGCCGCAGGTTCGGAGATCCTCGCCGCGGCCGCCGAGGAGTTCAAGGAGAAGCAGGTGCAGGACGCCTACTCGGTGCGCTGTGCCCCGCAAGTCTCGGGCGGTTTCCGCGACACGCTGGCGCACGCCGAGCTGGTGGCGGGCCGCGAGCTCGCCTCGGCAGTGGACAACCCGGTGGTGACCAAGGACGGGCGCGTGTCCTCCAACGGCAACTTCCACGGCGCGCCGGTGGCCTACGCGCTGGACTTCCTCGCCATCGTGGTGGCTGATGTGGCGTCGATGAGCGAGCGCCGCACCGACCGCTTCCTCGACCCGGCCCGCAACCGCGGCCTCAACGCCTTCCTCGCCGACGATCCGGGCGTGGACTCCGGCCACATGATCGCCCAGTACACGCAGGCCGGCATCGTCAGCGAGCTGAAGCGTAACGCGAACCCCGCGTCCGCCGACTCGATCCCCTCCTCGGCGATGCAGGAGGACCACGTCTCCCTCGGCTGGTCTGCGGCCCGCAAGCTGCGCCGCAGCGTCGACGGCCTGCAGCGCGTCCTGGCCATCGAGGTGCTCACCGCGGCCCGCGCGATCGACCTGCGCGAGGGCGCCGCCGCCCCGGGCACGCAGGCCGTCATCGACGTGCTGCGCGGCGTGGTCGAGGGTCCGGGCACGGACCGCTTCCTTTCGCCGGAGATCGAGCACGCCGTGGCGCTCGTGCAGGACGGTTCCTTCCTGAAGGCGGTTGAAGCGAAGGTCGGAAACCTACGCTAAGCAGCAACGACAGCCGGGTGTCTCGCATGTGAGACACCCGGTCTCTTTTTTTCCTTGTCCGGAATGTGGTGCCCGTTACCATCGGCGCTGAACGAAACGCAGCCCACCGTTGACGGGGACAGCCCCGGGAAACCGGCCCGCAGCGCGGGGTACACCGCACAGAAAAGGAACGACACCATGACCGAGAAGAACTGGGCCGACGGCGCCCGCGAGGTCCGCGCGCCCCGCGGCACCGAGATTTCCGCCAAGTCCTGGCAGACCGAGGCGCCGCTGCGCATGCTGCAGAACAACCTCGACCCCGAGGTCGCCGAGCACCCCGACACCCTCGTGGTCTACGGCGGCACCGGCCGCGCCGCCCGCAGCTGGGAGGCCTTCGACGCGATCATCGAAACGCTCAAGGACCTCGAGGCCGACGAGACCCTGCTGGTCCAGTCCGGCAAGCCCGTCGGCGTGTGGAAGACCAACGAGTGGGCGCCGCGCGTGCTCATCGCAAACTCCAACCTGGTCGGCGACTGGGCCAACTGGGAGCACTTCCGCAAGCTCGAGGACGAGGGCCTGATGATGTACGGCCAGATGACGGCCGGCTCCTGGATCTACATCGCCACCCAGGGCATCCTGCAGGGCACCTTCGAGACCTTCTACGCCGTGTCCAAGAAGCGCTTCGGCGGCACGCTGGCCGGCACGCTCACCCTGACGGGCGGCTGCGGCGGCATGGGCGGCGCCCAGCCGCTGTCGGTGACGCTCAACGGCGGCGCCTGCCTCATCGTCGATGTCGACGAGACGCGCCTGAAGCGTCGTCAAGCGAAGCGTTACCTCGACGAGGTGACCACCGACCTCGACGAGGCCATCCGCCTCGTCACCGAGGCCAAGGAGCAGAAGAAGGCGCTGTCCGTGGGCCTGGTCGGCAACGCCGCCGAGGTCTTCCCGGAGATGCTGCGCCGCCACCGCGCGGGCGAGCTGACCGTGGACATCGTCACGGACCAGACCTCCGCGCACGACCCGCTGTCCTACCTGCCCACCGAGATCACCGTCGAGGAGTGGCACACCGAGGCCGCCGCCGACCCGGTCACCTTCACCAAGAAGGCCCGCGAGGCGATGGCCGCGCAGGTCCAGGCGATGGTCGAGTTCCAGGACGAGGGCGCCGAGGTCTTCGACTACGGCAACTCGATCCGCGACGAGGCCCGCAAGGCCGGCTACACCCGCGCCTTCGAGTTCCCCGGCTTCGTGCCCGCCTACATCCGCCCGCTGTTCTGCGAGGGCCTCGGCCCCTTCCGCTGGGTGGCACTGTCCGGCGACCCGGAGGACATCAAGGTCACCGACCAGGCCATCAAGGAGGCCTTCCCGGACAACGAGCACCTGCACCACTGGCTCGACGCCGCCGAGGAGTACGTCGAGTTCGAGGGCCTGCCCGCCCGCATCTGCTGGCTCGGCTACGGCGAGCGTGCCAAGGCCGGCGTGATCTTCAACAACCTGGTCAAGGAGGGCAAGGTGAAGGCGCCGATCGTCATCGGCCGCGACCACCTCGACTCCGGTTCGGTGGCCTCGCCCTACCGCGAGACCGAGTCCATGCTCGACGGCACCGACGCCGTTGCCGACTGGCCGCTGCTCAACGCCATGACCGCCGTCTCCGGCGGTGCGACCTGGGTGTCCATCCACCACGGCGGCGGCGTGGGCATGGGCCGCTCCATCCACACCGGCCAGGTCACGGTGGCCGACGGCACCGAGCTCGCCGAGGCGAAGCTCAAGGCCGTTCTCACCAACGACCCGGGCATGGGCGTGATCCGCCACGTCGACGCCGGCTACTCCCGCGCCTACGAGGTGGCGAAGGAGCGCGGCGTGCGCATCCCGATGGAGTTCACGGCGCGCGACTAGCCGCTTATCGACGCCCCCTCCCCGCACCCCAGGTAGAAAGGCACCCATGAGCACCCTTTTGACCGGCATCTCCGAGCTGCGCGCCGTCTCCGAGCTCGGCACCATCAAAGACGCGGCCCTCCTGATGGACGGCGGCGTTATCGAGTGGGTCGGCCCGGCCGCCGAGGCCCCGTCCGGCGCGGAGGAAACGGTCGACCTGGGCGGGCGCGCCGTGCTGCCCGGCTGGGTGGACTCGCACACCCACATGGTCTTCGACGGCGACCGCGCCGCCGAGTTCGAGGCCCGCATGGCGGGGCAGTCCTACGCCGCCGGCGGCATCGCCGTGACGATGGAGGCGACCCGCTCGGCCTCCACGGAGCGCCTCCACCAGCTCGTCGCCGAGCGCGTCGCCGCAGGTCACGCCGGTGGCACCACGACGTTCGAGACGAAGACCGGCTACGGCCTGGACGTCGCTTCCGAGGCGGAGGCTGCCCGCGTCGCCGCCGACCACGTCGACGACGTGACCTTCCTGGGCGCCCACCTCGTGCCCCCGGGGGCGGACGCAGAAGCCTACGTCGGCGAGGTCGTCGGCCCGATGCTGGAGGCGGTGAAGGACCACGTGCAGTGGATCGACGTGTTCTGCGAGCGCGGTGCCTTCAACGAGGAGCAGTCGCGCCGCGTCCTGGAGGCGGGAAAAGCCGCGGGCCTGGGCGTGCGCGTGCACGGCAACCAGCTCGGCGAGGGCCCCGGCGTGCGCCTTGCGGTGGAGATGGGCGCCGCCAGCGTTGACCACGTCAACTACCTCTCCCCGGAGGATGTCGAGCTGCTCGCCGGCTCCGACACCGTGGCCACGATCCTGCCGGCCTGCGACCTGTCCACCCGCCAGGACCTCGCGCCCGCGCGCACGCTCATCGACGCCGGCGCGACCGTCGCCATCGCCTCCAACCTCAACCCGGGCACCTCGTTCACCAGCTCGATGAACTTCTGCGTCACCACCGCGGTGCTGCAGCAGCACCTCACCCTCGACGAGGCAATCGCCGCCGCGACCACCGGCGGGGCAAAGGCTTTGCGACGCCACAACGTCGGTTCCGGCAGGGACCCGCAGGGCCGACCCGCCAAGGGCACCCTGGTGCCCGGCGCGGCCGCCGACCTGCACGTGCTCGACGCCGCCAACGCCATCAACCTGGCCTACCGCCCCGGCATGCCGATCACGTGGCAGACCTGGGTGGCGGGCGAGAAGGTGTACGGCTAGATCGTCACCTGCCGGGACTTGATGTTGTCCAGCTGCTTGCGCTCGTCGGCGCTGAGCTGGGCGTCGCTGGCGTACTCGGTCTCGATGTACTTGTTCAGGGCCGCGAGGGCATCGGCGTAGGAATCCGGCTCGACGGACGGGTCGAGGTCCCACACGGGCACGACGACGCCGTGGGTGCGGAAGGCGCCGGCGAACTTGGTGCCCTCCCCGAGGTGGAGGCCGCCGCGGGCGGCGATGCGGGCGAGGGCGGCTAGCATCTGGTTCTCGTTGTCCTCCGGGCGGACCCAGCGGATGTGGGCCTTGCCGCCGCCAGGGTTGACCCACCAGACGGACCCGGGCACGTCGGCGCGGACCTGCACGGAGGGGATGACGGCGTCGTTGGCGCGGGCGAGGGCCTGCTGCACCTCAGCCGGGATCTGCGCACCGGCCGGGAACCACCAGGAGAAGTCCTGGTGCTCGGTAATGGTGGGCGTCGCGGTGGCGTCGATAAGCGAGGAAAGCTCGGGCTGGCTGCCGTCGGCGACCGTGGACTGGAGGGTCTCGCCCGGCGCGGCGTTGAGCACCCAGTTGATCGCGTAGGCGAGGTCGCGGCCCGGGTTCTGTGAGTGCGAGGCGACCTGGAGCGCCACGAAGCGCTCGCCGCCCTCGGCCTCGCCGCGCACGAGCGCCGCCCCGGCGCCCGGCAGCACGGTGGCGACGTTGACCGTTTCGCCGTTGATCTCGAACTGGGCGACCGCGGAGGGAACGAACTCCTGCAGCGCGATGAGATCGGTCTCGGCGGCGAGCCCGCCGAAGGGGCGCGGGTCTTTCTGGAATGCTTCGCGCTCGGCGGCGCGGGCGGCGAGCTTCGCCTGGCGGCGGCTCATGCCTTCGGGCAGGTCATCCTGCTTCTTGCGGTTCTTCTTGGCCATGGGGCCACATGTTACCGGAGGGTGCTGCCGCCCACGTCCGCGCGCGCGAAGGTCTCCACGGCGATGTGCGGCATGTCGGTGGCGAACACGTCGACGCCGTTGTCTCGGCACCAGAGCATGTCCTTCGGGTCGTTGACCGTCCAGGTGTACGTCTTCAGGCCCTTGAAGCCGAGCAGCTGGCGGCGCGCCCGCAGGTGGCTCAGCGCCGGCCCCACGCCGTAGGGGCGCGAGAGCATGCAGTTGCCCCGGTTCCACTTCTTCTCTCGGAGGCGGAACAGGTAGTACGTCTCGAGCTCGGGGGCGAAGTGGGTGAAGTAGCGCATGGCGCGGTGGGAGAAGGAGATGAGGTGGACGCGCTCCGAGTGGCGCAGCCCCGCGTAGGCGAGCAGGCGCAGGGTCTGCTCGTCGATCTCCGGGCCGTAGCGGGTGGGGTGCTTCGTCTCGATGTAGATGTGCTTGTCCGGGTAGTCCTGCATGAGCTCGAGCAGCTCCTCGAGGCGCATGATGCGCTGCGGGTTCTCCGCGGTGCCAACGTTGAGCCGGCGCAGGTCCGCGTAGTCGGTGGCCGAGACGCGCCCGGCGCCGTCGGAGGTGCGCCCCAGCACCGGGTCGTGGAAGACGACGACCTTGCCGTCGCGGGTGAGCCGCACGTCGCACTCGATGCCGTGGATGTCCATCCGCAGTGCGGCGTCAAAAGCCGCGAAGGTGAGCTCGGGGTAGAGCCCCGACGCGCCCCGGTGAGCGACGATCTTTGTCCCGGTGCGCGATCCCGTCTTGCCGTTGCCTGCGTTGCTGCCCTCGTTGCTACCCAGCAGTGTCGTCACGTCTGCATAACCTACAACCACTTCGCGGCTTCCGCGACCGCTGGAATTAACCCTGCGCGGACGGGCCCCGTTTGTAACAATGGGCTGCATGTCCTTGGCTGGGTTTCGCTCACTGCGCCCGTTTGCGGCCCGCCCGCGGCAGGCGGTGGTCAAGGCGCGCAGGCGCTACACCTTCAGCCGGCACGGGCTCTTCGCCGTGCCTCTCGCGGCGGTGGAGGTGTGGGCCGACCTCACCCCGGTGATCCGCATGGGCGGGCTGCGGCGCCTGCCGGCGAACTTCGGCGCGGGCGTGGTCGGGGCGGAGGTGGCCACGTGGGGGGCGATCTCGCCCTCGCTCCTGCCGCACAACTGGTGGGTGGTGGCGTCCAACGTGGCCATCTGCCAGGGCGCCGGGCACCTGGTCGGAGCGGCGGTTGGCGAGCTGAGCAGGGGCGTTCGCCGCGTCGCCCGGCTGCAGGACGCGCCCCGCTGGACGCGCGGCGCGAACACGGCGCTCCATCTGGGGCTGAGCGCGGTGACGGTGGGGACGTACGCGCTGGCGAGGCGTCGCCATGCGGCGCAGGTGCAGATGGTTGGCGGCGTCGAGGAGTTCGGTCTGGCCAAGTCCCTCGGCGGGATCACGGCGGGCACCCTCGGCTACGGCGCCATCCTCGCCGTGGGGGAGGCGCTGCAGGTGAGCGTGGACCTGTTCAACCTCCTGCTGGGCAGGCGCCTCCCGCCGCCGACCTCGTGGCCGCTGGCGGTGGCCGGGGTGGGCGCGGCGTCGCTGCTGTTCACCGACCGTGTCGTGCTGCGCAACTTCCTCTCCCGCGTCTACCGCAACGCGGAGATGCTGGACCGCGAGTTCATGCTCGGCGCGCCGCGCCCGGGCGAGCCGGAGCGGTCGGGCTCGCCCGCCTCGCTGGAGCCATGGGAGACGATGGGCCGGCAGGGCCGCGCGGTGGTCGCCGGGGGCCCGCGGCGGCGCGACATCGAGCTGCTGCTTGACGACGCCCACCCCGCCCGCGAACCCATCCGCATCTTCATCGGCCTGGGCGAGGGCCGCACCACCGAGGACATGGTGCGCCTGGCGCTCGCCGAGCTCGACCGCACCGGCGCGTGGAACCGCGCCCACCTGGCGGTGATGTCCGCGGCGGGCACCGGCTGGATCAACGACTTCCACACCTCCGGCTTCGAGTTCATCGGCCGCGGCGACACCGCGATCGTCGCCCTCCAGTACTCCTACCTGCCCTCGGCCTACTCGTACCTGGCCGA
Source organism: Corynebacterium senegalense (assembly GCF_900411315.1). Classification (GTDB taxonomy): domain Bacteria; phylum Actinomycetota; class Actinomycetes; order Mycobacteriales; family Mycobacteriaceae; genus Corynebacterium; species Corynebacterium senegalense. Next base: position 1,544,943 of record NZ_LS990887.1, on the reverse strand, counting down.
CCGCGAGTCCCCGACGCGCTCCGCGCGCATGCTTCTCGACGCCATCCGCGCCCGCCTCGACACACTTCCCCCCGAGACCCGCCCCTCCCTCTACGTCGGCGGGGAGTCCCTCGGCGCCTACGGGGTCTCCGACGCCTTCGACAGCATCGACGACTTCCTCACCGGCATCACCGGCGCGGTGTTCACCGGAACGCCCGGCTTCGCCCGCATCCACGGCGAGCTGACGCGCCACCGCGACGTCGGCAGCCCGCAGCGTCTCCCGCTCATTGATGGCGGGCGCAACGTCCGCTTCTGCGCCACCGCCGACCACCTCGCCCACGACTACAGGGGCGCGCCCTACGCCCACGAGTGGGAGTCCCCGCGCGCCGTGTTCGCCCAGCACGCCTCCGACCCGGTGGTGTGGTGGGACTGGTCGCTGGCCTGGCGCATCCCGGACTGGCTGAAGGAGCCCGGCTCCCGCGGGGTGCCGGCGCCTGCGGCCCAGCACCTCGACGTGCCGGACACGATGCGCTGGGCGCCCTTCATCACGTTCTGGCAGGTGGGCATCGACCAGCTGACCTCGCAGAACTGCCCCTCCCCGCACGGGCACAACTACCACGACGAGACGGTGTCCTACTGGGCGGCGGTGATGGGCTCGGACTTCTCCCCCGCCACCCTGCACCGCATCAGCCTGTGGATCCACCGCGACGCGACGAAGCTGCGCCGCCCGGCGAGCGGGCGGCGCACGAAGTACAGCTACTAGCCGGTACCAGCCAGCCCCATCAGATCCCGCAGGCGATGCCCGTCGAGTGGTGCGGGCAGTAGCCGCCGGGCACCTTGTGCAGGTACTGCTGGTGCTCGTCCTCGGCGAGGTAGTAGTCCGCCCCGGCGCGCACCTCGGTGGTGATTTCCCCGTAGCCGGCCTCGCGGAGCTGGCGGCCGTACTCGGCGATCCAGCCGCGGATCTGCTCGGCCTCCTCCTCGGTGTCGGTGTAGAAGGCGGAGCGGTACTGGGTGCCCACGTCGTTGCCCTGGCGGAAGCCCTGGGTCGGGTCGTGCGCCTCGAGCCCGACGCGCACGAGTTCCTTCAGGCTGACCTTCTCCGGGTCGTAGACCACCTCGACCAGCTCGACGTGGTTCGTCGCGCCTGAGCACACCTCGCGGTACGTCGGGTTCTCGGTGATGCCGCCGCCGTAGCCGACGGAGGTCGACTCCACGCCGTCGATCTGCCAGTAGAGCTTCTCGACGCCCCAGAAGCAGCCCAGCCCGATGAGCAGCCGCTTCTGCCCCTCGCGCCACGGCCCCGTGATCGGGGTGTCGAGGACCGCGTGGGGGCGCGGGTCGGCCAGGACGGGCGTGGGGCGTCCGGGGAGGGCGCTGGTGGCGTCGACAAGCTCTGGCGTGCGTCCGAAAAGAAATCCCATACCGCTGTAAACGCGCGGGAGGCCCGGAATATTCCCGTCGCAACGTACTTCCCCCACCGAAACTAACGTCGTTGCAGGAATCGCAAATCGGTCTATGATGGGGCCCGTTCAACAAAATCCCGATGAAAGGATGAGTGTCATGGCTGTTTACGAGCTTCCCGACCTTCCCTACGCTTACGATGCCCTCGAGCCGCACATCTCGGCCGAGATCATGGAGCTGCACCACGACAAGCACCACGCCACCTACGTTAAGGGCGCCAACGCCGCCCTCGAGGCCCTTGAGGCGGAGCGCAACGGCGAGGCCAACCCGGACAAGCTGCGCGCCCTGTCCAAGAACCTGGCCTTTAACCTGGGCGGCCACACCAACCACTCCATCTTCTGGAAGAACATGAGCCCGAACGGTGGCGGCGCCCCGACCGGCGAGATCGCCGCCGCGATCGACCGCGACTTCGGCTCCTTCGAGAAGTTCCAGGCCCACTTCGAGGGTGTGGCCACCTCCCTGCAGGGCTCCGGCTGGGCTGTCCTCGGCTACGACCACATCGCCGGCCGCCTCATCGTCCAGCAGATGACGGACCAGCAGGGCAACATCTCCGTCGACTTCACCCCGCTGCTCATGCTCGACATGTGGGAGCACGCCTACTACCTGCAGTACAAGAACGTGAAGGCCGACTACGCCAAGGCTTTCTGGAACGTTGTTAACTGGGAGGACGTCAACGAGCGCCTCGCGGCAGCGTCCAAGTAAGCGCGCGTAACTCGCACCAGGCGGGGCTCTCCGGCGACGGGGGCCTCGCTTTTTGCGTGGCGCGACGAGGCGAAAGGGTGGAGATGAGCGACGAAAAACGCATCCGAAAAGGCACGGTGGAGTTCCGCCGCGCGCAGCTGGCCATGCTGGCGGTGGGTCTGGCCATCTTCAACTCGCTGTACGCCACCCAGGCGCTTCTGCCCACGCTCACCGACGAGCTGCGCATCCCCCCGCCCACCGCGGCGCTGACCGTCTCCGCCGCCACTGGCGCGCTCGCCCTGTTCGTCGTGCCCTTCTCCATCCTCTCCGAGAAGTACGGCCGCGGGCGGATCATCATCATCTCGGCGCTGGCCGCCACCCTCATCGGCCTCGTTCTGCCCCTCGCGCAGACGCCCGGCCAGCTCATCGCCCTGCGCGCCCTGCAGGGCGCGATGATCGCGGGCACGCCCGCCACCGCGATGGCGTGGCTGTCCGAGGAGCTCGACGAGCGCGACCTGGCGGGGGCGATGGGCCTGTACATTTCGGGGACGTCGATAGGCGGGCTGACGGGCAGGCTCATCCCCGCCGCGACCCTGGAGTTCGCCTCCTGGCGCTGGGCGCTCTTCGCCACCGCCGCGTTCGCCCTGGCCCTGGCCGTGGCGGTCACGCTGCTGCTGCCAAAGCAGCGCCACTTCACCCCCAAGGAGAGCATCCGGCTCAGCAACGAGTTCCGCGCCGTGGCCCGCCACCTGCGCAACCCGCCCCTGCTGGGCCTGTACGCCACCGCCTTCGTGGGCATGGGCGTGTTCGTCTCGCTGTACAACTACTTCGGCTACCGCGCCATCGACCACTTCGGCCTGCCGCCCGCCCTGGCCGGCCTCGTCTTCGTCATGTACCTCTCCGGCACCTGGTCCTCCGCCCGGGCCGGCACCTACGTGTCCCGCTTCGGCCGCGGCCGAGTCGTGCTCGCCTCGGCGACACTCATGCTCGTCGGCGTGCTCGTCACCGCCAGCCCCAACCTCTGGGTGGCCCTGGCCGGCATGCTGGTGTTCACCGCCAGCTTCTTCGCCATGCACTCCACCGCGTCCGGCTGGGTCGGCCACATCCCCGACCGCGACCGCGCCGAGGCCTCCTCGCTGTACGTGTTCTGCTATTACATGGGCTCGTCGATCCTCGGCGCCGCGACCGGCTCCGCCTTCGAGGCTTTGCCCTGGAGCGGGTTCATGGTGGCGCTGGCCGGCCTGCTCGCCCTCCTCGTCGCCGTCGCCGCCGCGCTGGCGGTGGCCGAGAAACACCGGAAGCGCTAGATCTCCGGCACGCCCGGCGCGCCGGCGTCCAGGAAGTCCCGCACCGCGCGGGTGCCGCGGCAGTCGTCCTCGTTGTAGCGCAGCAGCGTCTCCCGGGCCGCCTCGTCGCCGCGGCGCGCCGCCAGGCGCAGAGCAACGGAGCGCTCCCCGTCGACGTCGTCGTCCTCCCACTCGAACCCCGCCACCGGCCCAAGCACCTTCAGCCCCAGCCCGTCCGTGCCCACGAGGTGGCGCCGCGCGTAGGCGAATACATCCACCCACTCCTCCGAGGCGATGAAGCGCTGCACCTCCTCCAGGGACACAGCCCCGAAGCGCTTCGCCGAGGACTTCAGCCAGTGGTTCTCGCCGCCTGCGGCGTAGCAGTAGGCCCGGAACGTCCGGCCCTCCGCCCGGGCCGCGTCGCGCACCCCCATGAGCCACGACCAGAACGCCGCGAAGTTCTCCTCCTCGGCAGCCCCGCCGACGTCCTCCCACACCACGAAGGGCCGGTACGTCTCCCCGTCGAAGGCGCCCCACAGGTAGGCGCCCTGGTCGAGGTAGGCCTCCATGTCCACGTCCACCTCCACGTCGGCCCGGGGCACCGCAGCCGCACCGCGCCGCTTGAGCACCGGGATGCCCTCGCGCCAGGCCTGCGCCACCCGCGAGGGCTCGCCGAGGTTGGCGTCGATGAGCTGCTGCACCGTGGCGATGCCGCGCTCCCGGTAGGCGTCGGCGCGCCCGCCCGGCAGGAGCAGGGAAATCTCATCGAGCTCGCGCAGCCGCGGCTCGCACAGCGGCCAGAAGCGGCAGGAGGCGCACTGCTTCAGCCGCCGCGGTTCCTCCGGGGTGGGGGCGACGAGCGCGGCGAACAGAGGGGCAACGTAGCGCTCGGGATTGACTAGGTAGGCGCGCTCCCGGTCCTGGCCGATGACCCCGCCGAGACCCGCCGAGCGCTCCCCGAGCAGCACGTGCGCCAGGGCCAGGCGGTAGCCGTCGACGGTGTGGTGGCGCAGCCGCGCCCGCGCCTCCACGACCGCGCCCAAGCCGAGCCGGCCGGTGTGGATGAACCGCGCGCCCGCGCCCGGCGCGACCTCCGCCGCCCTTGCGACGCGGTGGTTGGAGATCATCACCGGCAGGTAGCCGCCCTCCGCGCGGGCGAGGATGTCGATCTCCGCCACGACCCTTACCCCGGCCACCTCACCGCTGAGCACCGCGTTGGTGATCAGGTCCGCTCCCCGTCCCATCGCGGCGCGGGTCTCCAGCTCCGCGGCCTCGGGCAGGGCGGGGTCGAGATCGATTCGGAGGAAGCGGCGGGAGCTGCCGTCGCCAAGCGCGCGCCTGACGGGGAGGGAGGAGAACACCGCCGCCCGTGCGGCGTCGATCTGCGGCTGGCGGGCCACCGCGTCGGGCAGCTGGGGCACATCCGGGTGGGCGAGGCGTTGGCGAAGCCGGTAGCGGCACCCGACGAGATCGGACGCGCGTACCAGGAAGGGGAATTCAGCGGCGGTGCTCACGACGCCCCCAGCCTATCGCCTCCCTGCGGGTAAAGTGGTGCAGCAACAACGAACAGCAACGAAACAGACCCGGAGGAAAGACCACCATGGGAGTCATCGAGACGATCCGCAAGTCCCGCGCCAAGACCAAGGCCGAGATTAAGGCAGCCCAGACCCGTGCCCGCCAGGCGGCGAAGGAGCAGGCGAAGAACGACCGCCGCACCGCCGAGCTGATGGACAAGGCGGAGAAGCGCCTGCTGAAAGAGGAGAAGAAGGGGCTCAAGCGCAAGCGCAAGCACGAAAAGCAGCTCGCCGAGGCCCACCTCAAGCGCATCGAGCAGACCGGCCTGACCAAGAAGAAAGCGAAGAACTGGGTCGGCGCGGCGCGCATCCTCATCCCCGTGCTGGCCCCGCTGGCCTACCGCGCGATGACCTCGTACCAGCAGCAGCGCATCCAGAACCGCGCCAGCTCGCTCGGCCTGACCACCCAGGATCTGGCCCGCTACTCCGGCCGCGGCGCAGAGCTCAAGGCCCGCGTGGAGGCGATCCGGGACAACGCCGCACACAACGACTCGCTGAGCACGAGCTACCGCAAGGACCTCGACGTCCGCCTCGACGAGCTGTCCAAGGCAGTGCGCAACGCCGAGCACATGAACCAGGAGCAGCAGCGCCTCGCGCACAACTCCATCGGCCGGGAGATCGACGAGGTCGCCGCCGAGATCCAGGAGAAGACCCGCAGCTAAGGGGTCCTAGAGAACACCCTGCTCCCGCGCCGAGGCCACAGCCGACGTGCGGGAGCGCACGCCAAGCTTGTCGTAGATGTGCACGAGGTGGGACTTCACCGTCGCCTCAGAGAGCATGAGCTCCTGGCCGATCTCCCGGTTCGAGGCGCCGCCTGCCACCAGCTGGAGGACCTCCAGCTCGCGAGGGGTGAGCGAGGAGCGGGGGGCGCGGTCGCGCGTTTCCAGCCGGTTCTTCACCCCGGGGCTCAGCGCCGGGTCGCCCTTCGCGCAGGAGCGCACCGCGGCGAGCAGCTCCTCCGGCGGGGCGTCCTTGAGCAGGTAGCCCACCGCGCCGGCTTCGATGGCGCCGAGGATGTCCGCGTCCGTGTCGTAGTTGGTCACCACCAGCACCTTCGGCGGGTGCTCCATGGAGCGGCGGATCTCGGCGGTGGCCTCGGCGCCCGTGGTCACGCGGGTGCCCTCCGGGCCCGCGCCGAAGCGGAGGTCCATGAGGATGACGTCGATGCCGCCGGCACGGGCCGTCGAGATCGCGCCCTCCGCCGTGGCCACCTCCCCCACGACCATGATGTCCTCGGCCTCCTCCAGCACGGCGCGCAGCCCGAGCCGGACGATCTCGTGGTCGTCGGCCAGCAAAACCCGAATCATGTCTCCTCCTCCTTTCGGTTGATATTACCCGGCAGAGCGACGGAAACGGCGGTCGGCCCGCCGGGGGCGGATTCGACCACCAGCTCCCCGCCCAGCTCCGCCGCGCGCGTGCGCATCGCGTCCAGCCCCAGGTGCCCCAGGCCCGTCGGCTGCGCGCCCTGGGCGGCGACGTCGAAGCCGCGGCCGTTGTCCACTACGTCGAGGCGCACCTCCCCCGGGTTGTAGGTCAGCGTCACCCGCACCCGCCCGGCGCCCGAGTGCTGCACGGCGTTGGACACCGCCCCCTGCGCGATGCGCAGCAGCCCGGCCTCGGCGCGCATCTGCAGCTGCGTCGCCTCCCCGTCCGTCTCCACCTCGATGACCATCCCGCTGGCCTCGCCGAAGTCCGCCGCGATGCGGTGCAGCGCCTCACCCAGGGAGTTCTCCTTCAGCGGCGCCGGGGTCAGCGCCGCAATCATCGCCCGGGTCTCCGCCAGGCTATTCGACGCCGCCCGGCGCGCCGTCTCCATCCTCCTCTTCGGCGCCGCCAGCGCCTCGCCGTCCAGGCCCGTCGCGTCCAGGTCGCGCTCGGCGGCGTGCAGCAGCATCTGGATGCTGGACAGCCCCTGGGCGACGGTGTCGTGGATCTCGTGGGCGAGGCGCTCGCGCTCCTGGGAAACACCCGCCTCCCTCTCCGTCTCGGCGAGCTGCTTCCGGGTGGCCAGGAGCTCGTCGATAAGCTGCTCGCGCTCCCTGCTCACCCGCGCGATCGTCGTGAAGGCGTAGTTGGAGGCGACCACCACGAGCGCGGACAGGATCGGGCCGACGATCGCGCCGAGGGACAGCCCGCTCGGGATCTGGATGCCGATGGAGATGCCCAGGCCGAGGGCCACCCACATCAGCCCCACCCAGTTGTTGAAGGCGCGCAGGTAGACGAAGAAGAGGATGAACACCCAGTACACCGCGACCGGGGTGATCAGCGAGTCCGCCACCCACAGGCTCGTGAGCGTCATCAGCCACAGGGACTGGCCAACCCGGCCCCAGCGGTACATCTCCACCATCCCGTAGAACAGGAGGAAGGAAAACACCGAGACCAGCACGATGTGCAGCAACGCGAGGTTCAGGGGCATGCCGATCAGCGCGCCCAGGGAGATGAGCAGCAGCGAGACGCTCAACACGGTGATGCCGATGTCCAGCGCCTTGTTGTCCGGCACCTCCGGGGAGGGCTGCTCCAGCATCACTAGTCTTGAGCTCATGCGCATTACCCTACCGACGGCCCTCGCCGCGGCCGCGCTCCTGCTCGCGGGGTGCACGGCCGCCCCCGAAACAGCCCCCGACACAGCCCCGGAACCGGCTCCCGCTCCGGCCGAGGCGTGCCCCTACCTGGTGGCGCAGTGGCTCGCCGAGGCGAACGGGCAGCGCGTGACCCGCGTGGGGGTGGACGACAAGTTCGACACCCCCGCCTGCCAGTTCTGGTCCTACGGCGAGCAGCCGCAGCTGACGGTGCTGGTGCGGCACATGCCCACCCCGGAGGAGGCGATGGCCGTGGTGGACTGGGCCGCGCCCGTCGCCACGACGAACCCTGCCTCCCAGCCCGCCGGGTGGAACGGGGGCCGCGGCGGCGCCGAGGGGGCGGTGTATTCCGTGGCGAAGCGCCCGGTCGCGGTGTCGGTGTGGAGCGACCAGCAGGAATCCGTCAAGGCTCAGGTGGTGGCCGAGCAGGTTATCGCTACCCTGGGCCTGTGATGACTGAGCCCGCCGCGTCCTCCACGATCCACGTCGCCGCCGTTGTGCTGCGCAACCGGGAAGGCGAGGTGCTCTGTGTGCGCAAGCACTCGACGCCCCGCTTCCAGCTGCCGGGCGGGAAGTTCGAGCCCGGCGAGACGCCGGCGCAGGCCGCGGTCAGGGAGGTGTGCGAGGAGGTCGGGGTGGACCTCGACCCGGCGTCGCTGCGGGCCCTGGGCACCTTCACCGCCCCCGCCGCGAACGAGCCCGGCCACAGCGTCCGCGCCGCCGTCTTCGCCCACACCGGGCCCGAGGCCGCCCACGCGCGCGCCGCGGCGGAGATCGCCGAGATCGCCTGGATCCACCCCGCCGCCCCCGGCGCCGCCCAGCTAGCTCCCCTCCTCGCCGGCGCGGTATTCCCGGCGCTGCTCCCCCGCGAGCTGGGCACCGTGGCGGTCTACGCGGGGGCGAGCCCGGGCACCAACCCCGCCAACCTCGAGCTCGCCGAGGCCTTCGGAACTGTCCTGGCGCGGCGCGGCATCACCCTGGTCTACGGCGGCAGCCGGGTCGGGGTGATGGGTCGGGTCGCCCGGGCCGCGGTGGGCGCGGGTGGGGCGTCGATAGGCGTGCTCACCCGGCACCTGGCGGGCTTCGAGCTGAAGTTCGAGGGCCTGACGCGCCTCGAGCTGGTGGACACCCTGGCGCAGCGCAAGGCGCGGATGAGCGAGCTGAGCGACGCCGTGGTCGCCCTGCCCGGCGGGTCCGGCACCCTCGACGAGCTCTTCGAGGAGTGGACCACCCAGCAGCTCGGGCTGCACCGCAGGCCGATCGGCCTGCTCGGGGCGCGTTTCTGGGCGCCGTTCGTCGAGATGGTCGAGCACATGGTCGCCGAGGGCTTCATCCGGCAGGCTGACCGTGACGCGCTCGTCCTCGCCGACGAGCCCGAGGCGCTTCTCGACGCCCTCGCGGCCTGGACTCCCCCGGCCCCGCGCTACACCACGACGTCGTTGTAGGGCATCAGCGAGGACACCCAGGGGAACACGACCTCCATGAGAAAGAGGAACACGGCGATCAGCAGCACCGCCGCGATCACCCCCTTGAGCACCGGCCCGCCGGGCGGGGCGCCCGCGGTTTTGTCGTTGCCCTCCGTGCGCACCGCGTGGATGATCATCCGCTCCGCGTTGGAGAACTGCGAGTGGCAGGTGGTCAGCGTCATGAGCGCCTCCATGCCCGGGTCGGCCTCCGTGTCGTGGGAGCCGGGCAGCGGGTTGATCACGTTGATGTCCTCCGGCAGGGTGATGTGCTGGCCGAGCACGCCGGCGTAGTCGCCCGCCGCGACCCGCTCTGCCTGCTCGCCGCCCAGGCAGGGCGCAGCTTCGGCGGCGCGCTGCGCGGGGTCGTCCGACATCGGCAGCACGCGGTAGGTCACCCACTGCTCGCAGGTCTCCACCACGATGGCGTCGCAGGGCGAGAGGCGGCCGAGGTCGTTGAAGGGCGCGCCCTTGCCCACCCGGTGCCCCGCGACGGCGAAGTTCCCCGGCTCCCCCGGAAGCTGGGTGTCGGGGTAGCGGCCGGGGCCGGCGAGCAGCTCCTCCTCGTCGACGCCCTCGATGATGGCGAACTGGTAGTCCGCACCGAAGGCGGGGATGTACATCCGGGCGAAGGCGTCGCCGAGCGCGGGGTTAACCGCTGCGCGCGGGTTGGCTCACTGCTGCTCGAGCACGTCCTGGGCGTGCTTCTGCAAGCCGCGCGAGTGGAGGTTCGCCCAGTATGACTCGTAGAAGGCGAAGAGCAGTGGGAGCACCCCGAGCGTGAGGAGGATTTCGCCGAACACCTGGCCCGGTGAGACCCGGGTGTCGGCGGGTCTGGGCGGGGCGGGACGCATGGCCTAACATTAACGCAGTCACAAGGACGAAGAAACAGGTGGTACGCGCGCATGATCGAAGCCTTTGTCTACCCCGTCTCGGCGGTGATGAAGTTCTGGCACTGGCTGCTGAGCGGCGTCTTCGACGTTGCCAACTCGCCCGCCTGGGTGGGCGCCGTGACCCTGCTGGTGGTGACGATCCGCGCGTTCATCGCCCCGCTGACCTGGCTGAGCTACAAGACGAGCCGCCTCGTGGTGATCATGCGCCCGAAGCTCGCCGCCATCGAGCGGGAGTTCGGCTCGGACACGACGCCGGAGGGCGTGAAGAAGCACGAGGAGGCGCGCCGCCAGGTGCACAAGGAGCACCGCTACAACCCCTTCGCCGGCTGCTTTCCCGCGCTGCTGCAGCTGCCGTTCTTCCTGGGCCTCTACCGTCTCCTGCTGTGGATGGCCGTGCCCGAGAGCGCCCTCGGCCACTCGCTGGGTCTTCTCTCCCCCGACGAGGTCACGTCCTTCCAGCAGGCCTCCTTCTTCGGGGTCCCGCTGCCCGCCTACGTCTCCATGACGCCGGAGCAGTTCGCGCACCTCGGCACGACGCTTGACGACGTCCGCTCGGTCGCCCTCCCGATGCTCGCCTGCGCCGTCTTCTTCACCACGTTCAACCTGATCCTCTCGCAGATTCGGACGCGTTCGACACTGGAGTGGGACAACAAGGCCGCCCGCCGCATCTACCGTTTCGTCTGGCTGATCGTTCCGTTGGTTCCCCTGATAATCGGGATGGCGGGCCTGACGGGCAAGGTTCCGGTGGCGCTGCTGCTCTACTGGTTCACAGGCAACCTGTGGACGCTGGCGCAGACGGCCGTGCTGTGGTCGCTCCTCGTGCGAGTGCACCCCCTCGACGAGGACGCGCGGGAGCACATCCTCACGTCGCGCGAGACCCGCTTCGCGCAGCGGCGCGGCGCGAAGGAGAAGAAGCGCTCGCGCCGCCGGCGTCGCGCCTCGGCGCTGCTGCACCCCACGACGCTGCCGGCCGTTCGCCGCGAGCTGGCCCAGGAGAAGGCGGAGGAAAAGCGGCTCCGCGCCGAGGAGAAGGCGGAGAAGAAGGAGCTGGCGCGCCAGCGTGGCGCAGCCCGCAAGGAGGCCAACCGCCGCGACAGGGCCGAGGCAGCCCAGCGGCGCGCGGAGAAGAAGGCTCAGATGGAGTAGTCGGAGGGCGGCTCGCCCAGCAGGTCCACGGCCAGCGCCCGGGCCGTCTCGAGCGGGGAGACGTCGCGCACGAAGCGGGCGCCCGCGAGGCCGCCGTCGAGGAAGATGAGCAGCTGGTTGGCCTCTCCCTTGGAGTCGTAGCCGTTCTTGCGGCGCAGCAGGTCCGCCATCGTGGCGTGCATCCAGGCGCGGTGGTTCAGGCAGGTTTCCACGATGCGCGCCTCGGATTCCGTCTCGGGGCGCGGGTACTCGTTCGCGGCGTTGAAGAAGGGGGAGCCGCGGAAGTCCTTGGCGGGTTCCTCGTCGATGGCCATGTCGAAGAAGGCGAGGACTTTGTCGTCAATCTCGCTCAACCCGGCGACGCGCTCCTCCCACCGCTTCCGGTATTCCGTGTCCAGGCGCTCCAGGTAGGCGATGACGAGGTTGTCCTTGGAGCCGAGCAGCGAGTAGAGGGAGGCCTTGGCCACGTCCGCCTCCCGGAGGATGCGGTCGATGCCGATGACGCGGATGCCCTCCTCCGTGAAGAGCTTGGTTGCGGCGTCGAGAAGCCTGTCGCGGGGGCTCGGCCGGTTGCGGCGTCGCGCCGTCGTCTTCTTCTTGCTCGGGCTCGAGCTGGTGTTGGCCACTTGAAGAGTCACTCCCTCACAACGCGGTTGGGCATCTCCACTCAATATAGACAAACCGGTTCGTTCGCACCACACCGGGTCCCGCGCCGCACCCCGGAGGCTGCGAAAACCCCCGGCACCGAGGTACCGAGGGTTCGCGTTCTCGCGGAGCTTAGCGCCTGCGCGAGGAGATGAGGTTGACGATCCACAGCAGGATCACAGCGCCCAACAGGCAGGTGAGGAAGCTGAAGATCATGCCTCCTCCGGCGACATCCACACCGAACAGGTTGAGGACGAAGCCACCGAGGAAACCGCCGATAATACCGACGATGATGTTGGCAAGAACGCCCATGGAGGCGTCGCGCTTCATCACCATCGAGGCGATCCAGCCAGCGAGGCCACCGATAACGATCCAGCCGATGAAACCGAGAGTAGGAGTCATGAGTTCATTTCCCTTCCAAATGTGCTTACGTCTTTACAAGTCAATTATTCCGGAAAATGAAAGTTTCTGCCACAACGCCCACGCACCAATCGGGTAACGGTTTCGCTGCGGGGGCCTGCCTAGCTCTCCGGACGGACAACCATCATCGGGCACGGAGCCGACTGCAGCAGGGCGCGCGAGGTGGAGCCGAGCAGCATCCCTTTGAAGCCGCCGCGGCCGTGCGACCCGGTGACCAGCAGCTGCGCGCCTTCGGCGGCCTCGGTCAGGGCGCGGACGGGGCGGTCGCGGGCTATGATCTTGCGCACCTTCACGTCCCCGTGAGTCTCGCGGAACTCCTCCAGGTAGGTGTCGAGCAGCTCGCTCTTCTCCTGCTGGACGGCCTCCCAGTAGTCGTCCGTGACGGTGAAGCCGGCGCCCGGGCCCTGCACCTGGGTGTCCATCCAGGTGTGCACGGCCACGAGCTCGGCGCCGCGAGCGGCGGCCTCCTCGAAGGCCACGGCGGTGGCCTTCTTGGACACGTCGGAGCCGTCGACGCCCACCACGACGGGGCCGTACTTGTTCTCCTCGGTGACCGAGTTGTCCTCGCGCACCACGACGACGGGGCAGGAGGCGTGGGAGACCACGGCGCCCGACACGGACCCAAGGACCATGCCGGACAGGCCGCCCAGGCCGCGGGAGCCCATGACGATCATGGTGGCGTCCTTGGACATCTCCAGGAGCATGTCGATCGGGGAGCCCTCGGCGACGGCGTGGCCGATCTTCAGGTCGGGGGCAACCTCCAGGGCGATCTCCCGGGCTGCGTCGACCTTGGCGATGGTTTCGCGCTGAAGGTCGTCGAAAAGCTCCTGCGGGGGCATCATTCCCTCGGCGTAGAGAAACTGCGGCATGGTGTAGCTGGCCGCGAGCCGAAGCGGGATCCCGCGCTTCGTCGCGGTGTTGGCCGCCCACCGCACCGCCCTCTCGGAGGCGGGGCTGCCGTCGACGGCGACAATGACGATATCTTCCTTAGTCATTTCCTTAGTCATACTGAGTCCTCTGACCTTTCCGGTTCTCCGGCCGGGCCGGCCGCTTTCGGCCTGCGTTGTGCGTCACACCAACCGGTACTCTATGTACAACTAAACTCTAGCGCGCCCGCCGGAAGCGCGGGCGCCGGGGGGATCCTACTTCGGGATCTCGATGGGGTGAGCCGGCTCAGCGTTCGCCGGGTAGAGGATCTCGTAGAGCATGCGGGCGAAGTCGGCGATAATCTTGCCGACGCCCTCGGAAAAGAACTTGATGGCCGGTTCGAGAAGTGCTGCAAAATCCATAGGGATAGACTTTACACGTCATGGCACGCAGACGAGTCAAAACCTGCCCGCCCCTCCCCCCGCGCGACGGCCTCGGGCCCACCCGCGTGCGCCTGCCCGGCGACACCCCGGTCACCGCGTCCGACTTCATCGCACGCGTCATCGCGGAGCAGCGCCACCGCCATCCGCTCGACGACGACACCGCCGTGCTCGAGCGCTTCGACCGCGGCGAGGTTGTGCTTCGCGACGCCACCCCGCTCGCCCCCTCGACCCTCCTCGAACCGGGGACCGACGTCTTCTTCTATCGCCGGCCCGCCCCGGAAACCCCGGTCCCCCACGAGATCGACATCGTCCACGAAGACGACGACATTCTGGTCGTCAACAAGCCCCCGTTTTTGGCCACGATGCCCCGAGCGGCGCACATTACCGAGACCGCAACGGTGCGCCTGCGCAGGCAGTACGGCAACGATGAGATCACCCCCGCGCACCGGCTCGACCGCCTCACCTCCGGGCTGCTCCTGCTGACCAAACGCCGCGAAATCCGCGGGGCCTACCAGGAAATGTTCGCGCAGCGGGGCGTGCGCAAGCTCTACGAGGCCATCGGCCCCGACGTTGGCATCAGCGCACCGACGCGCTGGGAGCACCACATCGAAAAGAGGCACGGGGAAATCGCCTCTTCGCTTGTCGACGGCGCACAGCCCAACGCCTTCACCCGCGTGCGCAGCGTCACCCCGATGGGCGCGTCCCCGTGGGGTGCCGGCCTGGCGCGTTACCTGCTTGAGCCGGAGACGGGCCGGACGCACCAGCTGCGGGTGCAGATGAACGCCGCCGGCGCGCCGATCGTCGGCGATCCCGTCTATCCGGTCGTGCGTGCCTTCGGGGACGAGGACTTCACCCGCCCGATGCTTCTGGCGTCGATCGGCTTGGAGTTCGTCGATCCGCTCAGCGGTGCCCCGCGGCGTTTTACGGCTGGGGGGCACACGGGTTTGCCTGTCGAAGGCTGGTAGGCGGGTATGTCAAAAGCGCCTGTCCCGGGTGGGGTCAGGCGCTTTTGTTTTTGTGAAGTTGTTGGGTCGGCGGTAACTTACTCTCCCACTCCCTCCCGGGGGCAGTACCATCAGCGCGGGCGGGCTTAGCTTCCGGGTTCGGAATGGGTCCGGGCGTTTCCCCGCCGCCATCAACCACCGACACACTTGTTGGGTTGATCATGTTGGGTTCATGTTCAATTATTGTTCTGGCCCCCACACACGCACTGGTTGGTGGTGTGGTGTGTCAGATACTGCATAGTGGACGCGGGCACGATTCTTGGTGCTCATTGTTTGTTGTGTTTGTTGGTGTATTAGTACCGGTCACCTTCGCGCATTGCTGCGTGTCCAGATCCGGCCTATCAACCCCATAGTCTGTGGGGAACCTCAAAAGAAACCTCATCTCAAAACAGGCTTCCCGCTTAGATGCTTTCAGCGGTTATCCCTTCCGTACGTAGCCAACCAGCCGTGCTCCTGGCGGAACAACTGGCACACCAGAGGTACGTCCGTCCCGGTCCTCTCGTACTAGGGACAGCCTTCTTCAAGTTTCAACGCGCGCGGCGGATAGAGACCGAACTGTCTCACGACGTTCTGAACCCAGCTCGCGTGCCGCTTTAATGGGCGAACAGCCCAACCCTTGGGACCTACTCCAGCCCCAGGATGCGACGAGCCGACATCGAGGTGCCAAACCATCCCGTCGATATGGACTCTTGGGGAAGATCAGCCTGTTATCCCCGGGGTACCTTTTATCCGTTGAGCGACACCACATCCACAAGTAGGTGCCGGATCACTAGTCCCGACTTTCGTCCCTGCTCGACTAGTCAGTCTCGCAGTCAAGCTCCCTTGTGCACTTACACTCGCCACCTGATTGCCAACCAGGCTGAGGGAACCTTTGGGCGCCTCCGTTACTCTTTGGGAGGCAACCGCCCCAGTTAAACTACCCACCAGGCACTGTCCCCAACCCAGATCATGGGCCAAGGTTAAGGTATCCACTACGGTCAGAGTGGTATTTCAACAACGACTCCACAACCACTGGCGTGGCCGTATCACAGTCTCCCACCTATCCTACACAAACCGCACCGAACACCAATACCAAGCTATAGTGAAGGTCCCGGGGTCTTTTCGTCCTGCCGCGCGAAACGAGCATCTTTACTCGTACTGCAATTTCACCGGGCCTGTGGTTGAGACAGCAGGGGAGTCGTTACGCCATTCGTGCAGGTCGGAACTTACCCGACAAGGAATTTCGCTACCTTAGGATGGTTATAGTTACCACCGCCGTTTACTGGGGCTTAAATTCTCCGCTTCGGCACAACATGCCTAACAGGTCCTCTTAACCTTCCAGCACCGGGCAGGCGTCAGTCCGTATACATCAACGTAAAAGTCTTCGCACGGACCTGTGTTTTTGATAAACAGTCGCTCCCCTCTATTCTCTGCGACCCCACCACGCTAACCACCGTAAAGATGGCGCACACAGCAGGGTCCCCCTTCTCCCGAAGTTACGGGGGCAATTTGCCGAGTTCCTTAACCACAGTTCACCCGACCGCCTTAGTATTCTCTACCTGACTACCTGTGTCGGTTTCGGGTACGGGCCGTGTACACACTCGCTAGAGGCTTTTCTCGACAGCATAGGATCACCACCATCACCCCACAAAGGGGCTACGCATCACGCCTCACACATAATGAGCCCCGCATTTAACAAGGGCCCGTGCCACACGCTTGCACCGCAATCCATTAAGCGGCGTAGCTACCTTCCTGCGTCACCCCATCACTGACCTACTACGGATCAGGCCCCACACCTCGTCCCACCACACCACTCAAAGAGCAAGTGACAGCAGCACTCGGCGTGGTTAGTATCACCGGTCCAGTCTTGGGCGCGTATACACGGGTACGGGAATATCAACCCGTTGACCATCGACTACGCCTGTCGGCCTCGCCTTAGGACCCGACTCACCCTGGGAAGACGAACTTGACCCAGGAACCCTTAGTCATCCGGCGGATAAGATTCTCACTTATCACTCGTTACTCATGCCTGCATTCTCACTCGCACACAGTCCACAGCCCCTTCCGGTACTGCTTCACCCCATGCACGACGCTCCCCTACCCATAACACATGTTATGCCGCGGCTTCGGCGGTGTACTTGAGCCCCACTGAATTGTCGGCGCGGAACCACTCGACCAGTGAGCTATTACGCACTCTTTCAAGGATGGCTGCTTCTAAGCCAACCTCCTGGCTGTCTTCGCGATCCCACATCCTTTTCCACTTAGTACACCCTTAGGGGCCTTAACCGGCGATCTGGGCTGTTTCCCTCTCGACTATGAAGCTTATCCCCCACAGTCTCACTGCCATGCACCACTTCAACCGGCATTCGGAGTTTGGCTGACATTGCTAAGATGATAGTCCCGCTCAACCAACCAGTAGCTCTACCTCCGGCAAGCTAACATGACGCTGCACCTAAATGCATTTCGGGGAGAACCAGCTATCACGGAGTTTGATTGGCCTTTCACCCCTACCCACAGCTCATCCCCTCAGTTTTCAACCTAAGTGGGTTCGCGCCTCCACAACCTCTTACAGCTGCTTCACACTGGCCATGGGTAGATCACCCCGCTTCGGGTCCAGGACATGCCACTTGCAACACCCCATTAGGATTCGCTTTCGCTACGGCTCCCCCACCAACGGGTTAACCTCGCGACATGCCGCTGACTCGCAGGCTCATTCTTCAAAAGGCACGCCATCACACACACGAGGTGCTCTGACGGATTGTAAGCGCACGGTTTCAGGAACTATTTCACTCCCCTCCCGGGGTACTTTTCACCATTCCCTCACGGTACTATCCACTATCGGTCACACTGAGTATTTAGGCTTACCGGGTGGTCCCGGCAGATTCACAGCAGATTCCACGAGCCCGCTGCTACTCGGGAAACACACAACACACCAACACACGCCTTCACGTACAGGGGCTCTCACCCACTACGGCGCACCATCCCAGGCAACTTCCGCTAACACGCGCTGAATGTGCACAGGCATGACAGTACCTGCAACATGCATCCCCACAACCCCACATGCGCAACCCCTGCCAGGTATCACACACACATGGTTTAGCCTCATCCGCCTTCGCTCGCCACTACTAACGGAATCACAATTGTTTTCTTCTCCTACGGGTACTGAGATGTTTCACTTCCCCGCGTCACCCCCACACAGGCTATGAATTCACCTGCAGGTCACACCACACAACTGGTGCCGGGTTTCCCCATTCGGACATCCTCGGATCAACGCTTTGTTGGCAACTCCCCGAGGCTTAACGCAGCCTCACACGTCCTTCATCGGCTCAGCATACCAAGGCATCCACCGTACGCCCTTAAAAAACACTAACAACACGCACCCACCACAAGGCAGGCACGCACACAAGAATAAAGATGCTCGCGTCCACTATACAGTTCTCACACACCACACCCACACACCAAAAACACACCACACGGACGTGCCCAAGCATGCAGGGCCTAAGGAAACAACACACAAACGCGTATCATCCCAGACACCCGACAGCGCACCAACATACCCGTCCACAAAAGACCACTCGCTTGCAGGCAACAATTGCACACCACACGCACAAAGCACCACACACAATGATGCCGGCATGCCTCCACCCGGATTTCAACAAAAAACGCGGCAGCACCACACACGGGCACTCAACCACACACCCCACAACCGTGGGGCACACAAAAACAAAAACTCCTTAGAAAGGAGGTGATCCAGCCGCACCTTCCGGTACGGCTACCTTGTTACGACTTCGTCCCAATCGCCGATCCCACCTTCGACAGCTCTCTAACGAGTTTGAGCCACTGGCTTCGGGTGTTACCAACTTTCATGACGTGACGGGCGGTGTGTACAAGGCCCGGGAACGTATTCACCGCAGCGTTGCTGATCTGCGATTACTAGCGACTCCGACTTCATGGGGTCGAGTTGCAGACCCCAATCCGAACTACGACCGGCTTTCAGCGATTAGCTCATCCTCACGAACTCGCGCACGCGCTGTACCGACCATTGTAGCATGTGTGAAGCCCTGGACATAAGGGGCATGATGATTTGACGTCATCCCCACCTTCCTCCGAGTTAACCCCGGCAGTCTCTCATGAGTCCCCACCACAACGTGCTGGCAACATAAGACAAGGGTTGCGCTCGTTGCGGGACTTAACCCAACATCTCACGACACGAGCTGACGACAACCATGCACCACCTGTACACCAGCCACAAAGGGAAAGACCATCTCTGGCCCGGTCCGGTGTATGTCAAGCCCAGGTAAGGTTCTTCGCGTTGCATCGAATTAATCCACATGCTCCGCCGCTTGTGCGGGCCCCCGTCAATTCCTTTGAGTTTTAGCCTTGCGGCCGTACTCCCCAGGCGGGGCGCTTAATGCGTTAGCTACGGCACGAACCCCGTGGAAGGGACTCACACCTAGCGCCCACCGTTTACGGCATGGACTACCAGGGTATCTAATCCTGTTCGCTACCCATGCTTTCGCTCCTCAGCGTCAGTTACTGCCCAGAGACCTGCCTTCGCCATCGGTGTTCCTCCTGATATCTGCGCATTTCACCGCTACACCAGGAATTCCAGTCTCCCCTACAGCACTCAAGTTATGCCCGTATCGCCTGCAGTCCCACAGTTAAGCCGTGGACTTACACAAACGACGCGACAAACCACCTACGAGCTCTTTACGCCCAGTAATTCCGGACAACGCTCGCACCCTACGTATTACCGCGGCTGCTGGCACGTAGTTAGCCGGTGCTTCTTATCCAGGTACCGTCACTTACGCTTCGTCCCTGGCGAAAGGAGTTTACAACCCGAAGGCCGTCATCCCCCACGCGGCGTCGCTGCATCAGGCTTGCGCCCATTGTGCAATATTCCCCACTGCTGCCTCCCGTAGGAGTCTGGGCCGTATCTCAGTCCCAATGTGGCCGTACACCCTCTCAGGCCGGCTACCCGTCGACGCCTTGGTAGGCCATTACCCCACCAACAAGCTGATAGGCCGCGAGCTCATCCCATACCGCAAAAGCTTTCCACCACACCACCCACGATGCAGTCCTATCCGGTATTAGACCCAGTTTCCCAAGCTTATCCCGAAGTACAGGGCAGATCACCCACGTGTTACTCACCCGTTCGCCACTCGAGTACCCTGCAAGCAGGGCCTTTCCGTTCGACTTGCATGTGTTAAGCACGCCGCCAGCGTTCATCCTGAGCCAGGATCAAACTCTCCACAAAAAATGCTTCAGAAGAAACAGGCCGTGAAAAGCCCAAAACCCAACCAAAACAAACCACCACACCCAACACCCACCAAAAAGCAGGCACCAAGCGCGCTGGCAATCCACAAAATTACCGGCCACCCCTCCCCACCCTGACGAGGGAAAAAACAGGGAAAGGCAACCAAAAAAGTATCTGTCACAAACGCGAATCAATCACGCACCATGCAAACACCAACAAAGCCGCGCCCCATCAAATGGTTCAGGCACAACCCACCGGCACACACCCACCACCACCAAAAAGCAGCAGCAAGCACACACAGCACACAACCAACCCACAAACAAAAAAGTACATTGGCACACTATCGAGTTCTCACACAACACACGCACACCCAACACAACCCAGCAAAAACCAGGCCAGTCAAAGAGGCGAATTGAATACCAGCGATAGTTTTCCTGCCCGCCAACTCACCACACTCACTGCGGCGGGGCGCTGTCGGTCTCGCTGACTCACATAAAGCTACACACACCCACAACCAAACACAAATCCCCAGGTCAGCGGACATAAAGAAGGTAAAGGAATAGCCTTTAAAACCGCCATGTTTCAGCGGTACATCCCGCGGCTCTCCGCCACCCGGTTGAGCAGTGCGCCCAGAGCGGCGCGGTCGTAGCCGAGGCGCAGAGCTTCGTCGACAAGCGGTGCGACGTATCGCTCGGCGAAAAGCTCGCGGCGGGCGCCGAGGATGGACTCCTTCGCGCCGGCCACGACAAAGGTGCCGGCGCCGCGGCGCACCTCGAGAATCCCTCCCGTGACGAGGATCCCCAGTCCCCTGCGGGCGGTGGCCGGGTTGATCTCGTGGAAGGCGGCGAGCTCGTTGACCGAGGGGGCCCGGTCACCGGAGCCCAGCGCACCGTCGACGATGAGGTCCTCGATGAACGTCGCGATCTGCAGGAAGAGGGGTTCGGCGTCGGGGCGCATCCGTGTTCCTTCTCGGTGGTTAGTCGGTTGGTTAATTAACCGTATAAGCGCCCGTCTTGCCGGGCAAGGGCAACGCGGGGAGTGGTACGGGCACCCGACCCCGTGCCCGTTACCGCTCTTAAGGGGAGTTCCCGTGACTAGCCGGGTCGAAGTAGTGCACACTAGGGGTGTCCAACAAAAGGTTTAGAAATAGTAGATACGGATTATAGGAGCCATGATTGAGCGCACACTTGTGTTCGTCGACACGTCTTACCTGCTCGCAAGCTTTTACAACTCATGGGAGATCGGCGCACGTTCCCAGTTAGAGATTGACCTTCCCGAGGTGGTCGCGACGCTCCGCGACATGGTCACCCAGCAGCTTCACCAGCCCCTCCACCGGCAGTTCTGGTACGACGGCATCCCCGAGTCCGGGCCCCACCGCTACCAGCGGGCCCTGCGCGCCTGTGACGGGGTGCAGTTGCGCACCGGCCAGCTCATCGAGTGGGGCGAACGCCGCACCCAGAAGGGCGTGGACACGCGCCTGGTCGCGGACATCGTGGTCAACGCGATGCGCGGCAACTTCAGCGACTTCGTCCTCGTCTCGGGCGACGCGGACATGATCCCCGGCGTCGAGGAGGCGGCCAACAACGGGGTGCGCGTGCACCTCTACGGCTTTGGGTGGGATTCGATGTCCTCGGCGCTGCGCCACGCCTGTGACACCACCACCATCCTCGACCCCCGGGAGGACTTCGCGGACTCGATGCAGCTGCAGGTCCTCGAGGGGCCCCTGCCCCCGACGATTCGCGAGCGCCCGCTCAGCGACGCCGCCCCGCTCGAGACGGACGAGGGACCTGCCCCCGTTCCCTTCGGCAACCCGCTGAGCGCGGAGAAGTCGGCCGAGCAGCCCGCCGAGCCGACCCAGCCCGTGGAACCGTCCACCGAGGTGAAGAACGAGGAGGACTGCGAGGACCTCGTCGCCGAGGTGGAGGAGCCCTCCGAGGCGGAGGCCGAGGTCAACCAGCAGTCCCAGGCACCCACCCCCAAGCCCGGGCCGAGACCCGCCCCCAAGCCCTCGATGATGGCGCCGCGCCGGAAGCTGCGTTCGCGCTACGTCCCCCTGCCCGAGGAGGTCTGGACCTCCGCCGGCTTCCAAACCCCCTACGACGTGGGGCAGCAGTACGCCACCTGGTGGTACGAGAACGCCGCCTCCTCCGAGCAGCGCGACAAGGCGCACATGCTCTCGGGGGGCGGGCTACCTCCGGAGATCGACAGGCCGCTGCTTCAGTTCGCCTGCGAGACCCTCCACGAATACACCCTGAGCGAGCACCAGCGCGTCAACCTGCGCGACGGCTTCCACTCGGGCATCCGCGGGGTGCTCATCAACCTGCGCACCACCGACTGACGCGGCGGCCCTACTTCTCGGGCTGCTCGTCCTTGGTGGCGTCGTCAAGCTCGTCCTTCGGCGACTCCTTGCCCGGCTCGAGCTCTCCGCCGGCGGCCATCGATGCGCGGATCTCGGCCAGACGGTTCGAGGCCGCGACGTCGGTGCCGGCGCTTTCGATCTCCGCCATGCGGTCGCTCATGGAGTCCTGGGCCAGCTCCTGGGCGCCAAGCGCGTTCGCGTAGCGGCGCTCAATCTTCTCCCGCACCCCCTCGAGGGTGGGCACGTTGTCGTCCCCGCCGAACTGGTTGATCGTGTCCATCGTCTGGGCGGTCTGCTCCTGCATCTTCGCCTGGTCGATCTGGCTCTCGAGCTTCGAGACCTCCCCGAGCTGCTCCTGCAGGCGCGCCTCCGACTGTTTCTGCTGGCGCTGGGCCTCCTCGGCCGCCTGGTCCGCGGCCGCATAGGCGGTCTTGGTCTGCTCCAGCTCCTGCTCGACGGAGACGAGCTGGCTGGCGATCACCTCGGCGGTGCTGCTGAACTGCTGGGCCTTCTCTGCGTCGCCGGCCGCCGCCGCGTCGTCCGCCGCCTGGATGGCGGTGCGGGCCTTGTTCTGCAGGTCCTCCTGGGAGGAGATGAGACGGTCGAGCTTCATCTGCAGCTGGTTGCGGTTGCCGATGATACTGGCCGCGTGGTTGCTAATCTCCTGGTGGCGCTTCTTGGCCTCCGCGACGGCCTGCTGGATCTGCACCTTCGGATCGGCGTTCTCGTCGATCTTTGAGTCAAAGGATTGCATGAGGTATTTCCAACCCTTGTTGAAGGGGTTCGGCATGGGGGCGTCCTTTCGTAGAGTTAGCTGTCGGGCGCGCGAGAGCCCGTTAAAGCCACAGCTTACGCAAAAAAGCGCCCACCCGAAGGTGAGCGCTTCGCCCGCGCGGGCCCGAGGCTACGCCTCGTCGCCGGCCTGGTTCTGCTCGGCGATCTGGCGCCGTACGTCGTCCATGTCCAACGACTTGACCTGCTGGATCAGGTCATCGAAGGCGGCGGGCGGGAGGGCGCCCGCGTTGCGGAAGACCATGATGCCGTCGCGGAAGGCCATGAGGGTCGGGATCGCCTGGATCTCCAGTGCGGCGGAGAGCTGCTGGTTCGCCTCGGTGTCCAGCTTGGCGAAGGTCACGTCCGGGTGGTCCTCGGAGGCCTTCTCGTAGGTCGGGGCGAACGCCTTGCAGGGGCCGCACCAGTCGGCCCACGCGTCCACGAACACGATGCCGTCGGCGGTGACGGTCTGCTCGAAGGTGTCCTCGGTGACGTTAAGGGTGCTCATCGCAAATCTCCGTAATCCATGTCTGCTAACTTGTCCGTGAGTTTCAACAGTACCAACGGCCGCTTCATTCCCGGGCGGGTCTGAGCGGTCCGCGGAGGACTCGACAAGGAGCGGAAGAAATGCGCAAGAACTACACCATCAGCGGGCCCGACACGGAGGCCGCCGTGGATTCGCTCATCGACGAGGTGAGCCTCCTCCCCGGGACGCAGGGCGTCGAGGTGGACGTCGCGGCGGGGGTCATGGCCGTGACGGGTGAAAACGTCTCCGACGTGCAGGTTCTCGACGCCGCCGAGGCCGCCGGCTTCACCCTGGGCGGGGACCTCGCCCTGTAGCGCTGTGTAGGATGGTGCCACCTACGAAAGGAGTCACCATGGCTACACGCAAGTTCAACGTCGAGGGCATGACCTGCACGCACTGCGAGATGAGCGTGAAGGAGGAGATCTCCGAGATCCCCGGGGTCACCGACGTCACCGCTGACCACACGACCGGCCTGGTCGAGGTCACCGGCGAGGGCTTCTCCGCCGAGGAGGTCTCGAAAGCGGTGCACGAGGCGGGCTACACGCTGGGCTAGAACCCCCTGGATAAATACCCCTAGGGGGTATAGCATGAGGGTATGACAGCACGCAGTACCCTCGGCCACATCGAGCTGGGCGTCACAGGCATGACGTGCACGTCCTGCTCCTCGCGCATCCAGCGTAAACTCAACAAGCTCGACGGCGTCGACGCCGCCGTCAACTACTCCACCGAGACCGCAACGGTGGACTACGACCCGGCGCGCACCACCCCCGAGGACCTCATCGAGACGGTCCGGGGCGCGGGCTACGACGCGTTCCCCCTCTCCCCCGTGGGCGGGGAGGAGGTGTCGCCAGGCAACGAGCTCGCGGCGCTTGACGACGCCCGAGAGCGCGAGGCCTCCCACCTCAAGCGCACAACCGCCTGGGCCGCGGCGGTCTCGCTGCCCGTCATGCTCGTCTCGATGATTCCCGCGCTCCAGTTCACCTACTGGCAGTGGGCGGCCTTCGCCGCGACCACGCTGGTGTACTTCTCGGCGGGCTCCGTGTTCCACCGCGCCACCCTGGTCAACCTGCGCCACGGGACCACCACGATGGACACCCTCATCACCCTGGGCACCACGGCCGCCTACCTCTGGTCCACCTGGGCGCTCTTCCTCGGCACCGCCGGCGAACCGGGCATGAGGATGCGGATGAGCCTCGCGCCCTCACACGCGCAGATGGACGAGATCTACCTCGAAACCGTCTGCGTAGTCATCACGTTCCTCCTGCTCGGGCGCTGGTTCGAGGTGAAGGCGAAGGGGCAGAGCTCCCAGGCGCTGCGCGAGCTGCTGGACATGGGCGCCAAGGAGGCGGCCGTGCTCCGCGACGGCCGCGAGGTGCGCGTGCCCGTCGACTCCCTTGTACCCGGCGACAGGTTCGTTGTCCGCCCGGGCGAGAAGATCGCCACCGACGGGCGCGTCGTCGAGGGCGCCTCGGCCGTCGACGAGTCCATGCTCACCGGCGAGTCCGTCCCGGTCGAGGTGACCGCCGGCTCACCCGTCACGGGGGCGACGCTGAACACCTCGGGGCGCCTCGTCGTCGAAGCCACCCGCGTCGGCTCCGAGACCACGCTCGCCCAGATGGGCAGGCTCGTCACCGCCGCCCAGGCCGGCAAGGCCCCGGTGGAGCGGCTGGTGGACCGAATCTCGCGAGTCTTCGTCCCGGCCGTTATCGCCGTGGCGCTTCTCTCCCTCGTCGCCCACCTGCTCCTCGGCTCGGGCGTCGCGCCCTCCTTCACCGCGGCGGTGGCGGTGCTCATCATCGCCTGCCCGTGCGCGCTGGGGTTGGCCACGCCAACCGCGATTCTCGTCGGCACCGGCCGCGGGGCGCAGCTCGGCCTCCTGATCAAGGGCCCGGAGGTCCTCGAGTCCACCCGCCAGGTGGACACCGTCGTGCTGGACAAGACGGGCACCGTCACCACCGGGGTGATGGGCGTGTCCGGGGTGCACCCCGCAACGGACCGCACAGCTGAGGAGGTCCTCGGGCTCGCCGCGGCCGTCGAGGCCGGCTCCGAGCACCCCATCGCCCGCGCCATCGCGGACGCCGCCCCCGCCGACGGACCACGCGGCGAGGGGTTCCGCGCGCTGCCCGGGCAGGGCGCCGAGGCCACCGTGGCGGGCCGCACGGTCCGGGTCGGCCGACCGAGCGCCCCGCTCGGCAGGCTGAAGGACGCCTTCGACCGCGCCGAGGCCGCGGGCGGCACCGCCGTGGCCGTCGAGGTTGACGGTCAGGCCGCGGGTGTCATCGCAGTCCGCGACACCCTCAAGCCGGAGTCCCGCCGCGCCATCGCCGCGCTGCGCGACCTCGGTCTCACCCCGCACCTGCTCACCGGCGACAACCCCGGCGCGGCCCGGGCAGTCGCCGCGGAGGTCGGCATCGACCCCGCCAACGTGTCGGCCGGGGTCCTGCCGGGGGAGAAGGTGGGCGTCGTGAAGCGGCTGCAGGGCGAGGGCAGGCGCGTCGCGATGGTCGGCGACGGGGTCAACGACGCCGCCGCGCTGGCGCAGGCGGACCTCGGGATGGCGATGGGCGCGGGCACCGACGTGGCCATCGAGGCCTCGGACATCACCCTGATGAGCAACTCGCTGGGCGCCGCCGTCGACGCGATCCGGTTGTCGCGCCGCACTCTGGCCACCATCAAGGGCAATCTCTTCTGGGCCTTCGCCTACAACGTCATCCTCGTCCCCGTGGCCGCCGCCGGGCTCCTCAGCCCCCTCCTGGCGGGCATCGCCATGGCGTTCTCCTCCGTGTTCGTGGTGAGCAACTCCCTGCGCCTGCGCGGCTTCGAGCGCTACGATTCCTCTCTATGACGCACCCCGCACCCGACGCGCTGACGCGCACGCAGCGCCTCGACCGCCTACCGGTCACCCCGAAGCACCGCCGCCTCCTGCTCGGCTCGGGAGTCGGCTGGGCGCTCGACGCGATGGACATCGGGCTCGTCTCCTTCGTCATCGCGGCCCTCGCGGTGCACTGGGAGCTGGACAAGACCACCACCTCCTGGATCGCCTCCGCCGGCTTCGTCGGCATGGCCATCGGGGCCTCCCTCGCCGGACTGCTCGCCGACAGGATCGGCCGCCGCCAGGTCTTCGCGGCCACCCTCATCATCTACGGGCTGGCCACCGGCGCCTCCGCGCTCGCCGGTTCCGTCGCGGTGCTCCTCGTCTTCCGCTTCATCACCGGCCTCGGCCTCGGCGGCGAGCTCCCGGTTGCCTCCACCCTGGTCAGCGAGTTCTCCCCGCGGCGCGTGCGGGGGCGGATGGTCGTCCTGCTGGAGGCCTTCTGGGCCGTCGGCTGGATCCTCGCCGCGCTCATCGGCACCTTCGTCGTCTCCCAGGGCGAGAACGGCTGGCGCTGGGGGCTCGCGCTCGGCGCCGTGCCGGCCCTCTACGCCATCTACGTCCGCCTAGGGCTGCCCGAGTCGGTCCGCTTCCTCGAGGCGGCCGGTCGCCACGAGGAGGCGGAGGCCGTCGTGCGCTCCTTCGAGGAACAGGCTGCCGGGCGGCTCGACCACGGGACCCCCGGAGAGCCCGAACCCGCGCCCGAGGGCGGCTTGTGGGGCCCGGCACTGCGCCGGCGCACACTGGCCTTCTGGGTGGTGTGGTTCTCCGTCTCGCTGGCCTACTACGGAGCCTTCATCTGGATCCCCTCACTGCTCGTGGCGCAGGGGTTCACGCTGGTGAAGTCCTTCACGTTCACGCTCGTGATCACGCTGGCGCAGCTGCCCGGCTACGCGGCCGCGGCCTGGCTCATCGAGGTGTGGGGGCGGCGGGCCACCCTCGCGTCCTTCCTCGCGGGCTCCGCAGCGTCCGCGTTCCTCTACGGTGCGGCGGGCGCGCCCTGGCAGATCATCGCGGCGGGGTGCCTGTTGTCGTTTTTCAACCTCGGCGCCTGGGGCGCGCTCTACGCCATCGGGCCGGAGCTCTACCCCACCGCGATCAGGGCAACAGGGACGGGCGCGGGCGCCGCGTTCGGCCGGATCGGCTCCATCATCGCGCCGCTGGTTGTCCCCCCGCTGCTGGCCTTCGGCGGGCAGGGGACCGTTTTCGGCCTCTTCGCCGCGGCTTTCCTGCTGGCCTGCGCGGCGGCGTTCACGCTGCCGGAGCAGCGCGGCGCCGCGCTGTCCTAGCTGGACCGGCGGGAGAAGAGCCTGCTCACCAGGCCGCGGCGCTGCGCGTCGCCGCCCGTGACTTTGTCGTCAATGTCCTCGATGCTGCGGGGCAGGTTGAACAGCACGGTCGATTCGCCGGTCTTGGCCACGGTGATGGCGTCGTCCAGGCTGGCCACCGTGCGCGCGCAGGGCTCCGAGGCGTTGATGGATCGCACGGACATAGCGCCTCCTTGACTGAGTTAAACGTTGGCTGTGCCAGCAATGATAGGCGCCCGTGTGCGCTGTGTCACCGTTGTTGAGGCTTGCCTAAGCCGCCGGAGCTCAGCCGTGCGCCATGTTGACGAAGCGCGAGTAGTGCAGCTGGTGCGCGACCGGAATCGTGTCGATCGGTCCGCCGCGGTGCTTCGCCACGATGATGTCCGCCTCGCCCGCGCGCTCGTCGTCGCGGTCCTGGGAGTCGGGGCGGTAGAGCAGGAACACCATGTCCGCGTCTTGCTCCAGCGAGCCCGATTCGCGCAGGTCCGCCAGCTGCGGCTTCTTGTCCGTGCGCGCCTCGGGGCCACGGTTGAGCTGCGAGATGGCGATGACCGGCACCTCCAGCTCCTTCGCCAGCAGCTTCAGGTTGCGGGAGAACTCGGAGACCTCCTGCTGGCGCGACTCCACCTTGCGCCCGGAGCTCATGAGCTGCAGGTAGTCCAGCACGATGAGGTCGAGCCCGTGGGTGCGCTTGAGCTCGCGGGCCTTCTTGCGGATCTCCATCATTGTCAGGTTGGGCGAGTCGTCGATGAACAGGGGGGCGTCCTGGATCTCGCCAAGGCGGTGGGTCAGCTTCTCCCAATCGGTCTCGTCCATCTGGCCGGAGCGCATGGCGGAGAGCTTGATCTCGGTCTCGGCGGAGAGCATGCGCATGATGATCTCGGAGGCGCTCATCTCCAGGGAGAAGATCACCGAGGTCTTGCCGTGGGCGATTGAGCAGGAGCGCATGAAGTCGAGGGCCAGGGTGGACTTACCGACGCCAGGACGGGCCGCGATGATGATCATCTGCCCCGCATGCAGGCCGTTGGTCAACCGATCGAGGTCGAGGAACCCGGTGGGCACGCCCTGCTCCAGGCCGCCGCCCTGCTCGATGGTGGCCAGCTCGTCGATGGTCGGCTTGAGAAGCTCGGACAGCGCCTTGTAGTCCTCCCCGCTCTGCTTGCGGGAGACGGCGAAGACCTCCTGCTGCGCCCGGTCGACGAGCTGCTCGACGTCCATCCCCTCGTCGCCCTCGTAGCCGTACTGCACCACGCGGGTGCCGGCGTTGACGAGCTGGCGCAGCACTGACTTCTCCGCGACGATCTCCGCGTAGTAGCGGGCGTTCGCGGCGGTGGGCACCTCGGAGATCAGCGTGTGCAGGTAGGGCGCGCCGCCGACGCGCTCGAGCTGGTTGAGCCGGTCGAGTCGCCCGGCGACGATGAGCACGTCGATGTCGCTGCCCTGGGAAAACAGCTCCAGCACCGAGTCGAAGATCAGCTGGTGCGCGGGGTAGTAGAAGTCCTCCTTACGCAGCGTCTCCACCACGTCGACGACGGCGTCGGGGCTGAGCAGCATCGCGCCGAGCACGCCGCGCTCCGCGCGCTCGTCGTGCGGCGGCTGCCGGTACTCCCGCAGGTCCCCGCGGTCTCGGTTGAAACCCGAGTAGCGCGTCGATCCGCCTCCCCGGTTCTCGGCGGGCGGGGCGTAGTCCTCTCCGTCGAAGGTGTTGCCGTCGTCGAAGCTCGCGGCCCCGGTGTCACCAGCCATGTGTTCCTCCCTCTCAGTCCGCAATATCGTACCGCGCCCGCCCGACACCGCCCTTTCTCCACAGCCCCTGTGCACAACGTGGTGGGCAAAGAGGTCATTTCCCACAAGCCGCGGCAATCCTGTGGATAACCTCCACTCCGGCCCGCGCGAAAAGTGTGAAAGCGCAGGTCAACGAGGTAGAAATCGGCGCCCTACGCCATGTGCACAACCACGCATATTCCCGCTACCTCGGCGTTTGACACCTACCGTCCGATTGGCTAGCCGAGGCGTGGTTAATGAAGTTATCCACAGGGGGGTGGCGTCGAGAAGCGGAGGCGGAAAAAGGGCGCGGGCCCCACTCCTCACAAGTGGGGCCCGCGCCAAAGCTGTTGTCGCTGGGCCTAGGCTCGGCTAGGCCGTCGCGGGTGCGTTACGCGCCCACAACCTCGAAGTTCACCTTGCCCTCCACGTCATCGTGGAGGTTCACCTTCACCTGGTAGCCACCGGTCTTGGTGATGAGGCCCTTCGGCACGTCGATGCGGCGCTTGTCCAGGGACGGACCGCCCGCGGCCTTGACGGCGTCGGCAATGTCGCCCGGCTTGACGGAGCCGAACAGCTTGCCGTTGTTCGCGGTGCGCACTGCAACCTTCACGCCGGTCAGCTGGTCGAGCTGGTCGCGCAGCTCCTTGGCGTGATCCAGGTCGCGGACCTGGCGCTCAGCCTGCGCGCGCTTGATGTCTTCGATCTGCTTCTCTGCGCCGCGGGTGGCCGGAATGGCCAGGCCGCGCGGGAGCAGGAAGTTACGTCCGTAGCCGCCCTTGACCTCGACAACATCGCCGGGCTCGCCAAGGTTATCAACGGCAGCGGTGAGGATCAGCTTCATGAATCCTAACCTTCCTAAAGTTGAAAAATACTGGTCTGTTGAAAACGTTTAGAACGGGGGCTCGTCGTCCATGCCGCCGAATCCACCGGCGGGAGGTGCGGAATTCCACGGGTCGTTCTGGGGCTGCTGGTTGCTGTCCCGACCACCAGAGATCACCTGCGGGCGATTCTGCTGACCGCCGAAACCGCCCTGGGAGCGGTTCTGCTGGCCGCCGCCGTAGCCGCCCTGGCCGCCCTCACGCGGCGTGCGGGTCACGGAAGCGGTCGCGTACTTCAGGGACGGGCCGACCTCGTCGACCTCGACCTCGAATACGGTGCGGTTCTCACCCTCGCGGGTCTGGTAGGAGCGCTGCTTCAGCCGGCCGTTGACAATCACGCGCATGCCCTTGGACAGGGACTCCGCGACGTTCTCGGCCGCCTGGCGCCAGACGTTGCAGGTGAGGAACAGTGCCTCGCCATCCTCCCACTGGTTGGTGTCACGGTTGTACGTGCGCGGGGTGGACGCGATACGGAAATTCGCCACTGCGGCACCGCTCGGGGTGAAACGCAGCTCCGGGTCGGCAACCAGGTTGCCGACGACGGTGATGGGGGTATCTCCTTGGGCCATGTTGCTCTACCTTCCTGGCGTGACGCTCGACTGTGTGGAAACGAGCCTAACCGCTCTTACTTGTCGGTGCGCATAACCTTGGTGCGCAGAATGTTGTCGTTCAGGTTCAGAACACGGTCGAGCTCGCCGACGGTGTCGGCCTCGCAGAGGAGGTTCACGACAGCGTAGATGCCCTCTTCCTTCTTGTTGATCGGGTACGCAAGACGGCGCTTGCCCCAGACATCAACCTTCTCCACCGTGCCGTTCTCCTTGCGGACAATCTCGAGGAACTTGTCCAGGGACGGGGTAACGGTGCGCTCATCCTGCTGCGGATCGAGGATGATCATTACTTCGTAGTGACGCACGGACCTCATCACCTCCTATGGTCTAAAAATTTACGGTTTCGGCCGCCGCACTGTGCGGTGGCAGGAGGGTCGTTGCGTCAAGCAACCACACCAGCGTACCCCACCCCTCCCCCGGGGCAAAATGCTTCACGACGTCTCACCAGCGCTATTGCCCGGGGTTGGGCACCGCGATGAACACGGCGATGAAGACCGGGATGACGGTGATGAAGAGGAAGGCCGCCAGGCCGAGAGCGACGGCGAGAGGGATGTTGCGCTTGCGCGTGGTGGCCAGAAAGGACGCGCCGATAAGGGCGAAGCCAATGAGGATGGAGGCGATGCCGACGATTGTTGCCGCGTTCACGGGTGTACTCCTGCTGTGTCTCGTTTGGTGCCGCGCCATGTCTCGGGCGCGCTGGCGAGCGGGTCGAGGCCGCGGTGCGCGGCGGCGACCTTGTCGGGGACCTTGCCGAGCATCTGCCGGACGACCAGGACCATCGTGGCGACGATGAGTCCGTCCCGGGTGAGCACGACAAGGTTGAGCACCTCTCCGGGCAGGCCCTTGTTCTCGGCCCCCAGCATGTGCCACATGAGGATCGGCCAGACCATCATGTCGGCCGTCATCCACGCCAGCAGCAGGCGCCACCGCGGCAGGGCGAGCACGGCCGGGATGATCAGCCAGAGGGAGTACTGGGGGCTCCACACCTTGTTGAACAGGAGGAAGAAACCCACGGTGAGGAAGAGGATCTCGGCGATGCGCGGGGTCCGCGGCGCGCGCAGGCCCACGACGAGGGTGAAGACGCAGCCGGCGAGGAACAGGACGAGCGTGAGCGCGTTGAGAATCACCGGGGTGCCGTCACCGTCGAAGCCGGCCCAGCCCGTCGCCCGGGAGATGACGGCGTAGATGGTGGTCCACTCCCAGCCGCGCTCGGTGTTGAGCCGGTTGAACTCCGCCCACGCCTCCGGGGCACGGAGGTAGACGGGGAGGTTGACCGCCGCCCAAGCAGCCGCGGCCGACCCGAGCATGGTGGCGAAGGGGGCCCACTGCCTTTTCCGGATGGCGAGGGTGAGGTACGCCCCGAGCGCGAAAAGCGGCCAGAGCTTGAAGGCGGTGCCGAGCCCGATCGTCGCCCCGGCCAGCCAGAACTTCCGGTTGCGGGCTGCCAGCAGCGCGGCGGTGAGGAAGAAGATGGAGGGGATGTCCCAGTTGGTGAAGGCGTGCATGATCAGCAGCGGGCTGCCCGCCACGAGCAGGGTGTCCCAGACGCGGTTGCCGGTCAGATCTGCGACCATGCGGACGGTGGCGACCCAGATGAGCGACATGACCAGGGCCGTGAGGTAGAAGTACCAGCCGACTTCGGGAAGCACCCGGTCGGCGAGGCCATAGGTGTGGCGGGCGATGAACCCCATCAGGTTCTGGAACATCCCGGCCAGCACGGGGTACTCCATGTAGCGCGTCACGCCGTCCTCGACCCACGAGTAGTCGTAGGCGAAGCCGGGCTGGTTCAGCCCCCGGCCGCCGTAGAGGGGGACGATGTCGTTGTAGCAGAAGGAGGTGTACTGGCGGTTTCCCGCCCAGTTCAGCTGCAGGACCCCATCGGCGTCGGGTGCGCCCGCGGCGCAGGTGGCCTTGCTCAGCGCGCCGAAACCCAGGAAGCTCCAGGCGACGGCGAGGATCGCACGCAGGGGGGGCCC
>NZ_LS990887.1:1494661-1512188 GCF_900411315.1 Corynebacterium senegalense | reverse complement strand
GCGAGCGTGTGGGGCGACGCGGCCCGCCCCGTCCGGGGGGGCCAGGTGGGCGGGGACGGCGCCGTCCCCGCCGCGTGCTGCGGGGGCGGGGGCCCGTCCGGCGGGGGCCGCCGCGTGGGCCGGTCGGGCAGAAGGGCCGCCCGCGGGGCAGGGGGCACCGCCGCGCCGGGGGGCAAGCCCTCCGCGCGGCCGGTGCCGGTGCCGCTTCCCGAGCTGTAGCCGTAGCTGTACGAGCCACCCAGGCCGGTGCCGCCGCGGTACGGGCTCACGCCCCAGTAGACCGGGGTGGCGTCGGGGAAGCTCTTGAACTCCTGGCCCTCCAGGGCGGTGTCCAGCACGTCCTTCCAGATGCGGGCCGGGGTGTTGGAGCCGAACATGTTGCCGCCCCACTCGTTGAAGATCGGGCTGGTGTTGTCGGCCGTGCCCACCCACACCGCGACGGCGAGCTGCGGGGTCGAGCCGACCATCCAGGCGTCCTTGTTGTTGCCGGTGTTGCCCATCTGGGCGGTGCCGGTCTTGCCCGCCGACGGGCGACCGCCGGCCAGGGTGGCGTTGGAGTAGGGCACGACCGTCTGCATGGCCTGGATGACGTTGTCGGCGACCTGCTCGGAGACGCGGCGCTCCTTGTAGTCGGCGTCGACCTCGTAGAGGACGTTGCCGCGGGCGTCGACGACCTTCTGCACGAAGTGGGTCGGCTTGTACACGCCGCGGTTGGTCAGCGTGGACATCGCGGTGGCCATGTCGAGCACGCGCGACTGGTACTGGCCCAGCACGATGCCCTCGTAGGGCTGCCCGCCGTTTTCGCGCAGGGTGACCGGGATGCCCGGGATGGAGCGCGCAACGCCGAGGGCGTGCGCCATGTCAGCCGTGTCCTGGGTGGTGTTGGCCAGCTCGTCCTGGATGCGCATGTAGGCGGTGTTGGAGGAGGTGCGGGTGGCCTCGGTCATCGAGACCATTCCGCCGCCGCCGCCGTCCCAGTTGGTCACGGTGATCCCGCCGGGAAGCGTCACGGGCGAGGAGTCGAACATCGCGGTGAGCGGGATGCCCTGCTGCAGCGCCGCGGCGAGCGCGAAGATCTTGAAGGTCGAGCCGGTCTGGAGGCCGGCGTTGGCGTAGTCCCAGCCGCTCGCCTCGTCTCCGCCGTAGTAGGCGCGCACGGCGCCGGTGCCGGGCTCGACCGCGACGACGGCGGAGCGGGCATCGTCCTGCAGGGAGGCGAGGCGCTGGTCGGTGATTCGCTCGACCTCGCCCTGGGTGCGGGCGTCGACGGTGGTGGTGATCTGCAGGCCGCGGTTAGTCAGGTCGTCCTCGGTGATGCCGATGCGCTCGAGCTCGGCCATCACCTGGTTCTTGATCAGGCCGTTGGGCCCGGTCGCCTCGGTGTAGGCAGAGTAGCCCTGCGGGTCGCGCGTCTGCGGGTAGACGAGCGACTGGCGCTGGTCGGCGGGGATCTCGCCCATCTCCACGAGGCCGTCCATGACGTAGTCCCAGCGGGCCTTCGCACCCTCGGGGTTGGTCCACGGGTCGAGCTGGCTGGGCAGCTGGATCGAGGCGGCGAGGACGCCGCCCTCCTCGGGGGTGAGCTCGCTGGCCGGCTTGCCGAAGAACGCGTGGGCGGCGGCCTCGATGCCGTAGGCGTTGCGCCCGAAGTAGACCGTGTTCAGGTAGGCGTTGAGGATGTCCTCCTTGCTCCAGGAGTTGGTCATCTTGATGGAGTAGACCAGCTCTTTCGCCTTGCGCTGGTAGGAGTGCTCGTTGCCGACCAGGGCGTTCTTCACGTACTGCTGGGTGATGGTGGAGCCACCGCCGGCGGAGGGGTTGCCGGTGAGCTGCCCAACCACGGCGCGGCCGAAGCCGGTGAAGGAGAACCCGGAGTTGGTCCAGAACTCGCGGTCCTCGGCGGCGAGGACGGCGTTCTGCACCTCGACGGGGACCTCGTCGAGCGGGATCTGCACGCGGTTGCCCTCGGCGGGCACGACGCGGGCCAGCTCGGTGGATCCGTCGTTGAAGTAGAGGTTGGACACCTGCGCCGCCTCGATCTCTCCCGGTTCGGGGATGTCGGCGCGGGCGTACTGCCACCCGAACCAGGCGAGGGGGATGGCGGCCAGGAGGAGGAGGCCGAGGAGCCCGGCGAGGAGCCACTGCATCGCGCGGCTGCGGGGCGCGCCGGTCTCGGCCGGTTCTGCACTCCCCTTCTGGGTGCTGTCGTCTTTGTTCGTCACGATTTATCCCTGCGTTGTCCCTGCGTTACCACGGCGTAGCTGCGTGTGCGAGCGTCCCGCTCCCGGTGGGGAGCGGGACGCGCCTGCCGGATTACTAGGTGTTACCCTACTTCCTCCGCACCCCAATCACACTACTGGCGAGGCCGTCATTTCTCGCAGAAGGTGGTTCCACCTGCAGTGCAGGCACACCTCCACGACGTGCACGGTGATCGGCCCGACCTCCGCGACGAGTGCGTCGATCTCGCTGTCGTCGCGCGCCGTGCCCGAGCGGCGGCCCAGGGCGTCGCCGTACACCCAGGAAACGTCGCGCATCTCGGAGCCGCAGATGGGGCAGGGGCGGGGGGAGGGCGCGCCGTGGAACTCAGCGGCGGCGCGGAGCAGGAAGTCGGCGTCGCACAGGGCGTCGGCAGGCACCCGCCCACGGGCGTATTCGCGCAGCGTGGTGCGCCGTTGCCACTCGTGGGAGATTTCTTGGCTGTAGGCGAACATCGCCGCCATCCTACTGTGAGTGGGTTTTGAGGAAGTGGTGGTAACATTTCTGCTTAGTTTTGCATCGATAAGAAGGTACTAAATGTCCGACGAAACACGCACCGGAACCGGGTCCACCCCAAACCCCCACGAGATCGCCGAGCGCATCCGCCCCTCGCTGACGAGTCTCTACGTGACCTACTTCCGCATTGCGGAGCAGTCCGACCTGACCGGTCCACAGCTGTCCATCATGGCCCGGCTCAACGACGAGGGCCCGGCGCGCATCAGCCGCCTCGCCGAGGCCGAGGGCGTGCGCATGCCCACGGCGTCCAACACCGTCAACCAGCTGGAGAAGCGGGGCCTGGTGCGTCGCGCGCGCGACGAGTCGGACCGTCGCGGCGTGAGCGTGGAGCTGACCGACAAGGGCCGCGAGGAGCTCGTGCGGGTGGGCGACGAGCGCACCACGTACCTGACGGACATGATCGCCACCCTCTCCGAGGACCAGCTTCGCGTCGCGGACGAGCTGGCGGACGTCATCAACGCGCTCGCCGCCGCGTACGTCAACCCGCCGAATTCGGAAAAGCGGGGCTAAAAGCCGATAATGTTCGGGGTGTCCAACTTCCAACCCCGTTGCTTATCGTATGACTTTTGACCTTTCCCACCCCTCCGACCGGGCCCTGCGCATCATCGTCGGCTGGGACAAAACGAGCCCCGAGGGGCTCCGGTTCGCGGCCTGGCTGGCGCGCTCGCTGCCGGTGTCGGTGAGTCTCACCGCCACTGCCCCGAGGTCGTGGACGAAGTCGCTTTCCCGCAAGAAGTACGAGAAGTGGCTCAGCAGCGAGACGGACAAGCTCACCGCCGGCAGCCTGGCGGCCCTCAAGGAGCACCTCCCGCGCGAGTCGTGGGCCGAGGAGCCCTGCACGCTTATCGACGCCCAGGCCCCCTCCGCCCTCGCGGCGGAGGGCAGGAGGGTCGGCGCCGACATCATCATCCTCAACTCCAGCGCCACGATGAAGCAGGCGCGCTTCTTGGCGTCGTCGATAGCTGACGAGCTCATGCACTCCTCCCCCCTCCCCCTCGGCCTGGCCCCGAAGGGGCTGAAGCTGTCGAAGAAGGGGGTGACCCGGGTGAACTTCGTCTTCCTCCGGGCCGAGCGCGACCAGGACACCTCCGGCCTGGTGTGCGCCGCGCGCCTCGCTGCCCACCTCCAGGTGCCGCTGCGACTGATCTCGGTCCTTCCCGAGATGCCCAGCGACGTCGAGCTCGACTCCGTCATCGGCGCCGCGGCGGAGGCGACCGACTGGTACGAGTCCTCGCTGTCGCTGCTCGACCTCGCCCGCGACCAGGCCTTCGAGATCGCGGCGGCCGCCGACCCGGCCACAGCGGCGGAGTTCGAGGTGGAGACGTCGCTGGCCAACGGCAAGGGGTGGGAGAAGGCCGTGTCCTCGGTGAAGTGGAAGAAGGGCGACCTGATCTGCCTGGGCTCCCACCCCACCGCCCAGGGCCGCAGCGTGCTCGTTGGGTCGCGGGCCAGCGAGTTTCTGCGCTACGCGCCCGCCCCCGTTGTCATCTTCCCGCGTCTCGACGCCTAATCGACGCATAAGGTGGGAGGCATGCGCGACCACCCAGAAAACGATCTGCACAGCGGCGCGGACTACTACAACCGCCCGCGCCCGGAGCCGCACAGCTTCGACGAGCTGGCGGACCAGCCCGACCCGCTCGTCGAGGCGGAGCGCAACAGGAAGTCGACCAGGCAGGCGATACTTTACGCTGCGGCGTCGATCGGCGTCACCGCCCTTCTAGGCTTCCTCACCGCTCTCGTCGCCCGCCTCCAGGGCGGGCCGCTCTGCGACGCTGGCACCGCCACCTGGCTGTGCACCCGCTCCGCACGCATGTGGTGGGCGGCCATCAACACCGTCCCGCCGGTGGTGATGCTCATCGGCTGCGCGGTCATCATGGTGCGGAAGCTCAACCGCTACGAACGCTGGATGCCCTGGATGGGCGTGTTCTGGCTCCCGATCGTGCCCTTCACCATGTGGTGGCTGACGGTGACGGTGGGGATCCTGGCCACGGAGAGCATGTAGGCGCCGCAAAAAGTCCGCAATGCGGACCTCGTTCAGCGATTCGAGGACTCCGCATTGCGGACTTTTGTTCTATCTCCGAGAACCGCTTTTTGCCTGTTCACGCCATATTTCTCGGTCATGTCCGAACCGCTTGCTATGGTCCAGACCAGAACGCATATTCGACTCAATCGAACTCGGGGACATCATGGCTGCGCTCTCGGAACTCTCATCGGCATCGGCAACGGAAATCATCGACCTCATCACGTCGGGCTTCGGCTCCTTCACCCGCCAAAAGGCCCGGATCCTCTACGCCATCGCGCTTTTCGACGCCCTCTCGCTCGCCCCCACGGTCGGGGCCACCACCACCGCCACCTGGCTCATCCGGGGGCTGTCCATCTCCGCCTCCTCCGCCCACGAATACGTGCAGGTGGCCCGCGCGATGCTCGCCTTCCCGCTGCTCGGCGAGGCCTTCCTCGACGG
Source organism: Corynebacterium senegalense (assembly GCF_900411315.1). Taxonomy (GTDB): domain Bacteria; phylum Actinomycetota; class Actinomycetes; order Mycobacteriales; family Mycobacteriaceae; genus Corynebacterium; species Corynebacterium senegalense. The sequence continues at coordinate 1,506,955 of NZ_LS990887.1, read as the reverse complement.
GCGCACGAACTACTCGAAAGTCCGCCTCCTCCTGCCCGTGATCACTGCGGACAACGAAGCGGAGCTTGTGGAGCTCGCGGAAACGATGCACTATCACGAGCTCGAGCTGGCGCTGCTGCAGTACCGCGAGAAGCGGGACACACCGGAGCGCAACTCCTACGTCCGCCTGAACAGGTGCGGGGACGGGCGGATCAAGCTGTGGGGCAACTTCAACGCTGCAGAGGGTGCCAAGCTCATGGCTGCGCTGAAAGTGGGCGAGCTCGCGTGGCACGACACCGACCTCGCCGACCTGCCCACCATCGGCGGGGAGATCTCCGAAGACGCCGTTGACCCAGAGATCGACCGCGTCGAGCAGCGCTTCAGTCCGTCGGTGTCCCGCTTCGGGCTGCCCCTTGACGAGGCACTGCTGTCGTCCTTCATGGGCCTTGTGCATGTGGGCCTGAGCCAGCCGCGCAACCCGCTGCGGGCACCCGGGGCGCACGTCAACATTGTCATGACCACCGATGGGCGCGCCTACCTGCCGCTCAACCCCGGCGCGCCCTCGGAGGCGGTGAGAGCCTTCCTGAGCAACGCCGACTACCGCATCAACCAAGTAGACGAAACCGGTCTTGTCCTCAACTCCGGCAGGCGCTTCCGCCTCGCCAGCGACGCCCAGGTCAACGCGTTGATGCTCATGTGGCGCGGCACCTGCGCGATGCCCGGCTGCGAGCACTCTCGGTTCATCGAGATGCACCACATCACGGACTGGGCCGACGGCGGGACGACCGATATGGACAACCTTCTCCCGCTGTGCTCGGCGTGCCACACCATGGTCAGCGACGGCTATATCCGCATCCTGAAAGACGCCGGCGACATCCACTTCCTCTTCCCGGACGGCTCCCGCTACGTCAGCGTCGACCACGGGTTGCCGAGGCGCAACGACGACGCCCGCACGCTCGCCGAGTTCAACGACTCATCATGGCCAGCCTAGGCCACGCACTGCCCGCACAGCTGCTGCGCCTCCCGGCAGTCTTCGCAGCTCAGGTACTGGGTCCGGCACTCCGGCTCGTTCGCGCAGTTGTAGAACTGGTTCGTCGCCTCCCCGCAGTGCACGCAGTGCCCCAGCTGGACGTAGTCGGGGTCGTCGGGCGCGCCGAACTCGGTGTGCATCCGCTTGTCAAAGACGTAGAGGGAACCCTCCCACAGCCCGGAGTTGCCGAACTTCTCGCCGTAGCGGACGATGCCGCCGTCGATCTGGTAGACCTCCGTGAAGCCCCGGTTTTTCATCAGGCTGGACAGCACCTCGCAGCGGATCCCGCCGGTGCAGTAGGAGATGACGGGCTTGTCCTTCATCCAGTCGTACTTGCCGTTGTCGAGCTCCGCGATGAAATCGTGGGTGGTCTCCACATCGGGCACGACGGCGTTTTTGAACCGGCCGATCTCGGCCTCCCGGGCGTTGCGCCCGTCGAAGAAGACGGCGTCGGGGTTGGCGTCGACAAGCTCGTTGACCTGCTCCGGGGAGAGGTGCGTGCCGCCGCCGACGACGCCGTGCTCGTCGACCTTGAGCTCGCCCGGCGCGCCGAAGGAGACGATTTCCTCGCGCGCCTTGACGCTCAGCTTCGGGAAGTCGTCCCGACCACCCTCGGACCACTTGAACTTGATGCCGCGGAAGTACTCGCGCGTCTTCCGGGCGTAGGCCTTGCAGGCGTCGATGTCGCCGCCGACGGTGCCGTTGATGCCGTGCGGCGAAACGATGATCCTCCCGCGCAGCCCCAGGCCCTCGCAGAGGTCGCGCTGCCAGAGGCGCACAGCCTCCGGATCCGCGATGGGCTGGAACTTGTAATACAGGAGGATCTTGCTGGTCATGCCCTATATCCTAGGGCACACCCGCTAACCGACCCGCTGCCCCTGCTCGTTGTAGGTGAAGAAGCCGCGGCCGGCCTCGACGCCGATGCGCCCGTCGGCGATCATCTCCTCGAGGATGCCCTGGAACTTCTTCTCCCACTCCTCCGGGTTGGGCTTGAGCTTGCCGACGGCCAGGACGGTGCGCAGGCCGACTACGTCCATGACCTCGAAGGGCCCGCGCGGCGAGCCGGTGGAGTTGCGCCAGTCGCGGTCGATGTCCTCCGGTTCAGCCACGTCGTTGGCCAGCAGGTACTGGCCGGCGGTGAGGAAGGGCACGAGGATGGTGTTGAGGATGTAACCGGGCTGCTCCTTCTTCAGCTTCACTGGCACCATGCCGATCTGCTCGGCGAACTCCTCGAGGACGTCCACGTACTTCAGGTCAGTGCCGGCGTGCGGCATGATCTCCGCGGTGTTCTGCAGCCAGATGTGGTTGGCGAAGTGCAGGGCGAGGAAACGCTCGGGCGAGCCGGTGGACTCGGCAAAGAGGCTGGGCAGGAGGGTGGAGGTGTTGGTGGCGAAGACGGCCTCGGCCGGGGCGGCCTTGCCGACGCGCTCCCACACGTCCTTCTTGATCTCCAGCTTCTCCGGGACGGCCTCGATGACGAGGTCGGCCTCGCGCACGGCCTCCTCGAGGTCGGAGGTCTGGCTCAGGCGACCGCGGGCCTCGGCCATGGACTCCTCAGTGGTGTCCTCCAGCTCGGCGACCATCTGCGCGCCGAAGGTGTCGAAGCGCTTGCTGGCTGCCTGGAGGGCCTCATCGTTGATGTCCCACGAGACCACGTTGAAGCCGCGGTTCGCGGTGACGAGTGCGATTTGGGCGCCGAGAACACCGGCGCCGAGGACTGTGACGTTCTTGATGTTCATACGGCCGACTATAGGAGCCGTCCGCAATTTCTGCAGCCGGACAGGTGCCCCGCGGCACCCCGCCCTGAAAAGTCACTCAGCCAGTGACCAGCACATTTAGGCCGTTAAAACGGCAGCGGCCCGGCGGAGTGATATTTTTCACTATCACTTCGCCGGGCGGTCGCAGCGCCCTCAGCGCTTGTGGTAGAGCCCCTTCTTCCAGTACTTCGGCTCCGCGGTCACCATGACGCCGAGGCTGCGGAAGATGCCCTCGTCCACCGACCCAAGGATGGTGGTGGCGTGGGCGTCACAGCCCCGCAGCTGCGTCAGCTGGTCCAGCGCCCGCTGGGCGTCAGGATTGTCCGCGGCGGAGGCGGACAGCGCGATGAGCACCTCGTCGGTGTGCAGGCGCGGGTTGGACGAGCCGAGGTACCTGGTCTTCAGCGACTGGATCGGCTCGATCGACGCCGGGGACAGCAGGTGCACCTCGTCGGGGATGCCGGCGAGCAGCTTCAGCGCGTTGAGCAGGCCCGCCGCCGACGGCCCGAGCAGGTCGGAGGTCTTGCCGGTGACGATGTGCCCGTCCGGAAGCTCGAGGGCCACGCCGGGGTTGCCGGTCTGCTCCGCGACCTCGAGGGCAGGCTTGACGACGACCCGGTCGGCCACACCGCAGTCCGCCTTGCGCATCACCGTGGCGACGCGGTCGGAGATGGTGGAGTCCGCGTCGGCCCGGCGCTCGTCGACAAGCGCCTTGTAGTAGCGGCGGATGATCTCCTGCTCCGCGGCGTGGCGGCAGGCGGCATCGTCGGAGATGCAGTAGCCGGCCATGTTCACGCCCATGTCCGTCGGCGACTGGTACGGCTCCTCCCCCGTCACCTCCTTGAGCAGGGACTTCAGCAGGGGGAAGACCTCGATGTCGCGGTTGTAGCTGGACACCTTCTCGCCGTAGGCCTCGAGGTGGTACTGGTCGATGACGTTGATGTCGTCGAGGTCCGCGGTGGCCGCCTCGTAGGCCAGGTTCACCGGGTGGCTCAGCGGCAGGTTCCAGATGGGGAACGTCTCGAACTTGGCGTAGCCGGCCTTAATGCCGCGCTTGTGCTCGTGGTAGATCTGGCTCAGGCAGGTGGCCAGCTTGCCGGAGCCGGGCCCCGGGGCGGTCATGACGATGAGGTCGCGGGTGGTCTCGGCGTACTCGTTGCGGCCGAAGCCCTCGTCGGAGACGATGAGCGCCGGGTCGTTCGGGTAGCCCGGGATGACGCGGTGGCGCGAGACCTTCAGGCCCAGGCGGTCGAGGCGCTGGATAAACGCCTCCACCTGCGCCGTGCCGTCCTCCACCTGCGTGACCACGACGTTTTCGACGAGGAAGCCGAGGCCGCGGAAGGCGTCGACAAGCCTCAGCACATCGTCCTCGTAGGTGATGCCGAGGTCCGCGCGGACCTTCTGGCGGAGGATGTCGGCCGCGTTGACGCAGACCATGATCTCAACTTCGTCCTTGATGCGCTCCAGCATCGCGATCTTGTTGTCCGGGGTGAACCCCGGCAGGACGCGGGAGGCGTGGTGGTCGTCGAAGAGCTTGCCCCCCATCTCCAGGTAGAGCTTGCCGCCGATCTCGCTGCGCCGTGCACTGATGTGCTCCGACTGCATCTCGATGTACTTCTCGCGGTCGAATCCAGTGGTGTACGGCATGGGAGCCTTCCTTTCGCGTGCGAACGAAGAAAGTCTAGCGCGCCCGTGCCGAAAAGTAGCGAAACTTTCGGCGCGGGCGCGCTAGTGCCAGCTCAGGCTAGAGGCCGTGCACCTGCTTGAACTCGCGGCGCTTCGCGTGCAGGATCGGCTCGGTGTAGCCGGCCGGGGACTTCGTGCCCTCGAAGATGAGGGCCTTCGCGGCCTGGAAGCCGATGGACTGCCCGTAGTCCTTCGCCATGTCCAGGTAGTTCACGTCGCCCGCGTTCTGCTTGTCGACGACCTTGGCCATGCGCTCCAGGGACTCCAGCACCTGCTCCTCGGAGACGACGCCGTGGACCAGCCAGTTGGCCAGCAGCTGGGAGGAGATGCGCAGGGTGGCGCGGTCCTCCATGAGGTCGACATTGTGGATGTCGGGCACCTTGGAGCAGCCGACGCCCTGCTCGACCCAGCGGATGACGTAGCCGAGGATGGACTGGCAGTTGTTGTCCACCTCCTCGCGCTTCTCCTCCTCGGACCAGTTGTCGCCCTCGGCGACGGGGACGGTGAGGATGTCGGCCAGCGAGTCGCGGCGGCCGTTGGCGCGCAGCTCCTCCTGGACGGCCTTGACGTCGACCTGGTGGTAGTGGGTGGCGTGCAGGGTCGCGCCGGTGGGCGACGGCACCCACGCGGTGTTTGCGCCCTCCTTCGGCTGGCCCAGCTTCTTGTCGATCATCGCGGCCATGTGCTCGGTCTCGGCCCACATGCCCTTGCCGATCTGCGCGCGGCCCGGCAGGCCGTGCTCGATGCCGGCGTCGACGTTGTTGTTCTCGTAGGCCTGCTTCCACGGCGCGGTCTGCAGGTCCGCCTTGCGGACGAAGGGACCTGCGTACATGGAGGTGTGGATCTCGTCGCCGGTGCGGTCGAGGAAGCCGGTGTTGATGAACACCAGGCGGTCGGCCGCCTCGACGATGCAGGCGTCGAGGTTGACGGTGGTGCGGCGCTCCTCGTCCATGACGCCGACCTTCACGGTGTGCTTCGGCAGGCCGAGGATCTCCTCGACGCGGTCGAAGATCTCGTTGGTGAAGGCGACCTCCTCCGGGCCGTGCTGCTTCGGCTTCACGATGTACATCGAACCGGTGCGCGAGTTGCGGTGCGGGTTGTCCTCCCGCAGGCCCGGGATGGCGGCGGCGACGGTGATCAGGCCGTCGAGAAGCCCCTCGGGGACCTCCTCGCCGTCGACGAGGATGGCCGGGGTGGTCATGAGGTGGCCGACGTTGCGGCACAGCATCATGGCGCGGCCGTGCAGGCGCTGCTCACCGCCGTCGACGGCGGTGTAGGTCAGGTCGTCCGACTGCTTACGCTCAAAGGTCTTGTCGCCCTTCGAGACGGTCTCGGAGATGTCACCCTTGTTCAGGCCGAACCAGGTGGCGTAGGCGGCGGCCTTGTCAGCGCCGTCGACGGCGGCGGCGGAGTCCTCGAAGTCCATGATCGAGCTGACGGCGGCCTCGAGCACGACGTCCTTGACGTGTGCCTTGTCCGTCTTGCCCACCGGGTGCCCGGCGTCGATCTGGATGATGATGTGCAGGCCGTTGTGGCGCAGGACGATGCCCTCGGGCGCGTCCTCGGAGCCCTGGTAGCCGACGTAGACCTCCGGCTGCGCCAGGCCGCGCTCCTCGCCGTTCACGGTCGCGGTGAAGGTCCCGCCGGCGACGGAGTACTTCTCGACGTCCTTGTGGCTCGCCCCGTCGAGCGGAACCGCCTTGTCCAGGAAGTCGCGCGCCCAGGCGATCACCTTGTCGCCGCGGACCGGGTTGTAGCCCTTGCCCGGCTCGGCGCCGCCCTCCTCGGAGATGACGTCGGTGCCGTAGAGGGCGTCGTACAGCGAGCCGAAGCGCGCGTTGGCGGCGTTGATGGCGAAGCGGGCGTTGGTGATCGGCACCACGAGCTGCGGGCCGGCGACCTCGGCGAACTCGGAGTCGACGTTCTCGGTGCGGATCTTGGCCTCGCGGGGCTGGTCCACCAGGTAGCCGATCTCGCGGAGGAACTTCTCGTGCTCGGCCGGGTCGGGTTGGCCGGGGTTGGCGCGGTAGTAGTCGTCCAGCTGGCGCTGCAGCTCGTCGCGGCGCGCCAGCAGCGCCTTGTTCTTCGGGGTCAGCTCGGCGAAGTAGGCCGCGGCCTTCTCCCAGAACTCGTCCGCACCGATGCCGATCTCGGGCAGGAGCTCGTTGGTGACGAAGTCGTGCAGCGGCTGGGCCACCTGAAGGCCTGCCACCTCAACGCGCTGGGTGCGGTCTTCGAACTGAGGTGTGGTCATATGACTCGATCCTTTCGGTGCCTTTCGGCGTAGGCCCGCCGGGGCGGGTGTGGGACGTCGCTTAGCGCTGCCCTGTGTTAGGTGCGCTCACTCGGTAGAGATTAGTGATGGCGGTCACGGAAGTAAACGTATTTCCGAATCAGCCCCGTCCCGCTACCCCCTTAGGCGCGCATTTCGGTTTCGCAAACCCCCGATTGCCACCCCTGCCACCCCCTGCGCCGATGCTTACCAGCTCGGGCGCTGTTTGCTTGCGAATTTTGGGTACGGGGCAGGGGGTGGGTTTGCCTCCAGGTTCTATTCGCAAAGTTAGCAAATTGGCGATGCCCCCCCGCGCGAAACCTAACAACCACCAGGTATTGACTCACCCGGGTCACATAGCGATACTTGCTACCAACGCCAAAGCATCGTGGCGCAATTCACATCGATGAGCCTGAGTGCATGCACGCACGGCAGTCCACCGAAAGGGGCTACTTCACTATGACGACGAACACCGGCAAGGCCCGTACCGCAGCGGAGATCCAGAAGGACTGGGACGAGAACCCGCGCTGGGAAGGCATCCGCCGCGACTACACCGCCGAGCAGGTCGAGAAGCTGCAGGGCACCGTTGTCGAGGAGCACACCCTCGCAAAGCGCGGCGCCGAGATCCTCTGGGAGGGCGTCTCCAAGCGCGACGGCTCCTACATCCACGCCCTCGGCGCCCTCACCGGCAACCAGGCCGTGCAGCAGGTCCGTGGCGGCCTGAAGGCCGTCTACCTCTCCGGCTGGCAGGTCGCCGGCGACGCCAACCTGGCTGGCCACACCTACCCGGACCAGTCGCTGTACCCGGCGAACTCCGTGCCGAACGTTGTCCGCCGCATCAACAACGCCATGCTGCGCGCCGACGAGATCGCCCGCGTCGAGGGTGACGAGTCCGTGGACAACTGGGTCGTGCCGATCGTCGCCGACGGCGAGGCCGGCTTCGGTGGCGCCCTCAACGTCTACGAGCTGCAGAAGGCCATGATCGCCGCCGGCGCCGCCGGCACCCACTGGGAGGACCAGCTGGCCTCCGAGAAGAAGTGCGGCCACCTGGGCGGCAAGGTCCTCATCCCGACCCAGCAGCACATCCGCACCCTGACCTCCGCCCGCCTGGCCGCTGACGTCGCCAACACCCCGACCGTCGTCATCGCCCGCACCGACGCCGAGGCCGCGACCCTCATCACCTCCGACGTGGACGAGCGCGACCAGCCGTTCCTCACCGGCGAGAAGTCCGCCGAGGGCTACTACTACGTCAAGAACGGCATCGAGCCCTGCATCGCCCGTGCGAAGTCCTACGCTCCGTACGCCGACATGATCTGGATGGAGACCGGCACCCCGGACCTCGAGCTGGCCAAGAAGTTCGCCGAGGGCGTCAAGGCTGAGTTCCCGGACCAGCTGCTGTCCTACAACTGCTCCCCGTCCTTCAACTGGTCCAAGCACCTCTCCCCGGAGGAGATCGCCAAGTTCCAGAAGGAGCTCGGCGCGATGGGCTTCGCCTTCCAGTTCATCACCCTGGCCGGCTTCCACGCCCTCAACTACGGCATGTTCGACCTGGCTCACGGCTACGCCCGCGACGGCATGACCGCCTTCGTCGACCTGCAGAACCGCGAGTTCAAGGCTGCCGAGGAGCGCGGCTTCACCGCCGTCAAGCACCAGCGCGAGGTTGGCGCCGGCTACTTCGACTCCATCGCCACCACCGTGGACCCGAACACCTCCACCGCGGCCCTGAAGGGCTCCACCGAGGAGTCCCAGTTCTAAGAGCGCACGACGCCGGGAACCGACAATCCAACCCCGGCTAACTGTTGCTCCACGCCAAGGGGAAACCTGCCTCCACGGGTTTCCCCTTTTTGCGTACCCGCCCCACCCACACGAGGAGAAACACAATGCCCTCCTGCATGGCAACAGCAGACATCGCCGACCTCTACGGCGACCAGGAGCAGCTGGCCAGCTGCGACACCCAGTTCATCAACTTCGGCGGCAACACCTCGTTCTGCGGCGAGATCGTCACCATCACCTGCTTCCAGGACAACGGCCTGGTGAAAAAGACCCTCAACTCCCCCGGCCAGGGCAAGGTGCTCGTGGTCGACGGCCACGGCAGCGTGCACACCGCGCTCATGGGCGACATGATCGCGCAGGCGGGCGTGGACAACGGCTGGGCGGGCGTGGTGATTAACGGCGCCATCCGTGACTCCGCGGAGATCGCGAAGATGAACATCGGCTGCAAGGCTCTGGGCACCAACCCGCGCAAGTCCGCCAAGGACGGGGCGGGCACGATGAACGCGCGCGTCGCCATCGGCGGCGTCGAGTTCCACCCGGGCCACTTCCTCTACGCCGACTCCGACGGCATCGTGGTGACCCCGGAGCCGATCGACCACCACTAGGGCGCTTAAGGTGGGCGTATGCCCGAAGGCCACGTTCTGCACCGGCTCGCCCGCCACCTCAACGAGCGCTACCGCGACGCACCCCTGGAGGCCACCTCGCCCCAGGGGCGCTTCGACACCTCGCCTATCGACGCCACCCACCTGCTCTCGGCCGAGGCCTTCGGCAAGCACCTCTTCCTCACTTTCGAGCCGGGCGAGATCGTGCACATCCACCTCGGCCTCATCGGCTCGCTGCGCTTCGAACCCGTGGACGACGTGTGGGGGCAGATCCGCCTGCGCCTGAGCAAGGGCGACGAGGCCGCGAACCTGCGCGGGCCGCAGGCGTGCCGCTACCTCTCCCCCGCCGAGATGCAGGCGGTTCTCGACCGCACCGGCGAGGACCCGCTGCGCCCCGACGCCAACCCCGACGCGCTGTGGGCCAGGGTGAGCGCCTCCGGGCGTTCCATCGGCTCCCTCATGATGGACCAGAAGCTGTTTGCCGGCGTGGGCAACATCTACCGGGCCGAACCGCTGTTCCGGCTGGGCATTTCCCCCTTCCTGCCCGGGCGCGAGGTGACCCGGGAGGAGTTCGACGCGCTGTGGGCGGACGTCGTGAAGCTGATGCGCTACGGGGTCGAGCACGGCCGCATCGACACCGTGCGCCCCGAGCATTCCCCGGAGGCGATGGGCCGCGAACCCCGGAAGGACGACCACGGCGGCGAGGTCTACGTCTACCGCCGCGCGGGCGAGCCCTGTTTCGTGTGCGGCGCCCCCATCGCCGTGAAGAAGGTGGAGGGCCGCAACCTCTTCTGGTGCCCCGGCTGCCAGGGATAAGCGCGCGTAGCATGGCGTCATGGTTCACTCCGCATACACCGCAGAGGTCATCCGCGCCGCCGAGCAGCCGCTTCTGGACAGCTCCGACACGCTGATGAAGTCCGCAGCCCACGCGGTCTACCGCGCCGCCGAGGCCATGCTCAAAGGGCCGTCGCGCGTGGTCGTGCTGGCGGGCAAGGGTGGCAACGGCGGGGACGCGCTCTACGCCGCCGCGGAGCTCGCTCTGGCCGGGCACTCCGTCGACGCGTGGTGCGTGTTCGGCGACGCCCACTCCCCCGCCCTCGAGGCGTTCCGCAACGCCGGGGGCACGCTTATCGACGCCCCCACCGGCGCCTACGAGCTCCTCGTCGACGGCATCCTCGGCCTCGGCGGGTCCGGCAGCCTGCCCGCGCAGCTGGACGGGATCGGCGAGGTGGCCGACAAGGTGCTGGCCGTGGACGTTCCGAGCGGCGTCGCCGCCGACACGGGCGAGGCCGGCGAGGTGCACATCCCCGCCGACGTCACCGTCACCTTCGGCGGCTGGCGGCTCGCCCACGCGCTGGCACCGGAGTGCGGCGTGGCGCTGCTGGCGGACATCGGCGGCCTGTCGCGGCGCCTCGCCGACTTCGAGCACACCCTGATCTCCCGCGCCACGCTCCCCGACCGCGCATGGCCCGAAGGCCTGGTCCCGCTCGGGCCGGTCCGCGGCACGTCGCTGGAGCCCGGCGCGAGCGATGACAAGTACACCGGCGGCGTCGTGGGCATCCGCGCGGGCAGCGACACCTACCCCGGCGCGCCGATCCTGTGCACCGCGGGCGCGGTGGCCGCCACCCCGGCGATGGTGCGCTACGCCGGGCCCCAAGCCACCGAGGTGGTCCGCGCGCACCCAGAGGTCATCGCCGCGCCGACCCTCGGGGACACCGGCCGGGTTCAGGCCTGGGTGTACGGACCCGGCGCGGGCACCGACGCGGACGCCGCCCGCGAGCTCGAGTGGCTGCTCGGCTGCGAGGAGCCCCTGCTCATCGACGCCGACGGGCTCACCCTCCTGGCCCAGCACGAGCACCTGCGCCGGGCGCTGCACGACCGCTCCGCGTACACCGTGCTGACGCCCCACGACGGGGAGGCCCGGCGCCTCGGCGAGGCGGTCGGGATCGGGGAGGGCGGGCGACTCACCGAGGCCCGGCGGCTCGCTGACCTGCTGCAATGCACGGTGGTGAGGAAGGGGCGGGCCACGATCATTGCGTCTCCCAACGATCAGGCCTGCGCCATCGTGGACGCCGGAAACTCCTGGGCGGCCACCCCCGGCTCCGGCGACGTGCTCTCCGGTGTCGCCGGGGCGCGGCTCGCCCGTCTCACCGAGCACGGCGAGCTCGTCCACGCCGTCCAGGTCCACGGCCTGGCGTCCAAGCTGGCCGCCACCACCCGGTACGGCGAGGCCCCCACCTCAGCGAGCGCCATCGCCGCGCACGTGCGCGAGGCTACCGCGCTGCTGACCGGCGGTTGCGCGGCCACAGCCACGTCATGGCCGCCCACCCGCCGATGACGCCGCCGACGGCGACCGGGATGTAGTACGGCCAGCGGCCCATGAGCTGCAGGATCGACCAGCCGCGCGGATAGCCGGCGAGGAACACGTAGTTTCCGCCCGTCACACGGTTGGCCTGGGCGGCAAAGATTGCCCAGGTGAGCGAGAGTGTCGTCGTCAAGCGGAAGTCTTTCCACGTGGGGCGGTAGCCGAGCGCGAAGGTGAGCACCGTGGGGACCACCAGCGCCGCGCAGTGGAAGAACCAGTAGGCGAACTCCTGCAGCCCGGGGCGATCGGTGACGTAGGCCATGTCGGGGAAGAGCAGCGCCATCGGGTTGAGCAGGAAGCCCCAGTAGTAGGACAGTGCGCTGGCCGCGGGGTTGTCGGTGAGCAGGGCCAGCGGGGTGATGAGGCGCAGCAGGTCGGTGATGTGGAAGGGGGCGGTCTCGTCCCACACGATGCGCGAGGGGGAGAGCACCCAGGCGTAGTAGGCGAAGGCGCAGATCGCCAGCACGGCGCCCGCGACCTTGCGCGCCGCCCGCACTGTGGAGCGCGGCAGCCGCCGCGCCGCGACGACCAGCACCCCGCACAGGACGATGACCAGCACGAGGACGCTGAGGTGGCGGGTGTCGTACTGGGTGATCGTGCGGTAGGACCGGCCGTTGCGCGAGGTCCACGGGGGCGGGGGGTAGCTGTGTCTTATTCACATCTGACGCTGCCGACGGTCTACCCTGTGGAGATCTCGGTGGTCGCCGCCCCATTAAAAAAAAAATCAATCTCTTATACACTCCTCACGCTGCCGTCTACCCAGTCTTCTATGCTCTCCGTTTTCCACATCGCACCCTCAGTCATACCTACCCGGCCATACCATCGGCGTT
>NZ_LS990887.1:1259229-1494650 GCF_900411315.1 Corynebacterium senegalense | reverse complement strand
CCGGGTGAGTCGAGCGTGGGAAGCGAGGGATGTGTATAGGAGACAGGGTCGGGGGCGGTGCGGCATGTGAACGGTAATCTAACACGTCCGCTCAGGAGCTTCCCAGGAATGGGGCGTTCGCGCGCGCTCCGCATAAGGTCTAGGTTGTTGCTGTGCCCACCACAGACCGCTTCCCCCTCGTCCCGCTCGTCGCCATGGGCTTCGCCGCCTTCGTCTACGTCACCTACGAGATGTTCTCCGTCGGCCTCATCACCCCGATGGCGGCGGACCTCGGTGTCACCGAGGGACGCATCGGACTGCTCATGACGGTCTACGCCGGGGTGGTGGCCGCGGTGACCCTGCCGCTCATTGCGCTGACGCGCACGCTGGACCGGCGCCCCGTGTTCATTGCCACCCTGTTTTTCCTGCTCGCGGGGGTGGTGCTGCAGGCCACGGCGGTCAATTACGCCATGCTCGCGGTGGCCCGCGTCGTGGCGGCGCTGACCCACGGCGTGTTCTGGTCGTTGGTCAACCCGATGGCGGCGCGCCTGGTCGGCCCCGGGCGGACGGGCAAGGCGATCGCGGTGGTGTCGATGGGCTCGACCATGGCGCTGGTGGTGGGCTCCCCGGCGGCGACCTTCGTCGGGGGTCTGCTGGGGTGGAGGGCCTCCACCTGGATCCTCGGCGCCGCGGTGGTCGCCTCGGTGGCGGTCCTCTTGTCCACGCTGCCGTCGATGCCCGCGGTCGCGCCTACTGCGGGGCAGGAGTCCGGGCGCTCCCGCGCCGCGCTGACCTCCCTGGTGGTGTTCCTGCTGCTCGCGGTGACCGCGGTGTTCTCCACCTACACCTACCTCGGGCTGATCATCGAGCGCACCTCGGGGCACGGGCTCGTCGCCCCCGGCCTCGTCCTCTACGGGGTCTTCGGCATCCTGGGGGTGGTGTCGGCCGGCAGGCGGGTGGACGCCCGGATGCTGCGCATGAACGGGCTTTCCCAGGTGCTGCTGGTCCTCGCCGCGGCGGCGGGGCTCGCGGCTCTTGCGGCGCCGGGGCGGTGGGCGGTCGCGCTGGTGTTCCTGCTGGTGGCGGTCATCGGCGTGGGGGCGGGCGCCCTGCCCACGGTGGCGACCACGCTGTTCCTCTTCGCGGGGCGCGACAACCAGGACCGCGCCTCGGCCATCTACGTGGTGACCTTCCAGGTGGGCATCGCCTCCGGTTCGGCGCTGGGCGCCGTTGCGGTGGATGCCGGGTTCCTCCCCGGCACGCTGCTGGCTACGGCGATCCTGGCCCTGGTCGCGGGGGTCACGCTGACGGCGTGGACGCGCCCGCTCGTGCGGTGAAGGCTACGCCAGCGCGCGCTCCAGGGCGGTGACCTGCCCGTCCCGGACCTCGACGACCGCGTCGGCGTCCGAGATGAGGCCGCGGTCGTGGGTGACGAAGGCGCCGGCGATGCCGCGCTCGGTGACCAGGTTGCGCAGCAGGGCGACGATCTCGTGGGAGCGCTCGGAGTCGAGCGCGGCGGTGGGCTCGTCAGCCAGGATCAGCGCCGGGTCGCCCATGAGCGCTCGCGCGATGCCGACGCGCTGGCGCTGGCCGCCGGAGAGCTGCTGCATCCTGCGCCCGCCCAGGCCGTCCAGGCCAACGGTGGCGAGCAGCTCGTCTGCGCGCTCGCGGCGGGGTTTGATGCCGCGGATGTGGTCGGTGACCAGCAGCTGGTCGCGCACGTTGAGCGAGCCGATGAGGTTGGCCTGCTGGAAGATCATGCCGATCTTGTCCAGGCGGATCTTGTCGCTGACCGGGGTGCCGTCGACGAGCACCTCGCCGGAGTCCGGGTTAAGCAGGCCCGCCGCCGCGGAGAGCAGGGTGGACTTGCCGGAGCCGGACTCGCCGACGATGAAGGTGAGGTGCCCGGGGGTGGCCTCGAAGGAGATGTTGTCCAGCGCGGTGAGCCGCTCCTGGCCGTCCTGGAAGGTGACGGTGACGTTGTTCATGGTGAGCATTTAGGCGATACCTCCGAGTGCGAGCTGCGGTTCGATCTTGGTGATGGAGCGGGTGGCCAGCCAGGCGCCGGCCATGCCGAGCAGCCACAGGGCCAGCGGCGGGCCGACGACGGAGAAAACGCCGAGGCTGAAGGGGGCGGCCTTCGCGGCGACGACCCCGAGGCCGAGGGCGATCAGGGCACCGGCGATCACACCCACCGCGAGGATCAGCCCGGCCTGGCCGAGCGCGTCCTTGCGCAGGTAAGAGTTGGAGGCGCCGATGGCCTTGAGGATGGCCAGGTCGCGGGTGCGCTGGATCGTCCACACGGTGAGGAAGGCGACCGTGACCAGCGCGGCAATGGCGTAGAGGAAGCCCTGGATCATCTTCAGCGAGCCCTGCTCGGAGCCGTAGGCCGGCAGTGCGTTGAAGGACTGCGCCAGCTTCATGCCCGAGTCGTCGCTGTTGAGCAGCACCGTGCCGTCGGCGTCGGTGTGCATCGCCTGCTGCCACGTCGCGGTGGGGACCCAGATGACGGGGGAGTGGGAGTAGTAGAGGTCGTCGGCAAGCGAGCCCACGCTTATCGACGCCCCACCGACCGTCACCTCCTCACCCTCGGCGAGCCCCAGGCCGCGAGAGGCGACGGCCGTGGTGCCGAGCGTCTGGCCGCCGGGAAGCGTCGTGCCCTCGGGCAGGCCCAAAACGGCGACGGACTCGTCGGAGCCGTCGGCCTTCTTCATGAGCGTCTGGCCGGTGCCGAGGGGGGTGGCGCCGGCGGTGGCGTCGACACGCGAGGTGGTGTACGACGGTTCGTCCATGTTTTGGAACGTCACGGAGGCGGGGTTGAGCGCCTCGAGCGCGGAGGTGTTCTGCTTGCCCAGGCCGGAGGTGAGCCCCGTGAGCATGACAACGAGCAGAGTGATCAGCCCGACGACACCCACGATCAGGCTGAAGCGGCCCTTGGCGGCCGCGATTTCCCTAATTCCTACGAACATGCCCCAATTGTGGCCCTGAGCAGGGACTTGGCACATCGGGCGGGCGGTTGAACCTGGGATCAACCGATCGGTTGATTCCTTCTCCGCCGGGTATCCCGCCTGCGGACGCTACCGTAGAAACCCATGACCCACACCAGCCGCGTCCTCGTCTTCCTCCGCGTGAGCCTGCACGTGCTGGTCGCGGTCCTGCTCGTGGTGGGCCTGTACTCGGCCTGGCGCACCCCGTGGCTGCTCGTCATCGCCGGCATCTTCTCCGTGGTGTACCTGGCGGGCACGGTGTGGCACAACGAGAACTACCCGTACAGCAGGCCCGCCGCCTGGGCGTGGCTGGTGGCGGTGTGCGCGCTGTGGGTGGCGCTGGCTCTGGCCTCCCCGGCCTTCGTGTGGCTGGAGTTCCCGCTGGTCATCCTGTCGATTTACCTGCTGCCTCTCGCGCCCGGCGTCCTCGTGTCGGCGGCGATCCTGGCGTTCACGGTCTCGATCACCTACCCGATGAGCGGCGTCGGGGGAGTGATCGGCCCAACCATCGGAACGCTTCTGGCCGTCTTCATCGTCCTGTCCTACAAGGCGCTGCGGGGGGAGGCGGAGCACTACAAGCAGATCGCGCACAAGCTGCACGCGGCGCAGATGGAGCTCGCCGCTGCGGAGCACGAGGCAGGCGTGAACCAGGAGCGCGCGCGGTTGTCGCGCGAGGTGCACGACACGATGGCGCAGGGACTGAGCTCGATCGTCCTGCTCGGTCGCGCGCTAGACAAGCAGATCACGGACGACGACGCGCGGCGCACCCTGGACACCATCCGCCGGACGGCCGCGGACAACCTGGCGGAGGCGCGCCGCTTCGTCGCCGTCAACGCGGGGCCCCGGGAGCCGCTGCCACAGCGCATCGAGAGGCTGGCGCGGGCCGCAGAGGAGCGCCAGCGCGCGCTCGGGGCGCCGCTGACCGTGCGCGTCAACGCGGCCGACGTGGGGGAGCCGGTGGCGTCGATTAGCGAGCGCGTCGTGCGCGAAGGTTTGAGCAACGTGGTGCAGCACGCGAACGCCACCGAGGCCGTGGTCACGGTGGATATGCTGGGTGACGTTGTCACCGTCGACGTCTTCGACAACGGGCGCGGCATCACCGGGCCCGAGGGCTTCGGCCTGAACGGCCTGCGGGCCCGCGTGGAGGAGTCCGGCGGGGAACTAACGGTGGAGGGCAACGTGCTCGCCGCGACAATCCCGCTGAAGGAGCGCTAGATGATCCGCGTCATGCTCATCGACGACCACCCCGTCGTCCGCGCCGGCCTGCGCGCCGTGCTCGACTCCTTCGGCGACATGGAGGTTGTCGCCGAAGGCGCCTCCGGGGACGTGGAGGTGCCCGAGAACGTCGACGTGGTGGTCAGCGACATCCAGATGCCCGGCGCCGACGGCATCGAGGTCACGCGCCGCCTCGTCGCCGCGGGCGGGCCGCCGGTGCTCATCCTCACCACCTACGACACCCAGGCCGACGTCGTCGCCGCCGTCGAGGCCGGGGCGATGGGCTACCTGCTCAAGGACGCGCCCGAGAGCGAGCTTCACGACGCCGTCGTGTCCGCCTCACGCCGCGAGCGCGTCCTCTCTCCCCAGGTCGCGGGCGTGCTCGCCGAGCGCGTCATGCGCCCGGACGAGGCGCTGTCCGCTCGCGAGATCGAGATCCTCCAGGCGCTGCAGACCGGCGCCTCGAACCGGGAGATCGCCGCCCGGCTGTTCATCTCGGAGGCGACCGTGAAGACGCACCTCATTCACATCTACACCAAGCTGGGCGTTGACAACCGGACGGCGGCAGTCGACAAGGCTCGCGAGCGGCGCATTATCTAGGGCCCGGGGAAGTCCGCAATGCGGACAATTAGCACCCCTACGCTCCCCGGGCAATCTCCGCAGTGCGGACTTTCGGGGGGAAAGTTCCGGTCAGGAAAACTCCGCAATGCGGACTTTCCATAGGGTTCGATTCCCCGCACGACTCCGCATTGCGGACTTCGAGCGCCCCGCACCCCACAACAAAAACCCCGCAACGCGGACCCCGGCCGCTAAGCTGAAACCTGTTAGTGAAGCGGCACCGTCGGAAAGGTCTTGCGCGTGGGTTCCATCACCGTCGTCGGCTCGATTAATGCGGACCTGTTTGTGCTCGTGGAGCGCCACCCGCTGCCCGGCGAGACCCTGATCGGCGCCGATGGCGGCGTCTCCGCCGGCGGCAAGGGGGCCAACCAGGCCGTCGCCGCGGCCCGTCTCGGCGCGGACGTGCGCATGGTCGGCGCGGTCGGCGACGACGCCTACGCCGACGCAGCGCTCGAGCACCTGCGCTCCTCCGGGGTGGACCTCGCCGCCGTCGAGGTGGTGCCGGGGGCGACCGGCTTGGCCGTGATCACCGTTTCGCACGACGGGGAGAACACCATCATCGTCGTGCCCGGCGCGAACGCATCGCTTGACGACGCCCAAGTCACCGCCTCCGCCGGCACCGTCGCCGCAGCCGACATCGTGCTGCTGCAGGGCGAGATCCCGGCGTCGGGCTTTTCTGCGGCGGTGCGCGCCGCCACCGCCCGCGTGGTGGTCAACCTCGCGCCGGTGGTCCCGGTGGATCGCGATGACCTGCTGCGCGCCGACCCGCTGGTGGTCAACGAGCACGAGGCCGGGCTAGTGCTGGAGATGTTCGGCGCTGCTCCCGCAGAGTCCGAGGAGAAGATGGCCGCCGAGCTGCGCCAGCTGGGGTTCGCCTCCGTGGTGGTCACCCGCGGTGCCCGGGGCGCTGTCGTCGCCGAGGGCGCTGACGTGGTGGCCGTGCCGCCCGCGCTCATCGAGTCGGTGGACTCCACCGGCGCGGGCGACGCTTTCGTCGGCGCGCTCGTGCACCGCCTCGCCGAGGGCGACGGGCTTCTCGACGCCGCACGCTACGCCGGACGCGTCGGGGCCTTCGCCGCGACCCGCCGCGGCGCGCAGACCTCCTACCCGGCCGCGGGCGACGAGCTGCCGGAGCTGTAGCGGGGCGTCAGCGCCAGCACGGCAACCAGTGCCAGGGCCGCGCACACCATGACGGACAGCGACATCGTCTGCAGGTGGTTCGCTCCCAGCGCCACGGTCGGCGCGACGGTGCCGCCGACGACGAACTGGAAGAAGCCCATCGCCCCGTTGCCGGAGCCGGTGCCGATGTCGCGGATCGTCTCCACCCCCAGCGCCGTGGCGTTGGCCATGATGAACCCGGCCATGAGCGAGAGCGTCGCGAGCACCGCGACGACGACGGGCAGCGCCGGGTCCAGCCGCGACAGGGCGAACAGCACGACCCCGACCACGAGGTTCGCGCCCAGCGCGGTGCGCAGCAGCGTGCGCGGGTGGAAGCGGTTCACAGCCCGCATGTTCATCGCGTTGGAGGCGGGGATGAGCAGGGCCATCGAGCCGAACAGCGCCGCGTAGAGGGTGGGGGAGGCCCCGAGCTGCGACTGCAGCACGAGCGGGGAGGCGGCGATGTAGGAGAACAGGGAGCCGAAGCCCAGGCCCGAGGCGAGCATGTAGCCGACGAAGGCGGGGCGGCGCAGGCAGCGGCCGATGCGGGGGAACAGGCCCCTCAGGGCGCGGTCGGAGCGTCGGGAAGCGGGCAGCGTCTCGCCGACGAGGAAGAGCGCGACGGCGAACTGCGCGACGTTGACGGCCGCGAGCGTCCAGAAGACGCCGCGCCAGCCGAAGGCGGGCAGCAGGACGCCGCCGAGGACCGGGGCGATCGCCGGGGTGAAGCCCGTGATCGCCATGAGCCCGGAGAAGGCGCGCGCCGCGGCGCGACCGTGCGCGACGTCCGGGATGATCGCCCGGGCGACCACCATCGCCGTGCCTCCCGCCAGGCCCTGCACCACGCGCGCCGCGATGAGTAGCTCGATCGAGGGGGCCAGGGCGCACAGGACGGAGGCGAGGAAGAACACCGCCGAGGAGACGAGGATGGGGCGCTTGCGGCCAGTGGAGTCGGAGATCGCGCCGAAGAGCAGGTTTCCCACCGCCATGCCGGCCATGAAGCCGGTGATTGTCAGCTGCGCCATCGCCGGCGTGGTGCCCAGCTCCTCGGTCAGCGAGGGCAGGCCGGGCAGGTACATGTCGATGCCCAGCGGGCCGGCGGCGGTCAGCAGGGCGAGGGCGAGGAGGAGCCCACCAGATAGCGAATTCACCCGTACATATGTAGCCCCGTCAACAACCCTTGGCAACATGTACCCTTGGCGCATGAGCAACATCGAGGCCAACCCCGCAGGACACGTGCTCGAGGACGGCGGCTGCGCGGGCGCGAAGGTGGAGATCCTCACCTCGCGCGAGGTCCCCCTCGGCGGGCCGCGCGCGATGAACGTGCGCCGCACACTGCCGCAGCGGCAGCGCTCCATGATCGGCGCGTGGTGCTTCGCCGACCACTACGGCCCCGACGACGTCTCGCTCACCGGCGGCATGGACGTCGCCCCGCACCCGCACACCGGCCTGCAGACGGTGTCCTGGCTGTTCGAGGGCGAGATCCAGCACATCGACTCCGGCGGCAACCGCGGCCTGGTCCGGCCGGGGGAGGTCAACCTCATGACCTCCGGCGGCGGCATCTGCCACTCCGAGACCTCCACCGAGGGCACCACGACGCTGCACGGAGTGCAGCTGTGGGTGGCGCTGCCGGAGGCGTCGAGAAGCACCGCTCCCCGCGCCTTCGAGCACCACGTCCCCGAGCCCTTCCGCCTGACCAGCCTGCACCCGCCGAAGAGCGCGGGGGAGGCGCGCGTGTTCATCGGCTCCCTGTTCGGGCAGGAAAGCCCCGTCACCACCCACACCCCGCTGCTCGGCGCGGAGCTGCGGGTCGCCCCGGGCCAGGAGTTCGTCGTCGCCGTCAACCCCGACTTCGAGCACGGCCTGCTTGCCGACGCCCCAGGGCTGCAGCTGGAGGGCGTCGACATCCCCCGCGCCGCGATCGGCTACACGGGCGTGGGGGAGAAGACCCTGCACGTGGCCAACACCTCCGACGAGGAGGTCTACGCCATCCTGCTCGGCGGGGAGCCCTTCGGCGAGCAGATCCTCATGTGGTGGAACTTCGTCGCCCGGGACTACTCGGAGATCGAGACGTTCCGCGAGCAGTGGCAGGCCCGCACCGAGCGCTTCGGCCGGGTGGAGGGCTACGTCGGCCACGGCGGCCCGGACAGGAACGCCGAGGGGCAGAGCTGGCTGCCCGCCCCGGAGCTGCCGAACGCGACGATCCGCCCCCGGCAGAATTCTTCCCCGGTGGCGCGCCCCGACCGCCAGTAGTGTGTAGTGCATGATCGTCTCGCTTCTGATGACAGTCGAAAAATCGGAGCCCCTGATGTCTCGGCTGGTCAACGTGGAGGATTCGATGCACTTGGGGGAGCTCTCGCAGGTCATTGACGCCGCGTTCGGCTTTTCGGGCGCCGCGAGCCACCTCTACATGGGCCAGGGGCGCGAGGGGGCGCCCCGCGAGGTGCTCTCCGCCACCCCCGGCCCGGGCGAGCGCGCCGAGGAGCAGGTCGCCGTCTCGCAGATCAAGCAGGTCACCTACGTCTACGACCCGAGCGCCGACTGGAACATCCACGTCGAGGTCCTCGGCTCCTCCCGGCTCGACGGCCCGACGCCCCTGCTTGTCGACGCCCTCGGCCCCGACGTCGTCGAAGCCTGCAACGGCCCGGCGATGATGACGCGCTTCCACGCGGAGGCCCGCCGCATCACCGCCGGGTTGGACCCGCAGATGGACGTCGCCCCCCTGTTGCTCAGCTTCCTGCCGGTGATGAGCCCCGAGCGGCTCCTGCAGCGCCTGGCCCAGGCCGACCAGGTGACGGTGAGCGAGCGGATCAGCTTCGTCGCCGAGGACCTCTTCCTCGACACCGCCGACGCGGCGCAGGCCGACCCGCGCACCCCCCAGTTCGCCGCCGAGTTCGAGGACTTCCTGGACACCCGGCCCGACCTGCGCGAGATCCTCTCATACGACCCCTCCCCGGAGCGCAACCCCACCCTCATCGCGGCGATGGCGGAGTTCTTCGAGGACGCCCTCGGCGCCCCGCTTCCCGACGACACCGACGCCGTCCACGAGAGCTTCGCCGTGGTCCTCCTGGAGGTCTTGGTGCAGCCCCGGAAGCGCCTCAAGCTGACGTCGACAGGCGCGCTGCCCCCCGCCCACGTGGCGACCATCGCCACCGAGCTGGGCCTCGGCACGCCCTCCCCGCACACTCGCGAATCCTCGGTGCCGCAGATCCGCGTCATCCGCCGCGTCCTCACCGAGGCGGGCCTTCTGGACGAGTCCGCCGGATGGCTGAGCCTCACCCCGCGCGGCGAGGACTTCCTCCACGACCCGGCCGGCCTGGAGGCCGTGCTCGAGGAGGTGCGAGCCGGCTTCGCGACAGTCCTCGGCGCTGAGGAGTGGCGGGCGACCCTGAACTGGCTGGGGCGCCTCTTCGGCATCCCGCACGCCACGCCGACCCAGCCGCCGCGCGACGAGCAGGCTGCGGCCGACCTCATGCTCGCGCTCGGCGTGCTCGAGCCCGACGGGCAGCTCACGCCGAGCGGGGGGATGTTCCTCGCGCTGATGCTAGGCGACGCCCACGAGCAGCGCTAAGCCGATCCCGCCCAGCACCAGCATCATCGCCGTGGTGAGGAAGACCGGCGCGGTGTTCGGCGGGGCGTCCTCCTCGCTCAGCGCCTCCGCCTGCGAGCGGTAGATCGGCCGGTTGAGCACGATGATGCTCAGGCCCAGCGCGCCCAGCAGCACGATCGCGGCCGTCACGAGCGCCGGGTAAGCCTCGGACCAGCGCAGCAGCGTCATCGAGCCGACCATCATGGCCAGCGCCGTGCGCGTCCACGCCAGGGCCGTGCGCTCGGGCTGCAGCCCGGCGTCCGCGACGGGGATGGGGCAGCGGCGCGGCACCTAGAGCAGCCCCAGGAAGACGACGGCCGCGGCGATGAAGATCCCGGCCCCCAGCAGCGGCGCGATGGCCGGGGCGGGCAGCGGCTTCGAGCGGCGCATGGCGCGCTCGATGCGCACCCAGCGGATCGCGGCGCCCAGGGAGATGGCCATTGACATGAGGATCACCACCGCGGCCGCCGTGGTGCGCAGCTCCGGGTTAATCCCCGGCACCGCCAGCGCCTCCAGCGCGATTCCTCCCGCCAGAAAGGCCAGGGAGGTGCGCGTCCAGGCGAGGAAGGTGCGCTCGTTGGCGAGGGTGAAGCGCGGGTCCGGCTCCTCCCCGTCGGGGAAGACCCGCTCCGTGAACCACCCGCGCTGCGACTCCTGCATGGTGCCCCAGTCTAACGGTACCGCCGCAGAATTAACTGAGGGTGAGTGTGCCGTTGGTGATCCCGGCGACGGCGAAGACCGCCCCGACGATGACCACCGCGACGATCACCCATTCGAAGGCGTTGAAGAAGCGCTCGCGGTTTGCCCGCCGCGTCCAGATGTAGGGCACTAGGCCGGGCACCACCGCCAGCGCGCCGAGCAGCACGTAGACCGGGTCCGCGGCGTAGATCAGCCACACCGAGTACACGAACGCGAGCGCGCCCAGCACGAAGTGGCGGCGGTTCTCGGAGGCGGTGGCCATCTCAAAGTTACGGCGCCGCGCCGCGCGGGCCGCCAGGATCATCAGGTACAGCGCCGAGAAAATATACGGCAGCAGGTACATGATGGTGGCCAGCTGCACCATCGCGTTGTAGGAGGCCTCCGAGGCGAAGAAGATGATCACGAACACCTGGATCACCACGGTGGACACCAGCTGCGCCAGCCACGGCGCGCCCAGGTCGTTCGTCGCCGCCAGCCTCTTCGGCAGCAGGCCGTCGCCCGCCATCATCACCAGCGGCTCCGCGCACAGCATCTGCCACGAGACGTACGCGCCCAGCACCGACAAACACAACCCCAGCGAGATAAACGCCCCGCCCCACGGGCCGACCACGGCCTCGAGCACCGCGCCCATCGAGTTCTCCGGCAGCCCCGCGAGCTCCTCCCGGGTCAGCACACCGTAGGACAGGGTGGACACNACCGACAAACACAACCCCAGCGAGATAAACGCCCCGCCCCACGGGCCGACCACGGCCTCGAGCACCGCGCCCATCGAGTTCTCCGGCAGCCCCGCGAGCTCCTCCCGGGTCAGCACACCGTAGGACAGGGTGGACACCGCCACCAGAAGAAACAGCACCGACAGGAAACCGACCACGGTGGCGCGGCCGACGTCGCGGCGCGTCTTCGACTGCTTCGAGTACACCGAGGCACCCTCGATACCGATGAACACCCACACCGTAAACAACATGATGCCCTGCAGCTGCTGGCTCAACGCGATACCGGAGTTCTCCCCCCAGAAGTCCAGAGTGAACCTGTCCCAGGAGAAGCCGAGGAACGCCACCAGCACGATGAAGCTGATGATCGGGACGAGCTTGGCGATCGTGGTGACCAGGTTCATCACCGCCGCCTGCCGGATCCCGCGCGACAGCCCGGCGAAGATCAGCCACGTCAGCATCGACACCGCCACCGCCAGCACCCACTGGTTGTGCAGCACCGGAACGTAGTAGCCCAACGTGCGGAAAAACAGGGTGGCATAACCCACCTGCGCCATCACCGAGCCCAGCCAGTAGCCCCACCCCGAGGTGAAACCGATGAAGTCACCCAAACCGGCGCGCACGTAGGAATACACACCCGAATCCAGGTGCGGCTCACGCCGGGCCAGCACCTGGAAGACGAACGCAATGGAGAGCATGCCCACACCCGCGATCACCCAGCCGACGAGCATCGCGCCCGGGCTGGCCACCGAGGCGATGTTCTGCGGCAACGCGAAAATGCCCGACCCGATCGTCGAGCCGATAATCAGCGACACCAACGTCCACATGGTCACCGTGTGCTTTTTATGTACGGTCGTCATGAGATCAGTTCCATCGGATCGGTGCAGGTTTGAGCGGCGCTTCGGTGACACCCGGGATTCCTTCGTCAAACTCGTAGCTCACGCTCGACGCGGTATCTTCCGGGGCCGCCCCTGTATCCACCACTCCGACAGCGCCCCGTGCGTAGGGGTAACCCACTTCCAGCATGCTCTCGGTGGTCGGAAGCTTCGATATGTCCGGAATGCCGCAGGCGTTGTCCGCCCCGCCGACGAGGGACTTCGCTACCGCTCCATCGAAATTCGCGGGCACCATTGTGGGCGGAGTGACCGCAGTGTTCACGACGTCGGGCACCCCTTTCAGAACCATGGGGTCGTAAATGGGCTTCGACACTGCCCCCAGGAACGTGATGTCGTAGGCGTAGCAGAAGAAGTGGCTGACGTTGACGGCGCGCTCTGGTTCGAGAAGCTCCACATTCTCGCGCGGCACAAAAACCCCGTCATGCGCGACGATCGACCAGACGAGCAGGCGGCCTTCAGTGTCTGAGGTCGCTACTGTGGCGGGTTCACCGAACGGGATGACCGTCCCCGGGGCAGTGAGGGCCACTTCAAAGCCGTTGGGGTACAAAAAGGTGGGCAGGGGAACCACCGGCGGGGGAGGACTCTGCTCAATTTGGGGAGCATCGGAAGGTTCTTCGCTTTCGCTGAGGGCATCGAAGTCTTCAACCTCGTCCGGTTCGGTCTTTTTCGTCAGGGCGAGCGTCGAAGGCTTGGGCCGGAACCCCTCGGTTTCGACCTCACCGCACGCTGTCGTGCTGAGCACCACCGCCAGAGCCAGGCCGACGGTTCCCAGCGATCGCGCCGTGGATCGGCGTGACGGACATGTGTTCATGGGTACATCACTCCTTTGGTATTTTTCCTTTTCACGAACACGGCTTACTGGTCCGCTTCCTGCTTTACGACGACCGGCTCCGGCGGTTCCGGAACGAACACGTAGCCGGCACGCTTGCAGAACCTCGAGACGAGAGCCTCCAGCGGGCCCCTTCCCCGCGCCAGCTGCCAGGCGCTGGCAAACATGACAGCCACGATCACCTGCGCGAAAAACCAGGTGACAGGGTAGGTATCTACCGAGTCCGCAAAGGCGGAGTAGACGATCAGGTGCGCCACGTACAGCGTCAACGTCATCGACCCTGCGGCGATCAACGGGTAGAGCAGGTCATTGAGCATCCTCGTCACCACCAGGAGGGCGCCGATGGCGAACATCGCCAAACCTATCGACGTGAGCAGGTCCGCGGTGGTGTCCGTGTGCGGGCCGTTTACGGCCAGCCACCACAGAGTGTCGGTGGGCAGGTGGCCGTCCGGGCCGTAATCGAGGACGTCGACAATGTCCTCGGCCTCGAACCCGTCGGTGTAGTAGTACAGTTCCGCGAACCCCCCGAGGTAGTCGATGAGAATCGTTGAGAGGAAGGAGCCGAGGAATGCGAGTCCCGCACCGAAGACGATGAGCCGAACGTGTGTCAGCAGCCACCGCAGGTTCAGGCGCCCAATTGCGATCCCGACGCACAGGTAGCTCATCCAGGTGACCAGAGGGTAAGTCCCGCCGACCAGCAAGGTCAGCAGGGTGTCCGCCGGCATGGAGAACAACGAAGTGAAATTCGGGTTGTACGTCGTCGTGTAGTCGATCCTCGCGTTGGTGAAAAACACTGCCACAGGGCCGAACACGATGAAGGCGGCTGCCCACGCGAGCAGGGTGCGGATGCGCGCACCCGTCAGCGGGATGGCCGCGAGGAACATCAACCCGTAATAGGGGAGAATGTCATAAACCGGAAACGCCAGTTCGTCGATGGCCAGGCCGATGAGAAGGATCAGCACCGCGCGCGCGGCGAGCGACACCCGCGCCCGCCGCATCTTACGCCCGGAATAGGGGTTGTTGGAGCCCGTGACGAGTGCGACAGTGACGCCGGCGAGCACCGCGAAAAGCGCTGCGGCGTGCCCGGCGACCATTTGCCACACGAAAGTGGGGCGTCCCGTGTACTCGTTGTACGGCGGCAGCACGTGGACGGCAATCATGCCGAGCAGCGCACAGCCGCGCGCGGCGTCCAAACCAGTGATCCGCTTCGGATTGCGTGCCGGACCGAATGCGAGGTCCTTGCTCCACTGCGAAGCGGTCGGTTCCGGCGGCGGTGTGTACACCGGCGGCGGCGCGGCCTTCTCGCCGTCCCAGATGGGGCGGACGCCTGCCGGGCCCGGGGCGGGCCTGGTTGTCTCGATGTGCGGGCCAGATGTGGGCGATTCCATTTTTATCCTTTCACTGGAACTCGGCGGGGCGGGTTGTTCACGTAGGCAACCGGGTTTCCGGACCACACGGTGTCTGCGGGGATCGCGTCCTGCCGCAGGACGAGCGAGCCCGGGTGCACCGTTGTCCTTTCGCCGAGGGAGGAGCCGGGGAGCATGAAACTGTTCGGGCCGAGTGTGGCTCCAGCTTCCGCAGTGACCGGTTCGAGGGCCATGACTCTGTCATGGAAGAGGTGCGTCTGCATCACGGTGCCGCGGTTGATCGTGGCCCGGTCTGCGATTTTGATCAGATCGAATTCAGGCAGCCACCATGTCTCACACCAGACGCTCCGCCCGATCGATGTTCCCATCATCCGGGCCCACAGGTTATACATCGGCGAACCGAGGGACATACGGATGAGCGAAGGCACTGCGAGCAGTTCCGTGAAGTTGTCCACGAGTTCCCCGCGCCACACGAAGGTGGAGAACAGGGTGTGGTTTCCTGCCTTGAAACGCCCAATGATGAGCCATTTCAGAAGGATCGGGATCAGGCTGGCGATGATGCCCGCCGCGAGAACGATGGGGAACGACCAGAGGAACACGGCTTTCATCCCGCTCCAGCCGAGACCGTGGCGCATGTAGACGGTCGTGCCGGCCCAGACGATGAAGAGGTCGAGGTAGGCGACGATGATAACGGGGACAAGGCGGAGAGCTTCGACGAAGGCGCGCGCAAGCTGGAGGTAGCTCGGCGGATTGAACGTGTGCCTGATGTCGGCGTCGACATGGGTGCGGGGGATCTGCCGCGTGGATCGCCCGAGCCACGACGTCCCTTTTCCGGGGCGCTCCGGGGTCGAGGACAAAACTGCGATGAGGGAGTCTTCCGGCAGGTCGTGATCTGGTCCCACGATTCCGGAATTGCCGACGAAGGAACCGTCGCCGATCACCGTTGTACCCAGGTGGACCCACCCGCCGCGGAAACGGGCGGCAGCGCAGAGAGAGTGATCCGCCAGAAAGCATCGATCACCGATCGAGGTGAGGTGGGGGATCGTCTCTACTGTCGAGATTTCCGTGTCATTGCCCACCCGGGCACCCAACAGCCTGAGGAACGCAGGGGTCATCCCTCCCGCGTACATGAAATACGTTGAGGTGAGGGTCTTTTGCAGCATCGTGTGAGTCATCCACACTGCCCACCCCGTCGATGATTGCGTGGGGAAATAACCCGGCCGGATGAGCGTGGCGCAGAAGCGGACCGTGAGGATGACCAGGGTGAGCCACGTCACCACCGTCAGGACGCTGAACAGCGGAACCCACGCAGCAAGAATGGGGAAGACTTCCTGGTACCGCGAGCGGGCGATGACGCGCGGCAGGACAATTGCGATGCCCGGCAGGAGGGCCAAGACGGGTAACAGGGTGCCCCAGGCCCGCCCGACCAGGAAGAGAGACTTGAACTGGAAGGACCCGAGGGCGTTCACGCTTCCTGCTGCTGTCGCCGCTTCCGGTGTTTCACAGGGCCAGGTCGTGCCTGCCTCGCCGCGATGCACGAGCGGTGAACCGCCGAAGCGCTGTCCGTTGGGGATGCTGCCCGTCACGCACGAGCCGGGGAGGATTTCCGCGTCATCACCGATGCGCGCCCCCGGAGAAACGAAGGTCCTCAGTCCGATACGCACCCGGTCGCCGACGAGGATGTGGCCCACGTGGAACGTGTCGCCGTCAATCCAGTGGCCGTTGATGTCCACTTCCTGCTCCAGCGCGGCCCTTTCACCGATCGTCGCCAGGCCAGTGACGGGCGGCATCGTCGCTAGCTCCGCATCGCGTCCCACCCGGCAGCCGAACAATCTGTAAAGCAAGGGCGTCGTCGGGGTGCCGAGCACGGATTCGAGCCGGAGATACGTCACATACCGCTCGGCCGCCCACACCCGCAGGTGCGTCCACCCTCCGCGCAGATACTGGCCCGGGCGGACACCTGCAGTCAGGAGACGCACCACGAGTGTCGCCTGGAAGATCTTGCCCGGCACGGAAAAGAGAAGGAACCAGCCGGCCAGCAGTGGCCAGAACGGCACAGCCGGGACCCAGCCCGCGTCGAAGAAGAACCCGAGCGCCCACACAACCAGAAGTGAGCCGACAATGTAGCGCGCTGCGTTCACGACATAGATGCCGCACACGGTGAGGAACTGGAAGATACCGGACCACCAGGGGATTTTCGCGGGAGTCGGGCGGTGCGCCCGTTCCTCGGTGAGTGTGTCCACATACTCGGCCATCGCGGCGAGCGTCGGGTTATCGTACAGCGCGCCGATGTCCAACGCCGGGTGGGAGGCTCGCAGCTCTACCGCAAGCTTGGCGATCGCCACCGAGGATCCTCCCAGCTCGAAGAAGTTGGACTCCGGCTCGAACGGGATCGGTCCAAGCTGGTCGGCCCATTTTCCGGCGAGCCAGTGCAGGTCCTCGGGGAGGGCGGCGAGGGACTCGCCTGAATCCGGCAGTGGCCACGGGAGGGCTTTGCGGTCGACCTTGCCCGATGTCTTCATCGGCAGTTCATCGACGACGCACAGCGTCGGTGCGATGCCACCGGGAAGGACTGTGGAAAGGTGACTGCGGACGTCGGCAAGCTCGAGCGGACCTTCTGCGACGATGTAGCCGACAATGACGTCGGAACCGGCCACCGTTTTCTGCTTGGCAGCGGCGGCGGCGGACACGCCGGGAGTGCTGGCCAGGGCGCGGTCAATCTCGCCGAGCTCCATGCGTCGCCCGCCGAACTTGATCTGGTCATCGGTTCTGCCGGAAAAGATCAGGCCCTCTCGCTCGGCGACGACCAGGTCACCCGTCCGGTACGCTCGCTCCCAGCCCAGGGCTGGCAGAGACGCATAAGCTTCCGCGTCCTTCGCCGCGTCGAGGTAGCGGCCGAGACCGACGCCCGTGACGATCAGCTCGCCGGTTTCTCCCCAGCAGACCGGTTCCCCGGACTCGGGGTCGACGACGGCGAGTTGCCAGCCCGGCGTCGCCCGTCCGATCCGGACAGGATCCTCGTCGCCCAACGGCTGCATCAGCTGCCCGGAGCAGATGACGGTGGTTTCGGTCGGCCCGTACGTGTTCCACAACTCGCGGCCGGGCGCCGCCAACCGGTTGATCAGGCCCTTCGGCAGGGCCTCTCCGCCGAAGATGAGCAGCCGGACGGCGCTCAGCGATTCCGTCGGCCAGAAGGAGGCCAGCGTCGGCACCGTTGACACGGCCGTGATCCGTTGCTCAGTGATCCATTTGCCGAGCTCGTCGGCGGAACGAACGATCTCGCGGGGCGCAGCGATGAGGGCCGCACCGTAGCGCCAGGCCAGCCACATCTCTTCGCAGGACGCGTCGAAGGCAACGGAAAGACCCGCCATGACACGGTCGCCGGGGCCAAGCGGCTGGTCCACAAGGTACATGCGCGACTCGGCGTCGACAAGCGCCGCCGCGGACCTGTGGGTGATCGCGACTCCCTTGGGTTTTCCTGTCGACCCCGAGGTGAAAATGATCCAGGCATCGTCCGTGAGCTCCGGTTCCGCCTCGGCCACAGGATCCCTGTGTGCACCCCGCGTGCCTATGGAGAGGTCTTCGCCGTAGACGGCGGCGACGTCCGCTTCCTCCCACACGGTCTCGGCGCGGCTGTCCGGGTCATCCCAGTCGACGGGAACATAGGCTGCTCCGGCACAGATGGTGGAGAGGATCGCAACATAGAGGTCGGTGGTGCCCGACGGAACCCGAATCCCGATCCGGTCGCCTTTCCCGATGCCAAGCTGCGCGAGGCGCCCCACTTCGGCATGAATGCGTTCCGCTAGTTCTCGGTAAGTGAGTGTCCCGTTTGATCCTTCGAGCGCCAGAGCATCCGGGAATTCCTCAACCGTTGCTGAGAAAATGTCAACAAGCGTGCGGGGCGGCGGCACGTCGTCGACTCCGAAAATCGCATAAGTTTCGTCATCGTGTCTCTTCGGAGAAATAATGGAATCCATTGCTACTTGTTTCTTCTAGGAGATGGGGACCGCTTTCCTGCGCTTCTCCCGGTCCGCCCAAGCAGTGCTTGGCCTAGGCGACGGGGGTCCCGTGGCAAAGCATAAAGATCGTATAACGATTAGATTTCAAAGAAACCTTTTTGGCTTTTTCTTCGCATTCCTCAACAATGGTTCCGGCCGACGTCCGTTTGCCCCCCGATCGTAAGGCACTCCCACCTTTCGCACAGGTTTCACCCAAACTCATCTTTGTGCCTGATGAGCATATGTTTATAGGGCGGCCAGATTTCCCTCAGCTTACGCCACTCTCATTAAGTGAATGAGACGTTCTCTTCACTGGCGCGTTCCTATGAAATCGGTCACCTCTGCGCTCCTGCCGCCTGCTCCGGGAGCGTGCCCTCAGCATCGCTTCTGAGTCACGCGTGCCCAAGCCCGGGAGAATCGAGACGCTTCTTGTCACCCCAGCGAGCCCACGGTCCACCGCATGGCTGCGGTCCCCGGGGTGGTGCCGGACTGAGACCCTGCCGTTCATTCTGCGCGCTGCTTGTGGCGCCCCTGGATACGAAAAAGCTGCACGAGCCCTTCCGGACTGTGCAGCTTGAGAGTGCGGATGAGGTGGGCGGAGCCCTGCTCACCGTGGGAGTTGCTTCTAGGCCTCCGCGGGAACCGGGCCGCCGGAGACCTGGCGGTAGGCGTACGCCTGGGCCAGGGTCGAGGCCGGGACGACCACCACGAGGCCGAGGCCGAACAGGAGCGCGCCGACGACGGTGACAACGACGCCGATCAGCGAGAACAGCAGCAGCTGGCCGTAGTTGCGCGCGCCGGCGGAGATGCCCTCCTTCAGGGAGCCGCCGAAGTCCGCCGCGTTGTCCGCCGCGTACCACACCGGGAAAACGAAGAACGGCGCGAGGAAGAACATGATCAGCCCGGTCAGGCCGATGACCTTCATCATGGAGAGGATCAGCGGCATCATCTCCTCGATGTCGCCGGATTCCAGGGCAGCCTGGTCGAGGGTGCCGGCGGTGTCCATGATCGGCTGGCCGAAGACGGCGAGCGCGATGAGCAGGACGATGACGCCGATGAGCATGGCAATGAGGCTGATCACCACGAGCACGCCGAGGGAGAGCCCGTAGCGCGGCGCGTTGAGGCCGTTGAACTTCCAGTGCTTGGCCAGGGTGCTCATCAGGGCGAAGGAGTAAATCACCGGGTAGACGAAGAGCATCGCGAAGGAGAGCAGGTTGCCCACCACCGGGACGACGTAGCTCAGGGCGAAGATGCCCACGGTAGCGAGCAGGCCGTAGGTGATCCAGACCTGCCAGTTGGCAAAGGTCGCCTTGAAGCCGAAGCCCCACGCCTCCACCGCGTTCATCTTGCCGGTGCCGCGGCGGTGCACCCAGCCGTTCGTCGCCGGGTCGTTGATGGGGTGGAGCTGCTGGCCGTCGCCGTAGGTGCCGTCGACAAGCGTGGTGCCGTGGTGGCGCAGGGCGCCGTGGCTCGCGTTCACGTCGAAGGCGTCGGCGCTGTAATCACCCGTGCCGTAGTCACCTGTTCCGTAGTCGTCGTTGGGGTAGTTGGCACCCCCGTTGTAGGAAGTAGTCATAGATCACACTTTCTCGCGACAGCATGGACCCCCGCGACGCTAGCAGAAGCCGCGCCGTCCTTCCTGCCGTGTTACCGGATCGATACGGCTCAATACACCTTCTTTACCCTGCCGGGGTCGCCGAGCCGCTCGCCCGCGAGCGCCAGTCCGAGGAACACAAGCGCGACCGCGTAGCCGAGGCCCACCCACAGCGGGTGAAACCTGGGGCCAAACAGCTTCGCGACGCCAACCCCGACCGCAGCCCCGAGCGTGTTCATGATCAGGTCGTCGATGTCCGTCAGCCCGAGGGCGAAGACGTACTGGCCCGCCTCCATCGCCAGGCTGAGCGCCGCCCCGAAGGCGACGGCTTTCCAGGCCCGCCCGAACACCACGTAGGCGAGAACTCCCACCGGGACGAAGAAGGCGATGTTGCCGCCGTAGCCGAAGAGGGGAGCGAAGAGGGACTGGGCGTCGGAAAGCTCGCCGAGGGGGACCAGGGACAGCCCCCGGCGCGACTGGTTCGCCGGATCCCACAGGTAGCCGATCCGGTAGAAGGACTTGAGCATGGTCAGGGCCACGACCACGCAACAGTAGGCTGCCAGCGAACCCGCGCGCACTACTTCACCACGAGGTTGACCATGCGGCCCGGCACGGCGATGACCTTGACCACGTTCTTGCCCTCGATGAGCTCGGCGATGCGGCCATCGGACAGAGCAGCCGCCTCCATGTCCTCGCGCGAGGCGTCGGCGGCGACGCGGACGCGGGCGCGGACCTTGCCGTTGATCTGCACCGGGATCTCCACGGTGTCGTCGACAAGCAGTGCCTCGTCGAAGGTGGGGAAGGGCTCGAAGGTGATCGTGCCGGGGTGGCCGAGCTTGGACCACAGCTCCTCCGCGATGTGCGGGGCGAGCGGGGAGACCATCTGTACCAGGGGCTCGACCGCGGCGCGGGGCACCTCGTTCGGGTACGTCTTGGTGAGGTAGTTGACGTACTCGATGAGCTTGGCCACCACGGTGTTGTCGCGCAGGTGGCCGTAGTCCTCGCGCACACCCGCGATGGTGCGGTGGAGCTGCTTGGCGTCGTCCTCGGTCAGCTCAGTGTTGCGGGCGAGCACCTCGCCGGTCTCCTCGTCGACCACCAGGCGCCACAGGCGCTGGAGGAAGCGGTGCGAACCGACGACGTCCTTCGTCGCCCACGGCCGGGAGGTGTCCAGCGGGCCCATCGCCATCTCGTAGACGCGCAGGGTGTCGGCGCCGAAGTCGCGGGCGATGTCGTCGGGGGCGACGGCGTTCTTCAGCGACTTGCCCATCTTGCCGTACTCCTGGTTGACCTCCTCTCCGTTGTAGAAGAAGCGGCCGTCCTTCTCCTCCACCTCGGCGGCCGGGACGTACACGCCGCGGGCGTCGGTGTAGGCGTAGGCCTGGATGTAGCCCTGGTTGTAGAGGCGGCGGTAGGGCTCGCGCGAGGTGACGAAGCCCAGGTCATAAAGCACCTTGTGCCAGAAGCGGGAGTAGAGCAGGTGCAGCACGGCGTGCTCGACGCCGCCGACGTAGAGGTCCACGCCGCCCGGGTCGTTCTCGCCGCGCGGGCCCGTCCAGTAGCGCTCGTTCTCGATGTTGCAGAACTCCTCGGAGTTCGTCGGGTCGATGTAGCGCAGCTGGTACCAGGAGGAACCGGCCCACTGGGGCATGACGTTGGTGTCGCGGCGGTACTTCTGCTTGCCGTGGCCCAGGTCGAGCTCGACCTCCACCCAGTCGGTGGCCTTGGCCAGCGGGGGAGCGGGCTCGGAGTCGGCGTCGTCCGGGTCGAAGGAGACGGGGTTGTAGTCCTCGATCTGCGGCAGCTCCACCGGGAGCATCTCCTCGGGCAGGGAGTGCGCCTGGCCGTTTTCGTCGTAGACGATGGGGAAGGGCTCGCCCCAGTAACGCTGGCGGGCGAACAGCCAGTCGCGCAGCTTGTACTGGATCTTTTCCTCGCCGACGCCCTTGTCCTGCAGCCAGGCGATCGCCTTCTCGATCGCCTCGCCCTTGCCCAGGCCGTTAAGGTCCAGCCCGTCGTCGTTGGCGGAGTTGATGTGGGCGCCGTCGCCGGTGAACGCTTCCTCCGTCACGTCCCCGCCCTCGAGCACCGGCAGGATGGGCAGGCCGAATGTGCTGGCGAACTCGTGGTCGCGCTCGTCGTGGGCCGGCACCGCCATGATGGCGCCGGTGCCGTAGCCGGTCAGGACGTAGTCGGCGATGAACACCGGCACCTGCTCCCCGCTGACGGGGTTCGTGGCGTACGTGCCGAGGAAGACACCGGTCTTGTCTTTGTTCTCCTGGCGTTCCACGTCGGACTTCGCCGCGATCGCCTGCCTGTAGGCGGCCACAGCCTCCGCCGGGCTGTTCTCACCAAATGTCCAGCGCTTGTCGACGCCACCTTCGTACGCGTCGGCGGTGAGGGCGTCGACAAGCTCGTGCTCGGGGGCGAGCACCATGTAGCTCGCGCCGAAGAGCGTGTCCGGGCGGGTGGTGAACACCTCGATCGGGCCTTCGGGGGAGGCGAACGCCACCTGGGCGCCGCGGGAGCGGCCGATCCAGTTGCGCTGCATGGACTTGACCTTCTCGGGCCAGTCCAAAAGCTCCAGGTCCTCGAGGAGGCGGTCCGAGTAGGCGGTGATGCGCATCATCCACTGGCGCAGGCGCTTGCGGAAGACCGGGTAGTTGCCGCGCTCCGAGCGCCCGTCCGCGGTGACCTCCTCGTTGGCCAGCACCGTGCCCAGGCCGGGGCACCAGTTGACCATGGAGTCGGAGAGGTAGACCAGGCGGAACTCGTCGATCGCCTTGTGCTTCTCCTCGGTGGTCAAAGAGAGGAACTCGCGGCCGTCCTTGCAGGTCCGCGCGCCCGTCATGAGGTCGCGCACCAGGTCCTCGATCGGGCGGGCCTTCTGCTGCTCCTCGTCGAACCAGGCGTTGTAGATCTGCAGGAAGATCCACTGCGTCCAGCGGTAGAACTCCGGGTCCGTCGTGGCCACGGAGCGGCGGCGGTCGTGGCCCAGGCCCAGCGCGTCGAGCTGGCGGGTCATGTTGGCGATGTTCGCCTCCGTCGTCGTCCGCGGGTGTGTGCCCGTCTGGATCGCGTACTGCTCCGCCGGCAGGCCGAAGGAGTCGTAACCGAGGGTGTGCAGCACGTTCTTGCCCAGCATGCGGTTGTAGCGGGCGTAGACGTCGGTGGCGATGTAGCCCAGCGGGTGGCCCACGTGCAGGCCCGCACCCGAGGGGTAGGGGAACATGTCCTGGACGTTGAGCTTGTCCTCCGGAAGCACCTCACCGGTGGCGAGGTCACCCACCGGGTTCGGCGCGTTGAACGTGCCGTTGTCCACCCAGTAGCGCTGCCACTTCTGCTCGATCTCATTCGCCAGCCCCGCCGTGTAGCGGAAGGCGGGCCCCTCGGTCGCGTTAGTCATGCTTAGACAGTGTAGTGGGTGGCCACCGGGTCCTCGGACCCGAGGAGCCAGGTCACCACGATCGCGCCGGGGTCCGGCACGTCCTTCGTGGACTCGCCGAGGTAGGAGGCGCGGCCCTTCTTCGCCGAGATCTCGCGGGTGTGCGCCACGCCCTCGACGGCCGCCTCGCGGGCGGCGGCCATGGCCTCCTCGAGCGGGGTGCCGGGGTCGATCTCCGCCAGCGCGCGGGCAGCCGGGTAGAGGGCGTCCACCATCGTCTTGTCACCGTACTCCGCCCCGCCGAGCTCGTGGATGGCCTCGTACGCGCTGCTCAGCCCGGCCGCGAGCGACTCCGTGGTGAGGCGGTCCTCCACGGCGTGGGAGAGCTCGGTGAACAGGGTGCCGAAGACGGCGCCCGAGGTTCCCCCGGAGCGCACGAGGCAGCGGTGGGCGAGGCCCTCGAGGATGTCGCCGTCGCGGCCGCGCAGGGGCAGCTCGATGTCGCCGAAGGCGGCGTCGATATTGGCGCCGAAGTCGCCGTCGCCGGCAATGCGGTCCAGCTCGGTGAGGTCGTCCACGCCCGCCTGGGCCCGCTCGATGAAGCCCGTCAGCCAGGGGTTCTCCTCGCCGGTCTCCGGCAGCTTGTCGGCGAAGCTCATCTCCGCCGGGGCAAAGGTCGCCTCGGTTCCGATGGCGGCGGGCCAGGCCGGGGCGGCCGTGGGGGCGTCGAGAAGCTCGGCGATCTCGTCGGTGCAGCGCGTGAGCGTCACGGACACGCCGTGCATGTTGACGGAGGTGACGAAGGTGCCGTTGAGGCTGCGGCGCACGGTGATGCCGCGCTCGGCGAGCCAGGTGAGCACCTCGCCGAACACGAGGTGGATCTCGAGCAGGGTGGTGCCGCCGAGCCCGTTGGTCAGGCAGACGACCTCGTCGCCCTCGGTGAGCCCGAGCGCCTCGACGAGGCCGGGCAGGATCGCCTCGACGATGTCGCGCGCCGACTTGATCTTCTCGCGGGCCACGCCACGCTCGCCGTGGATGCCCACGCCGACCTCCATGTCGCCGCTGTCCAGGTCGAAGGTGTCGCGGCCCGAGGTGGGCAGGTAGCCCGGCGCGAGCGCCACGGCCATGCTGCGGGAGTTGTCGGCGACCCACTGGGCCTTCTCCCGCACCGTCTCGAGGTCGTCTCCGCGGCGGGCGGCGGCGCCGGCGACCTTCTCCACGAGGATGGTGGCGGCGGTGCCGCGCCGGCCGGGGCCGTCCTCGTCGTCGCGCTCGGTGGCGATGTCCTCTTTGACCACCACGGTGGCGGTCTCCACCTCCGGGGTCATGCGGCAGGCGACGGAGAAGTTCATCACGTCGCCGGTGTAGTTCTTCACCACGTGCAGCACGCCGCGGCCCTGGTCCGCCCACGCGGTCGCCTCCGCAATCTGCACGGCGTTGGGGGAGGTGAACAGGTGCCCGGGGCACGCCGCGGCGAGCATGCCCCGGCCGATGAAGCCGCTGTGCATGGGCTCGTGGCCCGAGCCGCCGCCCGAGATCACGGCGACGGCGGGCTCGCCGCTGTCGGTGACCACCGGAGAGGCCTGGTGGATGAAGCCCGCCGCGTTCCACTCCGCATCCGGGTGGGCCGCGATGGTGCCTCCGACCGCCTCCGCCGAGAAATCGTGCGGGTTGTTGCGGAAGGAGCGCAGGGACGGTGAGGACTGTTCGTTGTCGGCCATGCCCCCAGGATAGTGAAACGGGCGAATCTCATATAAGTCTTTGTGCGCCTATGGTGGGCCACAGAGGAAGCCTCCGAGCGAAAGGAAAGACAATGACTGCCTCTCACACCCAGGACAAGATGTACACCGGCCCCTCCCGCTACGTGCAGGGCATTGACCTCATCGACCGCGCCGCGCACTACATCGCACCGCTCGGCTCGGCCCCGCTGATCATCGCCGACGAGATCGTCTGGGACATCGCGGGCCAGAAGCTGCAGGACAGCCTGCGCGGCGACGGCATGGAGGCCACCCACGAGGTCTTCGGCGGCGAGGCCTCGATGAACGAGATCGGCCGCATCGCCGACAAGGCGCAGTCGGGCGAGACCGACGTGATCATCGGCCTCGGCGGCGGCAAGACCATCGACACCGCCCGCGCCGTGGCCGACAAGCTCTCCCTGCCCGTGGCCATCTTCCCCACCGCTGTCTCCGCCGACGCGCCGACCGCCCGCGTCTCCGTGATCTACACCGACGAGGGCGTGTTCGACTCCTACCTCTTCTACGACCGCAACCCGGACCTCGTCGCGGTGGACACCCGCGTCATCGCCAACGCGCCCGTGCGCACGCTTCGCTCCGGGCTTGGCGACGCCCTCGCCACCCTCGTGGAGGCCCGTTCAGTCCACCGCGCCAACGGCCGCCGCATGGACGACTCCTCCCGCCCCACCCTCGCCGGCCTGGCGCTGGCCGAGAAGTGTGAGGAGGTGCTCTTCGCCTACGCCCACCAGGCCCTCAAGGACAACGAGGAGCACATCGTGTCCCCGGCGCTCGAGGCCATCTGCGAGGCGAACACGCTGCTGTCCGGCCTGGGCTTCGAGAACGGCGGGCTGGCTGCCGTCCACGCGATCCACAACGGCTTCACCGCCCTCGACGGCGACATTCACCACATGTCCCACGGCGAAAAGGTGGCCTTCGGCATCGGCGTGCAACTCATGCTCACCGGCGCCACCCGCGAGGAGGCGGACCGCTACTTCGGCTTCCTCCAGTCCGTCGGCCTGCCGACCACCCTGGAGGAGATCCACCTCGCCGACGCCACCGACGACGACCTGTACAAGATCGCCGAACTCGCCTGCTCCAGCGAGGAGACGCTGAAGCAGATGCCGGGCGAGCACACCCCGACCGACGTCGTGCAGGCGATCCGCGCGGCCGACCTCTACGCCCGCTCTCTGCGCGAGCGCGCCTAGCCGCGGGGGCGCTGCTCCCAGCGCAGCTCGCAGCCCAGCGCGTCGAGCACCTCGAACGCCTCGTCGGTGCCGTCCTCGAGGCTCTCGGCGGCGTCCTGGCCGCCGGAGGTGATGTCCACGACAACCTCCTCCGGCGCGGACGTGACCTCCTGGACCATCCAGCCGCCGCGCCCGCGCGTGCCGAGGGGGTCGGCGGGCAGGTCGTCGAGCCAGTCGAGGACCGCCTGGCGCGCGTGCGCCCCGGTGACCGTGAGGCGCACGGTCGCGGGCGAATCGTCGGGGGCCAGCCAGTCGTGGTCGATCTCGTAGCGTTCGCTCATGCGGACCAGGGTAGCGGGCGCGTTGCGTGGCGGAGGTTTGGCAAGGCTTGCCTTACCTAAATCGCGGCGAGCGTGTAGCGTGGTGCCCAGTATGCGTTACCTCTACCTCGCCGCCGGGCTCGTCGCCGCGGGCTTCGGCGCCCTCGGCGCCTTCCTGCCCCTCCTGCCCGCCACCCCGTTCCTGCTGACCGCGCTGTTCTTCTTCACCCGCAGCTCGCCTCGCCTCGAGCACAGGCTGCTGCACCACTCCGTCTTCGGCGAGTACATCACCGACTATTACGTCGGCGAGCTCAGCCGGGCCCGTAAGGTACAGATCATCGGGCTGATGTGGACGTCGATGGCCGTGTCCATGCTCATCGTGCGCGAGCTCTGGTTCACCGTCATGCTCACCGCCATCGCCCTCGGTGTGGCCGTCCACATCGCGCTGCTCACCCCCAACCCGGCGCGCGCGGCGAAATTCCGGGCCCGCTACAGCCTCCCGGCTACAGCATCTGCCACACAGTGATGGCCATGATGACCACGCCCATCACACCCACGAAGAGTATGTCCGGCCGGTTGGCGTAGTGCCTGAACGCCGTGGCCTTGCGGAACAGCAGCGTGGGGACGAGGTAGACGAGGAAGGTCATGAACAGCCCGCCGACCACCGAGATGAGGTCCAGGATGGACGGGTTGATGCCGGCGACGACCACCCCGGTGACGAACACGAAGAGGTAGACGGCGTAGTCGAGGAGTCGGTCGTCGATCCGCTTCGCGGTCTCGGGGGCGACGACGCGGATCAGGTAGGCGGTGCCCTCCTCCGCGCCGAGCATGTGCCCGAAGTAGGAGGACGCGATGGCGCAGATCGCGACGATCGGGGTCATGATCGCCATGAACGGCGTGTTCGTGACGTTGGCGAAGTAGCTCAGCACCGGGATGTTCTGGGCGCGGGCCTCCTCGAGCCCGTCGGCGCCCAGCGTGAGGGTGCAGGACCACACGAAGAACATCGTGAACACCACCAGCAGCGTCGCCGTGATCAGCTCGATCTTCGACACCTGCCGCTCCGTGGCGGCGACGTCCCCCTTGCGCGCCTTCTGGACGTCGAGAGCAAACTGCGACACCGCCGCCATGTGGCTGAAGGAGAACACCAGCACCGGCAGGATGAGCAGCAGCGACTGCCACAGCGGGGTCGGCGACTCGTAGGCGCGGAAGCCCGCCAAGTCCCACTTGGGCACCAGGTAGAGCGACACCGCGGCCAGGGCCACGATCAGCGGGTAGACGAGGATGTTCGCGAACCACAGCGTCGCCTTTTTGCCCAGCGCGAAGGCGCCGGTGAGCACGCCGATGCACAGGGTGGCCAGCACCGCCCGGGGCAGCTGCGGGCCGTGGAGCTGGTTGACGATGAAGCTGTCCATCGTGTTGGTGATCGAGATGCCGTAGATCAGCACCGTGGGGAAGATCGCCAGCCAGTAGATCACCGCCGTTGACACGCCCCGCTTGCGGCCCGTCAGGGCCGTGACCACCTGCAGCACGTCCAGCCCTTTCTCCGGAGAGGCGCTGACGATGCGCGCGTAGGTCCGGTGGGAGAAGAACACCAGCGGGCCGATGAAGAGCGTCGCGATGACCAGCGGCCAGAAGCCGAAGCTGCCGGCGTCGATGGGCAGGAAGAGGATGCCCGCGCCGACCGCCGTGCCGAACAGCGTGATCACCCACGACAGGAACGTGCCGTTGGGGGCGTCGCCGCTGCGGTTGAGGCGGATCTGGTCGGCGTCGGCCTCGGTGAGGTTCTCGAAGTGGAACTCCTCGCGCGACTGCTCCAGGTGCTCGGGCGAATAGGGGGCCGGTGAATCGTTTCCCTTCTCGTGGGATGTTGACATGGGTACCTTGCTGTGACGTTGTGTACGGGCGTACCGGGCCATCTTAGTGGCCGAGCGCTACCCGCACGTATCGTCTCAGGCCGCGGTGGCGTGCAGCAGCCACTCGTAATCCCGTGGGTCGGGGACCGTGTCGGTGCTTTCGGGAGGCGCGTCGACGGGCTCCGGGGGCAGCCAGGAGTGGTCCTCGCCCGCGGGGGTGAACTCGAAGCGCAGGCCGAACTCCTCCTCCAGCTCCGCTATCCCGGCGAGGCAGGCCTCGAGGTCTCCGCCCGCCTCAAAGGCGTCGCACAGCGCGTGGCATTTCGCGTTGAAGCGGGCCGCGTGCGCGCGGCTGGCCCGGTTGCCGTCCAGGGTGCTCACCCACCGTGGCGCGGTGGGCGTGGCGTAGGCGCCGAGGATGCCGTTGTCCTCCGACACCGCCCACCTCCCGTTGGAGAACAGCCACACGATTTCCCCGGTGACCGGGTCGGGGATGTAGAACGTCCTGCGATCGGTCTTCAGGTTGTGGTGGTGTTGGCACAGGGCGAAAAGGTTGCCGGGGGTCGTTCCGCCGCCGTCCCCGTACGGGATGCGGTGGTCGAGCTGGCAGGACTCCGCCGCGCGGTGGCAGCCCGGGAACACGCACGTGCCGTCGCGGGCGCGGACGTAATCGGCCATCTTCGGCGCGGGCGCGTAGCCCGCCACGCGGGATCCGGCGACGTCATCGAGGTCCACGACATCGGGCGGGCAGTCCCTGAGCAGGTCGTCGAGGACCGCGCCGCTCTCCGCCCCCGTCCAACCGAAGCCGGGCAGGTAGCTGGAGGGCGCGCGGCCCTTCGGGGAGAAGATGTGCAGCACCGGGCGCGCCACGGGCGTGGTAGCGCCCGTGAGCAGGGCGATCGCCGCTTCGGCCAGGCCCAGCTTCTTCTCCCGGGCGGCGCCGGTGACCGCGGCGCGCAGGCAGGCCATCGTCGCGGAGTCGGCGGTCAGCGTCATATAGGCGGAGGCGCCCGTGCAGTCCCCGGACCAGAAGTCCAGGCTCGGGGCGGCCGCGGCGCCCTCGCGCTTCGCCCGCTTCCTGCGGTCGAAGCTCACCGAGGCATCGATGGTGGCGACGAGGCGGCGCGGCCTCCGGGTGATGGACCAGGGGCTCGGCAGCGCCTCTCCCGCGAACATGCCGACCAGCTCGTTGTCGAAGACCTCCCACGCCTCGGCGGGGGTGTCGGGAGGCAGCAGCATGAGGGTCTTGTCGATGGCGGAGAGCCGTGGGACGTCGAGAAGCTTGCGTTGTCTCTGCAGGTCGCGCAGCTGCGGGAGGTCGTACAGGCGGGCGTAGCCGTCGATGCCCGTCTCCACGAAGCGTTTGCCGCGTTGGGTCTCGCACATGATCTCGGTGACTTCCATCGCGTAGTCGCTGTCGCGCCTGCGCCACGCGAAGCGGCCGAAGATGAGGTACTCGGCCTCGATCATCAGTCGGGCGCCGTCGCGGTGCTCCTGTTCGATTGCCTCGTAGAACTCGTCGCCGGGTGGCCCCAGCGTCGCCACCTCTACCTTCATGGGTGGTCCCCCTTTCCCCTCTGCCACTCACCATATCGAACACCCATTCGTTACGCAAGACCAAAAGCGAGACAATCCCAAAATAAATGGAATGAACGTTCTAGAGCAGGCAGCGGAGGAGCGCGCGCAGGCCCAGCTCGAAGGCCTGGTCCGCGTAGGGGTTCGCACCGGAAGAGCCGAGACCAGAAGAGTGACCAGCACCCGGACGCGCGGCGATGGCGCGGCGCAGGGTGGGGGCGTCGATAGGCGAGGACTCGGGGATGTCGAAGATGTCGGCGGGGGCCGCGACGTCGTAGGCCGAGCCGAAGATGAAGGACTCGAGGGCGACGATGGTGTCCATGACCGCCCCCTCCGGCACCCCCGCCGCGACGCAGACGCGGGCGAGGAACTCGTACATCTCCACCGTGTCGCGCGTGCCTGTGATCGGCATCGTCGCGATCTGCGCGATCAGCGGGACATGGGCGGAGAAGACGTCGCGGTAGGAGTGCGCCCACGCAGAGAGGGCCTCGGCGGCGGGCAGCTCACCGGCGAGGCAAGCCTCGAGGGCGGAGGTGTCCACCTGGGCCATCACGGCATCCTCGACGAGGAGGAGCAGCTCCTCCTTGCCCGAGACGTGGTTGTAGAGGGCGCTGGGGGAGACGCCGAGGCCGCGGGCGACGGCGGACATCGTGAGCTTCTCGTAGCCCGCCTCGGCCACCACGCCGAGGGCCACGGAGGCGATTTTTGCGGGCGTGACCACGGCTTTCGACGGCCGACCGCGCGATCGTTGGTGGGCCATGGGCACGTACCTCGTTCCTCTTTCACAACAAACAATGTATTGTGACCTACGACGCATAATGAATACCGTTCATTTTGCACCCGGAAACAACACCTGAAGGAGTGCGCACCCGTGAAGAAACTAGAGCGCGACGTAGTGATTGTAGGCGCCGGCCCCGCCGGCCTCACCGCAGCCCGCACGCTGAAGAAGAAGGGCCTGAGCGTGGCCGTCCTTGAGGCGCGCGACCGCGTCGGCGGACGCACCTGGAGCGGCAAGGTCGCCGACGACAACGGGGTCGAGCACTTCATCGAGCTCGGCGGCCAGTGGATCTCCCCGGACCAGACCCGCCTCACCGAGCTCGTCGAGGAGCTCGGCCTGACCACCTTCCAGCGCTACCGCGAGGGCACCTCCATCTACGTCTCCCCGGACGGCACCCGCCACGAGTACGAGGGCACCGTCTTCCCGGCCTCTGAGAAGACGATCGCCGAGATGGAGAAGCTCACCGCCCACCTCGACGAGCTCGCCGCCGAGATCGACCCGGCCGCACCGTGGGAGCACCCGCGCGCCCACGAGCTCGACCGCATCTCCTTCCGC
The DNA here is from genome assembly GCF_900411315.1 of Corynebacterium senegalense. Classification (GTDB taxonomy): domain Bacteria; phylum Actinomycetota; class Actinomycetes; order Mycobacteriales; family Mycobacteriaceae; genus Corynebacterium; species Corynebacterium senegalense. Next base: position 1,463,628 of record NZ_LS990887.1, on the reverse strand, counting down.
GACTGGCTGGAGGGGCTCTCCGACGACCCGGAGGCCATCGACAACATCTCCATCTACGTCGCCTCGGGCATGCTGACCAAGCCCTCCTACACCTTCTCCGCCCTCCAGGCGCTGCTCATGGCCGCCTCCGCCGGCTCCTTCTCCAACCTGGTGGACGAGGACTTCATCCTCGACCGCCGCGTGGTCGGCGGCATGCAGTCCGTCTCCCTGACCATGGCGGCCGAGCTCGGCGAGGACGTCTTCCTCTCCAACCCGGTTCGCTCCATCACCTGGGCCGAGGTCGACCCCGACACCGCCGACGACCTCAACAACGTGCGCGCCGACGTGCGCAACGGCGTGCCGAACAACGGCGAGGCCGGCAACGTCGTGGTCTGCTCCGGCGAGCTCGAGGTGCACGCCCGCTTCGTCGTCCTGGCCGTCCCGCCGAACCTCTACAGCCGCATCAGCTACAACCCGCCGCTGCCGCGCGAGCAGCACGTCGCCCACCAGCACATCTCGATGGGCCTGGTGATCAAGGTCCACGCCGTCTACGACACCCCGTTCTGGCGCGAGGAGGGCCTCTCCGGCACCGGCTTCGGCGGCGGCCGCCTCGTGCAGGAGGTCTACGACAACACCAACTACCTCGAGGAAGGCGAGGACCCCTACGGCACGCTGGTGGGCTTCGTCTCCGACGTCTACGCCGAGCAGATGTGGGCCCTGCCCGCCGACGAGCGCAAGGAGGCCATCCTCGACGCCATGGCCACCTACCTCGGCCCGAAGACCAAGGAGCCGATCGCCTTCTACCTCTCCGACATGGCCGCCGAGGAGTGGACCCGCGGCGCCTACGCCACCAGCTACGACCTCGGCGGCCTGTCGCGCTGGGGCCACCTGCAGAACCAGCCCACCGGCCCGATCTACTACGCCTGCTCCGACATCGCCGGGGCCGGCTACCAGCACGTCGACGGCGCGGTGCGCATGGGCGAGGCGGTCGCCCTGGAGATCGCGGAGCGCAGCGGGAAGCAGGCGTAGGTCATGGCGTCGCAAAGCCGAGCCAACGGCCGGATCATGGTCTCCTACATCGCCACCGACGGCGGCATCGACGCGCTGCGCTTCGCCGTCGCCCTGGCGAAGGAGCGCGGCATGGCCGTCGACATCGTCATGGCCCGCGCCGCCGGCGAGGTCACCCCGGGCCTCTACCCGAAGATGCGCGGCTACGACTCCATCCTCGAGCGCCAGCTCGCGGGCTGGCTCGACGACGCCCGCGCCGAGGTCTCCGGGGACATCGAGGTGACCACCCGCGTCGCGGTGGGGGAGTCCATCGCGGAGACCCTCATCGAGCAGGCCACCGAGCTGGGCTCCGAGATGCTGGTGGCGGGCTCGCGCGGCGGGGGCTTCTTCCGCCGCGTCAGCCTGGGCAGCGTGGTCAACACCCTGCTGCACAGCTGCCCGGTCCCCCTCGCCATCGCGCCCCGCGGTTACAACCACCCCGGGCCGATCGAGCGTGCCACGGTGCTCTTCGGAACCCGCCCCGGCGCGACGGACATCATCGCCCTCGGCCTGGACTACGCGGAGCGCTTCGGCATTCCCCTGCGCTTCGTCTCCCTCAACATCGACGGTGACAAGCCCGCCAACCCCGACGCCCTCGAGGCCATGGAGCACACGGCCAGCCCCGAGCTCGCGGAGAGGGCACGCGCGCTTATCGACGCCACCTCAGCCACCGCGGAGGTCGTCGACGCGCCCTCCATCGAGGCCGCCGTCGCGCAGCTCGACTGGCTGCCGGGCGAGATCGCCTGCATGGGCTCCTCCCGCATCGCCCCGGAGGGGCGGCTGTTCGTGGGCAGCACCGCAACCCAGATCATGCGCTACACCCCCGTGCCCGCGGTGGTGATCCCGAACGGGTACATGAACAACGCCTAAGACACATTCACTAAGGAGGTGAAGCTTGTCATGAGCACCACCACGAGCACCACCACGTCGTCCAAGGGCCTGCGGGCCGGCAGCGTCGGCCTCATCGGGGCCGTCGTCATCGGCATCAGCTGCATCGCCCCGACCTACACGCTCACCTCGGGCCTCGGCCCGACGATCTCGGCGGTGGGGCAGCACGTCCCCGCAATCCTCATCCTCGGCTTCATCCCCATGCTCCTCGTGGCCTTCGCCTACCGCGAGCTGAACACGGCGGTGCCCGACTCGGGCACCAGCTTCACGTGGGCCACGAAGGCCTTCGGCCCCTACGTCGGCTGGATGGGCGGCTGGGGCCTCATCACGGCGACGATCCTCGTGCTGTCCAACCTGGCGGCGGTGGCGGTGGACTTCTTCTACCTGCTGCTCGCCCAGCTGCTGCGCAACCCCGGGATCGCGGAGTGGACGTCGAACCTCTGGATCAACATCCCCACCACCTTCGTCTTCATCGCGATTGCGGCGTGGATCTCCTACCGCGGGATGGACTCCACGAAGAACCTCCAGTACGTGCTGGTGGCGCTGCAGATCGCCGCCGTGGTGGTCTTCGACGTCGTCGCCCTGCGCCGCGCCTACTCCGGGGAGGGCTTCGACTTCACCCCGTTCTCGCTGAGCTGGTTCAACCCGCTCGACATCGGCGGCTTCTCCATGGTCGCCGCGGGCATCTCCCTCTCCATCTTCATGTTCTGGGGCTGGGACGTCACGCTCACCATGAACGAGGAGACGAAGGACTCGGAGCGCACCCCAGGCCGCGCGGCGACGATCACCGTGCTGGTCATCATCGCCCTGTACATCCTCACCGCGGTGTCCATCGTGGTGTGGGCCGGCACCGGCGAGACGGGGCTCGGCGCAGGCAACCCGGACAACCAGGAGTCGATCTTCGCGGCGCTGTCCTACCCGGTGCTCGGGCCCATCGCCATCCTCATCTACATCGCGGTGCTGGCCAGCTCGTTCGCCTCTCTGCAGTCGACGATGGTCGGCCCCGCCCGCACCCTGCTGGCCATGGGCCACTACCGGGCGCTGCCGCCCGTCTTCGCCAAGATCTCGCCGCGCTACCTCACCCCGAACACCGCCACCGTCGCCTCGGCTGTTGCCGCCGGCGTGTTCTACGCGGTGACGCGGCTCATCTCGGAGAACGCCCTGTGGGACACGATCACCGCCCTCGGCCTGATGATCTGCTTCTACTACGGCATCACCGCGGTCGCCTGCATCTGGTACTTCCGCGACGACCTGTTCTCCAGCCCCCGCAACATCCTGTTCCGCTTCCTCTGCCCCGCCCTCGGCGGCGGCTTCCTGCTGCTGATGTTCGGGGTCACCGCCTACGACTCGCTCGACCCCAGCTACGGCTCGGGGTCCTCCATTCTGGGGGTCGGCGCGGTGTTCGTGCTCGGCATGGGCGTGCTCGGCCTCGGGCTCGCGTTGATGCTGTTCACGCGCGTCGCCCACCCGGCCTTTTTCCGGGGCGAGACCCTGCCGCGCATCACTTCCGCGGACGATCACCAGCACGCCCTGACCGATTAGCTACGTAGCATCGATTGAAGAACCACAACGAAAAGGAGAATTCCCATGTCCCTTGAGTACCGCGTTCAAAGCCCCATCGACAACGAAATCCTCGAGACCTTCGACACCGCCACCGACGAGGAGATCCAGTCGGTCATCGCCAAGGCCACCTCGGCTTACGACGACTGGTCCGCCCTCACCCTCGCCCAGCGCGGCGAGGCCCTGGGCCGCCTCGCCCAGCTCTTCCGCGACAACAAGGAGGAGCTGGCGAAGATCTCCTGCATCGAGATGGGCAAACCCCTGGCCGAGATGATCGAGGAGACGGAGTTCTCCGCCGACATCATCCAGTACTACGCCGACAACGGCGAGAAGTTCGCCGCCGAGCAGACCATCGACACCCCGGACGGCGACGCCGTCGTGCGCCGCCTGCCCATCGGCCCGCTCGTCGGCGTCATGCCGTGGAACTTCCCCTACTACCAGGTCGCCCGCTTCATCGGCCCGAACCTGATGCTGGGCAACACCATCATCCTGAAGCACGCAGAGATCTGCCCGCGCAGCGCTTTGGCCGTCGAGAAGCTGGTGCGCGAGGCTGGGCTGCCCGAGGGCGTGTACAACCACGTCTTCGCCAACCACCACCAGATCGCCGACATCATCGCCGACGACCGCATCCAGGGCGTGTCTCTGACCGGCTCCGAGCGCGCCGGCGCAGCCGTCGCCGCGCAGGCTGGCAAGCACCTGAAGAAGTCCGTCCTCGAGCTCGGCGGCACCGACCCCTACGTCATCCTCGACACCGACGACGTCGCCGCCGCCGCGAAGCAGGCGTGGGAGACGCGCATGGTCAACACCGGCCAGGCCTGCAACTCCAACAAGCGCCTCATCGTCATGGACGACATCTACGACGAGTTCGTCGCCGAGCTGGTCACACTCGCCGAGGCCATGAAGCCCGCCACCTGGGAGACCCACGAGGAGGGCACCTACACCCCGCTGTCCTCGCGCAACGCCGCCGAGAAGCTGCGGAGGCAGCTTGACGACGCCATCGCCGCCGGCGCCACCCTCCACGCCGGCGGGGAGCTGGCCGAGAAGGGCGCCTACCTTTCCCCGGCCGTCATCACGGGCATCCCGCGCGGCAGCGAGTCCTACTACGACGAGTTCTTCGGCCCCGTCGCCGAGGTGTACAAGGTGTCCTCCGACGAGGAGGCCCTCGAGGTGGCCAACGACTCCCGCTACGGCCTCGGCGGTGCCGTGCTCTCCACCGACGAGGACCGCGCCAAGGCCCTGGCCGCCAAGCTGAAGGTCGGCATGGCCAACGTCAACACCCCGGCCGGTGAGGGCGCCGAGCTGCCCTTCGGCGGCGTGAAGCGCTCCGGCTACGGCCGCGAGCTCGGCCCGCTGGGCATGGACGAGTTCGTGAACAAGCAGCTGTACTACGTGGCCAAGTAGGGCGGATGCGAAAAGGAGGGAGAATTCTCCCTCCTTTTCTTGTGCCCTGAAACGCCAAATGCTCGTTAGTAAATGCGTGTTAGTCGAGTAGATGGACCGACTGACAATGCCGGTACTCGACTAACGAGCATTTGCAGGGACGAGTGGCTACTGCCATCCCGCCGGCACGAGCCCGAGGATCGTGCCCACCGAGTACAGCCCGGCGAGACCGTAGACGAGGATGATGAGCCACTGCATCACCGGGTGGGCGCTCCACCCCACCGTCCAGGCGGGCTCGCGGTCGCCGCGCTTGCGGGCGGTGTTGAGCAGGAGGACCGGGACGATCGACATGATCACGCCCGCGATGCCGCCGGCGTAGCTCAGCGCGGAGACGAACCCGCCCAGGCCCGCGAAGGAGATGGCGAGCGGGATGAGCACCGTGATTCCCACGGCCACGCCGCGCTGCCAGCCGTGCTGCGGCCAGTGGAAGATGTCGATGACGTTGCGCATCGTCGTGTAGCCGATGGCCATGAACGAGGTGAACATGGCCAGCAGGGCGAAGACGTTGGCCATGTAGTACGCCGAGCGGCCGAGCTCTTCGCCCCAGGAGATGGTGACAACCTCGGAGACGGACTCGCCAAGCAGGCCGAGCGCCGCGAAGGGGACCAGGGCGAGCACGAAACCGGTGACGGACATGCCCGCGATGATCGACTTCGAGATCGCGGCGGTGTGCTCGCGCTCCATGCCGCGCGCCAGCTCGGGGACGACGTACTGGGCCATGAAAGTGAACACGGCCAGGTTCATGATCGGGACGATGAAGTAGGGGTGGAGCACCCACACGTTGGACAGCGAGATGCCCGGGCCGACGAAGGTCCAGCCGCAGAGGATGAGGATGATCGCGGCCATCGCGGCAGTGATGAGCATCTCGGACACGCCGGTGGCCTCGAGGCCCTTGTACATGATGAACGTGCCGATGGCGAAGAAGATCAGCGTGCCCCACAGCGGCGGCATGCCCACGAGGTTGTGCAGCAGCTCGCCGGAGCCCGCGGCGTAGGCGATGAGGGCTCCGGTGCCGTTGACCAGGATCGCGGCGAAGACGGCCCAGCGGCCCCAGTTGCCCAGGTACTGCTCGGCGAGCCCAGACAGCTGCAGCGGCCGCTTCGTGCGCAGGGAGACCTCGGCGACGTAGAGCATCGAGATCGTGGTGAGCACGCCCGCCACCGCCAGGGCGATGACGAGGGCGAGGAAGCCGCCGTTGCGCCCGGCGTAAGGCAGGCTGAGGATGCCGGCCCCGATGTTGGTGCCGAAGATGAGCGCCACGCCCTGCAGCGGGGTGAGCTGGCTCTCCTCGCGGGTGTCGGGGCTCGGGGTGGGGGAGAGGGTAGTCATATGCAGTTCTTTCTGAGAGACGGACAGGGACAGCCCCGCTACAGGGCGACGTAGCGCACGTCGAGGTACTCCTCGATGCCCTCGGTGCCGCCCTCGCGGCCGAAGCCGGAGTGCTTGATGCCGCCGAAGGGCGCGGCGGCATCCGAGATGGCGCCACGGTTGATGCCCACCATGCCGGCGTGGAGCTCGGCCGCGAAGCGGCGGCAGACGTGGACGTTTTCGCTGAAGCCGTAGGCGGCGAGGCCGAACTCGGTGTCGTTGGCCAGGGCGATCGCCTCGTCGAGGGTGGCGAAGGTGGTCACGGTTGCGACGGGCCCAAAGATCTCCTCGCGCAGGATGCGGGCGCCGGCGGGGACGTCGGCGAGCACCGTGGCGGGGTAGAAGTAGCCTGCCGACTCCGGGACGGTGCCGCCGCACAGGACGGTGGCGCCGGAGGCGCGGGCGTCGTCGACAAGCGAGGCGATGCGATCGCGCTGACCTGCCGTGATGACGGGGCCGAGGGTGACCCCCTCGTCGAGGCCGTGGCCCATCGTCACCGCGGACATCGCCTCGGTGAGGCGGCGGGTGAACTCGCCTGCGATCGCCTCGTGGACGATAAACCGGTTCGCCGCGATGCAGGCCTCGCCGCCGTTGCGCATCTTCGCCTGTATGGCGCAGGTGAGCACCAGATCGAGGTCGGCGTCCTCGTGGACGACGAAGGGCGCATTGCCGCCGAGCTCCATAGAGGTGCGCAGCAGGTTGTCGGCCGCCTGACGCACGAGCAGCTTGCCGACGCCCGTCGAGCCCGTGAAGGTCACCTTCCGCAGCCTCGGATCGGCCATGAGCGTGGACGACAGCCCGGCGGCGTCGGTGGCGGGCAGGATCTGCACCAGCTCGCGCGGCGCGCCGTGCCTCTCGCACACCTCGGCGATGACCTTGCCCGCCAGGAGCATGGTCAGCGGGGTCTCCGCCGCCGGCTTGACCAGGACGGGGCAGCCCGCGGCGAGCGCCGGGGCGATCTTGCGCGTGGCCATGGCCAGCGGGAAGTTCCACGGCGTGATGGCCAGGACGGGCCCGACGGGGGTGCGGGTGACCAGGATGTCCCCCGCGCCGGACGGGGAGGAGCCCGCGCGGCCGGGGAGGCGGACGGCCTCCTCGGCGAACCAGCGGAAGTACTCGGCGCCGTAGGCGACCTCCCCGCGGGCCTCGGCGAGCGGCTTGCCCATCTCGAGGGTCATCGTGCGGGCAAAGTCCTCGATGCGGCGCGTGAGCTCGGCAAAGATGTCGCGCAGCACCTCGGAGCGCTGGCGCGGGCTGAACGCGGACCAGGCCTCCTGCGCCGCGACGGCGCGGTCCAGGGCGGCGACCCACTCGTCCCAGCCCGTGTCGCGCACCCGCGCGATGGTGGCTTCGGTGGCGGGGTCGAGGACGTCGAAAAGCGCTGCCCCGGTGCCGGTGGGAATGTCGGCGGGCAGGTGGTCGGACAGGAGCATTTAGGCGAGCTTCTCCTTGATCGCCGAGGTGAGGATCTCCAGGCCCTCGACGAGGAGGTTCTCCGTGATGACCAGGGAGGGCAGCAGGCGGATCACGTTGCCGTCCATGCCGCAGGTGAGGATGAGCACGTCCTGCTGCTTGCAGGCGGCGGCGACGTCGGCGGTCACGGCGGCGTCGGCGAGCTCGATGGCGACCATCGCGCCGCGGCCGCGCACCTCGCGCACGCCGTCGAGCTCGAGCAGCGGCTCGAGGTGGCTGCGGACGATGCCCTCGATCTCGCGGGCGCGGCCCGCCAGGTCGTTGTCCTGCATCTCCTCAATCGCGGCGAGGGAGGCGGCGCAGGCGACGGGGTTGCCGCCGTAGGTGCCGCCGAGCGCGCCGGGGATGGGGGCGTCCATGATCTCGGCGCGGCCGGTCACGGCGGACAGCGGCATGCCGCCGGCGATGCCCTTCGCGGTGGTGATCACGTCGGGCACGACGCCCTCGTGGTCCACGGAGAACCACTCACCCGTGCGGCAGAAGCCGGCCTGGATCTCGTCGGCGACGAAGACGACGTCGTTGTCGCGGCACCACTGGGCGATGGCGGGCAGGAAGCCCTCGGCCGGGACGATGAAGCCGCCCTCGCCCTGGATCGGCTCGATGACCACGCAGGCCAGGTTCTCGGCGCCGATCTGCTGCTCCAGGACCTCGATGGAGCGCGCGGCCGCCTCCGCGCCGGTCAGGCCGTCGCGCAGCGGGTAGGAGCCGGGGACGTTGTAGATGTCGGAGGCGAACGGGCCGAACTTCGTCTTGTAGGGCTTGTTCTTCGCCGTCATGGCCATCGTGAGGTTGGTGCGGCCGTGGTAGGAGCGGTCGAACACGGCGACGGCGGGCTTGCCGGTGTAGGAGCGCGACACCTTCACGGCGTTCTCCACGGCCTCGGCACCGGAGTTGAACAGGGCGGATTTTTTCTCGTGGTCACCCGGGGTCAGCTCGTTGAGCTTCTCGCACACGGCCACGTAGGACTCGTAGGGCGAGACCATGAAGCTGGTGTGGGTGAAGTTCGCGGCGGCGTCGGCGACGGCCTTGGCCACGCGCGGGTTGGAGGCGCCCACGGAGGTCACGGCGATGCCGGAGGCGAAGTCGATGTAGGAGTTGTTGTCGGCGTCGACGAGGACGCCGCCGTCGGCGGCGACGACGTAGCCCGGCAGGCCCGGCGCGAGCGCACGGGCGACGGCGTTCTGGCGGCGCTGGTCCAGGGCCGAGCTTTCCGGGCCCATCCCCTCGGTGGCCTGGCGGCGTTCCTGCGGAAGGTGGTACTCGAGGTCCTTCATGATGCGCTCCTTCGCGATCGTTTTCGTGTGTCCCGCACAGTATGGGGCCCGTGCTGTGTCGCGCGCCATGTACGCTAGGGCGATATTGCAGATATTTTTTGTACGTGAGGGCGAGTGAACGCGGTGGATTTGAACTTCTCCTGGCTGCTGAACAAGCGGTCCCTGGTGCTGCGGCAGGTGGTGGCGCCAGCGGCGGCGTCGTTTAGCGTGGTGCAGCCGAGCGAGCTGGAGGACGCCTCCGAGTTCATCCAGCCGCACTCCCTCGTGCTCACCGTGGGCATCGCCTTCCGCGAGCGCGAGCACGAGCTGGGCCGCTACATCGACCACCTCGCCGACGCGGGGGCCGTGGCCGTGGGATTCGGCACCGGGCTGATCTTCCCCACCATTCCCCCGGTGGTTGTGGAAACCGCGCGGCTGCGCGGCATCGGCCTGTTCGAGGTGCCGCGTCGCATCCCCTTCATCTCCATCGTCACCGCCGCGCACCAGGAGCAGCGCCGCCGCTCGCACGCAGAGCAGCAGAAGCTTTTCGACGCCCAAGAGCGCCTCACAGCCACCGCCACCGCCGGCTCCCTCGATGCGTTGTTGGTGCAGGCCTCGGCGCTGCTGGAGGCCCGGGTGAGCATCAGCACTGCCGAGGGCGCGGTGGTGGGCGTGGCCTCCGCGGACACCGACGGGGAGAAGCAGTACTACTCCTCCTACAAGATGGCGGCGCGCGCCGGGCGCCACCACGTCATCGAGGTCCACGCGGCGTGGCCGCTCTCCGCGTCGTCGCGCTCGCTGGTGCGACACTGCGCCGGCCTGGCGGACATGCTGCTGGCCCGCCCGCGCGAGCTGCGCGCCGCGCGCAACGAGCTGAATTCCTTTGCCCTGTCCGTGCGGTTGGGGCTGGGCGGGGAGACCTCGCTGCTGCCGCCGCAGTTCGACTCGCCCATCGACGAGGCGGGCCTGACCAGGCCGATGGTCGTCTCCGCGGACGGGCAGCGCGACCTCGACAGAGCGCTCGCCGCGCTCGACGACGCCGCCGAGGCCAACGGCCACTTCCTCTACGCCGCGCCCCTCGCGCGCGGCAGCGCGCTTGTGCTGGTGCGTGCGGACCAGCCCGTCTCCGAGGTCCTCGCGGCCTTCGGCGCCAGCGCGCGGCGCGTCCGGGTCGCGGTGGGCCGGGTGGTGACGGCCGAGGACCTGGACGCCGACGTCATCGGCGTGCTCGCGGCGGACGCAGGCCTGCTGGCTCTCGGGGAGCACTCGCTGCCCGGCAGCACCCAGCTGCCCTGGCTGCACGAACCCGCCGTCGAGCGCGCCCTGGCGGCCCGGCGCGCGGAGGTGTTCGGGCGGCTGGGGCTGGAGGACGAGCGCACGCTCACCGTTTACCTGCGCCACGGCGGGCAGCTCGCCCAGACTGCCGAGGCGCTGGGCATCCACCGCCACACCGCGCGCAACCGCATCGCCCGGATCCAGGAGCTCTGCGAGGTGGACCTGTCCGACCCGGCAACCTTCGCCGAGATCTTCTTCGCCAGCCTCTCCGGTTAGGTGGTGTTTGGTGTGCGCTCCGCCGGGTGGATCTTTGGGGCTTAGTGCCAAACTTTTCCGAGCTCGCCGCCCGACCTGCGAAAACGCTTGCCCGCACCGGCCCAAAGGCAAACTTTGGCACCGGCCAGTGCCAAAGTATCGGAAGCTCGCCGCCCGAGCTGGGCAAAGTGACAACATTGGCGGCGCGAGCCCCAGATCTGCCACCGGGGATGCCTGCCGCTACGACACACTCGCCGTCACCTACCGGGCCAGAGAAACACGCCCTAGGCGGTCAGGTCGACCAGAGCGGCGTCGGAGGCCGCGCGCTGCACCGCCTGGGTGCCCTTGACGGCGGCGGACTTGGACTCGTAGGCCTCGCCCACGGCGACGACCTCGCCGTTGCCCGCCTTCAGGCGGAAGCGGAACTTGCCCGCCTTGTCCTCGTACACTTCAAACTTCCCGGCCATGGCCAGCTCCTTTCGTGGATGCGGATATGTAGGCGCTTACGCTACGCCCCCGCGGGCTGTTTCGGTGCGCCGTTCCTGGGAATTCGGCGGGAACTCTCCACCCGGATGTCACCGGGGCGACATGACTCCCGGATCCCATTTCAGCCTGGGGGTTTCGCGAGGATCGCGGGGCTTCGAACATGCGGTTTGCCACCCTCCCGGCGGTCCACACCAGGCGGGGAATCGCTGCAATCGAAAAAGGAGGTGCCTGAGATGCCGCGCAGATAGGGCAAACGGGGCCCGCCACATGCTCATTGCTCCGGCGCCGTTGGATGAGCTAAGCCGCGAATTGGCAGGTCTTTACCTGGCGGGCCAACATGCGTTCACCGGAGTTTTCGCTTCCACCGCTCGGCCAACTCCCGTAGGATGAACCTCTAATGTGATCTCAAACACAGTGGAGGTATCTCATGAGCGGCAGCACATCCATCACCGGCGGAAAAGGTTTGCGCAAGTCCGGCTGGCTGGGACCCGGCCTCCTGATCAGCGCATCCTTCATCGGCCCGGGCACCGTCACCACCGCCACAGTGACGGGCGCGAGCTACGGCTTCGCACTGACTTGGGCAGTGGTCTTCTCCATTGCCGCCACCATCATCCTCCAGGAAATGTCTGTCCGCCTCGGCCTCGCCGCCCGCCTGAGCACCGGCGAAGCTTTGCGTGAGACCTTTGGCAACCCGGCCGCAAGGCTCGCCATGATCGCACTGGTCGTCGCCGCTATCGGGGTGGGTGGGGCTGCCTACGCGGGTGGCGACACCACGGGGACCTCGCTGGCCCTGAGCTCGGTGACGGGCCTGCCGGTGCCCGTCCTGGCTGGCATTGTCGCGGCGATCATCATCATCCTGCTACTTTCCGGCAGCTACAAGCTGCTGGAAAAGGTCATGTCGGTGTTGGTCGTCCTGCTGGCGGCGGTCTTCATTGTCACCGTCGTGGCGGTGAAGCCCGATGTCGGAGCCCTGCTGCGCGGCACCTTCGCGCCGACGATTGCCGACGGCTCACTGCTTACAGCTATTGCCTTGATCGGCACCACGGTGGTGCCCTACAACATCTTTCTGCACTCCAACCTGGTGCGGGAGAAGTGGGGCGACGAGTACCCGGAGCGGGCACTGAAGAAGGGACGGTTTGACAACGCGGTCTCCATTACCGTGGGCGGCCTCATTACCCTGGCTATCCTGTCGACCGCGGCCGCCGTCATGTTCACTCAAGGCCTTGCGGCGGAGTCAGCTGCGGACCTCGCCGAGCCGCTGCGGCCCACGCTCGGTGCATTCGCCCCGTGGGCACTGGCGATCGGGCTGTTCGCAGCAGGTCTGACCTCGGCTATCGCCGGACCCCTCGGCGCCGCCTACGCCATCACTGGGGTCCTCGGCTGGTCTTCCGATTTGAAGGATCCGAGGTTCCGCGCCATCTTCCTCACGGTGGTGATCGTCGGAGCAATCATCGCGATCACCGGAGCCAACCCGATCCAGGTGATCATCCTTGCGCAGGCCGCCAACGGCATCCTCCTACCTGTGATCGCGTTCTTCCTGCTGATTACGATGAACAACCGACGCCTGCTCGGCGAGCACGCCAACGGTCCCGTCGCGAACCTCCTCGGCGGCGCGGTATTCCTGATCACGCTCGTGCTCGGCGGAATCACCCTCGTCGACCTGCTATGACGGGGCGGAGGCTCAGTAGGAGCTGAAGCCGTCCTCGCTCAGGGAGTGCTTCTCCTCGCCGGTGATAGCCGGGTTGAACACGCTCACCAGCACCAGATCTTCATCCTTACCCCCGCGCAGGATGTGCGGGTCGTGCTCGTCGAGCACGTAAATGGTGCCCGGGGTGATCGGGTATACGGTGCCGTCGGTGTCCTCCACCTCCCCGGAACCGGCGATGCAGTAGCAGGCCTCCAGGTGGTTCCGGTACTGCAGGCGGGACTCCGACCCGGCGCGCACCACGGTATGCGCCACCGCGAAGCCCATGTTGTCCTTGGCAGTCAAAAGACGCTCGCTGGTGCCGCCACCCCACTCGACGGCGGGCACATCATCTCGGGAACGGGTGAACATTGCTTGCCTCCTTGCAGTTGCTTTTGGTGTACACACGAGCGTACGCACATTGCTTGGCGGCGGTAGGCAGCTAGATGAGTCTAAATCATGGCCACTAGGTTGGACGTCTGTGCATTTCCCTCGACGGGTGCCTGACATCTAGCCGTTATCCGCCCCTTAGCGACCCGAATGATCGCCCTCGGTCACACAAGCGGTACGAGGGAGCGGCCCCGACCCTTGTGGATGTCTCAACCCGCAGTGCCCTACCCGGGGTGCCCTTCCAGCACCGCAATCCAATAACCGGCTAGGAGTCGATCTCGGGGCGCTCGGAGGGGGCGTCGGCAAGCGAGCGCACCACCCGGCCCGGCACGCCCATGACCAGGGAGTCGTCGGGGATGTCCTTGGTCACGACGGTGCCGGCGGCCAGCACGCAGCGGTCGCCGATGGTCACGCCCGGCATGACGAGCACGCCGGCGCCGAGCCAGCAGTCGTCGCCGATGGTGATGGGGGTGGCCTTCTCCCACAGGTCGCGGCGCATCCGGGCGTCGTTTACGGGGTGGCCGACGGTGATGAGCTGGCAGGCCGGGCCGATGAGCGTGCCGGCGCCGATGGTGACGGGGGCGCAGTCGAGGATGGTGGTGCCGGTGTTGACGAAGCAGTCCGGGCCGAACGTTGTGTTCACCCCGTACTCGATGAACACGGGGCCGAAGGTCTCCGGGGCGTGGGAGCCCGGCGCGAGGATGGAACGCAGCCCCTCCGGGTCGATCTCGCCCGCCCTGTTGATGCGGTTGAGCACCTCCCAGCAGCGCTCGTGCTGCGCGTCCATCTCCGGGCCGGGGATGTACCACTTGCCGGAGATCATGCGGTTCAAGGTCTGGTAGCGGGGATCAGGCATGGGGCCCATTATGGCGGAGACATCGCCCACACCGGCCCCGCTTTTCCAGGCGGAACACAGGAAACGCGATAACCTGGGGATATGTTGTACATCCTTATCGCAGTGTTAGCCATCATCGCGGTCGGCTACTTCATCTACAAAAGGGTCCACGCGGCGTCGGCGATCTTCGCCGTCGGCGTCCTGCTGCTCATGATTGCCGCGGCGACCGGGCGCGTCGACTACACGGCGGCGAAGATCGAGCCGAGCGGCAACGCCTTCTACGACGAGCTGCTGGTCATCGAGTCGCTGTTCAAGTCGCGCTTCTCCGGCACCGGCATGGCGATCATGGTGCTGTTCGGCTTCGTCGGCTACATGCGCCACATCGGGGCGGACGCGAAGACGGTGGTGGTGCTGTCGCGGCCGCTGCAGCGCTTCCACGGCTCCTACTGGCTCGTCCCGCTGGGGTTCGTCGTGGGGACTTTGTTGTCGCTGGTGGTGCCGTCGGCAAGCGCCCTGTCCCTGCTGCTGGTGGCGACGCTGCTGCCGGCGCTCATCGCGGCGGGGCTGAGCCCGCTGACGGTCGGCGCGATCATCGTGACGGCCTCGACGATCGTGCCCACCCCGCTCGAGGCCGGGCTCATCCAGGGCGCGGACCTGGCGGGGATGTCGGTGACCGAGTTCGTCTTCGGCAGCGTTGCGAAGGCGACGATCCCGGCGCTCGTGGTCACCGCGTTCGTGCACATGTGGTGGCAGTGGCGCTGCGACAAGAAGGACGCCGAGCGCGCGCTCGAGGCACCGCTTGACGACGCCACAACCCCCGCCAACCCCGACGACCGCGTCGCCGACGCCATGCGCCGCGCCGAGGGCCTGCCCGGGTTCTACGCGCTGCTGCCGCTTCTGCCGCTGGTGCTCATCATCGCCTCGGCGATCCTCAACCGCGCCGGGGTGGTCTCCTTCGAGGCGGACATTCTGCCGGTCACGGTGGTCTCGCTGATGGTGACGATGATCATCGAGGCGGTGCGCCGCCGCACCATCAACGATGCCGTCGAGGACCTCAACCACTTCTTCCGCGGCCTCGGCGAGGGCGCCGGCGGGGTGGTGGCGCTCATCGTGGCGGCCGCGATCCTGGTGGAGGGCATCACGCAGATGGGCGTCATCGACGCCCTGACGTCGCTGGCAGGGGAGTCCTCGGGCGGCGCGGCGATCATCGTGCTCATCTTCGTGGTGGCCACCGGCCTCATGGCCATGCTCACCGGCTCCGGCGTGGCGCCCTACTTCGCCTTCTCCGAGATGGTGCCCGGGCTCGCCGAGAGCTCCTCGATCCACGCGCCGCAGATGCTCACCTCGATCTGGGCCACGTCCAACACGATGCGCCAGGCCTCCCCGGTCAACGCCGCCGTGCTCATCGTGGCCGGGGCGCTGGACGTCAACCCTGTGGAGATCGTCCGCCGCACCATCGTGCCCATGGCCGCCGCCACGGTTGTCAGCGTGGTGTGCGCGTTTCTGTTTGTGTAGGAAACCCATAAACGCCATGCCCGGGCCCCGGCTCGGGTAGTGTCCGCCTCATGCGCCGTTTCCCCGCCCTTCTCGCCGCCGCGCTCGTGGCCACCGCCACCCTCGCGCCCGCGGCCTCCGCCCAGCAGCTTCTCGACGGAGGCCGCCTCGGCGGGGCCTCCTCCCAACTCATCCCGCGCGGCTCCTCCCTCCCCGGCGGCGAGCTGCCCGAGGGCGGCACCGCCGTTGACCTCGAGCGCTACGCCGGCACCTGGTACCAGGTCGCCGCCGTGCCGCAGCCCTACACCCTGCAGTGCGTGCGCGACACCACCGCGCAGTACGCAGTTGTGGACGCGACCACCATCTCCGTGCTGAACTCCTGCGGCACCCTGAACGGCGGGACGTCCGCCATCGAGGGCACCGCCACCGTGCGTTCCGACGCCTCCCTGCGCGTCAACTTCCCCGGCGTGCCCTTCCAGGACCCGAACGGCCCCGTCAACTACCGGGTGACCTGGCTTGCCGAGGACTACTCCCTGGCCGTGGTCGGCGACCCGAACCGCCTCTCCGGCTTCGTGCTCTCCCGCACCCCCAACCTCACCGCCGAGCAGTGGAAGCAGATCCGCGGCGTGGTGGAGAACCGCGGCTGGTGGTCCTGCGCCTTTATCACCCAGCCCGTGGCCGGCGGCCGCCAGGACTACGCGCCGCTGTGCACGCTCTAGGCGTTTTCTTCCGAGGGTGGGCAGGATCGCCAAATAAACGAAACTCTGGGTCATCATCGCCGGCATCGTGCCGGCGATGTGGGGCTCGGGATGCTCTCCCTGATCGCGGCGGACACCGTCTCCGACGACGCCTCCTACGCCTTCGGCTTCGGCGGGATCTTCCTGTTCATCGGGGGGTTCTAGCTCTCGTTCGCCACAGTCCCCCTGTGCACGTACATCTGCATCCGGCTGCTGCGCACGCACGCGGTGGCGGGCGCCGTGGTCCTCGCGCTGCAGGTTGTCACCGTTCTTTGCGGGTGCTGGGCTTATTTCAGCATGGCGTGAAGTCTCAGGGCTGCTGGTGGCTAAAGCGCTTGTCGACGCCCACCGCTGGCCGCAAACTCGTCCAGCAGCGCCAGGACTTCGACCGCCCGCCACGCGCGGGTGCGATTGTCCAGCATTGCGGAGGCTAGGATGCCCGCCTCTTCGAGAGAGTTCAGAGCATGCCGGGCACTGACCTGGATACGAGAGGGGCCGTAAACCCCTCGGCAAAATGTCATCAATTTCTACATCGTCTGAACGTCGAATCCGCGTCGCGCTGTCGAGGACACGCCCATGCCCCGCCGGAGGCAGGTGGAAAAGGCTGAGATCGAATTCCGGTTGAACCTCTGAGGCAACTGGTAAACATGAAGGCAACCGTGTGACCAGGAGGCAATCGTGGCAGGACCCGTCCCCCACCGCGCGCTTTGTTTCGCCGAGGCAGCCGACGGGTGGGCGAGCAAGCGCAGTTCGGAAGCGCGGAGCCTGTGGGCAAAATCCGGAGACGAGTCAGGTTTTCTCCCCCTGCCGCAGCACCTGGTCGACACGGCATGCGTAGCCGCTGCGGTGTACGACTCGTGGCTCGCGGAGCCGGTAAAAGAATCATTGGCGATTCGGCTTGGGGTGGGAGAAGAGGGATTGCGCTCCCTCATTCTCTGGCTAGCCGGGACTCACGACATCGGGAAAGCCTGCAAGACATTCCAGACCCAGGTCGAGGATCAAACTGAGTTTTCTTATCTTGTGACCAACCTTGATGACGCGGGCATTCCGCGCACCCGAGACCACCGGGAGCTGGAACACAAGATGCCTCATGGAGTTGTTTCAGCTGCAATCATCCAGTGTTGGCTCGAGAGTAGAGGGCTACCCGGCCCCGTTGCTCTCCACCTTTCAGAGGTAGCCGGGGCGCACCACGGTATTGCCTCGCCCCTCGGAGACTACAAACCGGTCAAGACAATTCTCAACGGCTACGAAGATCAGTGGTCATCCATTCATCAGGAATTGCTCGACGCGATGGCTGAACTCACCGCCGTTCTCCCCGCCCTGGAGGCTCTTCGCTTCCGCCCGGCGCCCTCCGCAGGATCCCTGCAAGTTCTCACCGGGATCGTTGTCTTGTCGGACTGGATAGCCTCCAACCCTGAAGCGTTCCCGATGAGCGTTGAAGGCTCGCAGCGCCAACGCCTCATCAGCGGGATGGAGGCCACCGACCTCACGGCACCGTGGACACCCACCGCGCAAGTGGAGAACATCGAAGCTTTCTTCCGTCATTCCTTCGGCTGGCCTGAAGAGTTCGGGCCTCGAGCTATCCAGCGTTCCATGGTGGAGGCGGCCGATTCGATCGGTGAACCCACGCTCCTCATCCTCGAAGCCGGGACAGGCCTCGGGAAGACGGAGGCCGCCCTCGCGGCAGCCCAGGTGATCGGCCGAAAGACAGAAGCACAGGGTATCTACTTCGCCGCGCCCACAATGGCCACCGCGAACGGTTTGCTGGAGCGGACAATGCAATGGGCGGCCCGAACCGCAGAAGCACAATCCGTCGCATCGCTGTATTTGGCGCATTCCAAGAACCAGCTTTCGCAGCCCTACCAGCAGCTGCGCGTCCGTGGGATCGAGCCCGACCGTCCCGGAGGCGCTGGCACAGTGGTGGCCAGTTCATGGATGACTGGACGCCGCCGGGGGATGCTGTCCAACATCGTCGTAGGCACCGTTGACCAGGTGCTTATGATGGCTCTTCAACAACGCTACTCGATGCTTCGGCACGTCGCACTCGCGGGAAAAATCGTCATCTTCGACGAAGTGCACAGCTTCGACACCTATACCTCCGAGTACCTCGAAACCACCCTCGAGTGGCTCGCGTACTACGGAGTGAGCGTGATCATGATGTCCGCGACGTTACCGAAAGGGCGTCGAGAAGCATTGATCGAGGCTTACACGGGCGCGGCCCCCTCCGAATCGAGCGATGCTTACCCGCTTATCACCGTGGCCAATGAGTCGAGCGCCAGCTATATCGAGCCCCTGCCTTCGCCGACGGATCTAGTTACCAGCGTCCGCACGCTTGACGACGACCTCACAACCCTGAATAGGACGCTGACCGACCTCCTTACCGAGGGCGGGTGTGCGTTGGTCATCTGCAACACCATCGCACGAGCCCAGGACACTTTCCTCGCGGTGACCGAAGTGTTTCCAGGGGAAGCCGAGCTCCACCATGCAGGATTCATGGCGTGGGAACGAGCACAGCGGGAAGACGCACTTCGGGACAAGCTTGGACCGACCTCGCACTGCGGGGCGGGGCGCCCGGAGCGCCTGGTGGTGGTAGCCACTCAGGTTGCGGAGCAAAGCCTGGATATCGATGCCGACGTGCTCATCACCGACATTGCCCCAATGGATCTTCTCATCCAGCGAGCGGGCCGCATCCACCGGCATCAACGTCCTGACAGTGACAGACCGACGAAGCTGCGTGACCCCCAGGTGTACGTGCGCGGCATCCTCGAGAGGGGGCCGGTACCGGAATTCGACAGTGGTGCAGAGGCGATCTACGGCCGCTACCTCCTGATGTCCACGCTTCACCACCTCCCCAGTACGTTCCGCCGTCCGGACGATGTCGCCGAACTTGTGCAAGCAGTCTATGCAGAGGAGCAGGACGCTCCCGCTGGTTGGGAGGACACATGGGGGGATGCGCGGAGGGAGGAAAAGGAACGGGCCGAAAGTGCTCGACGGCGCTCTTCGACGTTCCGTATACCTAGTCCTTTCCAGATGCAGCCCTTGGCAAACCTGTTCGCGGAATGCGCGGGGGCATCCATCGCTCTCTCCGACGAGGAACGTGGGGCAGCGCAGGTTCGCGACGCGGAACCGACCGTGGAGGTCATCCCCATTATCTGCTCTGAGAATGGGTACAAGCCCCTCGGTGCGGACTATGAGCTCACAAAGGCCGGAGAGCTAACCTACGCCCAAGCATTTCGCCTCGCATCCAGCACAGTTCGCCTACCAGCCAGAATGACCCGCCGAAATCGAGATTTCGAGGAGGTCGTGAGCACCCTGGAGCAGTCAACACCATCTCACTGGCAGCAACATTTCCTTCTCAAGGGGCAACTCGCGCTTCCGCTCGAAGCAGACGGGACTCTCGACCTCGGCCCCGCCAGAGTGCGCTACAGCTCTGAGCTCGGCCTCGAATCCCGATTCGAAAAGGCGGCTCACGTGTCCCCACCGTGAGCTAACTTCAGGTTTGCAGCACCAGGATGGTGTGTTCTCCAGGTGCTTCTTGCTTTGACCCCAACGATTCCGGAAAGGAGATGATCATGAGTGACCCCGGTGCAGAGGCTCCGTCGTTCAACCTTGTCGACGAACCGTGGATACTGTGCCAGACCCGAAACGGCCCCGCGTCATTGAGCATTCGCCAGATATTCGATGGAAGTACGGTTCCGCTCAAGATCGTCGGAGATGCGCCCACCCAGGACTACGCCGTCCTGCGCCTGCTGCTGGCGATATTCTGGCGCGCCCACCAGCTCGACATCGCCACACATGCCACCGGCCGACGGGCGAAAGAGAGTTTTTCCTGGCCCGAGTGGTTCCGCTGCGCACTGGAGAACGCACGCGCGACAAACCGCGACGATGTCGTCCTCCGCTATCTCGACAAGGTGGTTGATCGCTTCGACCTCCTCCACTCTGAAGCGCCCTTCATGCAGGTTGCGGATCTCCACACCGCAACAGGCAGCCACTCGGAGATCTCGCGTATCATCCCGGAGGCCGAGCACGAGTATTTCACCATGCGCACCGCACGGGGTAGAGAAGAGCTCAGCCTGGGAGAAGCAGCACGCTGGCTCGTGCACGCGCAAGCGTACGACTACTCGGGAATCAAGTCAGGTGCCCTCGGTGATCCGCGTGTGAAAGGTGGCAAAGGCTACCCGATCGGAACCGGATGGACAGGGATGACGGGAGGTACCGTCGTGCGCGGCGAGACTCTCCTCGAGACCCTTGTTCTCAACTCCACGCCTTCCGCACTCTCGGCCTCCGGGCAGGACGATGCCCCACCCTGGGAACGTGAGCCGGACACCGCTGCACAGCGTTCGGTCGGTGATCCCCAGCCGACCGGGGCGGTCGATCTGGCGACCTGGCAATCTCGACGGATCCGTCTCTTCTTCGAAGGTGACAAGGCGACAGGCGTGCTGGTCAGCAACGGCGACCGCATACCCGACGCGGGGAAGAACGTTCTCGACGACCCGATGACCCCCTACAGGTTCAGCCCAAACCAGACGAAGAAGGGTGTCCTCGCTTATTACCCACTGCCGTACGACACGAATCGCACCATGTGGCGTGCCCTCGATGCACTCATTGTCACGGAGAGCGACCAGGGGTTCAGCGAGAAGACGCGGGCGCCCATCCGCCCCGGCACCCTGTCTCACCTCGCCGAGCTTTCCGCCTACGGAGTCATCGACGGCGTCCTTGATGTCAGTCTCGTCTCGATGGAATATGGCGCCCAAGCGTCCTCGGTCGCGACCACCACGAAGGCGGAGATAGGGATCCCACTCCACATCCTGCGCTCCGACGAGGTCAGTGACGAACTGCGTCAAGATGTACGCGACGCGGCCAGCGCTACCGCTGGAGCGGCAACCTCGCTGGGGTGGTTTGCGGGCCAGCTCCACGTCGCGGCCGGTGGCGCTTACGAATTCGGGAGCGACGCAGCGGATCGACTTTACACATTGTTGGAGCCCAAGTTCATCGCGTGGATTCGTCAAGTTGAAACCGGTGACCCGGGGGAGCATGCGTCTGTGTGGCAACACACTGTGCGCCGAAGCGTTTTCGCCATCGCTGACGAACTGGTTCGAGGCGCGGGACCGAAGGCTCTGATCGGCCGTCTCGACGGTGGTGAGGACGGGGGACGCCTCGTCACAGCCGGCACGCTCTACCGGCAGCTCGAGTTCAAGATCAATAAGAACCTGCCCCTCACGGAAAGAAAGGCAGCACCCCAAGAGAGGAGAAAGTCCTGATGTCTTCATCGCCCAACGTGAACGGGCCCGCACCGCATGCGGGTTTGATGTCATGTGTCGGCGCGACGGCCAACCGCCTGCAGCACAACTACCTGGATCGCAGTCACACACCCGCGGGCGCTGAGGCGCGCGCGCATCTGGCTGAGCTCCGAAAATTCTCGTCCTTTGATGTCGCAACATCGCCAATCGCGCTCGAACACATCCTGATGCTGATGCAGCCCCCGCTCAACGAACAAGAGCTGGGCCGCGGGCAAGAGCCTTCCCCCTCCGAGCGAGCAGCGTTCCACGCTCTGTCTCTGTTCGGCTTACACATGCAGAGTGCAACGAAACCTATGCATGAAACTGGTACTTCGTTCGCCGTGGCCTGCGGAAAGCTGTTCGCCAACAGCACGTCCCGCTCGATCAAGCCTCGCTTCGACGCCATGCAGGCAGCGGGCGACGAAGTCTCCCGGATCACTCACCTCCGCTCCCTCGTCTCCCTTCTCCGGTCCCAGGGTATTGCGTTTGATTACGGCCGTTTCGCCTCCGACCTGCGGGCTCTCGATTACCCGGCGAAACGGAACGGTGTATTGCTCCGTTGGGGCCGCGACTTCGCGCGCGGTGCATACAGGGCAGCCCAGGAACACACGACGGACACCCCCAACTAACTCTTCGTAGAAAGGAAAGACCATGTCTCTCATCATCGATATCCACGCCCTCCAGACCGTCCCTCCCTCGCTGATCAACCGTGATGACACCGGAGCCCCGAAGTCGGCGATCTTCGGCGGAGTGCCACGCCAACGCGTCTCCTCCCAGTCGTGGAAGCGCGCCATCCGTGACTACTTCGAGGACAACTTCGACTCTGAGACCATCGGGGATCGGTCGCGCCGACTTCCCGAGAAGATCGCGCAGCGATTGGAGGAGGAAGGCCTCGAGCAGGCTGAGGCGATCGCACGGACCGAGTCGCTGTTCAAAGCCGCGGGAATCAAGACAGCCCTCGAGAAGCCCTCCAAGAACGCTGACCCCGACGGCGCCGAGGTTTCGCCCTACCCGAGGACCGGTTACCTGCTCTTCCTCAGCCAGCAGCAGGTGGACAGGGCCGTTCGGGAACTGCTCGCCCGGAATGGCGAGAAACCGACAAAGGCCGAAGCGAAGGACATTCTCGACACCGACCACTCCGTCGACATGGCGATGTTCGGTCGCATGGTCGCCGATGACGCCGCATACAACGTGGATGCGGCGGTACAGGTGGCACACGCGCTGGGGATCCACGCCTCCGCTCCTGAGTTCGATTACTTCACCGCCGTCGATGACCTCGCCGAGGACGGTGAAGAGACCGGTGCCGGAATGATCGGCACCGTGCAGATGATGTCCTCGACCCTGTACCGCTACGCCACAGTCAACGTGGAGGGGATGGCAGAGAACCTGGGCTCGACGGAAATGGCGAAGCAGGCGGTCCCGCACTTCATTGAGGCCTTCGTCAAGTCAATGCCGACCGGCAAGATCAACACTTTCGCCAACCAGACACTCCCGGAACTCTTGCTTGTCACGGTTCGAGACACCCGGCCGGTTTCGCTGGTTAACGCGTTCGAGACGCCTGTCGACGCCACCGACACCGAGGATCGACGCACCGTCGCGGCGCGCCGCCTCGCCCAAGAAGCCCGAGACGTCGAAGAAGTCTACGGATTCAAACCCGTCGCGTCGTTTGTCATGGCCCTGGGTGGACTTGCGTCGTCCTTCGATGGCCTCGCCGAAACGGTCACTCTGCCTACCCTGACAGAAAAGATTGGTGCCGAGCTGGATCGTGCGCTGGGTGATAGCTAATGACCCATTCACTCCTGCTGCTTCTGAAAGGGCCCCTGCAGTCGTGGGGAGACGAGTCCCGATTCAAAACCCGCGCCACCGCAACCACTCCGACCAAATCCGGTGTAGTGGGACTCATCGCCGCCGCGCAGGGCAGGCGGCGCACAGACCCTGTGGAAGACCTCGCGGCGCTCAGCATGGCGGTCCGCGTCGACCAATCCGGCAGTCTGCTGCGTGACTACCAGACTGCACAACGCTGGCAGAAAGATCCGAAAGCGTCCGCCCAGCTGGTGACCAGGTACTTTCTGTCCGACGCAGCCTTCGTTGTCGCCCTGGAGGCCGACAGCCGCGGACTGCTCGAGGGATTTGCCACCGCACTGCGAAATCCCGCGTTCCCCTTGTTTATGGGGCGTCGCTCCTGTCCCGTCCACCCTGGTCTTGTGATCGGCGTTGTTGATGCGCCCGCTGAAGAGGCGCTCCGCGGGCACTCGACGTGGTACGCCTCTGAGGCTCATAAGGCAGAGTGCCCGACGACAGTCAGTCTCGCGATCTACCGCGATGCGCAACCGAATGAACCTGGGGCCGTCCCGCGCCAGGACGTACCGGTGTCTTTCAACCCCGAACACCGCAAGTACGGGTGGCGCGATGTTGTCAGAGCAGATGACCTTGAGATGGACAATCCCGACGGCCGAGCCATGGAGTCTCACGGCGACATCTTTTTCGACACGGTGGTGAGAGCATGACCACTCTGACAAAGATCCTGCTCAACCCGCGAACCCGCGGCGGCAGAAAGCTGATCACTGACCCCCAGTCAATGCACGCAGCGGTGCGGGCTTGTTTTCCCCCGGACATCGACGAATCCGAATCCCGCGTCCTGTGGCGTGTGGACACGCGCGACCAGGAGACAATTCTCTACATTGCCGGCCCCGAAAAGCCCACGTGCCAGCACGTGGTCGACCAGGCTGGGTGGGAGTCCCGCCCAGCACAGTCAGCGGACTACGACCGGTTCCTGAACACCCTTATGCGCGGTCAGCGCTGGCACTTCGAAATGGTGGCCAACCCGACCTATTCGGAATGGAAGAAGGGGGAGAGGGGGAAAGTGAAGGCCCACGTCTCCATAGCCCACCAGATTTCGTGGTTGTACAAGAAAGCCGAGACCTCAGGCTTTGCACTCGCACCCCGCATCGATGACACAACCAGTGACGCGGAGCGATCTCGATGGTCCGCGCACGACGAACCTCAAGTTCTCGAGCGATGGACGGACACTTTCCGTCGCGGTGGCAGCCAACGCCCCGTACGAATTGCGAAGGCACGCTTCGCGGGAACCCTGGAGGTGACAGATCCCGACGCACTCCGGCGGTCGCTCACACTCGGCATCGGCCGCGCCCGCGGGTACGGCTGTGGAATGCTCACTCTGGCGAGAATCGGTTAGCGATGTCTACTCCCAGCGAGGTACCCATCACCCGGCAAGCTCTGGCGCGTCTCAGTGACCGCCTCTCGTTCCTCTACGTGGAACGAGCGGTAGTCAACCGTGACGGGAATGCTTTGACGATCACTGATCAACGCGGTACCGCTCACGTTCCAGCCACCATGCTGGCGGCACTTCTCCTGGGGCCGGGCACCAGAATTACCTACGCGGCCATGGCCCTACTCGGCGACGCCGGTGTCAGCACAGTGTGGGTGGGGGAGAGGGGCGTGCGGTACTACGCCAGCGGCAGACCCCCGGCCAAATCCTCGCGCATGGCAGAGATCCAGGCGGCGGTTGTCACCCACCAGCGAAAGCGGCTCAACTGCGCGCGAAAAATGTACAGTCTCCGCTTCCCCGGAGAAGACGTATCTCAGCTGACGATGGCCCAGCTGCGCGGGCGTGAGGGCGCACGAATGAAGAAGGTCTATGCCGCTGAGGCGGCACGCACTGGCGTGTACTGGGATAGGCGGAGTACGACCCCAACGACTTCGAATCGTCCACGCCCATTAACCAAGCTCTCACCGCTGCCAGCGCCGCCCTGTACGGAATCGCGCATGCAGTTGTGGCTGGCCTCGGGTTCGTTCCTGCACTCGGAATCATCCACACCGGGACCGACAGGGCATTCGTCTACGACATCGCAGACATTTACAAGGCAGAAATCGCCATCCCTGCCGCGTTCGACGCGGTCGCGGAGGCGACGGGAAACCCGAACGTGGAGGTGCGTCGTAAAGTGCGGAACTTGGTCGTCGAAAAGCGATTAATGCAGCGCATGGTGGGAGACCTCAAATATCTGATGGACGTCCCCGAACACGAGCTTTACTCAGACGCGGAACTGATGCTATGGAGCGAACTCGAAGTAATCGCATCCGGTGTCAACTGGGCCGAAGAAACGGCCGCGCCGTGATCGTTCTCGTAGTCACAGCATGTCCCGCTGGTCTGCGGGGCGATCTTACGAAATGGTTGCTGGAGATCGCACCCGGCACTTTCGTGGGGAACCCGACAGCACGGATCCGCGACCTCCTCTGGGAAAGGACAGTCGAACTCTGCAAAGACGGGCAGGCGCTGCTGGTGCACAGTTCAGACTGTGAGCAGGGCATGCAATTTCGCACCCACCGGCACCAATGGGAGCCAACCGACTTCGACGGGGTCACACTTATGATCCGCAGGAACAAATCTGCTCAAGCTGGTCGGCGAACTGGATGGAGCCGGGCACGGCAACAACGACGAAAGTACTACGGCCGCTAACAACAGGAGTTGAATCTGAATCATGGAGACCAGTAATATTCCTGCTGCTCAGCGAGAGTGCTCCCCGCGCAGGCGGGGATGAGCCCCGAACTCACGCTCGTCAGGCAGCTCCTCCTCCGTGCTCCCCGCGCAGGCGGGGATGAGCCGCTTGCCGAGGCTGCGTGGAACACGATCAAGTCGTGCTCCCCGCGCAGGCGGGGATGAGCCCACCTTCCACCAGTTCTGGCCTTGCTGGGCCTGGTGCTCCCCGCGCAGGCGGGGATGAGCCGACGATGCAGGCGAGCAGCGATACCTCCGCGTTGTGCTCCCCGCGCAGGCGGGGATGAGCCCTGATGGTGACCGGGGCGGACATGCTTGTGTTCGTGCTCCCCGCGCAGGCGGGGATGAGCCCTCAAACGACGAGCACGCTCCCGCATCGCCCGCGTGCTCCCCGCGCAGGCGGGGATGAGCCCTGGGAGTTCAACGCACCCACCGCTTCGACAGCGTGCTCCCCGCGCAGGCGGGGATGAGCCGTGGTACTGGGAGAATGTTACCAAGCCGACGTGGTGCTCCCCGCGCAGGCGGGGATGAGCCTACATCCCAGGGGAATCCGGCCCCCGGGTCTGTGTGCTCCCCGCGCAGGCGGGGATGAGCCGGCCACTGGCCCCGTGTTCGGCGCGATTACCGAGTGCTCCCCGCGCAGGCGGGGATGAGCCCTTCAACAAGCTCGACCTGCTGACCAAGCAGATGTGCTCCCCGCGCAGGCGGGGATGAGCCCTGCTGCTCCAACGGATGGCGGGTGAAAATGTTGTGCTCCCCGCGCAGGCGGGGATGAGCCCCGTCTGCCACAACCAGTTAGCGGCGGCGGCGAGTGCTCCCCGCGCAGGCGGGGATGAGCCCCTCCGATTCCAGACCTACCGATTCTTCTACCGGTGCTCCCCGCGCAGGCGGGGATGAGCCTATCGAAACCGATAGGGCCGTGACGGAAAGTAGGTGCTCCCCGCGCAGGCGGGGATGAGCCCGTGATCCGCTCGATGTTGGTTAACGCCTAGTCGTGCTCCCCGCGCAGGCGGGGATGAGCCCTGTCCGGCCTGTATATTCAATCGCCCCATGTTGTGCTCCCCGCGCAGGCGGGGATGAGCCCCCCGTGGACAACATCCAAGAATCAATTAGCCAGTGCTCCCCGCGCAGGCGGGGATGAGCCCGAACACACAACCCGTGGGCAACTTATCCACGGGTGCTCCCCGCGCAGGCGGGGATGAGCCCCCGTGGCGTGGCTGTAAAGACGCGCTTAGGAAGTGCTCCCCGCGCAGGCGGGGATGAGCCCCAGTACACCAACCAGCGCAGCATCGGTATCGAGTGCTCCCCGCGCAGGCGGGGATGAGCCGACTCTGACCATTCTCAACAACCTGCCGTTCGCGTGCTCCCCGCGCAGGCGGGGATGAGCCCGCGACGCGCACAAGATCCTCAACAATGTGCTGGTGCTCCCCGCGCAGGCGGGGATGAGCCGGCGTGGACAATGCTAGCTGGTAATGCAGATGAGTGCTCCCCGCGCAGGCGGGGATGAGCCCGACTTGCCGGGCTTGTAGGTGATCTCGGGGTGGTGCTCCCCGCGCAGGCGGGGATGAGCCGATCAGCGTCCCCCCCGGCTTGAGTACGCGGAAGTGCTCCCCGCGCAGGCGGGGATGAGCCGTGTGCAGGGGATACCCCGCGCGGTGATGGTGTGTGCTCCCCGCGCAGGCAGGGATGAGCCGACCCCACGCGGCAGCGGCACCGCCGATGGTTGGTGCTCCCCGCGCAGGCGGGGATGAGCCGTCAACGAGCTCATCGACCGATTCAACCGCTACGTGCTCCCCGCGCAGGCGGGGATGAGCCCGCAGTTGTAAGTCGCTGACACTCGCCCCGCTTGTGCTCCCCGCGCAGGCGGGGATGAGCCCTTGGCAACTGCGTTCCACGCAGAGCGGATGCCGTGCTCCCCGCGCAGGCGGGGATGAGCCCGTACGGCGGAAATGCTCCTCAGTCGGCCCATCGTGCTCCCCGCGCAGGCGGGGATGAGCCCGCTCGGGCGGGCTGGGCCAGGACGTGGGAGGCGTGCTCCCCGCGCAGGCGGGGATGAGCCCTCCGTGATCCGCGCCGACCGGGTGCCGTTCCAGTGCTCCCCGCGCAGGCGGGGATGAGCCGCAATGATGGGAGAAGGAATGACTACTAAGGTTGTGCTCCCCGCGCAGGCGGGGATGAGCCCTCCTGGCCGACGACGCTGCTTGTCGACGGGCGGTGCTCCCCGCGCAGGCGGGGATGAGCCCCACGCGGCGGCGTCCTGGGTGCGCGCCGCGGCGTGCTCCCCGCGCAGGCGGGGATGAGCCCAGTTGACCAACCTGACCGAGCACTTCGACTACGTGCTCCCCGCGCAGGCGGGGATGAGCCCAAGATCACCCTCATCAAAATCACGCCCAGGGAGTGCTCCCCGCGCAGGCGGGGATGAGCCCTGAACGAGTCCTCAAGGATCTTCATGACGGGCGTGCTCCCCGCGCAGGCGGGGATGAGCCCTCGGCCGCCCCGTCTCCGGCAACAACGTCCGCGTGCTCCCCGCGCAGGCGGGGATGAGCCCGATTGGGTCTTGCCCGTGAGCGCGTCCAGGTCGTGCTCCCCGCGCAGGCGGGGATGAGCCCCGTCGATCCCTACCTGCACTGTCCACACGGTCGTGCTCCCCGCGCAGGCGGGGATGAGCCCCCGTGTGGGTGTCGCCGTCTTCCGTGAGGATAGTGCTCCCCGCGCAGGCGGGGATGAGCCCTTGGCAACTGCGTTCCACGCCGGGCGGATGCCGTGCTCCCCGCGCAGGCGGGGATGAGCCCACGCTCCCCCCGTCACCACAGACAACGGGCCAGGTGCTCCCCGCGCAGGCGGGGATGAGCCGGAGGAACCGGAGATGGTGATGGTGCGTCCGCCGTGCTCCCCGCGCAGGCGGGGATGAGCCCAACCTGCCGTTCGCGGGCGCGTAAGGAGATACGTGCTCCCCGCGCAGGCGGGGATGAGCCCATAACCCTATACTTGGCCCCGCAATCAACACCGTGCTCCCCGCGCAGGCGGGGATGAGCCCAGTTCGTAGGTGTCACGGTCGAGGGAAATAGTGTGCTCCCCGCGCAGGCGGGGATGAGCCCTGCAGGTGCGCCGTACTCCTCCTCGGGGTGGAGTGCTCCCCGCGCAGGCGGGGATGAGCCGGAGCATTGAGTGCAGCAGCAACATCCGATAGCGTGCTCCCCGCGCAGGCGGGGATGAGCCCGTTCCAGGGATGATCTGCAGCAAACCAACACCGTGCTCCCCGCGCAGGCGGGGATGAGCCCGGGCCGCCGTTGAGGATGTTCGTCCACCCATCGTGCTCCCCGCGCAGGCGGGGATGAGCCCGTTGCGCCCCGCGAGGTACACCGGCACACCCGGTGCTCCCCGCGCAGGCGGGGATGAGCCCGCCGCGGCGAGCGTACTTGTCCATCTCGGAGGGTGCTCCCCGCGCAGGCGGGGATGAGCCGTTGGAGGCGGAGCGTCGGCGTGTCGCTAAGGCGTGCTCCCCGCGCAGGCGGGGATGAGCCCGTCGGCGGCCTGCTCGTGGCCTCGGGCCGCGCGTGCTCCCCGCGCAGGCGGGGATGAGCCGTGGCGCGGCATGGAAGATGATCCGATTCGGGCGTGCTCCCCGCGCAGGCGGGGATGAGCCTGCCACTGCCGGGCTGATCGATTTCGTATCGCAGTGCTCCCCGCGCAGGCGGGGATGAGCCCGGGACTTCCTTACCGGCGTTCTTCCACGTCCAGTGCTCCCCGCGCAGGCGGGGATGAGCCCCGCACATCGACAAGATCGCCCTCATCAAAATCGTGCTCCCCGCGCAGGCGGGGATGAGCCCGGCCCGCCTCATCAAACCGGCCCAAATCAGGGGTGCTCCCCGCGCAGGCGGGGATGAGCCTAGCCAGGCGCGCGTCGGGGGTTGTCAGCGCCCGTGCTCCCCGCGCAGGCGGGGATGAGCCCTCCGGAGTCGTCACCGCAGCACCGGCGGTGACGTGCTCCCCGCGCAGGCGGGGATGAGCCCGTTCCGGCGTTGATTGCCGCGAGGATCCGGTCGTGCTCCCCGCGCAGGCGGGGATGAGCCCGAAATCAGTTCGTCGTGGCACGTCACACCCAGGTGCTCCCCGCGCAGGCGGGGATGAGCCGATGCCGCACCCACCGAAACAGCGAAATCTCACGTGCTCCCCGCGCAGGCGGGGATGAGCCCGCGGCCCTATCGGACTCGGTAGGTTCGCCAGTGGTGCTCCCCGCGCAGGCGGGGATGAGCCCGCCACCGTCGTGGTCGATCACTGGAACTAGGCGTGCTCCCCGCGCAGGCGGGGATGAGCCCACCGAGGTACCCTGCCACGTGCTGTCACGCTGGTGCTCCCCGCGCAGGCGGGGATGAGCCCCGTTGGTTCGCTAGGCGTGCTCCTTCCGCGATGTGCTCCCCGCGCAGGCGGGGATGAGCCCCATCAACCGGGACATAGCACACGCAATCCTCAGTGCTCCCCGCGCAGGCGGGGATGAGCCCATTCTCGACATGTCCGTGACCTTGCTGGTGTCGTGCTCCCCGCGCAGGCGGGGATGAGCCCAAGTACATGTCGTGGGGCCGGGAACGTGAACCGTGCTCCCCGCGCAGGCGGGGATGAGCCCTCGTGCCCGTTCTTGCAGTGCGTCTTTAGCTTGTGCTCCCCGCGCAGGCGGGGATGAGCCCGCACGCCAGCATTACCGCCGACAAGGACAGCCGTGCTCCCCGCGCAGGCGGGGATGAGCCCACAATGACCGCAGCCAGTCCGACTACGGCCTCGTGCTCCCCGCGCAGGCGGGGATGAGCCGAAGCGGTGAACGTCGCGGCCAGGGGTGAACCCGTGCTCCCCGCGCAGGCGGGGATGAGCCTCATTCGTCTCTCCTAGCAGGTCAAAAATGCTGGTGCTCCCCGCGCAGGCGGGGATGAGCCCACCACCGCCGAATACATCCGCTACAACCCCGGGTGCTCCCCGCGCAGGCGGGGATGAACCCGACCTGGCGGCCAAGATTGACCGCATTCACCAGTGCTCCCCGCGCAGGCGGGGATGAGCCGGCCGGGTGGAACGTGGCGACGATGTTCGCCCCGTGCTCCCCGCGCAGGCGGGGATGAGCCTCGGTCCGGGTTTGTGTAGAGGCGGCGCGCCGCGTGCCCCCCGCGCAGGCGGGGATGAGCCCTCGATGGGGTCGACGGTGACGCGGCCCGTGACTTGCTCCCCGCGCAGGCGGGGATGAGCCGGAGTCCACGAAACGGAGCGGCTCTTCACGCCAGTGCTCCCCGCGCAAGCAGGGTGAATCCAAACGGCAAGGTAGAGCATGGATCCTCTTTCACAGTGACCAAGCTGGCATGATGTCGCCTTCTACCGGGACAAGGCACCGTCATTCTCATCTGGACGGTCGTGTCTCGTTCCCAGCCCCTCCATGCATTCACGCCACACCCTCGTCGCTTTTAGTACAGCATCCCCGGACGCAGCCCATCTCTTTCTACTTGGCCTCCTTAGCCGCTATCAGTGCCTTTCGGAGCGCATCATCAACTGCGTAAATGTAAAGTCCCTTGACGCCGCGAGTGAGGAGAACGTTGAGTTCGTTGTTTATTAGCTCCTCACCAAAGGATTCTTTTCGCCCGTCGGAAAGTGTTCGGCGTTGAGTCTTCTTCCCGTGCGCGGACTTCGTCGGATCGATCACGACCCGGCCGTCCCGGTACGTGATTGAGGGTCCTAGAATCACCCCCGCGTAGTTCAGGTCAAATCCTTGAATCGTGAAGGTGGATCCCACTTCATTAATCGTTTGGGTATTTTCAGACCAAGCTTTGGAATGGGAGACCTGACGAACACCGTCGTCGGTCTTGACCTGCAAGTTCCATGGCTTCTTGAAGGTGGTTCCGTGGTGGACAATGTCGACGTACCAGAGCCCATCGTCTTCGGTGCCGTTCTCCTTGCCGGCACTGTACTTCCAGTCGTAGGTAGCGATGATTCGAGAAAGGTTATTCTCGATTTCCGAGTCTTTGTCGCGGATTGCCCTGTCTAGAGATTTCGGGTCGTCGAAGATCCGCAGATCGTACCCCTCTTCGTCATCATGCAGGGGCAGGATGACGCCGTCGTCGACTAAAGCACGGATCCACTCCACAGTCTTATCATCAGCACGTAGACGCATTTGGTTGGTAAGTCGGATTGGAGGCTGGGCGAGCGACGCTGCAAAGTATTCCTCCAACGGGGTTTCCCAGTGTTGAGAGGTCTCCAGCGACTGTTTGGCGTCGTAAACCGCGACGACGACCTTGGCCCGCCTGAGGATTGCTTCAATTTGTGGCATATCCTCCCGGTATCCCTGCGACTTCTGGGTGAGAAGCAGGTGCGCCTCGTCGATCAGGACGACGTCCGCTGGGTCATCCTCGGTGAATTGATTTATGAAGGATGTTGGGCTGTACACGCGACTTTGACGGACCCCCTTCCGTGAGTGAGGAATTCCGGCCTTACTGACTATTTCCTGGTAAACGGCGAGCTGTCCGCCGTCGTTCTTGTGCCCGGAGACCAGGTAACCGTCAATCTCCGTGCCCTCGTCATCGAGACCGGCCACCAAGCGGCGGAATCGTTCGTCCTCGTCTTCCACCCCCATCATCAAGCCATTGAAGATACTGCTGATGAGAACCGTCTTCCCCGAACCTGCTTCGCCGGAAACGATGATTAACTTGTGCTCGTCGCTTTCCTGTTCCAACGCGTCATTGACAGCTTCGAAAACTGCGTTCTGGGCTTGGAGCTGTTGTTCGTTCAATTTTTGGAATGGGGAGGCCTTGAAGATCGCGGACGACGTAATCGATTCTTTCGGCTCAAACAGCTCAGGCTCCTCTTCATGCAGCTCCCGCCAAACTGCGTCGAAAAGGGGATCGAGGTGCTCGAGCGTGTAATAGTTGCGCTGTTCATTGGTTCGCCGATTGTTTCGTCGTTCCACCGAGTGGCACGACTCCAGGTAGTGCAGAAATCTGTTCTCGACATCCAGGGTCAAGGATTTATTGAAGAAGGGATGTCCGATGACATACATTTCCGCATCTGGAGCGCTGCGGAATTCGGCCCAGTCTTTGCGATTATGCGGATCCTGGTAGAGGTGCTGGCGTGTTCGGTTCTTGATGTCGTTGGTTTCTCCAACGTAGACCTTGAAACGCGGGCCGTCCGCCAACTCCCGTCTGCTCCGGACGATATACACGGTCGGGAATCGGAGCTGATGAGTCACAAAGGCCTCCCGATCCTTCTCTTCCAGAGAACTGTAGAAAGTTTCCAGGTTGCCGAGAAAACCTTCGTCGTACGGAACCCTCTTGATGAAGGGGCGCGGAAAATCACTCACGTCACATCTCGCATTCTGCTTGGTGCGGGGTGAGGACGTGTCCTGTTGAGCGGAAGTCCGTTGGGCCCTGGGAAGTCTGTCTAGTTAATTGAGTAGCATTCTTAGCGCTGAGCGCGTCTCAGCATCGGGGGAGTAGAGAATTGTGCCTACCATTCCCCGTGTGAGAAGAACTTTGTAAATCTGTCGAACTAGCAGGTCAAAGTCCTTATCTGGCACAGCAGCCCGGGATCGAAAGTGGGGATCCTTGTTGTGGTTTCGCTGGCTGACAAATCGTCCGTTCCGCCAGACCAGATCCGGTCCAATGATGACCCCCGCCCAATCGAATTCGAACCCCTGCGCTGTATAGACGCATCCAACCTGATCAAATCCACCTTCTTGGGTCGCCCATAAGGCTGACGGAGGCGCATTCCCGACCCGCCGCTCCAGCTTGTTGTTCCACGGACGAGCCCAGTCCTCAATCACCACGTCGTTGATGAGGCCATGTTTCGTGGCATCGGACCACCGCCAGCAGTACCCCGCTGCCGTGCGCGCTGTATAACCCTGCCTTTGTTTGTCTCGTAACAGGTGCTCCAGTTCCCACGGGTTGTCAGCCACTTCGATTTCAAAAGTGTCATCCGCGGGGATCGATGCTTTCGCAGGCTCTCCTTGGCGAAGTCCGAGGATCTGCTCTACCCATTCGACATATGCAGCCGACCCACCGCACCTGAATTGCTCCCCCAGCGGCACATGCAGGACATCAAGTCCCTGTGATGCCGCATAAGCAGTGATGTCTCGAACCGATCCCAGTTCCCCCTTGCGCACGACCTGTTTGTCGTCGAGAAGAAAGACCGGAACCCTGGCAGCCGAAATGAGCTCATCAATCTGCAGTCGATCGCTGCGATTACTTGCGCTGGTAAAGCGATTATTGGACGTCTCGCGTATTCGGTGCGCTTCATCCGCGATCAGGACATCAATTCCGTTTTCTTGCGCCTGCGTGAAGTTGTTGAAGTATTTGAACAAGCTTTGCGTCTCCCGGCTTCGGTATCCAGCAACGCGACGCATGGTCTGCGTAAATGACCGCGACCCGGTGGCGTGGAGGGCGCTGTAGCCACTCCGCCCGAGCTCACCCAGCAGGCTTAGCGCCACCACAGACTTCCCGCTGCCGGGCCCGCCCGAGACAACAATGACGCGCTTTCGATTCTGCTCGTGGGCGTTCTCGACCTCGTGCCGGACGAGATCCACGGCCAGTTGCTGATTGCCCAAAAGGACAAACTGCTCGCGACGGCGAACCTCGTCGGCCGCCACCGACATCAGCTTGGTGGAGGGCCGTACAGCCGAGTTCACCAAGATATCGCCGGTTCCGCTGCCGTCCTCGGAACTGAGCCTCTCGCGAAGGAACGAGCGGAAAGCATCCCGCTCCCGCCCGATGAAGAGTTCGGCCCCCTCCATTTCGACGAGCTCGCTAATGGCCGATCGATCACCCACCCCGTGCAAGTAAGCTACGGCGTTTACCCACTCACTATTTTCCTCAAGGGCGGCCAGGTAGTTGACCAAATAGCGGCTGTAGCCACCCACCTGGCGGACAGGATGAATCCGCGGATCCGGTGTTCCCGGGACAACCACCAAGTTCTCGTCATCCTCATACGATTTAGCGGAGGACCACTGCTTCAGTTCAACAACCACAAACGACGGGTCACCGGTCCGGGGATTTGTGCCAGCCAGTACGGCATCAACCCGCTGGGACGTAAGCGGCAGCCCATACTCGAGGAAAACATCTATTCCCTCCAGCCCGGCTGCTGCGATATCTTCCGCGAGGACCGGGAGACTGTTGCGCCACGACTGTTGCTCCGATGGGCCGACAATTTGGCGGTGTTCCTCGAGGAGGTTTGAGAGCATGCGGTTGACCAAAGATTCCGAGTCGACGACAGCTTCGTGGAACTCTCTACCGGTCATCCGCAGATAGGTCATGGCTCCTCCGTGCACGAAAAATCGTGCGACGTGGAGGCCTATCTGCGTGGCTCGTTGCCCGTTGCAGAAGCCTGTCGGTGTCGCGCTGTTGCAGGTGTAACTCTACCAAGAGAAATGCGCCCTCCGGCCGTCGGGATTAACCCTCGAAACTGGTCCGGATTCCAAGCGCTCCCCCGGCTACCGAAAGACGTTCTAGAGTGGTCACAGGGCGTATCAGAGATTCATCGCGGGGAACGTCCCATAACGAAACTGGGGAAATTTTCCCACCTCCATACCCCCTACACCTGGCATACTCCCAGGTATGAAAACGTCGCACCGGAAAGTTGCACTGCCTGCGGCGATGGCTGCCGCGGCGCTGACCCTTCCGGCCTGCTCCACGTCGCCCGAACCGGCACCGGTGGAGACCACCACTGAGACGAGGGTGGCGGCTGATGGGGGCGTCGAGAAGCAAACTCCCAGCTCAACGGCCACCTCGTCTGCACCTGCCGGCGTGCGGACCGTGGATTACAGCCAGCTGCAGCAGGTGAGCAGGCAGACGTTCACATCGGGGGACTTTGTTTCCTTCAGGCACGTCAACGGCACCGCCACCGGCGAGTGCTTCGTCAACGAGGTGGTCATGTGCACGGGCTCGGCCGACAGCTCCGTGCCCGACGTGGACATGCCGCCGTTCAGCGGGCGGCCGGGCGCCATTCAGATCGGGCCCGCCGGCCTGGCGTACGCGATCCTCGAGGGTGTGCCACCGGCCCAGAACGAGCTGAAACCCGGCCAGTGGGTGGATTTTGGCGTCGCCAAGTGTGCGAAGCCCGACGGCGAGTCCCTGGTGTGTAGCAACGACACCGCCGCGTTCGAGGTGGCGGGGGAGAAGCGGCGCATCGTCACCGAGGGGCCCGTCCTGACCGACCAGGAGCTCGCGGAGCAGACCAAGGCGGAGCCGGCGACGGAGTACCGCACCGGAACGGACGTGCTCGTGCAGGGGCCGATCATGTGCGGCGCGATGGAGGGGCACCGCCTCGCGGAGGTCATCGAGGGGGAGATCACCTGCGCCGAGGCCATGGATGTGCTGGACCGCTACGACGCGAAGACGCAGACGGAGGGCGGCGGCAACACGCTCGCGGTGTCGTTCGACGGATGGAACTGCAGCTCGCCGACGTACGGCCGGGCCACGGAGCTGCGGGCCTCAACGGTGTGCAACCACCCTGGGCGCGGGATTGAGGTTCGCGCGCCGTGGACCGGGGGAGCGCAGCCCTAGAGTTCTGCAAATGTTTCACGTGAAACGTAGCCTCGGCGGGGACAGCACCCACCTCCCAGACCGAAAGGAACGGACATGAACGCCAGGCCCGCCATCCTCGCCGCCGCCGCGCTCGCGACCCTCGCCCTCGGCGCCTGCGGCGGGCAGGACCAGGGAACGCCCGAAACACCCACGCCGAGCACGACCACAGCGACCGTGACCAAAGAAAGCTCCTCCACTCAGTCGATGACACAGCAACCGACGTCGTCGCCGTCCACGCCGACCGCGGCAACTGCGGCGTCTATCGCCGATGGCACCGTGGACGTCGGCAAGCAGGTCGACGTGTTCGGCCAACCCGCCACCGTGTGCGTCTACGGTGACGGCTACGGGCTCAACACCGTCGCGGCCGGCGCGAACACGAGCTGCGAGTTCGCCACCGAGACGCTGCACCAGCTCACCGAGGGGCTCAACCCGACATCCGAGAACGTCCGCTCAACCCTGCCCGCGACCGTCACCGCGCACAGCCCCGCCACGGGCCAGGACTACGAGATAAACTGCAGCGTCGATGCCAACAAGCTGGTCACCTGCCGGGGCGGCAACGACGCTGCGGTGTACATGTACTGAATCTCTCTGGTTGTGGGACTAGTCCGTCTCCACTTGCGATCTCAGGCATTTGAGGTATATTGAGGGCATTGTTCCTCGCTGTTCCCTCGTAGAGGGGATTAGCGAGGTTTTTTTGATTTTCGAGGAGTAGGTATGCTGCCATCGAACATGCCGGCTAAGATTAGTGCAGGCGAAAAAGACCTGCAATCCGATCGGTCTGAATCGCCGAATCGCGTGGCAGTCTTTATCGACTACGAAAACGCTCGACAAAACGCTAGGGAAGCCTTCCTCCCTTTTAGCTCCCCCTCCCACGTCGGGGTTTTTGACCCCGTTGCGTTAGCGACACATATTGTCAGCCTGCGTAACTTTCCCTCGAAACTCGCGAAAGTTTACGTCTTCCGCGGGCGTCCTAATCCGAAACATCAACCGGAGGCCGCAAGTGCCTTCGACAAGTACGCCGCCAAATGGAAGCAATCTGAGGTGTGCGAGCTCAGATCGCGGGATTTGAAATACCGCCATTATGATGACGGCACTTTCAGCGCACAGGAAAAGGGCATCGACGTGGACTTGGCGGTACAGGCGATACAACACGCCGTCACGAACAAGTACGACGTCATCATTATTATGTCTAACGATAGTGACTTGCTGCCCGCCGTCGAATTTATATACCACGAGACACGGCCGCGCCTTGAGGTAGCTGGGTGGGAAGCGGACGGTCAGTACCCCCTCAGAATCCACCGTGGCACATCTAAGTCCCGAGCACCTTACTGCCACTACCTCGGAGACCACGTCTTCCGCCAAGTCCAGGATGACTAATGGACCGCAATTTGCTACCCACACACGGGACACCCCACCCCCGGGAACCAAGACCAGGGCGACGTCCTAGGGTTTGTCTCACAATATTGTGAGCCATGCGGCAACGGCAGAGATGACCACGCCTGCCCGGTAGACGCCGTCGCCGGTCAGGTGCACGCCGTCGGAGCCCTCGTCGGCGGCGGAGATGCCGCCGTCGACGGACAGCGAGGCGATGCGGCCGGCGACCTCGAGCGTGGCGACCTCCGAGCCGCTGGTGCGCAGCGCGCCGCCGACGCGCAGCGTGCCCACCTCGCCGGTTTCCTTCACGCTCAGCGCGATGGCCTTGAGCACGACCTGGACGCTGCGCACGAGGCTGGAGCCCTCGCCGCCCGAGGTGGTGACGTCGCCGGTGACCTCGAGGTGGGGCAGCGGCTTGGACATCTGGATGCCCAAGGAACCGTCGCCGGTGGTGGTGATCGGCGCCTGAACCTCGATGACCCTCGCACCGCCTTCAATGGCCTTCTTCAGTTCCTGTGCGTCGCGTACCTGTGTCGTGTCGCTCATGCGCCCCCTTGTCCGCGATTTTGGTGACATCGCAGTATTTATTTCGCCTCTCGACGCCCCGCCACCCGCTCCGCCACCTCCCGCGCGTACTGGCCCACCCCCGTCAGCGTGGCGCTGCCCGGCCCGGTCCAGTCGCCATAGCCGACGAAGAAGAGGCCGGGCGGGGTGGCGTCGAAAAGCGAGCGCAGGGGAGTGATGGCGGGGCGGAAGCCGGTGCACCAGATGAGGTGGTCGGCGTCGACCTCGTCGAGCGAGCCGAACATCGGCGTCGCGGTGAGCCGGCCCGAGTCGCGCGCGGCGCGCACCCGCGGCAGGACCACGATGTCGCCCAGCGCGTTGTCCGGGCCGGGGTCGGGCTCGCCGCGCCGGATCGCCGCTGCGCGCTGGCTGGCGCGGCGGAACAGGACACGGCCGTCGACGTCATCCGGCATCCAGCGCGGCTCGTGGCGGGTGTACCACGTCACCTCCGCGACGTCCGTGAGCTCCGCCGCGATCTGGGCGCCCGAGTTCGCCGCTCCCACCACCGCGACCCGCGCGCCACGGAAGGGCTCCACACCCGGGTAGTTCGCCGAGTGCCACTGCCTGCCGGAGAAGGTGCCCGGGTAGCTCGGCACGAAGGGCGCCGACCACGTGCCGGTGGCCGCGATGACGTTGTCGGCCGTGAACGCGCCCGCGGAGGTGTCGAGGCGGAACGCCTCGCCGTCGTGGGTGACCTTCTCCACGCGCACCGGGCGCTCCACCGGCAGGGCGTAGCGTCGCTCGTACTCCGTCAGGTAGCGCACGACGTGCTCGGCGGGCGGAAAACCGTCGTAATAGGGCATCGGCCAGCCGGGCAGGTTGGAAAACTCGCTGGCGGAAAACAAGGTCATCGACGGCCACACGTGGCGCCACGCCCCACCCGGTGCGGGCTGGTCGTCCAAGATGAGGAAGTCGACCCCGCGTTTGCGCAGGTAGTAGCCCGTAGCGAGGCCGGCCTGCCCGCCTCCGACGA
Source organism: Corynebacterium senegalense (assembly GCF_900411315.1). Taxonomy (GTDB): domain Bacteria; phylum Actinomycetota; class Actinomycetes; order Mycobacteriales; family Mycobacteriaceae; genus Corynebacterium; species Corynebacterium senegalense. The sequence continues at coordinate 1,424,211 of NZ_LS990887.1, read as the reverse complement.
TGATCGCCTGGTGGTACTCACCCCGCTCAGCCAATGGAGAGCACCGTCCTCAACGCGGCAAAGGTGCCTGGCTCCACCGCGTGCACCACGGTGCGCCCCTCCCTGTGGCGGGTGAGGAAGCCGGCCTCCGCGAGCTTCTTCAGGTGGTGCGACACCGTCGGCTGGCTCAGACCCAGTTTCTCCGTCAGGTCGCCGACCGTCGCGGGGGCGCAGTCCTCCGCCGCGATCAGCGAGATGATCCGCAACCGGGCCGGGTCGGCCAGCACCCGGAACAGCGCCGCGTGGGCCTCAGCCTCGTCGGGGGTCAGGGGCGCGGTGGTGAGGGGGCAGCAGGGTGGGGCGTCGACAAGCATTGCCACATTATATCGATGTTGGTCTATATTTGTGGGCATGTCGCTCCTCGACCGCTTCATCCCCCTCTGGATTCTCCTCGCCATGGGCGCGGGCCTCGCGCTCGGCCGCCTCGTCCCCGGGCTCGCGCCCTTCCTCGACTCGATGAAAATCGGCTCGGTCTCATTGCCCATCGCGCTTGGCCTGCTCGTGATGATGTATCCGCCACTGGCCAAAGTCCGCTACGACCAAACCCGCAACGTCGCCACCGACAAACGCCTCATGGGCGTCTCCCTCGTGCTCAACTGGGTCGTCGGCCCTGCCTTCATGTTCACCCTGGCCTGGGCTTTCCTTCCCGACCAGCCCGAGCTGCGCACCGGGCTGATCATCGTCGGCCTCGCCCGCTGCATCGCCATGGTGCTCGTCTGGACCGACATGTCCTGCGCCGACCGCGAGGCCACGGCCGTGCTCGTCGCGCTGAACTCCCTGTTCCAGGTGCTCATGTTCGGCGTGCTCGGGTGGTTCTACCTGCAGATCCTCCCCGCATGGCTCGGCTTACCGACGACCTCCGCGACCTTCTCCTTCACCGCCATCGTCACCTCAGTCCTGGTGTTCCTGGGCATCCCCCTGCTGCTCGGTGCGCTCTCGCGCGTCGTGGGGGAGCGCGTGCGCGGGCGCGCCTGGTACGAGGAGCGGTTCCTGCCGTGTATCTCCCCGCTCGCCTTGATCGGGCTGCTCTACACCGTGGTGCTGCTCTTCGCCCTGCAGGGCGAGCAGATCACCTCCCAGCCATGGACAGTGGCGCGGATGGCGCTGCCGCTGCTGTGCTACTTCATCGGCATGTTCGCCTTTTCGCTGGTTGTGACGCGGCTGGCCGGCATGGGCTACGAGCAGGCGGCGGCGGTCGCGTTCACCGCCGCCGGCAACAACTTCGAGCTCGCCATCGCGGTGTCCATCGGCACCTTCGGCGCCACCTCCGGTGAGGCGCTCGCCGGCACCATCGGCCCGATGATCGAGATCCCCGTGCTGGTCGGGCTCGTGTACGTCATGCTGTGGCTGCGGCCGCGGTGGGGCGCTGGTTCTGCTGGCGCTCCGGTGCTTCAGGGCAAAAACTAGAGGACAAAAATCCAGCCTCAACCGCCCGGACAGCGCATTCTTGCCCTTCCGTTCTTACCCTCAAGGAGAAGCCATGACCCCCTCCGTCCTGTTCATCTGCGTTGGCAACGGCGGCAAGTCCCAGATGGCCGCCGCCCTGGCCACCCACTACGCCGGCGACTCGGTGGAGGTGCATTCGGCCGGGACCAAGCCCGGGACCTCGCTGAACCAGGAATCCGTGGCGGCGATCGCCGAGGTCGGAGCCGACATGTCGCAGGGCAAGCCGAAACCCATCGACCCGGAACTCCTTGCCACGGTGGACCGGGTGGTGGTGCTCGGCGAGGACGCGCAGGTGGAGATGCCCGCCGACGCGCGCGGGACCATCGAGCGCTGGGTCACCGACGAGCCCTCCCTGCGCGGGATCGAGGGGATGGAGCGGATGCGCCTGGTGCGCGACGACATCGACGCCCGCGTGCGCGCGCTGCTGGGGATGTAACCGGCTGGACGTTTAACCGGCAAAAACAGCCATTCAGAAGCGGATAGTTCGCCATCGGGCCCCGGCGACCCACCCCGAGTCGTTGGAGTATCTGCTTCTGAATGTCTGCATCTGGGGTTTTTCGGGGGTCAGCGCAGCCCGGCGCGCGCGTTCAGCCCCGCGGCCACCAGAAGCATCGCCGCCGACAGGCCAAAACCGGCCAGGGGAGCGGCGGAGTAGACGGGCAGCACCGCCAGCGGGGTCAGGGCGTTGCCGAAGAAGCGGAACGCCTGGACCGTCGAGAGGATCTGCCCACCGGCGGGCGAGCGAAGGACCAGCATGTTCACGCCCACCTGCACGCCCTGGGCGGCGAGCACCGCCACGCCCCAGAACACCGCGACGCCGAGCATCCACGGCGCGAGGGCCACGCCCAGCATCGCGACGGCGGCCACCACCAGGGAGACGACCACCAGGGGGCGGGGGCCGCGCGTGTCGGCGAGCGCGCCGATGCGGCGGGAGAAGACGAAGGCGGTCAGGCCTCCGGCCATCACGATGAGGCCCCGGGTGAGAGGTGGGGCGTCGAAAAGCGAGCCCACGTGGATGGCGATGAGGAAGCCCATGCCAATCACGCCCGCGCCGATAGCGAGCAGCGTGAGGCACGCGCGCACGACCGGCCAGCCGAGGACGCGGTGGCCCGAAACCGAGCCCTGGGCGGGCACGAAGGGCAGGCCGAGGGCCACGATGAGCAGCGCAAACACGCCGAGGAGGACGTACATCCACCGCCACGAACCCACCGTGACCATGAGCCCTGCGACGAGCGGGGCCGAGAAGATGCCGAAGGACTGCATCGCCGCGTACGTACCCAGCGCACGACCCAGCCGCTCCCGCGGCGTGATGTGACGCAGGATGAGCTGCAGCAGCGGTGCCGTGAACGCGTTCGACACCCCCGCCACCACGAACGCGAGAAGGAACATCCACCACGCGGGCGCTGCGACCAGCACCACCGACGCCAACGCGATCACCGTGTAGGCGAGGCGCACCACGCGCGTGGGGGAGAGGTGGCGCACCAGGTACGTGGAGAACAGCATCATCGTGGCAAACGGCAGGGTGTAGGCCGTCATGGTGAGCGAGGCCAAGCTCAGCGAAATGCCGAAGTCCGAGGCGAACTCCGGCAACACCACGGCGAGCGACTGCGCCGCGAACGGGCCGAGGAAGCCGCCGACCATGATGCAGAGGTAGCGCAGGCGGTCGATAAGGGGCATGCGCCTACCTTAGGTCCCTTAGGCGATGCCGCCCGCCGCGAGGGCCACCGCCAGGACGATCGGCCAGGCGAATAACGTCAGCACCGAGACCACGCCGAGCAGCCACGACCTGCTGCGGACAGCCACGACGATGCCCGGCCTCTCTAGTAACTGCTCGACCCACCGGCCCCGGAGAACCCGGAGCTGAACGAGGTGTTCGTGGCCGAGGAGGACGCCTGCTCCGCGGCCTGCACGTTGTTGTCGTGCCAGCTCGACAGCGCCACGTAGGGCACGATGCCGGGGTAGTGGTAGCCGGGCTCGTAGAGGCGGGGTTGCTGCAGCTTGTGGCGGTCCTTCACGTCGCTGAACTCGCGGGTGCGCACGAGGTCGAGGATGACCTGGTAGTCGCCGAGCACGCGGACGAACTCGTCCATATAGGTGGGTGCTTCGGTGTTCTGGTCCAGCCAGTTGATGCGCCCCTCGAGGTCGCGCAGGCGGCTCTTCACATCGGGGTCGTTCACCTCGACGGAGGCGCGCATGACGTCCTCGCGCAGTGAGGTGAGGTCGGCGCGGCGGGCGGCCGGGTCGCCGCGTTCGACGTCGAAAAGCCTGTTGATGTTCGTCTCCGCGGTGGTGGTGTGCCGGACAGACTCGGCGGCGTCGGCGAGCTTCGCGCGGTTGGCCCACACCTGCTTGTCGTCGTTCATGTCGATCGACCCGATGCCGCCCGCGCCCGAGACCGTCTCGTGCATGCCGAGGAAGCGGTCGCGCACCTGCGCCCAATCGCGGCGCAGCTCGGCGTTGGCGAACTCCGAAGTCAGCGAGTTGGCACGGATGTCCACCGCATCGAGGCGCTGCCCGAGCTGCGCGTACTCGCGGGTGACCAGCTCGTAGTCCTCGCGGCCCTGGGCAATTGCTTTACGACGCCTATTGCGCACCCCCACCACAACAGCGCCCGCCGCACCGGCGACACCGCCCGCACCGATGCCGCCTCCGATGGTGGCAGAGCCCTTCTCGGACTTCGCTTCCTCGACCCGGTAGGTGGCGATGTCCTCGGCATCCGTCGCCTTGCTTGCCCCGGCGAACAGCGCGGCGGGGATGTTGTTGTCGCGCATGCCGGGCTTCATCGCCTCGTTGACCGGCTCAAGGCGCTGACCCTCGCGCAGGTAGAGCTGGTCGGCCACTTCCTCGCCCGCGAAGGCGAACACCTTGCGCTGGTCGGTGCCCGCGCCGAGGATGAGTACGCCGTCGGCAAACTTGTCGTTGCCGATATCCTCCGGGTGGTTGTCGCGCAGGTACTCCTCGACGGAGTCGTTGACGTTCTCCCGGGTCTGGCCGAGAACCAGGTAGCGCAGGGAGGTCACGGTGTCCGGGACGTCGAGGCGCTCGGCGTCGCGCTGCATCCGGGCCTCGTCCTCGGGGGTGAGGAGGTCCTGCGGGTCGTCGATGAGCACGCGCGGCGCGCCGGCGGTGGCGACGGCGACCTCGTCGCTGGTGGGGACGTCGACGGCCGTGGAGGCGAGGCCGCCCACCCCCACAGCCGCGGCGGCGGCGATCGCGAGGACAGTGCCGATCTGCTTCGAGGTTGCCATGGGTCGGATTCTAGAGCGTCTAGAAGGGTTCCGCGACGGCGCGGGCGATGATGGTGGCCTCCGGGCCGAACCGCTCGGTCAGGCGGTCCTCCACCTGCTCAAGCGTGTCCGTGGTGAGCAGCCAGCCGGACCAGGCGTCCTTGGCGGGGGAGAAAACGCCGTCGCCCCGGCCGATGATGTTCAGGGTGGCGTCGCGGGTCCAGAGGGGGCCGACGAGGTCGGGGGTATCCAGGGCGTCGACAAGCGCGAGCTCCTCCTCGTAGGCAACCGCGGTGCAGCGCTCGATGAGCTGGGTGAACAGCGCCTGCGCGCGCTCCTCCATGCCCTCCGCGCACAGGTAGACAACGGTGATCAGGCGCAGGTCCCGGCCGGGTTCGACCGGGTCGCGCGCGACGATGCCCCTCAGGCCCCCGATCTGGGAGGGGAAGCGGGAGGCGGCGAAGGGGTCGTCGAGGAAGAAGTGGTCGATGATCTCGTCGCGGTCCGTGCCGGCGAAGTCGACGAGCGCGTTGGCCTCGTAGAGCTGCATCTCCTCGGGCGCGGCGAGGTTGCCGTAGGCCGCCTCGGTGCGCAGGTCCCACAGGGAGTAGGGCTCGTCGATCGGGTGCGGGCCGGGGGAGAGGGCGTGGATCGTCGCGGGGGAGTCGTGGACGCGGCGCGCGTAGATCTCGTAGGCCTCCCGCGCGTCATCGGGGTGGGCCAGGTAGAGGGTGGTGACGATCTCGGCGCTCATGGCTACCCAGGATACGGGGGCGGAAAAACGGATGTTTCACGTGAAACATGCGGAAGACGCCGCGCCCTATACTGAACCCAGTTCACCCCACTACGGATCGTTCGGCACGTTCCTGCCGATGGAGGAAATCATGGCAACAGTAACCTTTGACCAGGCCACCCGCGTGTACCCCGGGGCGAGCGAGCCGAGCGTCGACAAGCTATCGCTCGAGGTTGCCGACGGCGAGTTTCTCGTCCTCGTCGGACCCTCGGGCTCCGGAAAGTCGACCGCGCTGCGCATGCTCGCCGGGCTGGAGGAGACCAACGAGGGACGCATTCTCATCGGGGAGCGCGACGTGACCACCCTGGAGCCGAAGGAGCGCGACATCGCCATGGTGTTCCAGAACTACGCGCTCTACCCCCACATGTCCGTGCGCGAGAACATGGGCTTCGCGCTCAAGCTCGCCGGGATGGACAAGGCGGAGATCAACAAACGCGTCGGTGAGGCCGCGCGCACGCTCGACCTCACCGAATACCTCGACCGCAAGCCGAAGGCCCTCTCCGGCGGGCAGCGCCAGCGCGTGGCCATGGGCCGCGCCATCGTCCGCGAACCGCAGGTCTTCCTCATGGACGAGCCGTTGAGCAACCTCGACGCCAAGCTGCGCGTGCAGACCCGCACGCAGATCGCCGGCCTGCAGCGCCGCATGGGCGTGACCACGCTCTACGTCACTCACGACCAGACCGAGGCCCTGACCATGGGCGACCGCATCGCGGTGCTCAACTTCGGCGTGCTGCAGCAGGTGGGAACGCCCCACGAGCTCTACGAGCACCCCGACAACGTCTTCGTCGCCGGCTTCATCGGCTCGCCCGCGATGAACCTCGCCCGCTTCGAGGTCAGCGGCGGCATCGCGCGCCTCGGCCAGGCCGCGCTGCCCGTCTCGCTTCCCGACGGCGGCGTCATCCTCGGCTTCCGCCCCGAAGCGCTGCGCATAGCCCCGGCGTCCTCTGCGGGCCTGCCGCTCGAGGTGGAGTTCGTCGAGGAACTCGGCTCCGACTCCTACCTCTACTGCAACCTCGTCGGCGGCGGCTGGATCTCCGAGGGCAGCGCCGAAGGTTCCACCGGGCACATCGTCGTGCGCACCGGGCCGCGCTCCGGTGTGCAGGCAGGCGATGTGCTCCACGCCGAGGTTGCCCAGGACGGGCTGCACGCCTTCGACGTGGAGACGGGGGAGCGGCTGTAGGGCGCGCTGACCTGTCCCCGCAACGGAAAACGCCCCGCCTCCCCTTCACGTCAGGGGAGGCGGGGCGTTCGCGCGCGATCGGAAGATCTAAACAGCTACACGGCGGTGGAGCCTTCGGTGGCGCTGGCGGGGGCGTCGTCAAGCTGCTTGTTCTTGAGCTCGTGGCCCTCGATGGACCCAGCGGCGAAGCGGTTGACGATCATCGCGATGGCGCCGTCGCCGGTGACGTTGGCGGCGGTGCCGAAGGAGTCGATGACGATGTAGGCGGCGATCATGAGCGAGACCATCGACTCGTCGAAGCCCAGGTTGGCCTGCAGCAGTCCGACGGCCGCCATGATGGCGCCGCCCGGCACGCCGGGGGCGGCGACCATCATGATGCCTAGCAGGAGGAGGAAGCCCGCGATCTGGCCGGCGCCGATCGGCAGCGAACCCATGTAGACGATGGCGAGGGCGTAAAGGGTGATCTTCATCATCGAGCCGGACAGGTGGATCGTCGCGCAGAGCGGCACGACGAAGCCGGCGACGTTCTCGTCCACCTTGTTCTTCAGGGTGGAGGCGTAGGTGACCGGGATGGTGGCCGCGGACGACGAGGTGCCCAGCGCCGTGAAGTAGGCCGGGAGCATGTTCTTCAGCGCGACGAACGGGTTGCGGCCCGCGATGGCGCCCGCGACGAGGTACTGCAGGAGGACAATGACCACGGTCATCACAACCGCCAGGACGAGCACGATGCCGAAGGCGGACATGGTGGAGCCCAGGTTGTCGTTCATGCCCAGGTTGAGGAAGGTGCCGAAGATGAAGATCGGCAGCAGCGGGATGACGAAGACGGTGACCACCTTCATCACCACCGACTCGAGCTCGCTGAAGAAGCTGTACATCGTGTTGGACTTCACGGCCGTCATGCCCAGGCCGACCACGAAGGCGAGGAGGAGACCCGCCATGACCTCGAAGGGGGCGGGCATCTCGACGGTGAAGAAGGCGCTCAGGCCGCCTGCTTCTGGGTCGTCAACGTCCGTGGCGAGGGTGTGCCCCGCGAGCAGGGTGGGGTAGAGGGCGGAGGACAGGGCCCAGGCGATCAGCCCGGAGAGCACCGTGGAGCCGTAGGCGATGCCCGCGGTGATGCCCAGCCACTTGCCCGCGCCGCGGCCGAGTCCCGCGATGGCCGGGGTGATCAGCGAGAAGATGAGGACGGGGACGAAGAAGCCGAGGAAGTTGGAGAACAGGCCGTTGAAGGTCACGAAGACCCGGGCCAACCAGACGGGGAAGAACAGGCTGCAGACGATTCCGAGGAGGATCGCCACGACGATCCAGAACAGCAGCGAGTTCAAGACTTTGGATTTCATGTGCGCGCCTTTTCGCTCGACCCGCTCGGCGGGTTACATAGGTGGGACAGTTGTCTATGGACAATCCTTAACCTATACGGTAGGCCCGCACTCTGGGCCGATAACCTCCCGTTCACTTTCGGGCGGCCGCGGGGGCGGGGTTATGCTGAGGGGCATGAGTGCAGCAAACCTCGTTGTCGGCGTCCTCCTCCTCGTCCTCGCCCTCGCGCTTGTCATCCCGGGCGGGATGGCGACCGCCGGCAAGCTGCCCGGCAACTCCTTCTTCGGCCTCCGCGTGCCGGAGGTGCGCAAGGACAAGGCCACGTGGGACCAGGCGCACAAGGTGGCGGGGCCGCTGTGGATCTTCTCCGGCGTCGCCCTCGCCTTCGCCGCGGCCTTCGCCTTCATGGCCTCCGGCTGGATGTGGCTCGTCCCCGTCCTCTTCTTCGTCGCGGCGGTCGTGGGCTTCTCCGTGGCGGGCAACTTCGGGGCGCGCGCCGCAGCGCTTGTCGACGCCGCCCGTGCCGACCAGGAGAACCAGCCCGCCAACGACCCCGCCCCGGCGCCGCGGGTGAACCTCGACGCCCTGCGCGAGGCCGCGGGGCGCGCGGACGAATCCCGCTAGGGAGGCGCGCCCGGCCCCGATGTTTCACGTGAAACATCGCGAAACCGCTTGCGGGCACCCCCTACGCCCGATAACCTATCCCTCGTGACTTCCGTTAACTTTTCCGCAGCCGCTGCCCCCGGGCAGTGGTGGTGGCGCGCGTAAGCGGCGTGCCACCCAGCTAGTCACAATTTTCTCGGCCCGCCGGCTTGGACAAACCAAGCACCGCGGGTCTTTTTGTTCCCCGTACCCTCGGTGTAGACCACACGACACAAGGACGTACTCATGAGGAACCTCACACCCGCCACAGCGCGGGCCGACGTGCGCTATCACGCCGACGCCTCGAGCCTCTTCGCCCACCTCGGCGGCACCACGGCCCCCGACGCGGTGCTGCTGGAGTCCGCCGACATCACCACGAAGTCTGGGCTGCAGTCCGTGGCGGTGCTCTCCGCCTCCCTGCGCGTGACCTGCAACGGCGAGCGCGTGGCCGTCGAGCCGCTCACCCCCTCCGGCGAGGTTCTCGCCGCGCGGCTGGCCGAGCAGCTCGCCGAGCACCGGGTGGGGGAGAACAGCTACGCCTTCCCCGCCTCCACCGCCGCCGACGAACGCGAGCGCCTCACCGCCACCTCGAGCGTGGAGGTGTTGCGCGCGCTGACCACCCGCGCCGGCTACCGGGAGGGCGACTTCCCCTTCCTCGCGGGGGGCATGGCCTTCGACTACCTGGCCACCTTCGAGACCCTCCCCGAGGTTGGCGAGTCCGCCAACACCTACCCCGACTACCAGTTCGTCCTCGCCGAAACCCTGCTGCGGGTCGACCACCGCGAGCGCACCGCGCATCTGGCCGCCATCGCCTTCGACGGCACGACCCCCGACCTGGGCGAGCTCGCACGGCGCATCGACGAGGCGCAGCCCGAGCCGCAGGCGGCGCCCCGCCACGGCGGCACCCTCACCGTGACGGCGGACATCACCGACGAACGCTTCCGCGGGGACGTCGAGAAGCTCAAAGGCGACATCTACAACGGCGACATCTACCAGGTCGTGCCCGCGCGCACCTTCACCGCCGAGTGCCCCGACGCCTTCGCCGCCTACCAGCGGCTGCGCGAGACCAACCCCTCGCCGTACATGTTCTACGTGCGCGGGATCGACCGGAACGGCACCAGCTACGAGCTCTTCGGCGCCTCGCCGGAATCGAACCTCAAGTTCAACGCCGCGACGCGCGAGGTGCAGCTCTACCCGATCGCGGGTACCCGCCCCCGCGGGCTCAACCCCGACGGCAGCGTCAACCACGAGCTGGACACCCGCATGGAGCTGCAGCTGCGCACCGACGCCAAGGAGGTCGCCGAGCACACCATGCTCGTCGACCTCGCCCGCAACGACATGGCCCGCGTCGCCGTCCCGGGCACCCGCCGGGTGGCGGAGCTTTTGCAGGTGGACCGCTACTCGCGCGTCATGCACCTCGTCTCCCGCGTCACCGCGACCCTCGCCGAGGACCTCGACGCCCTCGACGCCTACCGGGCGTGCATGAACATGGGCACCCTGACCGGCGCGCCGAAGCTGCGCGCCACCGAGCTCATCCGGGAGCTCGAGGGCGCCCGCCGGGGGTCCTACGGCGGGGCGGTGGGCTACCTCACCGGCGACGGAGACATGGACAACTGCATCGTCATCCGCTCCGCCTACGTCGTCGACGGCGTAGCCGCGGTGCAGGCCGGAGCCGGCGTGGTGCGCGACTCGAACCCCCAGGCCGAGGCCGACGAAACCCTGCACAAGGCCTACGCCGTGCTCGGGGCCATCGCGGCGGCGGCCAACGCCGAACTGGAGGTCATCAAATGACACAGCGGATCGTCCTGCTGGACAACCAGGACTCCTTCGTCTACAACCTCGTCGACGCTCTCAGCGCCCACAAGACCGCCGAGACCACCGTCTACCGCAACACGGTGCCCGCCGCCGACGTCCTGCGCGCCAACCCCGCGCTCATCGTGCTCTCTCCCGGCCCCGGCTACCCCGTCGAGGCGGGCAGCATGATGGAACTGGTCGCCCGCGCCCAGGGCCGCGTGCCCATCCTCGGCATCTGCCTCGGCTACCAGGCGCTCATCGAGCACTTCGGGGGTCGGGTGCGGCCGTGCGGGCCGGTCCATGGGGCGTCGATAGGCATGCAGCTCACCGACGCCGGCCTGGCCTCCCCGCTGTTCGGGGGCCTGACCACCGACGACGTCCCCGGCCGCCCCGGCCGCACCGTGCCGGTCGCGCGCTACCACTCGCTCGGCACGGTCGACGCGCCCGAGGGCATGCACGCGCTCGCGCGGACGAGCACGCAGCTTGGCGACGTCATCATGGCCGCGGCCTCCGACGACGGCATGTCCATCGGGCTGCAGTTCCACCCCGAATCCATCCTCACCCCGGGCGGGCCAGTGATCCTGGAACGCTGCGTGAACGAACTCATGAAGAAAGGCGCGAAGTAATGGCGAGCGACAAGGCGCTGGAAATCCTGCGGCGCTTCCTGGACAACAAGGAACCGACCCTCGAGGAGGCGGTTGAAGCCTTCACCCCGCTGACCGTCGGCGACTACGACGACGTGCACATCGCCGCGCTGCTGGCCACCGTGCGCACACGCGGCGAGACCTTCGCCGACATTGCCGGCGCGGCCCGCGCCTTCCTCAAGGCCGGCCGGCCCTTCCCCGTGACGGGGGAGGGGATCATGGACACAGCCGGCACCGGAGGCGATGGGGCGAACACCATCAACATCACCACCGCCGCCTCGCTCGTCGCGGCCGCCGGCGGGGTGAAGATGATCAAGTGCGGGAACCGCTCCGTGTCCTCCAAGTCGGGCTCGGCGGACGTGCTCGAGGCCCTCAGCATCCCGCTGGACCTCGACCCGGAGCGCGCGGTGCGCCAGTTCGAGTCCTCCAACTTCACCTTCCTCTTCGCCCCGGCGTACAACCCGGCGATCGCCCACGTGCAGCCGGTGCGCAAGTCCCTCGGCGTGCCCACCGTGTTCAACACCCTCGGACCTCTGCTTTCTCCGGGACGTCCGGAATTCCAAATAATGGGGATAGCCAACCCTAAACAGGGTCAACTAATCGCGGAGACGATGAAGGAGCTCGGTCGGGGTCGCGCGCTCGTCGTCCACGGGGCGGGGACCGACGAGGTCGCGCTGCACGGCGAGACCCTCGTGTGGGAGCTCGGCCGCGAAGGCTCCATCGAGCACTACACCATCACCCCGGAGGACCTCGGCCTCGCCCGCTACTCCCTGGACGACCTCCGCGGCGGCGACGGCGTGGAGAATGCGGCCGCGATGCGCGCCACGTTCGCGGGGGAGGGGCCGGCCGCGCACCGCGACGCCGTCGCTGCGGCGGCCGGCGCGATGTTCTACCTCTACAGCACCGCCGACACCCTGCGCGGCGGGGTCGAGCACGCGCTCGGGCTGATCGCCGACGGAACGGTGCAAACGTGGCTCGCGACACACGAGGAGACCGATTACAGTGCCTAAACTGCCCACCGTCCTAGAGGGTATTGTCCAGGGACGTTTTAGTCACCTTGACGAAATTAGGCGTCGTATAGCCCACGTCGACCCAGCGGCCCTGCCGCGCTCCGAGCGCTCCCTCTACGGCAACCTCGCCCGCCCCGGCGCGCAGTACATCATGGAGTGCAAGTCCTCCTCGCCCTCGCTCGGCGTGATCCGCGCCCACTACGAACCGGGGGAGATCGCCGCGACCTACTCGCGCTACGCCGCGGGCATCTCGGTGCTCTGCGAGCCGGACCGCTTCGGCGGGGACTACGACCACCTCGCCACCGTCGCCGCGACGACCCACCTCCCGGTGCTGTGCAAGGATTTCATCGTCGACGAGGTTCAGGTCCACGCCGCGCGCTACTTCGGCGCGGACGCGATCCTGCTCATGCTGAGCGTGCTTGACGACGCCACCTACACCGCCCTGGCCGACGAGGCCGCGCGGCTGGGCATGGACGTGCTCACCGAGGTCATCGACGAGGAGGAGGCCGAGCGCGCCTGCCGCCTGGGGGCGCGGATCTTCGGCGTCAACCACCGCAACCTGCACGACCTGTCCATCGACCTCGGACGGTCCGCGCGTCTCGCCCCGCTCGCCCCCGCGGGCGCGCTGGTCGTCTCGGAGTCGGGCATCCGCGACGCTGAGACGGTGCGCCGCCTCGGGTCGCACTCGGACGGCTACCTCGTCGGCTCCCAGCTCACCGGGCAGCGCGACATCGACCTCGCCGCCCGCGACCTCGTCTACGGGCCGAACAAGGTGTGCGGGCTGACATCCTGGGGGGCGGCGCAGGCGGCGCGGGCGGCCGGCGCGGTCTACGGCGGCCTCATCTTCGAGGAGGCCTCGTCGCGCAATGTTTCACGTGAAACATCGGCCGACATCATCGCCCTCGAGCCCCACCTGCGCTACGTCGCCGTCTCGCGCCGCACGTCGGGGTGGGCGGAGCTACTCCAGGACGGGATCGCCGCCGTGCAGGTCCACGCGCCCTACCAGGGGTCCATCGAGGCGGAGGTCGAGCTTGTCCGCCGGGCCCGCGGGGACGTGGGAGAGGGCGTTGAGGTGTGGCGCGCGGTGGACATGACGCGCCCGGAGGGCGCGCAGCTGGCGACGGCGCTGATGGGGGACGTCGACAAGCTCGTTCTCGACGCACACGACGGCGGCTCCGGCGAAGCCTTCGACTGGGCGAGCGTGCCCGAGGAGGTCAAGGCGATGTCGCTGCTCGCGGGCGGCATCGGGCCCGCCAACCTCGAGGACGCGCTGCGCGTCGGCTGCGCGGGCGTCGACCTAAACTCCGGCGTGGAGTACCCCGGCCAGAAGGGCCGCAAGGACGCGGCCGCGCTGCGCACAGCCTTCCGCACCATCCGAAATTTCCACTACTAAAAGGGACACCACACATGACTGATTACGAGCACGGCGGGCGCACCATACTGCCCGCCTACTACGGCGAGTTCGGCGGGCAGTTCGTCCCCGAATCGCTCCTGCCCGCCCTCGACCAGCTCGAGAAGGCCTTCGTGGAGGCGTGGGAGGACGAGGAGTTCATGGCCGAGTACCGCGCGCTGCTGCGCGACTACCTCGGCAGGCCCACCCCGCTGACCGAGTGCCGCAACCTCCCGCTGGGCGACAGCCCCGCGCGGATCTTCCTCAAGCGCGAGGACCTCGTCCACGGCGGCGCGCACAAGACCAACCAGGTGATCGGGCAGGCCCTGCTGGCCAAGAAGATGGGCAAGACCCGCATCATCGCCGAGACAGGTGCCGGGCAGCACGGCACCGCGACGGCCCTGGCCTGCGCCCTTCTCGACCTCGACTGCGTGGTCTACATGGGCGTGGAGGACATGGCCCGCCAGGAGCCCAACGTCTTCCGCATGCGTCTCATGGGCGCCGAGGTCGTCGGGGTCGACTCCGGCTCCGGCACCCTCAAGGACGCGGTCAACGAGGCGCTGCGCGACTGGACCGCGACCTTCCACGAGTCCCACTACCTGCTCGGCACCGCCGCGGGCCCGCACCCCTTCCCGAAGATCGTCAAGGAGTTCCACCGCGTCATCTCCACCGAGGCCCGCGCCCAGATGATCGAGCGCACCGGCGGGCTGCCCGACGCCGTCGTCGCCTGCGTGGGCGGCGGCTCCAACGCCATCGGCATGTTCGCCGACTTCATCGACGACGAGGGCGTCGAGCTCATCGGCGCCGAGCCGGGCGGGGAGGGCTTCGGCAAAGGCAAGCACGGCGCCGCCATCGCCGCCGGCACCGTGGGCATCCTCCACGGCACGCGCTCCTACCTCATGCGCGACGACGACGGCCAGGTGGAGGAGTCCTACTCCATCTCCGCCGGCCTGGACTACCCGGCCGTCGGCCCCGAGCACGCGCACCTGGCGCAGACCGGGCGGGCCCGCTACATCCCCGTCACCGACGAGGACGCGCTGCGCGCCTTCCAGCTGCTGTCCAAGTACGAGGGCATCATCCCGGCGCTGGAGTCCTCCCACGCTCTGGCCTACGCCCTCAAGCGCGCCGAGGAGGCCACCGAGCCCGAGAACATCCTCGTCTCCCTGTCCGGCCGCGGTGACAAGGACGTCGCCCACGTCCGCGCCACCCTGGACGCGCACCCGGACTGGGTCATCAGCACCACCGACAGGAGGGGGAAGTAGACATGTCCCGTTACGAAAACACGTTCCGCGCCCTGCAGGAGAAGGGGGAGGGGGCCTTCGTCCCCTTCGTCATGCTCGGCGATCCGAACCCGGAGGACGCCCTCGAGATCATCCGCGCGATCGTCGACGCCGGCGCCGACGCCCTCGAGCTCGGCGTTCCCTTCTCCGACCCCGTCGCCGACGGCCCGACGATCCAAAAAGCGCACATCCGGGCCCTGGACGGCGGGGCGAACGTCGATAAGGCCCTGGCCCAGGTGCGCACCATCCGCGAGGAATACCCCGACCTGCCGATCGGCATGCTCATCTACGCCAACGTCGCCTACGTGCGCGGGGTGGGGGAGTTCTACCGCGAGTTCGCCGAGGCCGGAGCGGACAGCATCCTGCTTCCCGACGTCCCCGTGCGCGAGGGACAGCCCTTCAGCGAGGCCGCCTCCGCCCACGGCATCGACCCGATCTACATCGCGCCGGCCAAGGCCTCCGAGCAGACGCTCGAGGGCGTGGCGGCGCAGTCCCGCGGCTACATCTACGCCATCTCGCGCGACGGGGTGACCGGCACCGAGCGCGAGTCCTCCGTGGAGGGCCTGCGCGAGGTGGTGGCCAACGTGCAGCGCTTCGGCGGGGCGCCCGTCCTGCTCGGCTTCGGCATCTCCGCGCCCGAGCACGTCCGCGCCGCGATCGAGGCCGGCGCGGCGGGCGCGATCACGGGCTCGGCGATCACCTCGATCATCGACCGCCACGTCGAGGGCACCCACCCGCACCCCGGCCGCGTCACCGACATGGCCGCGCTGAAAGAGGAACTGGCCACATTTGTCTCCGAGATGAAGAGCGCGACCCGCTAGCGGGCTAGACTCTGGAAGCATGACCTGCTCACGACGCCTTTTCCTGCTCGGTACCGCGACCACCTTCGCCGGCGCGTTCCTCGCCGCCTGCGGCGAGAACCCCCCGGAGGAGGTGGCGAAGACGGAGGTCCCCGTCGGCAGTGCGGTCGTGCTGGACACGGTCATCATCGCCCAGCCGACCGAGGGCCAGTTCGTGGCCTACTCGTCCACCTGCCCCCACGAGTTCAAGAAGATCACGCAGGTGCAGGGCGACACGGTGCGCTGCACCGCCCACGGCTCCACCTTCAACATCGCGGACGGTTCCGTCCTCCAGGGCCCGGCCGTTCGGGGGATGCGCGTGCTCGACCTCAAGGAGGAGGGCGGCCGCCTCGTCGCCACCGACGCGGAGGCCTAAACGGCGCCCGGGCGGGCGCGGGGTTCGTAGACTGATCCCATGCCCGTTCCCTCTTTCCTCAAAGACCCGCTCATCCAGGGGATCCTCGCCGCGACGGTGCTGGCGCTCCTCCTCCCCGCCCACGGCACCTTCGCCGCGGTATTCGGGGTTGCCACCAAGCTCGCCATCGCGCTCCTGTTCTTCCTCTACGGCGCGCGACTTTCCACGCAGGAGGCGCTTCATGGCCTGACCCACTGGAAGCTGCACCTGGTCATCCTCGCTTTCACCTTCGTGGCGTACCCGCTCATCGGCCTGGCGCTGCGCCCGTCCACCCTGGTCATCTCCGAGCCGATCTACCAGGGCATCCTCTACGCCATGCTCGTGCCCTCGACGGTGCAGTCCTCGGTGGCGCTGACGGGAATCGCGCGCGGCAACGTCTCCGGCGCGGTGGTGGCCGCCAGCCTGTCCAGCCTCATCGGTGTCATCGCCACACCCGTCCTGGTCATGCTGCTCATGGGGGCGGGGGAGGGCATCAACGTCGACGGCGGGGTCTTCGCCAACATCGCCCTGCAGCTGGTGCTGCCCTTCGCGCTCGGGCAGTTCGCCCACAACTTCCTCCCGCGCGTGCGCGAGATCGCCGGGGCGAAGGCGACGAAGCTCGTCGACCGCGGCTCCATCTGGATGGTCGTCTACGCCGCGTTCTCGCAGGGGATGGTCTCGGGCGTGTGGGACGAGGTCCGCGCCTGGGAAATCGTGGCCCTGGCGGTGTTCTCCTTCCTGCTCGTCTACGCCATGCTCTGGCTGACCCGCGTGACGGCCAACGCGCTGCGCTTCAGCTACGCCGACCGCGTGACCATCCAGATGTGCGGAACCCAGAAGTCGCTCGCGGCCGGCCTGCCGATGGCCAGCGTGATCTTCGGTGGGGCGTCGTTAGGCATTCTCATCGTGCCCCTGATGATCTACCACTTGGTGCAGCTCATGATCTGCTCGGCGGTGGCCGCGCGCTACGCTCGTGAGGCAGAAGCGACGAGCTAGAAGGAGACGTTTCACGTGAAACACTACGTCCGCATCCACTACGAGGTGCCGGAGCTCGGCGGGCAGCTGCTCAACATCGCGGAGCTCGAGGAGATCTCCCCGACGCAGTGCACCATGGTCCGCATGATCGAGCTCGATCCCGCCGAAACCATCACCGGCGCCTACGCGGAGGGCCGGGTCCACGGCCAGGCCAACGAGCCCACCGAGGTCGTCCCGCACCCCGACGCGTACGCCCAGTTCGAGGGCATCACCGCGCGGACACTGACCCCCGAGGAGTTCGACGGCCTCTGGGCCGAGGCCCGCGCCAAGTTCCCGGGGCTCTGAGCCTCCGCTTGACGACGCCCGCGCCCCGCCCCGGCTCGCCCCGGCGGGGCGCTGTCGTTCTCTGGGGCTGGCCCGATTAGAACAGGAGCGTGAGCCCGCCGGACTGCGCGGCGCCGCCGGCCAGCATGAGGAGCAGGGCAGCTCCGGCGAGCTGGGGCGGTGGTGGGAACGGGGAGTGTGCGTGGGGCGCACACGGATCTGCTCACCGGATCACTCACCACGAAGGCCGAACCCACTGGTGCAGGGGACACCTCGACGTCTCCCCGAAACAACGGGCTGCCTCTGGAACAACGCACGATCCCGCCATTCCACGATTCGTCAGCATCGGTCGTTGTCAAGGCATCCACCACGGTGCTCCTTGGTCTCGCGCTGGTCGGCAGCCCCGAGTGATTCGGAGAACATCGGCTCACAACACGGCGTTGACCAGCCCCATGTACAGCGCGGTCCCAGCGAGGATGGACAGGGCGGGGGAGCGCCGCCACGCGTGCACCGCCAGAGTGAAGGCGGCCGCGAACAGCGCCGCGCCGACGCCCCCGGGCTCGGCCGCGGCCCCGGCCAGCGTGTAGACCACGAGGACCACCATCACGCCCACCGGCATGTAAACGCCGAGGAATTCGATGAGCGGGCTTCCCTTGAGCAGGCGCAGGAAGGGGAAGGGCAGGGCCCGCAGGAGGAGGGTCACGGCGGCGACGGGGAGGAGGACGGAGGTGACGTCGATAAGCGATATGCCCTCGGGCAGACCCATTTACCTCGCCTCCCAGCGAAGCGCGGTGTCGAGCCGGGGGCTCCAGAAGCGCGCGAGGAGCACGGCGAAGTAGGCGAGCAGCGCCGCCATGAGCATGTGGCCCGGGGCGAGCACGGCGCAGACGATGCCGGTGAGCGCCGCGATCAGCACCGCCGAGAGGTCGCGAGAGGCAGCGAAGGCCTCGTAGGCGAGGACGACGAAGAGGGCGGTGAGGGCGAAGTCGAGGCCGCGCACGCTGTCGGGGATAGCCTGGCCGGTCAGCGCCCCGACGATGCCCGCGGCGACCCACAGTGCCTGGCAGGTCGCCTGGACCGTGAGCAGCCACGTCCCGGAACGGGCGAGGGTGACGGAGGCGATGGCGTAGGACTCGTCGGTGAGCGCGTAGGTGGAGTAGGCCCGGCCGAGCCGCGAGCGGATGAGGTGGCGGGGGAAGGTCAGCCCGTAGAAGATGTGGCGGAAGTTCACCATGAAGCCCGTGACCAGCGCCGAGAGGGGGCCGACCCCGGTCAGCGTCATGTTCAGGGCGAGGAACTCCATCGACCCCGCGTAGATCACCACCGAGAAGATGGGGGTCCACCACCACGCGAAGCCGGACTGCGTCATGAGGACGCCGAAGGCGAGGCCGAGGGGGATGACGCCGAGGGCGACGAGGGCGGAGTCGCGCAGCCCGTCGCGGACGTGGGAGAGTTCGGGATGTTTCACGTGAAAAACTCCCTAGTTGTCGTCGAGGTCAGCGGGGAACGTCGAGAAGAGGGGCAGGGGCATTGCTTGGCGACGCATCACGTCGCTCCACAGGTCCGCCCCGGCAGGCGCGACCACGTCGGAGGGCAGGGCGGGGGCGACGAACCAGTCGCCGCGCGCGATCTCCTCGTCCAGCTGGCCGCCCTCCCACTGGGAGGTGCCCACGAAGATGCGCACGCCCTCCAGCGCGTCGCCCACCTCGAGCGGGTGTGCATGCAGGTCGAGGTGGACCAGCCGGTTGGCCAGGCGCGTGAACTGCGGGTACTCCTCGATGGCCACCCCGTTCCTGGTCACCCCCACGGCCACGCCGGCCTGCGGACCCACCGGGCCGCCGAGGTAGAGCGCCTGCGGCCGGGCCACCAGCGGCAGCCACTCCGGCAGGACGTTGTGCACGGCCGTCTCGCTGCGTCGGTTCAAGATGATGCCCAGTGTCCCGTCCGCGGAGTGCTCCAGCACCAGCACGACGGTGCGCGCGAACTCGGGGGAGAGCATGCCCGGCGCTGCGACGAGCAGGGAACCCGCCTCCGGCTCGGCGCGCTCGAGCGCGTTGAACAGCCGGTCGGCGTAGAAGTACTCAGGCATTCTCCTCCTCCCACCACTTCTTCAGCTCGGCGACGGCTTCGTCGTGGTCCAGCTCGCCGCGCTCCAGGCGCAGCTCCTTCATATACTTCCACGCCCTGCCGACCTCCGGGCCGGGTTTCAGTCCGAGGATGCTCATGATCTCGTTGCCGTCCAGGTCCGGGCGCACCCGCGCCAGGTCCTCCTTCGCGGAGAGCTCCGCGATGCGCTCCTCCAGGTGGTCGTAGGTGCGCTGCAAGCGGCGCGCCTTGCGCGGGTTGCGGGTGGTGCAGTCGGCGCGCACCAGCTTGTTCAGCCGCGGCAGGAGCTCGCCGGCGTCGGTGACGTAGCGGCGCACCGCCGAATCCGTCCACTGGCCCTCGCCGAAGCCGTGGAAGCGCATGTGCAGGTACACCAGCTGGCTGACGTCCTCGATGACGTGCTTCGGGTACTTCAGCTTCCGCATCCGCTTTCGGGCCATCTTCGCGCCCACGACCTCGTGGTGGTGGAAGCTCACGCCGCCGCCCTCCTTCACCGCGCGGGTGTCGGGCTTGCCGATGTCGTGCAGCAGCGCCGCCCAGCGCAGCTTCAGGTCGGGGCCCTCGTCTTCCAGCTCGGTGGCCTGGCGCAGCACGGTCAGGGAGTGGCGGTAGACGTCCTTGTGCTGCATGTGCTCGTCCGTCTCCAGCTGCAGCGCCGGAACCTCCGGCAGGACCACGGCCGCGATCCCGGTCTCCACCAGCAGATCCATGCCCTCCCAGGGGCGCGCGCCCAGCATCAGCTTGTCCAGCTCCGCCTGCACGCGCTCCGCGGTGATCCGGTCGATCTCACCGGCCATGTCCCCCATCGCGGCGCGCACGCGCTCCGCCACGGAAAAGCCCAGCTGGGAGACGAAGCGGGCGGCGCGCAGCATGCGCAGCGGGTCGTCGCGGAAGGAGACCTCCGGGGCCTGCGGGGTGTCCAGGCGGCGGTGGAGGACGTCGTCGAGCCCGCCGACGGGGTCGTGGAAGCGGGGCTCCAGGGTGCCGTCGACAAGCGAAAGCTCAATCGCCATCGCGTTGCAGGCGAAGTCGCGGCGCACCAGGTCGCCCTCGAGCGTCTCGCCGAAGGTGACCTCCGGGTTGCGCGTCACGCCGTCGTAGAGGTCGGAGCGGAAGGTGGTGATCTCCACCTGCTGGCCCTGCTTGACCGCGGACACCGTGCCGAACTCGATGCCGGTGTCCCACGTCTTCTCGCCCCACGCGCCGAGCAGCTCCTGGATCACCTCCGGCCGCGCCGAGGTGGTGAAGTCGAGGTCGTGGCCGAGGCGGCCGAGCATCGCGTCGCGCACCGGCCCGCCCACAAGGTAGAGGGACTCGCCCTTCTCCGCGAACAGCGCCGCGAGCGGCTCCAGCATGCCGCCAAGCTTCTCGACGGCCCCCTGCGCCCGCGCCAGCAACGCCTCGCGCGCGAACGGGTCGGCGGGGTCGGGCAGGTCGAACAGCGGTGCGTACTTCTCAGGCGTTGTCACCCGTACCACGATACCCGCCGCAAAACACCGCCCCGGGCGGCCCTGTTAAGTACCACAAACGGCGCGGCGGCGGATACGATGATGCGGATGACTGACACAACGAGGCCCAGCTCGGGCGACCCGGAGCGCCCCCGCAGGCGCGGCAGGCGCCGGCGCGGGTCTCGCCCTGCCGGAAAGGCGCAGCAGGGCGGCCGGCGCCGCAACCCCGCCACGGCGGGGGGCGCGGGCTCCAAGGGCGGCAAGACCGCCAAGAGCTCGAACGGGCCCGAGGACAAGGACGAGAAGAAGAACAGCGGCCGCAACCGCAACCGGAAGGGCCGGGGCCGCGGCAAGGGCGGCCGCGGCGGGTCCCGGTCGGGCTCGGCGCACAAGCAGAACCAGCGCGCCCCGCGCCACGCCCAGTACGCGGACTCGACGATGGAGACGCGCGACGAGACGTCGGCAGGCGGGCTCGTCGTGTCGGGCATGGCGGAGGCCGTCGCCCCCAACGGGCACGTCGACCTCTCCCGCATCTACGTCGCCCTCATCGGGCGGCTCGACCGGCGCGGGCGGCTCCTGTGGTCCATGCCCAAGGGCCACGTCGAACCCGGCGAGCACCAGTGGACCACCGCCGAGCGCGAGGTCTGGGAGGAAACCGGCATCTCCGGCGAGGCCTTCGAGACCCTCGGCGTCATCGACTACTGGTTCGTCTCGGACGGGGTGCGCATCCACAAGACCGTGCACCACAACCTCCTGCGGTTCGTCGACGGCATCCTCAACGACGAAGACCCAGAGGTCACCGAGGTGACCTGGGTGCCCATGAGCGAACTGATCGAGCACCTCGCCTACGCCGACGAGCGCAAGCTCGCCCGCATCGCCTACGACCGCATGCCCGAGCTCGCCAGAAAGGAAGCCGACGCCGGAAGGGCGACCCCCCGATGAGGCGCGCCGCATCCGCGCTCGCCGCCCTGGCCAGCGCCGCCCTCGCCGGCGCCACCCTCGCTCCGGCCGCGCGGGGCATCGCCATCCCCACCGACCCCGACAACCCGGCTGTAGCCGAGCAGTGGGCCAACCCCGCCATCCGCGCCGGGGAAGGGGAGCGCGCGACAGTCGAGCTGCTCTCCGGCCCCGAGTCCATCGGCGCCCACGACCCCGTCAACGTCACCCTGCGCGTCACCAACACCTCCGAGACCCCCCTCGACGGCCTGAGCGTTACCCCCCGCCGCGGGCCGGCCACCGGGTCCGTGCGAGACCAGCGGGCCGCCACCGTCGCCGAGGTGAGCGAGTACTCGGTGGTCGGGCGCTCGAGGGACGTCGGCAGGCGGCTCGCCCCGGGTGAGAGCACCGAGGTCTCGATGGAGATCCTCGACGGCGAGCTGCCGCTGCCCGGGCTGGCCACCTACCCGCTGCTGTTCGCGCTCTCCGCCGGCGGGGAGCTGCTGGACACCGACCGCCTCCACCTCACCGTCAGCGGCGCCGCCGACGGCCCCACGCCCGGCCTGAGCACGCTGTTTCCCGTCTCCGCGCCCGTGGACATCGTGCCGGGGGAGACGGGCCAGGCGCCCGACGAGGCGCCGCTCATCCTCTCTTCCGAGAACCTCGCCGACCAGCTCGCCCCCGGCGGAAGGCTCGACACGCTTCTCGACGTCTACTCCGACGCCACGGCCGAACCCGCCGTCGCCCAGGCGACCTGCATGAGCCTCGACCCGGCCCTCGTGGACACCGTCGCGCGGATGGCCGAGGGCTACCGCGTCTCCGAGTCGCGCCCCGACGTGGTGGAGGAGCCGAAGCGCCTGCGCGACAGCTGGGGCGCGGCCGACACCGCCCCCGACAGCGCCCCGGGGCGCGGGGCCGCGGACGCCGCCGCCTGGCTGGAACGCGTCACGCAGATCGCCGCCACCGGCTGCGTCGTCGCGCTACCCTGGGCAAACGCCGACCTCAACGCGGTGGCCCGGACGGGAGACGTGTGGCTCATGCGCGAGGCGCTCGAGCGCGGGCCCTTCACCCTGGACCGCGTCCTCGGCACAAGCGGACTGGAAAACGTCGTCATCTCCGGCACCGGCTACGTCGACCCCGCCGCGGCCGAGGGCCTCGGCTGGGCGGACCACGGCCGCTCCACCATCGCGAGCGAGGGCATGAACGGCGCGTGGGAGAAGGCCCAGGAGGGCGCCGGGCAGGCCGCGGGAGGCCGCATCGAGGGCGACCAGCGCGCCGCCCTCGACCGCCCAGACCTGCCCGGTCCCGCGGGCGTGGCCGCCCCCGCGCCCGAAACACCCGTGCGCGCGCTCGTCGCCGCCGGCACCGCCGGCGCGCGCTTCTCCTGGCTCTCCCCCGGCGTGATGGCCGTGGAGTACCAGGACGACCTGGCCTCCACCCTCGCGGCCGTCGGGCCGCACCCCGAGACCACCGGCTACTCCGCCGAGGAGCTGCGCTACGACCTGCAGGAAGACTCCCAGCGCGCCCGGGCGGTCAACGCCGCCTCGGCCGCCCGCCTGGCCGTCGCCTCCGCCCGCGCGGAAGCGGGGGAGGGCGAGCCGGAGCCCGTGCTGCTCAACCCCCCGGCCGCGTGGGACGCGGCGGATGCCGCCACGCTCATGGGTGCCGTGCGCGACCTCCTCGCCAGCCCGGCTCGGGCCGTCTCGCTCGAGGACTACCTCGCGCCCGGCGCCGACGAGGAGGTCGGGCCCGCCGCGCCTGCGGGCACGCTGGGCGCGCTGGGCTCGGACCCGAGCGCCTACGCCGACTCTGAGATCCTCGCCGCGGGCCAGCAGGCCCGCTTCATCAACGACCTCTCCGCCCTGCTCATCCCCGACCCGGCGATCGCCCTGACGCGCTACGGCTTCACGCTGCCGCTGCGCCGCGACCTGCTCGTCGCGCTCTCCGCCACGGGACGCCGCGCCCGCGACTTCTACCCGGAGGCCGAGCAGGCCACCCGGGCACGCCTGGCCGGCAGCCGCGACACCCTCAACGAGCTGCGCTCCTCCGTCGCGCTTATCCCGCCCGGAAACGTCTACACGCGCGCCTCGCCCTCCTCGCCGCTTCTCATCGTGGCGGAGAACGGGCTGCCCCTGCCGGTGGACGCCACCATCCTCTACAACGGCCCGGAGGGGGCGAGCCTGGACGTGCCGGGCACCCTGCGCATCCCCGCGCACGGCTCGGTCACCGCGCAGCTCACCGCGGACCTGCCGGACACAGGCGGAACGGACCTCACACTCTTCCTCGCCTCCCCGCAGGGCGTGCCGATCTCGCAGCCCGTGGACATCACGGTGCGCACCGCCGGGATCGCGCTGCGCGGCAAGGTCCTCCTCGCCGCGCTGGCCGTCGCGCTCGCGCTGCTGCTGCTGTTCGGGATCGGGCGGCGCCGCCGCGCCCGCCCGCCGACGCGCCGCTCGCCACACCGGCCGCCGCGCGCCCGCCGCGCGGCCCCCGCCAGCAGACAGAGAGACCCACCCCGCCGCCCGACGGGCAGGCGAACCGATTGGAGAACCCCTCACCGTGACCACCCAGGAACCGTCCCAGCAGCAAGCTGGCCTCCGGAGCCGCATCGTCACGCCCGCCCCGCCGGCCCCCGTGCCGGCGCCGCGCGAGAAGAAGCCGACCCCGGAGGAGGAGGCGGGCGAGGACCGTTCCGCCCTGACCATCAGCCCCTCCGGGGAGACGCTGGCCACGCCCGCCGACGCCGAGACGGCCGCCGGCGGGGAAACCACCAACGCCGACGTGGTCCGCTCCACCGGCTCGATGGCGGTGGCCACCCTGATCTCCCGCATCACCGGCTTCGTGCGCACCGTCCTCATCGGCGCCGCGCTCGGCGGCCCGGTGGCCTCGGCGTTCAACACGGCGAACACGCTGCCGAACCTCATCACCGAGATCGTGCTGGGCTCTGTGCTCACGGCCCTGGTGGTCCCGGTGCTCGTGCGCGCGGAGAAGGAGGACGCCGACCACGGCGCCACCTTCATCCGCCGCCTGTTCACCCTGACGCTCACACTGACCTCCGTGGTGACGCTGCTTGCGGTGATCGCCGCGCCGCTGCTCACCCGGGTCATGCTCAACGACGAGGGCCGGGTCAACGTCGTTCAGGCCACCTCCTTCGCCTACCTCCTCCTCCCGCAGATCTTCTTCTACGGGATGTTCTCGCTGTTCATGGCCATCCTGAACACGAAGGAGCACTTCCGGCCCGGCGCCTGGGCGCCGGTGGCCAACAACGTGGTCTCCATCGTGGTGCTGCTGCTCTACATGCTCCTTCCGGGGCAGCTGAACCCGTCCGCGCCGGCGTCGGTAAGCAACCCCCATGTGCTGCTGCTCGGCCTCGGCACGACCCTCGGCGTGGTCGTGCAGTGCCTCATCATGCTGCCCGCGCTGCGCAAGCTCGGCATCGACCTGCGCCCGCTGTGGGGCATCGACGAGCGGCTAAAGACCTTCGGCGGGATGGCGCTGGCGATCGTCACCTACGTGGCCATCAGCCAGCTCGGCTACGTGGCCACCACCCGCATCGCCTCCGTCGCCGACGGCTCCGCGCCGTTCATCTACCAGCAGCACTGGATGCTCTTGCAGGTGCCCTACGGCGTCATCGGCGTCACGCTGCTCACCGCGATCATGCCGCGGCTGTCGCGCAACGCGGCCGACGGCGACCACCAGGCCGTCGTGCGCGACCTGACCCTCGGCACGAAGCTGACCTTCATCGCGCTCATCCCGATGATCGTGTTCATGACGGCGCTCGGCCCCGACATCGGCCACGCCCTGTTCGCCTACGGCAACTTCGACCCCGAGCTGGCGCGCACCCTCGGCCTGACGGTCAGCTTCTCCGCGTTCACCCTCATCCCCTACGCGCTGGTGATGCTGCACCTGCGCGTCTTCTACGCCCGCGAGGAGGCGTGGACGCCGACGTTCATCATCGCCGGGATCACCGCCACGAAGGTCGTGCTCAGCCTGCTCGCCCCGGTGGTGGCGGACTCGACCCAGAACGTGGTCGTGCTGCTCGGCGCCGCCAACGGCTTCGGCTTCGTGGCGGGCGCGATCATCGGCGCCTTCCTGCTGAAGCGCAAGCTGGGCACCCTGGAGGCGGGCTCCGTGCTGCGGACCTCCCTGTGGGCGCTGGGCGCCTCGCTCGTGGGCGTCGCGGCGACGTTCCTGCTGCGCTACCTGGTGCGCGACCTGCTTGGCCTGGACCTGGCGGTGGCGTCCGGCCGGCTGATCGGGGTGCCCTCCATCGGCTTCCTCGTGGAGATCGTGGTCCTGGGCCTGACCTTCCTCGTCATCACCGGCCTCATCCTCTCGCGTTCGAAGCTGCCCGAGGTGCAGAACCTCGGCCGCGCCCTGGCCCGCATCCCGGGCCTGAGCCGCCTCATCACCTACGACGAGGACAAGGCGATCGAGGTCGGCGAGGTCGACCCCCGCGACCTGTCCAACCAGTTCCTCGTGGGCGACACCTTCAACGCCTCGCCCGTGCCGCCGCCGATGTCGGCGGGTGTGGTGCGCGGCCCGCGCCTCGTGCCGGGCGCCCCCGTCTCGGACGGCCGCTTCCGCCTCATCCGCGACCACGGCGCGACCACCGGCGCCCGCTTCTGGCAGGCCCGCGAGGTGGCCACGGAGCGGATGGTGGCGCTGACCTTCGTGGACACCACGGGCTCCGCGCCTCTGGCGCCGGCCACCCCGCGCCAGGCCGCCATCGACGCGGCGGGCGTGGCGCGGCGCACCCGCAAGCTCGCGGAGCTGCGCCACCCGGCGATCGCGGACAACATCCAGATCCTGTCCTACCGCTCGGGCGCGCTCGTCGTCGCGGACTGGATCCCGGGCACGACGCTGAAGAGCGTCGCCGAGTCCGGCCAGACGCTCCACGCGGAGGCGGTGGCCCACGCCCTCGCACCGCTTGCCGACGCCATCGGAGCCGCCCACGAGACCAAGGTCCCGCTCGGCCTGGACAACCGCAACCGCCTGCGCGTGTCCACTGACGGCATCGTGCGCCTCGCCTTCCCGGCGGTGCTGCCCGACGCCTCGGGGGAGGAGGACGCCTCCGCCCTCGCCTCCGCGCTGACGCTGCTGACCACCGACGTCAGCTCGGACGCCCTCGAAGGGGTCGCCGCCGCAACGCGCTCGCTTGCCGACGCCCCCTCCGCCGCCCCGCAGGATTTCCGCGGCGTCGCCGCCACCCTGGAGGCCATCGGCGCCGGGGACGAGGTCGACGACGAGACTGAGCCGGAGGAGCCGCGCCCCGCGCGCGACCTCAGCGCGGCCGTGGAGGCGGGACGGCGCGACCCCGAGCCCGACCCGGAGGCGCTGCGCGGCGGCTTCGGCCGCGAGGCCTACCGGCCGGCGTCGCTGGTGCTCATCCTCTCCCTGGTCATCGGCGCGGTGGTGCTCATCGCGGCGCTGACGGCCTACCTCATCGGGGCGCTCGGCCGCTCGAGCGCCGGGACCCCGGTGACGCCCGAGAGCGTGGAGACCGGCGTGGAGAAGGTGGAGGACAACGCGGCGGCGGGGCCCGCCGTCATCATCGCCCCGCTCGCGGCGGGGGAATGGAACGGCGCCTCCGGCGGGGCCGCGGCGCTGGCGGTGGACGGGCAGCGCTCCACCACCTGGCAGGCGGCCGGGGGCATCGGCCTGCGGCTGCGCCTCGACGGGGCGTTCGACCTGGAGCAGGTGCTCGTCGACGCGGCGGCGGGCGGGGCGTCGTTCAGCGTCTACGGCCTCCCCGAGGGGGCCGCAGGGGAGGGCGAGCTCGGCGGGCTTCCGCAGCTGGGCAGCGGGACGCTGCGCGGGGGCCAGAGCAGCGTGGACACCGCCGGCGGTCAGCGCCTCTCCGGCGTGGTGCTGTGGTTCGCGGACCCCGCCGAGATCCGGGAGGTCACGCTGATCGGGCGGACGTACCCCTGAGAGCCGGGCGGGGTCACTAAAGTGTGAGCCCCGCCGGCCCCTGCCGCCCGGGCCTGGGACACACTGGACAGGCCGGACAACGGGGGAACATTCGGGCAAGCATTCGGGGGAGTGTCAATGACCAACGGAACCATCAGCGACGGGGCGCGATCGGACCAACAGCTCGTCGAGGCGTACATGGGCGGCGACCCGCGCGCCTTCACCGCCATCGTGCAGCGGCACCGGGCGCGGCTCGTCTACGTCGCGCGCCGCTACTCGCGCAACGAGAACGACGTGGAGGACATCCTGCAGGAGGCCCTGTTCAAGGCCTCGCGCAACATGCACACCTACCGCTCCGAGGCCGCCCTGTCGACGTGGCTGCACCGGCTGGTCATGAACACCGGCTTCGACCACGTCAAGGCCTCCCGCAAGCGGTTGCGCGACGTCAGCATCGACGACGAGCGCATCAGCCCCGAGGCCAACCCGGTCCTCGCCCACGACCCCACCGCCCACCTGGACCGCACCATCGTCGTCCGCCAGGCCCTCGAGGCCCTGCCCGAGACGCAGCGCCGCGCGCTCGTGCTCATCGACGTCATCGGGCTCAGCGTGGAACGCGCCGCCGCCGAGATGGGGGTGCAGCCGGGCACGGTGAAGTCGCGCCGCGCGCGGGCGCGGGCGGCGCTGGCGAAGGCGGTGGACGGGGCGGCTGGTGGGGCGTCGAAAAGCGGGTTCTAGCTCGGCAATCGGCGCGGTGTCGGGCGCCGCAGTAGACTAACGCACCGTAGTAGAACCCCCGTTGAGGAAGAGTAGAACGCGATGACGAACCCCGGCTTCAACTTTGTGGCGCCCAAGCAGGACCTGGTCGCCGCCCCGAGCGAGACCAGCGAGACCGTGGACCGGCCCGACGACGAGGTCCGCGACGTCATCATCGTCGGCTCCGGGCCGTCGGGCTACACCGCCGCCCTCTACGCCGCGCGCGCCGAGCTTTCCCCCCTCGTGTTCGAGGGCTACGAGTTCGGCGGCGAGCTGATGAACACCACCGAGGTGGAGAACTTCCCCGGTTTCCAGAACGGCATCATGGGCCCCGACCTCATGATGGAGATGCGCGCCCAGGCCGAGAAGTTCGGCGCCGACCTGCGCCCCGACCTCGTCGAGAGCGTCGACTTCAGCGGCGAGATGAAGAAGGTCATCGTCGCCGGCGAGGAGTACCTCGCGCGTGCCGTGATCCTCGCCACCGGCGCCGCCCCCCGCCACCTCGGGGTGCCGGGGGAGACCGAGCTGACCGGCCGCGGCGTGTCCACCTGCGCGACCTGCGACGGCTTCTTCTTCAAGGACCACCACATCGCCGTCGTCGGCGGCGGGGACTCCGCCATGGAGGAGGCGATCTTCCTCACCAAGTTCGGCAGCAAGGTCTCGCTCATCCACCGCTCGGAGAACTTCCGCGCCTCCAAGGTCATGCTCGAGCGCGCCCGCGCGAACGAGAAGATCGAGTTTGTCACCCACACCATCGTCGAGGAGGTCGTGGAGGAAAACGGCAAGGTCGCCGGGCTGAAGGTGCGCAACGTGCAGGACAACACCGAGTCGGTGCTCGACGCCACCGCGATGTTCGTCGCCATCGGCCACGACCCGCGCTCGGGCTTCCTCGGCGGGCAGGTCGAAACCGACGCCGCCGGCTACGTCGTCGTGGACGAGCCCTCCACCCGCACCAACGTCGAGGGCGTGTTCGCCTGCGGCGACCTGGTGGACACCACCTACCGCCAGGCCATCACCGCGGCCGGGTCCGGCTGCCGGGCGGCGATCGACGCCTCCCACTACCTCGAGGCGCTGGACGCCTAGAGTTTCCGGGGCGGGGCCCGCCCCCACTATTGTTGTAGACAACTGACGCGGCAGCCGCCGCCCCGACCAGCACGCAGAGGAGTTGCATCACCGTGAGCGCCACGATCGACGTCACCCAGGCCACGTTCAAGTCCGAGGTCATCGACTCCGAGACCCCGGTCCTGGTCGATTTCTGGGCGCAGTGGTGCGGCCCGTGCAAGAAGCTCTCGCCGATCCTCGACGAGGTCGCCTCCCAGCTGGGGGAGAAGGTCAAGGTCGCCAAGGTCGACGTCGACGCGGAACGCGCCCTCGGCGCCATGTTCCAGGTGATGTCGATCCCCACCGTCCTCATCTTCAAGGACGGCGCAATGGTGGACCAGTTCGCGGGCGTGCAGCCGAAGGAGGAAATCGTGGCACGCGTGGAGAATCACCTCTAGGACACACCGCCGAGTAGCATACATGTCTGTTCCGCAAACTAGCCCAGGAAGGTGTCCAGTGACAGAGACCCTGCGCGTCGGTGACTCGAGCGCTCGCGTTGCCGAGGTCCGCTCGACCCTCGCGAGGCTCGGCATGCTGGACGACTTCGAAGGAAACGTCGGCGACTGGAACGCCCGCCAGTTCTCCCGCCGCGACCTGCTTTTCGACGACACCCTCGCCGAAGCCCTCAAGGCATTCCAGCAGTCCCGCGGCATCATCCCCTCCGGGGAGATCGACATCGTCACCCTCCGCGAGCTGCGGGAGGCCTCCTACACGCTCGGCGCCCGCGTGCTGTCCTACCAGCCGAACCAGGTGCTCGTCGGCGACGACGTGCGCCAGCTCCAGAACCAGCTTCAGGACCTCGGCTTCTACGCGCACCGGCTCGACGGCCACTTCGGGCCCCGCACCCACGAGGCGGTGGCCTCCTACCAGCTGAACTACGGCCTGCCGGACGACGGCGTCTGTGGCCCCGACACGCTGCACGCGCTCAGCCTGCTCGGCCGCCGCATTACCGGTGGTTCCGCCCAGGCGATCCGCGAGCGCGAGAACGTCCGCGAGGCCGGGCCGCGCCTGGCCGGCAAGCGCGTCGTCATCGACCCGGGACTGGGCAACGGGGAATCCGGGATGACCGTCTCCGGCCCCTACGGCTACATCACGGAGGAGGAGATCCTCTGGGACCTCGCGCAGCGCGTCGAGGGCCGCATGATCGCCGCCGGGATCGAGACGATCCTCTCGCGCCCCCGCGGTGACAACCCGAGCATCAAGGCCCGCGCCGACCTGGCCAACAGCTCCAACGCGGACCTGCTGATCTCCCTCCAGCTCGACCGCTACGAGAACGAAAAGGCCAACGGCGTCGCGTCCTTCTACTTCGGCTCGGAGGCGGGCGCGTCGTCCATGACGGGTGAGACGCTGTCCGGGTTTATCCAGCGCGAGATCGCCGCCCGCACCGACCTGCGCAACTGCTTCAACCACGGCCGCACCTGGGAGCTGCTGCGGATGACGAAGATGCCGTCCATCGAGATCGTTCTCGGCTACCTCACCAACCCCGGCGACGTCGCGATCGTCACCGACCCGCGCCAGCGAGATTCCATCGCCGAGGCGATCGTCGTGGCCATCAAGCGCCTCTACCTCCTGGAGGAGGACGACATGCCCACCGGCACCTATTCCTTCAGCAAGCTTTTGCGCGAGGAGAACGCCATCTAAACCCCGGCGCTGTAACGGGTGGTGCGCGTGGCGCCGCTGCGCCTGACCCGGCCCTGCCCGACGAGCGAGCGCAGCGCCCGGTACGCCTGCTGCTGGCCCAGCCCCGCCCGCCGCGCGACCTCCCCGCTCGAGGCCTCGCCCAGCTCACGCAGCGCCTCCAGCACGAGATCGCTTGTCGACGCCCCACCAGCCCCCACCGGGCTCACCACGCTCACCGTCACCGCCTGCGCGTGCGTCCCCGCGTAGGAGGGCACCGGGGCGCCGCGCCGCGCGAGGTCCCGCGCCGCGTCCACCACGCCCGTGCCCGCCCCGCGCGTGAGCCCCGTGTGGGCCAGGGCGGTGCTCAGGTACAACGAACGGGGGGCGAAGGTCGGAGCGTCGCTGAGCAGGTCCTCCGGCCTCACGCCGCGGGGCAGCGCCCCGGGGCTGGTCACCGCCCGGCGCTTCGCGTCCACGTGCACGTACACCGCCCCCGGAAGCGAGTAGTCCCGGTGGGCCAGAGCGTTCAGCACGAACGGGAGAGCATCGCCGACCGCCTCGGAGGCGGCGAGGTTCTCCGCCAGGACCGCCAGGGGAGCGCGGCTGCGCCACGTCGTGCGGGGGGCACGGGTGTCCGCCAGCACAACCTGGTGGTAGGGCAGGTGGCGGGCAAGCGCCTCCTCCGTGCCGAACAGGGCGACCGCTCCCAGCAGGATGGGGGTGTCCGAATCGTTGCGGAAGCCGAGCGCGCGGACGAGGGCGTCGTCGTCGCGGGCCGCCAGGGCGGTGTTGCCGTGGTGGGCGGAGGTGAGGCGTCGATAGGCGGCGAAGGCCGCGGGATCGAGGTCCGCGAGAGTGGCTCCTGGGGCGGGGGAGAGGGCCCAGTCGAGGCCGTTGGCGTCCCGGTAGCGGGTGAACAGCTCCGGCGGGGTCAGGCCCTCGTCCACCGCGACGCCGGCGCCGTTGAGGCGGCGGGCGCGGTACACGCCCCAGGTTGTTGCCACCGGCGAGGCGGCGGCCTCCGTGCTCAGGGCGACGACCGCGCGACCCCCGACGGCGGCAACCTCCACGGTGACGTCGAGGGGCGGCGAGGTGTGGCGGCGCACCGCGGCGGCGAGCTCGACGGGGTCGGTGTGGTCGCCGTGGAAGGGGTGGGCGCCGGAGACGGTCCCGTCGGAATCGACGCCGACAAGCAGGGTGCCGCCCTCGCTGTTGGCCATCGCGGCCATTCTTTCCACCACGGCGCGCTCGTTGATGTAAGCCGACGAAACGCGGCGGGCGAAGGAAAGAGCGATTCCTTCCCCCGATTCTATGAGCTGCTCTATCTCCCCGCGTTGCATGCTTTCAGACTACTACAGGCCTCGGATGTGGTGGATTGATTGAATGAATAGATGGAATCAGACGGCCGGCACTCGCGCCAGCGCGTCCTCCACCTCGCGCGCGCTCAGCAGGTCGTGGGCCGGCGGCAGAGACACGCGCAGCCGGGGAATGACAGGGTGGTCCGCGACGACCTTGAACCCCGCCGATTCCAGGATGGCCGCGTCCACGAGGCCGATTCGGTCGGAACGGCGCCGCAGCGACTCCGCCGAGGGGGAGGAGACCGGGGCGTCCGGGCGCAGCCCGAAGGCCTCGAGAGCCGGGGCGCCCGCCGTCGAGGCCGCCATAATGACAGAATCGAGGAGGACCGCCTCCCACCCGCGGCGCCGGACCGCTAGGTCGATGTGGAGGCTCGTGACCACCCAAGCGTCGCGGCCGACGGGCGCAGTGGGCATCCGCACCGCCCCCGGGGCCTCGGCGGCGGGGCAGTAGAGGACGGTGGCGAAGGCGCCGAACTCGCTGCCCGCTTCCGCGATGCTGAAGCCCACGGTGCCCTGCTCGGCGGCGCGGGCGACCAGCCAGACGCTCTTGTCCACCTCGGAGTCGGTCGCGCAGTAGGCCTCGCTCAGCGGGTCGACCTCCCAGAACACGCTGGACGCCGTCACGGGGTGGACCCGCGCCAAGTTCTGCGCATCTAGCGGGACGACCTGCGCCCGCCGCCGGGAACCTGTCGAGCCCGCCACCGGGGCTAGTCCTCGCCCTGGATGAGCGACATGATGCGCTCGAAGTCCTCGCGGTCGCCGAACTCGACGACGATCTTGCCCTTGCGCTTGCCCATCGTCACCGACACGCGGGTGTCCCACACGTCGGCGAGGCGCTCCGCGGCGCGGCTCAGGTACTCCGGTTGGGGCTGCGGCTCGCGCTTCGGCCGCTCGGGGGCCTTCCCATTGGCGTTGAGCAGGGTCACGGCCTCCTCGGTGGCGCGCACGGTCAGGCCCTCGGCGACGACGCGGTCGGCGAGGTCGGCCTGGGCGGCGGCGGTGTCGTCGCCAAGCTTGATGCCCAGGAGGGCGCGGGCGTGGCCGGCGGAGAGCACGCCTGCGGCCACGCGGCGCTGGACGGGGACCGGGAGGTTGAGCAGGCGGATCGCGTTTGTGATCACCGGGCGGGAGCGGCCGAGCTTGTCGGCGAGCTGCTCCTGCGTCACCCCGAACTCCTCGAGGAGCTGCTGGTAGGCGGCCGCTTCTTCGAGCGGGTTGAGCTGGACGCGGTGGATGTTCTCAAGCAGCGCGTCGCGCAGCATGTCCGCGTCGCTGGTCTCGCGCACGATCGCCGGGATCTGCTTCAGGCCCGCCTTGGAGGCCGCGCGCCAGCGGCGCTCGCCCATGATGAGCTCGAAGCCCTCCGGCGTTTCCCGCACGACGATGGGCTGCAGCAGCCCGAACTCCCTGATGGAGTGGACGAGCTCGGAAAGCTCGTCCTCGTCGAAGACCTGGCGCGGCTGCTTCGGATTCGGCTGGATCTGGCCCAGCGGAACCTCCTGATAGCGCGCGCCGACCGGGACCGGCTGCTTCACCTTCTCGGTGGAGGCAACCACCGTCGGAGCCCCCGGGATGGAGGGCGCGCCCGGGACGCGGGTGCGGCCGCGGGGCGGCAGCTTGTCGCCCGACGTGTCGGCGGCCTTAGTGCCTGCGTTCCCGCCGCGCGCACCCTTCGACCCGCCGATGATCATGTCGGCCGCACCGTCGCCGAGCCTGCCGGTCTTGCCCGTGGTGTCGGTGGCCTGCGGGTTGGAGGGGATCAGCGCCGCGAGCCCACGGCCGAGGCCGCCCTTACGTTCCTGTGCCATGGTTTATTCTCCGTCCTGCAAAGTGTCCTGCTCGCTGTCCTGCTGCACGTCGGGGGCCTCCTCGACCTCCGAGGCGTCCGCCCCGTCGAGCTGGCGCGCCACCTCGGGGCTCACGCCGATCGGTCCTGTCGTCGCGTGGGGCTGGTAGTCGCCGCGCTCCGCCACTTCGCGGGCGGCGTCGACGTAGGCCAGGGCGCCGCGGGAGCCTGGGTCATAATCCACCACGGTCTGGCCGTAGCCGGGGGCCTCGGACACCTTCACCGAGCGGGGGATGACGTTGCGCATGACCACCTGGCCGAACTGGTTGCGCACCTCGGAGGCGACCTCCTCGGAAAGCTTCGTGCGCGCGTCGAACATGGTGAGCAGGATGGCCGAGATGTGCAGGTTGTGGTTGAGGTGCTCGCGGATCATGCCGATGTTGCCCAGCAGCTGGCCCACGCCCTCGAGTGCGTAATACTCGCACTGGATGGGGATCATCACCTCGTCGACGGCGGTCATCGCGTTGATGGTGAGCAGTCCGAGCGACGGCGGGCAGTCGATGAAGACGTAGTCGAAGCCCTCGCGGTCGAGGAATCCGCGGCGCAGCGCGTCGTGCAGCCGGTACTCGCGGCGCACCAGGCTGACCAGCTCGATCTCCGCGCCGGCGAGGTCGATGGTCGCGGGAATGCAGAACAGGTTTTCGTTGCCGGGCGAAGGCTGCATCGCCTCCGCCGCCTCCGCCTCGCCGATGAGCAGCTCGTAGCTCGACGTCGTGCCCGCCCGGTGCTCCGCGCCCAGAGCGGTGGAGGCGTTGCCCTGCGGATCGAGGTCGATGACCAGGACCTTCAGGCCCTGCCGGGACAGCGCGGCGGCCATGTTGACCGAGGTGGTGGTTTTGCCCACGCCACCTTTCTGGTTCGCCACGGTGATCACGCGCGGCTGGTCCGGTTTGGGCAGCTTCTGCATGCCCAGGTTGAAGCGCGCGGCGCGCTGGGCCGCCGCCGCGATCGGGGTGTCGTCCCACTGGGCCGTGGCGTCCACGGGCCCGTCCGTACCTTCGTTCATCATCCGCCTCACCGTGCCTGTTCCCTCGCCGAGCCGGCCCGCGCCGACCGGGAATCAACCTCTCTCACCCTAGTGCCTCGCGCTCCCACGGGTCAGCGCCGCCGGGGAATACGGATGAGGGTGGTGGGCTGCTCGAGGACGTCCGCGCCGACCGTGACAATCTCCGCCTCGCCGCCGCCGGCGCGGGTGATGGCCGCACGGTCGCGCTCGAGCTCCTCGACCACGCTGGCCCCCTTCATCGCCACCATCGCGCCGCCGACCTTGACCAGGGGAAGCGACCAGCCGGCCAGCTTGCCCAGGGGTGCTACGGCGCGGGAGGTCACGACGTCGAAAAGCGACTTCTTCTGCTCCTCGGCCCGGCCGCGCACGACGGTGACGTTGTCCAGACCGAGCTCCTCCTTGACCTCGGCGAGGTAGGTCGAGCGCTTGAGCAGCGGCTCGATCAGCGTGACGTGGAGGTCCGGGCGGGCGATCGCCAGCGGGATGCCGGGCAGGCCCGCCCCGGAGCCGACGTCGGCGACCCGCAGGTCCGGCCCGAGGGCCTCGGAGACCACCGCGCAGTTGAGCAGGTGGCGCGACCACAAGCGGTCGACCTCCTTCGGCCCGATGAAGCCGCGCGCGGAGGCGACCTCAGCCAGCGAGCGCTGGTACGCCCGGGCGAGCTCGAGACGCTCGCCGAAGACCGCCTCTGCGGCGGCGGGGACGGCCTCTGGAGCGGGCGTGGGACTCGACACGGCTGTGTTCTCCTTTGGATCGGGGGCGCTGTTTCGCGTGCCCTCGACTCTAGTAAACCCCTCCGACACCGACCCAATGGCCGCGCGTCGCCCCAGATGGCGGCGCAAAAACGGCCCACGGGGACGATGTGTCCTCGTGGGCCGTGGCGGGCCGGGATTAGCTGCCCTGCTTGCGCTGCTTCTTCGTGCGCTTGTCGACGCGACGTGCGGCCACCTGGGGCGCGGAGGCGCGCTTCGCCTCGCGCTTGGCCTCCTCCTCGGCGGCCTCCTCCTTGTCCATCTTGTCGAAGACGATGCGGGTTTGGAAGAAGGTCCAGACGTTGTTGGCCAGCATGTAGAACAGCAGGCCGATGTGCCAGAGGAAGCCCGAGGCCAGGATCATGGCCGGGAAGATCCACAGCATCATCTTGTTCATCATCTGCATCTGCGATTCCATCATCGCCGCGTTGTCGTTCGCCGGCGCGGCGACCTTGCCGGCGGCGCGGCGCGCGTTCTGGCGGTCGATGGACAGGCGCGCGTTCAGGTGGGTGAACACGGCGGAGATGATGACCAGCGGGAGGCAGACCGCGATGATGTTAGCGCGGGTGAAGTCGAGGCCCGTGAAGGCCGCGAAGGCGCTTTCCGGCATGGACATGTAGGCCGACAGCGGCACGCCGAAGAAGTCCGCGTCAAGGAAGGAACGGACGTCCTCGGGGGAGAAGATGTAGTTGGCGGTGTTGCGGTTCTCCTCGACGCTCATGCCCAGCGAGCCCGGCCCGGTGCCGGTGCGGTTGAAGGAGCGCAGCACGTGGAACAGGCCGAGGAAGACGGGCATCTGCACGAGCGGCACGATGCAGGAGGCGAGCGGGTTGGTGCCCATCTCCTTGTAGAGCTTCTGGGTCTCCTCCGCCATCTTCTGCTGGTCGTTCTTGTACTTCGCGCGGATCTCCTGCATGCGCGGCTGCATTTCCTGCATGCGGCGCATGGAGCGCATCTGGTTGACCATCGGCTTGACCAGCAGGACGCGGATGGTGAACGTGAGGAAGACGATGGACAGGATCCAGGCGAAGCCCGAGTCGGGGGCGAAGATGGAACCGAAGATCTTGTGCCAGAACCACAGCACAGCGGAGATCGGCCAATAAACGAAATTCAACACTTGCGGGTCGTTGCTCCTAATCGGTGACGGGTGGGGCCGCTTCGCTCCCGGCGGCCTCGCTGGCATCCGGTGAAGCCACGCTGCCGGGGACAGGGTCGTATCCGCCGGGATGCCAGGGCCCGCACTTACAGACGCGGGTTGCGGCAAGCAGGCTTCCCTTCACTGCCCCGTGGCGTGAGACTGCTTCGAGCGCGTAGGCGCTGCAAACAGGCATGAAACGACACGTCCCCGCCATTTTAAGGGGTGAGAGGTATTTTTGGTAAAGGCGCACCAGCCCGACCAGCCCTTTCGCGGCGGGCCCCCGGGCGGGTGGGATCCCCCCGCCGAGGAAGTTGTAGTACGCCATCACATTTTCTTCAGGGCCCTGTTTAGGGCTCTGTCCAGCGCGGAGTCGAAGTCGCGGGCGAGCTGCGCGCTCGTCGCGGTTGCGGCGGGGGGCAGGGCCCGGATGACTACATCGTGGGAACGCTCAAGCTTGTCGACGCCCCCGAGGCACACGTGCCGCAGCTTGCGCGACACCGCGTGGCGCGTCACCGCGTTGCCCACTTGCTTGGAAACGACAAGCCCGAACCGGGGGCCGCCGGTAAGGGCGGTGCCGGTTCGGGCTGTCACGTGAACCACCATCGTCGCCGAGCCGGCGCGGCCGCCCTTCCTCATCGCGCGGCGGAAGTCCGCCGAGGAGGTCAGCTTGTGCGCCTTGGGAAGCACGTCTCGATGGGTGGTGGCCGTCGGGCGGCGAAACTACGCGGTGAGGTTTGCGCGGCCCTTGCGGCGGCGCGCCGAGACGATGGCGCGGCCGGCGCGGGTGCGCATGCGGGTGCGGAAGCCGTGCTTGCGGGCGCGGCGGCGGTTGTTGGGCTGGAAAGTCCGCTTAGACACGGGAGACTCCTTGTACGTTGCGACGGCCAGCGGCGCCGCGCCTGGGGCGCGTATAGCCTCCCGGGGTAGAGACCGTCCCGGTATGAAAATTCTTTCTGAGATGCGGGTGCCCCGTGGCCTGGCCTGAAGCCGAGTGACCGGTGGTGCTCCTCGCGTGCAGCTCCTACGCCGACTCGCCCTGGCGGGCGGCCCGGTGCACCGCGCGGGTGCTGCTCTCAAGCACATCGGAGAAGAAGCGAAAAACGTGCAACCGCGGCTACCCGATGTGGCAGACCATGCCAGGTTACGTGAAATCGCGGTGCCCGGCCAAATCGACACGCCCTGCTCACGCGGGGGTCGGGCGGGTTACCCCCGGAATTACAAAACTGTGTTTTTGGCCAGGTCGGCCGGCGAATCGCCGACGCACCCTGCGCCTCGGCGCCCACAGCCGGGCCGTGGAGGAGGCCCGGGAAGTTATCCACAGGGGCGGTGACGCTTATCGCGTGGACACAGGGCCCGCCAAGCGGGTACCAATAATTTATCACCACAACTTCACACAGACATCACCCCACAGGCCTGTGGATAACCCTGAACATGCGGTTGAGGGTTTGGATTACATTGACGTGTTTCCCTAGTTCACGGACGTTATAGGCGGGGTGGAAATCTATCCACAGGGCGGGAAGCCGACTGTGGATAAGGGGTAGCGCGGAGTTACTCCACACCTGTGGATAAAGTTGTGGAACTACAGGTAAGAGCCACCGCGGGTGGCCCGGAAATTGTGGATGGGGCGGTGAATGACACGCCTCCCATCGCGCCGCACCGTGGCGCTCGGCAGTGCTCGACAACGACGGAACGAAGGACGAGGAAACAGGTACGTGGCGGACCAACAGATCGAGGCGCTCTGGCGCGACATCGTCACCGAGCTGCTCGCGCTCTCGGAGCGCCCCAGCTCGACCATCCCGACCCTCACCCACCAGGAGCGGGCCTACCTCCAGCTCGTCCGCCCCGTGATGATCGTCGACGGCTACGCCATCCTCTCCACGCCCCACGCGGCCGCCAAGGCCGTCATCGAGGACAACCTCGGCACCCACATCGCAGCCCTGCTCACCAACCACCTCGGCCGGCCCTGCAGCCTCGCCGTATCCGTGCAGCAGCCCGCCCCCGAGCCCGAGGCCCCCGCGCCGGACCCGGCGCCCGCGGCAGCGGAGGAGTGGTACCCGACCCGCACCCAGCCCTTCCACCACGAACGCGACACGCTCCCCGGGGAGCAGATCCCGATGGGACTCGACGAGCTCGCCCGGATCCACTCGCAGCAGCAGGCGGAGAGGGAGGGGCGTCGACAAGCATCCGCCCACCCCACCGTGGTGCAGGGGGCCCAGCGGATCCCCCGCGAGAAGCCGGCCCACGACCCCGACCGCGAGACCTCGCTGAACCCGAAGTACACCTTCGAGAACTTCGTCATCGGCTCCTCCAACCGCTTCGCCAACGGCGCCGCCGTCGCCGTGGCCGAAAACCCCGCCCGCGCCTACAACCCCCTGTTCATCTGGGGCGGCTCCGGCCTGGGCAAGACGCACCTGCTCCACGCGGCGGGCAACTACGCCCAGGTGCTGCAGCCGGGGCTGCGGATCAAGTACGTCTCCTCCGAGGAATTCACCAACGACTACATCAACTCGGTGCGCGACGACCGGCAGGAATCCTTCAAGCGGCGCTACCGCAACCTCGACATCCTCATGGTCGACGACATCCAGTTCCTCGAGGGCAAGGAGGGAACCCAGGAGGAGTTCTTCCACACCTTCAACGCGCTGCACCAGGCCAACAAGCAGATCATCCTGTCCTCCGACCGCCCGCCGAAGCAGCTGACCACCCTGGAGGATCGCCTCCGTACCCGCTTCGAAGGCGGTCTCATCACCGACGTCCAGCCGCCGGACCTGGAGACGCGCATCGCGATTCTGCTGAAGAAGGCCGCCGCCGACGGCACCCACGTCGACCACGCGGTGCTCGAGCTCATCGCCACCCAGTTCCAGTCCTCCATCCGCGAGCTGGAGGGCGCCCTGATCAGGGTGTCGGCGTACTCCTCCCTCATCAACGAGCCGATCACTCTGGAGGTGGCCCAGGTCGCGCTGCGCGACATCCTCCCCGACGAGGGCGACGTGAACATCAACGCCTCCACCATCAAGGACGCGGCGGCCGAGTTCTTCGGCGTGACCATCGACCAGCTCACCGGCGCGGGCAAGACCAGGCAGGTCGCCCACGCACGCCAGCTGGCCATGTACCTGTGCCGGGAGCTGACGGACCTCTCCCTGCCCAAGATCGGCGACGAGTTCGGCGGCAAGGACCACACCACGGTGATGTACGCCGACCGGAAGATCCGCAAGGAAATCACGGAAAACCGCGGGACCTACGACGAGATCCAGGAACTGACCCAAATGATCAAGAACAGGGCGCGGATGCGCTGACGCCGCGCACTCCCGCCCGGCGCCGGAGGCCAGCTCGAAAACGCTGGTCTGCCGGCGCTTTTTCGTGTCCGCAGGGATTCTCCACAGACCTGTCCACAATTGTGTAATTCCACGCTTGTGATTCAATGATCTCGGCCACTATGTGCCCTGGATCACCAAAACTGAAGGCTGTGGATAAGACGCATTTCCGTGTGAAAGCCCAGTGGAGAACGCTTTCGGGACTGTGGACAAATCTGCACCGAAGAAATCTATCCACAGGACGATCGATCTATCCACACGTATTCCACAGGCAGAATCACACGGCGTATCCGCCGCCCCACCACGGATAATCGGCCGTTTTCCCCAGAATGCACAGGACTTATTGTTGTTACCGTCTTTTACTTTGTAATTCTTCCCGGAGAAACAGAGCGTGTGGACAGCCTCCCCGGAGCGGCCCGGTGGGCGAAGAGAAACGGGCTGGGACGGCAAGCCGCTGAATGACAAGATTCGGCCCTGCGCCTAAGGTGGAGTGGAAATTCCGTAATTCACCTTCCGCGCCTCCCGCCCCGGCCGACGAGCCCGGCGGGGGAGCGCGAGCCGACGTGCAAGGAGCCGCTCGCCGCCATGGACGACAACCGCGTGTCATTTCGCGTTCACAAGGATGACCTCTCCGACGCCGTCGCGTGGGTAGCCCGCAGCCTGCCGACGAAGAACACGCAGCCGATCCTGCGAGCGGTCG
The DNA here is from genome assembly GCF_900411315.1 of Corynebacterium senegalense. GTDB lineage: Bacteria > Actinomycetota > Actinomycetes > Mycobacteriales > Mycobacteriaceae > Corynebacterium > Corynebacterium senegalense. The sequence goes on along the minus strand of NZ_LS990887.1, from coordinate 1,382,926 downwards.
TCATCACCGTCGACGACGAGGGCCTCGAGTTCGCCGGCTTCGACTACGAGGTTTCCTCGCGCGTGCGCATCGGCGCCGAGGTCGACCAGCCGGGCCGCGTCGCCGTGGCCGGCAAGCTGCTCGCCGACATCGTCTCCAACATGCCCAACAAGCCCGTCGAGGTCTCCACCGACGGCTCGAAGATGCTGCTGCAGGGCGGCTCCGCCCGCTTCGAGCTGCCGCTCATGCCTCTCGACGACTACCCGCAGCTGCCCACCCTCCCCGAGGTGACCGCCACCCTCTCGCCCGCCGACTTCGTCGGGGCCGTCACCCAGGTGGCCTCCGCCGCCGGGCGCGATGACCCCCTTCCCATGCTCACCGGCATCCACATCGAGATTGACGGCGAGCAAATCCAGCTCACCGCCACCGACCGCTTCCGCCTCGCGCTGCGCAGCATCTCCTGGCAGCCCGCGGCCGACGGCATCCAGGCCAAGCTTCTCGTGCCCGCCAAGACGCTGCTGGACAACGCCCGCACCCTGGACACGCACATCGACAACCCCGTCGAAATCGCCGTCGGCGGCAGCGGCAACATCGGCGGCGACGGCCTGTTCGGCCTGCACTCGGGCAACCGGGAAACCACCACCCGCATGCTCGACGCCGACTTCCCGAACATCCAGCCGCTGCTGCCGAAGACCCACACGTCCATGGCCCGCGTGGCCATCGCGCCGCTGGTCGAGGCGATCCGCCGCGTCAGCCTCGTCGCCGACCGCAACGCCCAGATCCGCATGCAGTTTCGCGCCGGCGAGGTCACCCTCTTCGCCTCCGGGGCGGACTCCGGCGAGGCCACCGAGACCGTCCAGGCGGAGTTCACCGGCGCCGAGGAGCTCCTCATCGCCTTCAACTCGGGCTACCTCAAGGACGGCCTCGCGGTCATCCCCACCGAGGACGTGGTCTTCGGCTTCACCGAGTCTTCCCGCCCCGCGATCATGATCCCCGCCCCGGAGGCCCTGCCCGAGGCACAGGGCGACGGCTCCTTCCCGACCCCCGAGACCGACTTCACCTACCTGCTCATGCCGGTCCGCCTGCCGGGCTAAACCGTGTACGTCCGCCAACTCGACCTGCGCGACTTCCGCTCCTGGCCCACCCTGACGCTGGAGCTCGAGCCGGGCGCGACGGTCCTGTCCGGGCGCAACGGCCACGGCAAGACGAACGTCGTCGAGGCCGTGCACTACAGCTCGGTGCTCTCCAGCCACCGCGTCGCCGGCGACGCGCCGCTCATCCGGGCGGGGGCCGACAACGCCCGCGTCTCCGTGACCACGGTCAACGAGGGCCGCGAGCTGACCACGCACCTGCTTATCAAGGCATCGGGCGCGAACCAGGCGCAGATCAACCGCACGAGGCTCAAGTCCCCGCGCGAGATGTTGGGCGTGCTGCGCACCGTCATGTTCTCTCCCGAGGACCTGCGCCTCATCAACGGCGAGCCCGCGGAGCGCCGCCGCTTCCTCGACGAGCTCGCCGCCCTGCGCACCCCACGCCTCGGCGGGGTGCGGGCCGACTACGACAAGATCCTGCGCCAGCGCAACGCGCTTTTGCGCAACTCGGCCATCGACCTGCGCCGCGGCTACGACGACGCCAGCGGCGCCTCGGCCCTGAGCACCCTCGACGCCTGGGACTCGCAGCTCGCCCGCGCGGGCGCCGAGGTCATCGCGGGCAGGCTCACGCTTCTCGACGCCCTCCTGCCGCACATCACCGAGGCCTACGCCAGCGTCGCCCCCGAGTCCCGCCCCGCCTCCGCGCACTACAAGTCCACCGTCGACGAGGCGGTGCGCGCCCTGCTCGGCGACAACACTCGAGACCCCGACATCATCGAGGCCGCCCTGCTCAGCGAGCTCGGCCGGCGCCGCAAGGAGGAGATCGACCGCGGCACCACCCTCGTCGGGCCCCACCGCGACGACCTCGTCCTCACGCTCGGTGAGCAGCCCGCCAAGGGCTACGCCAGCCACGGCGAGACGTGGTCCTTCGCCCTGGCGCTCCACCTCGCCGAGTACGCCCTGCTCGCGGGCGAGGGCAGCAGGCCAGTCCTCATCCTCGACGACGTCTTCGCCGAGCTCGACGCGAAGCGCCGCGAGCGCCTCGTCGCCGTCGCCGAGGCCGCGGAGCAGGTGCTCATCACCGCCGCCGTGGGCGACGACCTGCCCGCCAACCTCGACGACGCCGTCAGCGGGCGCCACCGCGTCATCATGGAAAACGGGGAGTCCCGCCTTGAGTGACCTGATCAAAGAGACCTTCGACAACCTGCGCGCCACCGCCCGCCGGCACGGAGGGAAGCTGCCCGATCTGAGCAGGCAGGGAACCAGCGTCGTGCCCCGCCGCAGCGTGGGCAGGGCGAGCCTCGGGGCGGGGGAAGGGGCGTCGATAAGCGTGCCCGGCATCAAGCTCGACGTCGAGGAGACCCGGCCCTGGATCGGCCGCGGCAGGCCCACCGGGCCCGACGGCCGGGCCCTGGGCAAGAGTATGCAGGTCAAGGGGTTCGGCGCGCTGGTGAGCAAGGAGATCAAACGGCGCGACTGGACCCACAACATCGCCTACGGCTGGGTCATGGGCAACTGGCCCGGGCTCGTGGGGGAGAAGATCGCGCAGCACACCCGCGTCGAGATGATCAAGGAGGGCGAGGTCTTCGTCTCCTGCGACCAGACCGCCTGGGCCACCCAGCTGAAATACATGCAGGCGACCGTGCTGTCGGAGATCGCCCGCAAGGTCGGGCCCGGGGTCGTGACCAAGCTTCACGTCTACCCGCCGAAGACCAAGAGTTGGCGCTACGGGCCGCTGCACGTCAAGGGCCGCGGTCCGCGCGACACCTACGGCTGAAAAATAGGCGGGAGGCTCAAATCCGCGCGAGAAACGCCCTCTCGCTGGAGTTGCACGTTCCGTGGGTGGGACCCGCGGGGTGTAGGATGGGATGGGTTAAAGCCAAAATAGCGCAATAGGAGAGTCCATCAAACGTGGCTACCAACGAACCGCACTATGACGCGTCATCGATCACCATTCTTGAGGGGCTCGAGGCCGTGCGCAAGCGCCCCGGCATGTACATCGGATCGACGGGCACGCGCGGCCTACACCACCTCGTGTGGGAGGTCGTGGACAACTCGGTGGACGAGGCGATGGCCGGCTACGCCGACCGAGTCGACGTCACCCTGCTCGCCGACGGCGGCGTCGAGGTCATCGACAACGGCCGCGGCATCCCCGTGGAGATGCACCCCTCCGGCGCGCCCACTGTCCAGGTGGTCATGACGCAGCTGCACGCCGGCGGCAAGTTCGACTCCGAGTCCTACGCCGTCTCCGGCGGCCTCCACGGTGTGGGCATCTCCGTGGTCAACGCCCTGTCCACCCGCGTCGAGGCCGACATCAAGCGCGACGGAAAGCACTGGTACCAGCGCTTCACCAACGCCGTGCCCGAAGAGCTGGAGGAGGGCGGCAACGCCCGCGGCACCGGCACGACCATCCGCTTCTGGCCCGACGCGGAGATCTTCGAGACCGTCGAGTTCGACTACGACACCATCGCCCGCCGCCTGCAGGAGATGGCCTTCCTGAACAAGGGCCTGACCATCACCCTCAAGGACGAGCGCGTCTCCGACGAGGAGCTCGAGCTGGAGGCCATCGCCGAGGAGGGCGACACCGCCGCGCTCGTCGAGGGTGACTCCTTCGATGACACCGTCGTCGAGGAGACCGAGGCGGCCGAGGACGTCGCCCCGGCGGTGAAGAAGAAGCGCGAGAAGAAGGTCACCTACCACTACCCGAATGGCCTGATCGACTACGTCGAGTACCTCAACCGCAGCAAGAACGCCATCCACCCCTCCGTGATCGGCTTCGAGTCCAAGGCCAAGGAGCACGAGGCCGAGGTGGCAATGCAGTGGAACGCCGGCTTCAAGGAGTCCGTCCACACCTTCGCCAACACCATCAACACCCACGAGGGCGGCACGCACGAGGAGGGCTTCCGTGCCGCGCTGACCTCGCTGATGAACCGCTACGCGCGCGAGCACAAGCTGATCAAGGACAAGGATCCCAACCTCACCGGCGATGACTGCCGCGAGGGCATCTCCGCCGTCGTATCCGTGCGCGTGTCCGACCCGCAGTTCGAGGGCCAGACCAAGACCAAGCTCGGCAACACCGAGATCAAGGGCTTCGTGCAGCGCGTCGTCAACGAGCACCTCTCGGACTGGTTCGACGCCAACCCGGCCGAGGCGAAGGCGATCATCAACAAGGCCGTCGCGTCCTCCCAGGCCCGCCAGGCGGCCCGCAAGGCCCGCGACCTGGTGCGCCGCAAGTCCGCCAACGACATGGGCGGCCTGCCCGGCAAGCTCGCCGACTGCCGCTCCAAGGACCCGAAGAAGTCCGAGCTGTTCATCGTGGAGGGCGACTCGGCGGGCGGTTCCGCCAAGCAGGGCCGCGACTCGATGTACCAGGCGATCCTCCCGCTGCGCGGCAAGATCCTCAACGTGGAGAAGGCGCGCATGGACCGCGTGCTGAAGAACGCCGAGGTCCAGGCGATCATCACCGCGCTGGGCACCGGCATCCACGAGGAGTTCGACCTGTCGAAGCTGCGCTACCACAAGATCGTGCTCATGGCCGACGCCGACGTGGACGGCCAGCACATCGCGACCCTGCTGCTCACGCTGCTGTTCCGCTTCATGCCGGAGCTCATCGAGAACGGCCACGTCTACCTGGCCAACCCGCCGCTGTACAAGCTGAAGTGGGGCAAGGGCGAGCCGGGCTACGCCTTCTCCGACGCCGAGCGCGACGCCGAGCTCGCCGCGGGCCTCGAGGCCGGCCGCAAGATCAACACCGACGACGGCATCCAGCGCTACAAGGGCCTGGGCGAGATGAACCCGGGCGAGCTGTGGGAGACCACCCTCGATCCCGAGCACCGCATCCTGCGCCGCGTCGACCTGGAGGACGCGCAGCGCGCGGACGAGCTGTTTTCCATCCTCATGGGCGACGACGTCGCGGCGCGCCGCTCCTTCATCACCCGCAAGGCGAAGGACGTGCGCTTCCTCGACGTCTAGGGGGTGCGCGCGTTAACAGTACGCGCGCGTCTCCATTTCGCGAGCGGTGAGTCGTGGGTCACGCTAAACTCATGACAATGACGAGCATCACACACGTCGGCCCGGAATCCGTGAGCGTGACCCTCCCGGACCGCAGCGCAAGCACCGTTCTCCTTTTCGCGCCCGGCGAGACCGCCCAGCCCGCCAAGCCGCTGGTTGTGATCTGGCCGGGCTTCGGCATGGGCGCCAGGTACTTCAAGCCGATGGCGAGGTGGCTGCGCGACCACGGCTTTCCCACCGCTATCGGCGAGCTGCGGGGGCAGGGCACCAGCACTGCGTCCGCCTCGCGCCGGAGCTCCTGGGGCTACCACACCATGGTCACCGAGGACTACCCCCTGACCATCGCCGCCGCGAAAGAGGTCCTGGGCTTGCCCCCGGGGCACCCGGTTGTCCTCCTCACCCACTCGATGGGCGGCCAGATTGGCTCCCTGTTCCTGTCCAGCCCGGCGGCGCAGGAACAGAACGTGATCGGCATGATGGGGGTGGGAACGGGCAGCCCGTACTGGCGCTCCTTCACCGGGCGGCCGAAGTGGCGCGTCGGCATCGGCGCCCCGGTGATGGCCGCCGTGTCCCGCGTCCTGGGGTTCTGGCCCGGCGGAAGGTTCGACCTCGCCGGCTACGGGCGCCAGGCGGGCCTGCACGTGCGGGAGTGGGCGAAGCTGTCGCGCACCAACTCCTTCTCCCACATCGCGGGGGCGGATTACGAGACGGCAACAACCGAGGTCACCGTCCCCGTGCTGCTGACGCGCTTCGCCAACGATGAGGACTGCTCCCTGGAGTCGGCCCAGGCGCTCGCGATTCATCTGCCTGCGGCGCACCCGGCAGTGGAGGAGCTGGACGGCGGGCTGGGGCACAACAAGTGGGCCCGCAGCCCCGAGGTCGTGGGCCGCAGGTTTGTGCGCTTCTACGAGGAGAAGCTGCGCGGGTAGGCCGGTCGGCGCTACCGGGCGTGGCGCTCCACGATGTCGCCCAGCTGCGGCAGGGCGGGTGCCACGATCGAGCTGGCCTTGTCGCGCAGGCTGCGGTAGACCTTCTGCACCGGGGCCGGTCCCCGGTCCGCAAAAGCGTCGCCGAGCTTCAGGATGGAGGAGGTGACGTCCTCTTCGCGGGAGGCGAGGTAGTTGCCAAACCCGGCCGACTGCTCCGGGGAGTATGCCTCCCAGTAGGGGGTGAGCTCGCGGACGATCTCTGGGAGGAACCGGTCGATGCCCTTGGCCACGGCGTCGGGCTGGGCTTTCCTCACGGCTCCGAGGGCGGACTTGATGGCCATTCCAGTGAGGCCGGATTGGCTGGATGCGGTGGTGTCGACGAGCTCGGCGAGGTCGCGGACGACGGTGGGCCGGGTGGTCTCGGTTAGCAGTGCGCTGAGGTCGCTCATGGGTGACCAGCATAGTTGAGCCGGGTGCCTGTCCTAGGTCGGTTGCCGGGCGGGGTTGGGTGCGGCGCGGTGCCTGATCGTGGCGCCGGCGGAGGAGCGGTAGCCGGTGGTTTCGTTGGTGCGGGGCGGGCCGGTGCCGGCGGGGTGGTGTTCCACCCGTCCGGTGGCGCGGTTGATGTCCACGTGGCCCATGTTGCGGTGGCCGTCCCTGTTGTCGTTGTTGCACCTGTGGTGTTCCCGGCAGAGGCCGACGAGGTTCGAGATGTTGGTCGGGCCGCCGTCTTTCCAGGCGATGACGTGGTGGGCCTCGAGTTCCATCCCGGGTTTGTCGCACCCGGCCCAGGCGCAGACGCCCTGGGCGGCGAAGATGGCGAGCTTTTGCTCGATGCTGGCCAGCCGGGTCCGCCCGAGGTTGAGGGGGAGGGCGGTGACGGGGTCAAGTTCGAGGAGGAAATCGGTGCCGCTGAGCCCGAGGCGGATGATGTCGCCGGCGCTGAGGTCGACCCCGGTGTTCGTGGGGAAGAGGCTGTCGCGGTCCGCGCGGGCCAGGTCCTCGGCGGTGAGTGAGAGGACTATCGACGCCACCCCGCGCCTGGCATCCTGCCTGCCGTTCTCGTAGCTGCGCAGGATGGCCGTCAGCTGGTCGAAACCGCGTTGGGTGCGCGTCCTCGCGTCGTCGGCCGGGGAGTCGGAGGCGTTCGTGCCGGGCGCGTACCCGGGCTGGATGAGGGCCTTGAGGAGGGCGAGCTCGGCGCGGGGGACCTGGAGGGTGACGCGGGTCAGGCCGTCGGCGTCCGTGCGGCCGAAGAGAATCGCGCGTTTCTTCCATGCGGCGCAGGGGTCCTTTTCGCCGTCGTAGTCCCGGCCCGCGAGATTGGCGCGGCGCACGGCCTCGCGCAACCACCGTCGCAGGTCCTCGGGGCCGCGTGTCGACGCCTCCGCGAGCGCCTGCTCGTGCAGCTCGTCGTAGGCGGGGCAGGCGTGCTCGTTGAGGTCGCGCAGGCACTGCTGAATGATCTTCTGCTTCTCCGCGTTGATGGCGGCGGCGCGCTTTCGGGCCTTCTCCCGTGCGCGGCGCGCGGCGGCCCTGCGGCGCTCCTGTTCCTGCCGGCGCGTCCGGGCCCGGGCCTCGTCCTCTTCGGGTTCCCGGGGCGGCTCCGGCACCTCGGGCTCGCCGAACAGGTCGCGCCCGCGCTTGATCCTGCTCAGCGCCTCGGCGCGGGACAGGCCGAGGACATCCACGAGGTACTGGGTGGCGTGGTTCGCGCCGACGGCGGAGCCGGCGCCGTCCCTGTCGGCGACGAAGGCGAAGGCGGCGTCGATGGCGGCGAATTTGTCGAGGGCGGCGTAGAGGCGCTCCATGTCCCCGCGCACGTCGGCGAAGTCGAGGTGCTCCGGGTGGGAGAATAAGACGGAGAGTTCGTTGGTGGCGTTGGCGATGTCGTCGACAAGCGAGCTCAGCATGGTTCGTGGCACCCCCTTTTGATTCGTTTGTGCACACCTTAGAACATGCGGTCGACACGGGACGCGCTACATCGAACACAGATTCGAACATACGGGGGAAGAAAGACCCCGGGGCGGGCCCGGGGTGTGGCTCGCGTTACGCAGAGAGGGAGGAAGCTGCAGTGGAGGAGCCGAGCACGCCCCCAACGATCGAAGAGACGAGACCAACCGCGGTCGAGATGAGGAACCAGGCAGCGCCGATCTTGAGGGCCTGCTCGGTCTCGTGGCGCGGAAGCGGGGGACGGACTGGAAGAAGTCGGTGACGCCGGCCGGGATCTCGAGGCGGGAGCTGGGTTCCGGAGCGACGATCTCGGCGTGCACGGCCGGGGTGGCGGTGAGCACGGGGGCTTGCGGTAGCGGCAACGAGAGCCTTGTGGGTCTTTCTTGGTTTCTCCTTGGGGTGAGGAAAGAGTGGGGCGGGACACCGCAGAGGCCACTGACAACCTGTGAATCTCACAGCGCAATCGCAGGCAGCACGCAGAAAAACCCCGTACGCGCGGCTCATGCGCGTGGGGTTCCGCCGCTTCGTGTTGGGGCTCTTCCGCCGCAGCGCTCATGCCCGTAAGTAACAATTGTCACTGCAACCACAACAGCACCAAACTTAACATGCGCCTCCCCGACGCGCCAGCCGGGCTACGGAAGGAGGTCCGCCATCGCTTTCTGCAGGTCAGGGAGCTGCATTCCGGTCAGGGCGGGAACACCGTTGACGAGGATGGCCCCGAGCAGCCCGATCACCGCGACCGCCAGGCCGAACGAGAGGGGAGCGCAGCCCGTGTAGGCGCTGTGCGCAGCGGGGCGGGCTCCGCGACGTCCACGCCCCCGGGCGCGTTGTGCTTGTCGGAGCTCGCCGAGGCGCCGGAGGATCCGGAGGAGGTGGAGGACAGCTCGGTGGCGGCGGACTGGCCGGTGGCCGCGCGTTTTTCGCTTTTCGACGCCCAACAAACGCCCCTCACCCCACTTCCGCCCAGTCCCGGTACACAGCGCCCGCCACCTCCGCCAGCGCGTCGTTCGCGCCGGTCAGGGGCCGCAGAGCGGCGACAGCGCGGGAGAGTTCGGTGGCCGCGGCCTCCGCAGAATCGAACACGGGTGCGCCGTGCACGCGGGCCCCCGGTACGGCGGCGCAGGCCGCGAGCGCCGCGAAGGAGCGCACGCGCACCTTATGTATCGCGCAGACCTCGTCCGCGACGGCGAGCATCTGCTCGGTGCTCAGGCCCTTCACAGCCCGCGCGCCTGGCGGATGCGGGCCTCGGCGGCGGCGTACTCCTGGGCGCGGCTGCGGGCGAGGGCGGTGACGGTGGCGTCGTCAAGCATGCGCGCGGCGGAGGTGACGATGGCGCGGCGCGCGGCCTCCTGTTTGGAGCAGCCCCAGGCGGAGGCGAGGAGGACGAGCGCCTTGTCCTCCTCCGTGGACAAGCGGAGAGTCATAGCCATACCACTTTGATACCACTGACGGCTGCGAAACCCCGCCAGGGCCCAGATACAATGGCCACAGGCAAAAGAAAGGCAATCCATGAGTGACGACACCCTCGGCGGTGACGAGTACGACCGCATCAAACCCATTGACATCAATGAGGAGATGCAGACCAGCTACATCGACTACGCCATGAGCGTGATCGTGGGCCGCGCGCTTCCCGACGTCCGGGACGGCATGAAGCCGGTCCACCGCCGCATCATCTACGCGATGTACGACAACGGCTACCGCCCCGAGCGCTCCTACGTGAAGTCGGCGAAGCCCGTCGCCGACACGATGGGTAACTACCACCCGCACGGCGACTCCGCGATCTACGACACCCTCGTGCGCATGGCCCAGCCGTGGGCGATGCGCTACCCGCTTGTCGACGGCCAGGGCAACTTCGGTTCCCCCGGCAACGACGGCCCGGCGGCCATGCGTTACACAGAGTGCAAGATGACGCCGCTGGCCATGGAGATGGTCCGCGACATCCGCGAAAACGCGGTCGACTTCTCCCCGAACTACGACGGCAAGACCCGAGAGCCGGATGTCCTGCCCTCGCGCGTGCCGAACCTGCTGATGAACGGCTCGGGCGGCATCGCCGTCGGCATGGCCACCAACATTCCGCCGCACAACCTCCGCGAGCTCGCCGAGGCGATCTACTGGATCCTCGAGAACCCCGAGTCCGACGAGAAGACCACCCTCGATGCCGTGATGCAGCGCGTCAAGGGTCCGGATTTCCCCACCGCCGGCCTCATCGTCGGCGACCAGGGCATCAAGGACGCCTACACCACCGGCCGCGGCTCGATCCGCATGCGCGGCGTCACGGAGATCGAGGAGATCGGCAACCGCCAGGTCATCGTCATCACCGAGCTGCCCTACCAGGTCAACCCCGACAACTTCATCGCCGGCATCGCCGACCAGATCAACAACGGCAAGATGCCGGGCGCATCCCGCATTGACGACGAGTCCTCCGACCGTGTCGGCATGCGCATCGTGGTCACCCTGCGCCGCGACGCCGTGCCCCGCGTCGTGCTGAACAACCTCTACAAGCACTCCCAGCTGGAGACCAACTTCTCCGCGAACATGCTCTCCATCGTCGACGGCGTGCCGCGCACCCTGCGCCTAGACCAGATGCTGCGCTACTACGTCAAGCACCAGATCGAGGTCATCGTCCGGCGCACCCAGTACCGCCTCAACGAGGCCGAGAAGCGCGCCCACATCCTGCGCGGCCTGGTCAAGGCGCTCGACATGCTCGACGAGGTCATCGCCCTGATCCGCCGCTCGCCGACCGTCGACGAGGCCCGCGCGGGGCTGATCGAGCTCCTCGACGTCGACGAGATCCAGGCCAACGCCATCCTCGAGATGCAGCTGCGCCGCCTCGCCGCCCTCGAGCGCCAGAAGATCGTCGACGACCTCGCCGCCATCGAGCGCGAGATCGCGGACTACAAGGACATTCTGGCCAACCCCGCCCGCCAGCGCGCCATCGTCGCGGAGGAGCTGGGCGAGATCGTGGACAAGTACGGCGACGACCGCCGCACCCAGCTCGTCGCGGCGACCGGCGACGTCACCGAGGAAGACCTCATCGCCCGCGAGAACGTGGTGGTCACCATCACCTCCACCGGCTACGCCAAGCGCACCAAGGTCGACGCCTACAAGTCGCAGAAGCGCGGCGGCAAGGGCGTGCGCGGCGCGGAGCTGAAGCAGGACGACGTGGTGAAGAACTTCTTCATCTGCTCCACCCACGACTGGATCCTCTTCTTCACCAACTTCGGCCGCGTCTACCGCCTGAAGGCCTACGAGCTGCCAGAGGCGGGCCGCACGGCCCGCGGCCAGCACGTGGCCAACCTGCTGGAGTTCCAGCCGGAGGAGAAAATCGCCCAGGTCATCCAGATCCAGTCCTACGAGGACGCGCCCTACCTGGTGCTGGCCACCCGCGAGGGCCGCGTGAAGAAGTCCCGCCTCACCGACTACGAGTCCGCCCGCTCCGCCGGGCTGATCGCCATCAACCTCAACGAGGGCGACGCCCTCATCGGAGCCGTCCTCGCCAGCGAGGAGGAGGACATCCTCCTGGTCTCCGAACAGGGCCAGGCCATCCGCTTCACCGCCGACGACGAGCAGCTGCGCCCGATGGGCCGAGCCACCGCCGGCGTGAAGGGCATGCGCTTCCGCGGCGACGACCAGCTCCTCGCCATGACCGTGGTGACCGACGGCCAGTACCTGCTCGTGGCCACCACCGGCGGCTACGGCAAGCGCACCGCCATCGAGGAGTACAACGCCCAGGGCCGCGGCGGCATGGGCGTGATGACGTTCAAGTACACCCCGAAGCGCGGCAAGCTCATCGGCGCCCTCGCCGTGGACGAGGAGGACCAGATCTTCGCCATCACCTCCGCCGGCGGCGTGATCCGCACCGAGGTCAGCCAGATCCGGCCGTCGTCACGCGCCACGATGGGCGTGCGCCTCGTGGACCTTGCCGACGATGTCGAGCTGCTCGCCATCGACAAGAACGTCGAGGACGAGGGCGAGGAGGAGGCCACCGCCGTGGCCAAGGGCGAGAAGACGCTCGAGGAAGCGATGGAGACCACCTCCTCCGCGCCCGGGGCGCCCGCTAAGCAGGACGGCGGGGAGTAGCCGTGGCCGCGCGTAAGGTGACCATCACGTACGTCAGCCCCGCCTCGGCGTTCAAGATCGGGTCGATCCTCGCAGCGGTCGGCTTCATCGTGTGGATGATCGCGGCGACGCTGCTCTACGGCGGCCTCGAGGCGGCCGGGGTGATCGAATCGGTCAACTCGCTGATCGGCGGGGTCGGCGGGGACCAGGTCGTGGACTTTCCCCTCCTCATCTCCGCCGCCGCGCTCCTCGGCCTCGTGGGGGTCGTGTTCGTGGCGGTGATGGCTCCGCTGACCGCGGTGATCTACAACGCCGTCGCCAACCTCGCGGGCGGGTTGACCATCCGCATGGGCAACGCGCCGAGGTAGGTGAACCAGGAAGAACAGCCCACTGACCTGGCGATTTGTTGTTAAAGCCGGCGGTGGGTAATGTTCTATCTCGTTCCCAGGGCCTATAGCTCAGTCGGTTAGAGCGCATCGCTGATAACGATGAGGTCGCAAGTTCGATTCTTGCTAGGCCCACCACGGGGGATTAGCTCAGTTGGTAGAGCACCTGCTTTGCAAGCAGGATGTCAGGAGTTCGATTCTCCTATCCTCCACATTTTATGAGGCACCCGGTTTGCGCTGGGTGCCTTTTCCGCGTCCCGGGGCAAAGACGAGCATATGGGTGCTGCGGGCACGCCTGAGGCGCCTCTTCCGGGCTACATGCTCGTCTTGCCCGCCCCCTGCGCAAGCACCCCCCCCGTAAGCAAAAGACCCCCGCGCCCGGAAAGGGGCGGCGGGGGCGAAACCGGAGGGTTTACTTCTTCGGCAGGGTGGCCAGCGCGAGGCCGGCGGCGCCGAGCCAGGAGTCCTTGGCCAGGGCGGTGCCGTCCTGGCTCGGGCGGATGCCGTCGTCCTGGGTCATGTCGGGGTTGCCGAAGTACATGCTCAGCAGGCCGGCGGAGAAGGCGGTCAGGCCGAGGCCTACGAGGCGGTTCGGGATAAAGGGCAGCAGCAGCGCAGCGCCGAGAGAGGTCTCGGCGGTGGCGAGCAGCTTGGCAAAGTTCTCGGCGTCGAATTCCTTCACGAAGGGCAGGCCGGTCGAGGCCATGTTCTGCAGGAACTCGGCGGTGCCCTTGTCGGCCTTGAACTTGCCCAGGCCGGAGTTCAGGATGTACAGGCCGATGGGGGCGCGCAGGGCGGCGGAGGCGAGCTTGGCGCTGGCCTTGTCCTCCGCGGTGGTGACGCCGGTCGGGATCTTCTTCAGGGGGTTAAACATGTGCTTCTCCTACTTCCTAAGTTGGTGATGTATCAACATTAAACATCCTTCCCGCCGGAAGCGCAACCCTCCCGGGGGAACGTGCCACCACCGAGGATAGGAGCTTTCAGCGGATTTCGTCCTCGACCACCCACTTGTGGTTGGTCATTGTCATCCCGTCCGCCTCGTAGTCGACCATGTAGACGGGCTGGTCGGTGGAGGAGACGACGGTCGCGGTGGCGCCGCGCATTCCGGGCATGTGGTCGGCGGTGAGGACGACCTCGGTGCCGTCGGCAAGCCTCTCGCTCCCGGCTCCTTCGATCTCCTCCTGCACCACCCACTTGTGGTCCACCACGGGCGCGCCACCGTCGGTGGGGGTGTAGCTGACGGCGTAGGTGTAGGTGTCGTAGGCGCCCGCGACGGTCGCGTCCGCACCTTCCATGCCCGGCATGTGGTCGGCGGCGAGGGTGACCCGGGAGCCGACGGGGAAGGCGGGGTTCGCAGCCTCCCGGATCCCGGCGGGGGCGGGGCCACCGTCGGCCGGGTGGCTCATCGCGGAATGGTCGTGCGGGGCCGGGCTTTGCGACGCCCCACCGGCGCCCCGGGAACTCGACGCGCTGCTGGAGCCTGCGGTGCTGGGCTGCTCGTTCGGCGGCGTGCAGGCGGCGAGGCCGAGGGTGCCAGCCGCCGCGAGGGCGAGGCCGGCTCGTGCTGCGAGGGTGCGGGCGTTCATGTCTTCTCCTTGTTCGGGGGTCAAATGAGTCCACCCGCCACGATACCCACCGGGGGTATTACCCGCGCCCCGCCCGCTACACGCTGAGCTCGGGGTGCCGGTCCTTCGCGCTGATCACCCGGTGCTTGTACATGCCCGCGGCGGCGATGACCCAGGAGGCCACGGCCAAAAGCGCCAGCACCGCCACGGCGCGCCACAGGCGGGGGTCGCCGTCCCACGTGCCGAACAGCGCGTGGCGCAGCAGGTCGACGCTGAAGCGCATCGGGTCCGAGCTATGCACCCAGCGGATGAACGCCGGCTGCACCTCGGGCGGGTAGAGCCCGTTGGAGGCCACGAGCTGTAGCGACATCAGCGCCATGGTGACCAGCTTGCCGGCCGAGGATGTCGCGGGGGACGCGGGAGAAGAAGGGCTGGGCCCAGGCGACCTGCTCGCGGATCGCCTCGCGGGCGGAGACGGCGCGCTCGATTCGCGGCTGGCTTCCAGCAGCGTGAGGCCGGGGTGGACGTCAAAGGAGTACGGCGCGTCGCCCTTGCGCAGGGCCAGGTCGCGCACGCTGAGGACGGGGGCTTCTGGGGGCACGGTCACCACACCTAAACGTAGGTTGAACTATCAGTTAGCAGGTGAGTATCGTGCACTTTAACAGCCCCCGTCTCAACTAAGGAGGGTGCCCGTGCGCGCCGACGCAAAACTCAAACGACAAAAGCTCATCGAGGCCGCCACCGAGCAGTTCCGAACCAGGACGAACTCGGAGGTGACCCTCGAGGGCATCGCCAAGGATGCCGGGGTGGGAATTGCCACTCTGTACAGGCATTTCCCCACCCGAGAGGATCTGCGCCTCGCCTGCGCGCTGAACCTGTTCGACACGCTCGACACCGTGCTCGCGCGCACGGTGGAGGAGTTCGACACCGACCCGCGGGGCACCTGGGAGGCCGCCATCTGGCGCCTCGCCGACTACGGCATCGGCGTGCTCGTCGGGGCGCTTGCCGACGAGCACCCGCGCAGCGTGGACACCGAGGTGCTGACCAAGCGCGACCAGTTCTTCGCGCGCGTGCAGCTGCTCATCGACAAGGCGGCCGCACACGGCCTGGTCGCCGCCGACCTGGAGCCGCTGGAGATGGCCGCCGAGCTCATCGTGGCCACCAGGCCGCTGTCCGCCACCGCCAACGAGCTGTTCCCGGACGTGAAAAACCGGCTGGTGCGCCACCTCATCACTGCGTGGCGCCAGCCGGTCGTGCCCGGGGGCGGGGCTTAGCGGGTTGCGTCGCGCTGGTCGTCGTCAAGCGTGTCCAGCGTGGAGAGCTGCTCGTCGATGGAGCTGAGGAGCTCTTCGTCGCGCACCGCGGGCTCCTCGCCCAGCGGGCCCGCCACGCGGTCGTCCTCCGTCGTCGTGGAGTAGACGAGGGTGGCCGTGCCGGTGGAGGAGGCCGGGCGGGGCTCGGCGGGCTGCGCCGTCGCACCCGCGCGGTCCTTCAGCAGGAAGGTGTAGACGGCCCAGGCCGCGCCGCCCGCGGCCGCGAGACCGGCGAGGATGGCGGCCGCGCGACCGGTCTTCGCCCTCTTCTTGGCCTTCTTGTCCGCCTTGACCGTGGCGGGGGCGTTCTTCGCCTCGGCCCGCAGCTCCGCGAGGCGAGCCCTGCGCTCCGGGGCCGCCGCGGCGAAGGCGGCGCGGCGGCGATCGAGGCGGTCGTGGCTCGAGCGGACCACGTCTCCGGCGTGGGCGCGGGCCGTGCCGTAGAGGTCCTCGAGCTCGTCGATGTCCTTCAGATCCTCGATGCCGTGGACCTCGTCGTTCTTGATGGCGTCGACGACGGCGTCGTAGATGTCGCGCTGCTTCTCGTCGTCGAGCTTGCGGAAGTAATCGAAGGCGGCGCCGGCCCCGCGCAGGGCCAGGCGGACGGTGGTGAGGTTCATGGTGTCTCCTTGCGTTTCGTCGTGCGTGCCGTACAGCTGCCGTGTGCCCCAGCCTAGCCACGCGCCCGCTGACGCGGCGCGGGTACGGACGGGGAAGCGGCGCGGCAACGGTGTGGGAACGCCATCCCAAAAATTGCGTACAGAGCGGTACGCAAAGCTGCGTTAGGTGACGAATAATATTCACGCAAAAGCGCCCCATGAACTGGCAATTAGACCAAGCGGTTCATTTTTCGTTGTGCGGGGCAGAACGGCTGGTTACCTTGTGTAACAACGTTGCTCCGTAAGCGCCGAGCCCGGCCAGGAATCACCGCAGACGAAAGGCCCCTAACCATGCGTGGGAACACCCCTTCGTCGCGGCTTTCCGCGCCGGCTTCCCGAGTCTGCACAGCGCCCCCGCTGGTCTCGGCCTCGGCCCCGCTGGATCGCCCCGACGAGACACCCCCGGCACCCAAGCCGCGCGCCCGCACGGCGCTGAGCTTCGAGCTCATCCCGCCGCGCCACGGCGCCGACGCCGCCCGGCTCGACGAACTCATCGCCGGGCTGAGCGCCTACAACCCTGACTACGTCTCGGTCACCTCCTCGCGCCGCTCCGACTGGCTCGCCGGCACCGCCGCGCTCATCTCGCGGCTGGACAGCACGACCGACCTGCGCACCATCGCCCACCTCGCCTGCACGGCGGGCACCCGCGAGGAGCTCACCGTGTGGATCCGCACGCTTCTCGACGCCGGGGTGCGCGGCTTCCTCGCCCTGCGCGGCGACCTCCCGCCCGGCGAGTCGCGCCTGCCGGAGGGCTACCTGCAGCACGCCACCGACCTGCTCAACCTCATCCAGGAGGTGGAGGAGGAGGAGACGTTCCGGCTCGCCGCGGGCAAGCTGGCCCTGTCGGTGGCCTGCTACCCCTCGGGCCACGCCGAGTCCCGCAACCGCGACGAGGACCTCGACGTGCTGCTGGCCAAGCAGCGCCTCGGCGCCGACTTCGCCATCACGCAGCTCTTCTTCGACGCCCGGGACTACCTGGACTTCGTGGAGACCTCCCGCCTCGCCGGGGTACGCATCCCGTTGATCCCGGGCATCATGCCTATGACCAGCCTGAAGCGGGTTGAGCGCATGGGCGTGCTGTCCGGGATCACCGTGCCCGAGCACGTCGCCGGGGCTCTCGCGGCGGCGTCCTCCCCGGAGGAGGAATACGAGGTGGGCATGCAGCTCTCGGCGGAGCTGACCCGCACGATCCTCGACGCCGGGGCGGGCGGGCTGCACATCTACACCCACAACGACATCGCGGTCACCCGCGACCTGTTGGACCGGGTGGGCATCCCGCGCCCGGACGCGACCTTGTAAACACACATTTCTGAACTTCTCATTCAAGGACACGACATGACCACTTCCTTCCCGAAAGCGACGATCGAGGGCTACCCGCGCATCGGCGCGAACCGCGAGCTCAAGCGCGCTCTCGAGTCCTACTGGGCGGGGCGCATCGACGCCGAGACCTTCCGCTCGACCGCCCGCGCGCTGCGCATCGACACCTACAACCACCTGCGCGACCTCGGCCTGACGGAGGACTACGCCATCCCCGCCGACGTGGCCTATTACGACCAGGTGCTCGAGACGGCGCTGACCGTCGGCCTCGTGCCGGGCGGCACGGACCTCGACGAGGAGTTCGCCCTCGCCCGCGGCACGGACACCCGCGTCCCGCTCGAGATGACGAAGTGGTTCGACACCAACTACCACTACCTCGTCCCCGAGGTCTCCGCGGGCCAGGACATCACCCCGGCGCCGGAGCGCATCGTGCGCATCGTGGAGGAGGCCCGCGAGGCCGGCCACACCGTCCGCCCGTACCTCGTCGGCCCGGTCACCCTGCTTGCCCTGTCCAAGCCCGCCGAGTGGTCGCTGCTCGAGAAGCTTGTCGACGCCTACGCCCAGGTCCTCTCCGCCCTGAAGGCCGCCGGCGTGGAGTGGGTGCAGGTCGCCGAGCCCGCCGTCGTCGCCGACCTGTCCACCCCGGACGCCGAGATCGCCGCGCGCCTGCGCGAGGCGTGGTCGACGCTGCTGGCCCGCGAGGACCGCCCGAACGTGTACCTGACCACCCCGTACGGCGCCGCCCGCGAGGCGCTTGCCGTCCTCGGCGAGCTGGCCCCGGAGGCGCTCCACGTCGACCTGGCCCCCTGGACCCTCGACACCGACGCCGACTACGCCTCCCGCGTCGCCGCCGCGATCCCGGCGGGCGTTCACCTCGTCGCCGGCCTCATCGACGGCCGCAACGTCTGGGCCGCCAACCTGCGCGAGCGCACCGAGGTGCTCAACGGCCTGGGCCGCGACAACGGTACCGTGTCGGTGTCCACCTCCACGTCCCTGCAGCACGTGCCGCACACCCTGAACGCCGAGCGCAACCTGCCCGTCGAGGTCGCCCCGTGGCTGTCCTTCGCCGATGAGAAGATCGCCGAGGTCCGGGCCCTCGTCGCCGGCGAGGACGAGGCGGTGTCGGCCTTCGCGCAGTCCGACCGCGCGGTGCGCACCCGCGCGGAGTCCGCGACGATCCACTCCGCGGAGGTCAGCGCTCGCGTCGAGAAGCTGCCCGCGGGCGAGGTGCAGCGCGCCCCGCTGTTCGCGGAGCGCAAGAAGATCCAGGACGAGGAGCTCGGCCTGCCCAAGCTCGCCACCACCACCATCGGCTCCTTCCCGCAGACCCCGGAGATCCGCAAGGCCCGCGCCGACCACAAGGCCGGCGAGCTCACCGACGAGCAGTACCGCGACGCGCTGAAGGCCGAGATCAAGAACGTCATCGAGCTGCAGGAGGAGATCGGCATCGACGTCCTCGTGCACGGCGAGGCCGAGCGCAACGACATGGTGCAGTACTTTGCTGAGCTTCTCGTCGGCTTCGTCGTCACCGAAAACGGCTGGGTCCAGTCCTACGGCTCCCGCTGCACCCGCCCGCCGATCGTCGTCGGCGACGTCTCCCGCCCGGCCCCGATGACCGTGGAGTGGGCGAAGTACGCCCAGTCCCTGTCCGACAAGCCGGTCAAGGGCATGCTCACCGGCCCCGTGACTATCCTGGCCTGGTCCTTCAAGCGCGACGACGTGCCGCTGTCCGTCTCCGCCGACCAGATCGCCCTCGCCCTGGCGGACGAGGTCCGTGACCTCGAAAACGCCGGCATCAAGGTGATCCAGATCGACGAGCCCGCCCTGCGCGAGCTGCTGCCGCTGCGCGCCGACGAGCGCCCCGCCTACCTCGACTGGGCCGTGCGCGCCTTCCGCCTCGTGGCGCTGGAGGCGCAGCCGGGCACCCAGATCCACACCCACCTCTGCTACTCCGAGTTCGGCCAGATCATCGACGCGGTCGCCGGCCTCGACGCCGACGTCACCTCGATCGAGGCGGCCCGTTCCCGCATGGAGCTGCTGGAGGACATCGACTCCACCTTCCACTCCGAGATCGGCCCCGGCGTGTGGGACATCCACTCCCCGCGCGTGCCCTCGACCGAGGAGATGGTGGAGCTCATCCGCGCCGCGCTGGCCAACGTGCCCGCCGAGCGCCTCTGGGTGAACCCGGACTGTGGCCTGAAGACCCGCGGCTACGCCGAGGTCGAGCCCTCCCTGCGCAACCTGGTCGCCGCGCGCGACGAGGTGGCCGCCGGCCTGTAGGGCGCCGCCGGCGGGGCGCACTCGACCGATGGCGCACCCCGCCGGCGAAACCCCAGGACGCGGACGCGATCCGTCGAGTAGCGCACCCTGCGACCGCGCACCAGCGGAACGCGTATTCTGGACACCATGACTTTGAAGACTCAAACTGCAATCCTGCACACGAACCACGGCGACATCCGCATCGACCTCTTCGGCAACCACGCGCCGAAGACGGTGGAGAACTTCGTCGGCCTCGCCACCGGCGAGGGCGAGTACTCCACCAAGAACGCTGCGGGCAGCAACGAGGGCCCGTTCTACAACGGCGCTATCTTCCACCGCATCATCCCGGGCTTCATGATCCAGGGCGGCGACCCGACCGGCACCGGCACCGGCGGCCCGGGCTACCAGTTCGCCGACGAGTTCCACCCGGAGCTCCAGTTCGACCGCCCGTTCCTGCTGGCCATGGCCAACGCCGGCCCGGGCACGAACGGCTCGCAGTTCTTCATCACGGTGGACGCCACCCCGTGGCTGAACAACCGCCACACCATCTTCGGCGAGGTCACCGACGAGGCCTCCCAGAAGGTCGTCTCCGAGATCTCCCAGGTCCGCACCGGGCGCATGGACCGCCCGGTCGAGGACGTCGTCATCGAATCCGTGGACTTCGAGTAACCACCGACCGACCCGCCCCCCGCGCACCCCGCGCCGGGGGTCTTTTCATATGGACATCAAGAAGCTTTTTTCCGGCGCACCCGCCACGGCCACCATCTGCGCGCTGTGCCTGCTCTACTACGTGGCCGCAGCCGCGCAAGCGCGGTCGATCACGAACGCGGTGTGGGACTCGCGCCTCGGCACCGCCATGGTCCTGTACGGCCCCTTCGTCGAGTCGGAGCCGTGGGGCTGGACGCGCGCCGTCACCGCGGGTTTCCTGCACCTCGACGTCACGCACGTCTTCGTCAACGTGCTCATGCTCGCACTCATCGGCACCGAGGTGGAGCGCTTCGTGGGCACCCGAGCCTACGCCCTCGCCTACGGCGCCGGCCTGCTCGGTTCCTCGGCGACGGTGTTGGCGCTGAACTTCGACACGCCCACGGCGGGGGCCTCGGGCGCGCTCTACATGCTCATGGCGGTGCTCATCGCCGTCGCTTACCGACGCCACACGGACCTCCGCGCCCCCTTCGCCCTGCTCGCCCTCAACCTGGCGTACTCGCTGCTCGCGCCGAACGTCAGCCTGTGGGGGCACGTGGGCGGCATGGCCGTGGGGGTGGTCCCTCTCCCTTATCCACCTCTTGCCCTGCCGACGAGCTACTATTTACAAGCCCCCGTTGCCGCTGAGAAATATTAAAAAAACAACACATACTAAGNTCACAAGAGTTACCCACAGTCTGGATAAAAACATTTTTGTAATTCCTAGAACACCGTGGCGAAATCGAACGCTCCACAGCGCGCTCACCAGCGTTTGTGCAGCTCACCACCCCTCGGTGTTCGGGTGTGGGGAAGTAATGCACAGAGTTATCCACAGGTGGGGATAACTGCTCCGTCCACAGGTTCTTCCACAGTCTGTGGATAACTCGGGCTCCCGAAAATCAACAGCACCCGCCCCGGCGTGTCTCGGACGCGGTGGCCGGGGCGGGTGCTAGGGGGAAGTGTGGAGGGATGAGAACAACCCCTCGGCCTCGGTGGCGGTGGCGTCGGGGCAGCAAAAAGGGCGCCCCCCGGCGTACCGGGGAGCGCCACTGAGCGCGCTGTGTTAGCGCCAGCCCATCGTCATCAGGAGGCCGGCGATGAGGCCCGAGAAGCCGATCAGGTAGTTCCACGGGCCGAGCTCGGCGAGGAAGGGGATCTGGCTGCCCGCGATGTAGAAGACGATCAGCCAGGCGAGGCCGAGGATCATCAGGCCGAACATGATGACCTTGTACCACATGGGCGTTCCCCCGGTGTTGATCTTCACCGGGGTGCGCGAGGCGCCGGAGGAGGCCGTCGAGATCGGCCGGCTGTCCTTGGTTACTTTTGCCTTAGGCATTGCAAAACCCTTCGCTTTCAGGCGAAACGGTGGGCCACCGGACGCCAGTTGCAGTATTCGAAATGGCGCGGGCGTTCTGGCCGCCCGCGGGCGTGCCGGGTGAAGCACGCTGTGGGCAGCAATTTTAGCACCCGGGCGGGGCTACCGGCGCGGGACAAGCTGGAGCGGATCGAAGTTCCACAGGTTGTAGCCGATTTCCTGGTCCTTGCGGATCGTCTCCCCGGCCGCCACGGACTGGTGTCCGATGAGCCCCTGGTCCACGGCCGCCCCCGTGGGGACGGTGGGTCCGGCGACGAGCCGCCCGGTCCAGCCGGCCTCGCGCAGCGCGGCGTCGGCCTGCGAGGGCGACATCCGGCCGATGTCGATCATCTTCATCAGCATCCCGTTGGACACGCGCAGCTCGACGGTCGTGCCCTTGTCCACCTCGGTGTTCTCGCCGGCGGCGGCGATGACCTCGCCCTCCGGCTTCTCCGAGTCCACGCGGGTGACGGTGGCCTTGAGGTCCATCGACGCCAGCAGCTGGGTCGCCTGGTTGACGGTCATGCCCACCATCGAGGGCACGGTGACCTTCTCGCGGCCGGTGGAGACGACCACCGAGACCTTGGAGCCCTTGGACAGCTGCGCCCCGGCGGCAGGGTTCTGCGAGATGATCGCGCCCTCCGGGACGGTGTCGCTCGGTTCGTTGCGGAACTCGGTGTTGAGCTCGAGGTCCGCGTCGGCGAGGACCTCCGAGGCGTCCTGCGGGGTCAGCCCGGTGACGTCGGGGACGTCGGTAAGCTCGCGGCCCGAGGACACGGTGACCGTGACGAGCGTGCCGGGGCGCAGCTGGCTGCCCGCCGTCGGGTTGGTGCCCATCACCTCGCCGCGCGGGACGTCCGGGCTCGGGGTGTCGCTGACCGCCACCTGCAGGCCCAGGCCCTCGAGGGTGGCAACCGCCTCGTCGCGGAGCTTGCCCTTGAGGTCCGGCACCTCGACCATCGTCTCCGTGACGGAGGGGCCCGATTTGTCGTCGCTGGTGAGGTAGTTGTAGCCGAGCAGCGAGGCCGCGCCGACGAGGATGAGCGCCAGGAGGGCCGCGACCCACTTCATCCAGTCCGCGCCCCCGGTCTTCTCGTGGGCGCGGCGGTGCTGCTCGTAGCGGCTCCCGTCGCCGTTCGCGGGCGCGGCCCCGGCGGGCATAACCTCGGCCGGCGGGGCGGCGACGGTGGAGCCGGAGATGATCGTCGCGTCGGAGTAGTCCGGCTCCCCGTAGGACAGGTGGCTGCGGGCGGCGGAGGTCACCGCGCCGCGCTCGAGAAGCTCGAGGTCGTGGGCCATTTCGGTGGCAGACTGGTAGCGGTCGGCGGGGTGCTTGGCCATGGCGGTGAGGATCACCGCGTCGAGGTTGACGGCCTCGCTTTCGGCCAGGCCCTCGATCCGGGTGCTCGGCGGTTCCGGGTCCTCCTGCACGTGCTGGTAGGCCACGGCGAAAGGGGACTCGCCCTCGAAGGGCGGCCGGCCGGTGACCGTCTCGTACATGACGCAGCCGAGGGCGTAGATGTCGCTGCGCCCGTCGGCGGCCTTGCCGCGCGCCTGCTCCGGGGAGAGGTACTGGGCGGTGCCGATGACCGCCGAGGTCTGCGTCATGGCGGAGGTGGAGTCGTCGAGCGCCCGGGCGATGCCGAAGTCCATCACCTTCACCGCGCCGGTGTTGGTGACCATGATGTTGGCCGGCTTGATGTCGCGGTGAATGATGCCGGCGTCGTGGCTGGCCTGCAGGGCGCGGGTGACGGGCAGCAGCAGCTCGGCCGCGGCGCGCGGGCTGAGCGGGCCTTCCTGGCGGACGATGTCGCGCAGGTTCCGCCCGTGCACGATCTCCATGACGATGTAGGGCACGGCCACGCCCTCCCGGGCGACGTCGCCCGTATCGTAGACGGAGACGATGTTGGGGTGGTTGAGGCGCGCGGAGTTCTGCGCCTCGCGGCGGAAGCGCTCGCGGAAGTTCTCGTCGCGGGCCATGTCGACCTTGAGCATCTTGACGGCCACGTTGCGCCCGAGGGCGGTGTCGGTGGCGGCGTAGACGTCGGACATCCCGCCGGTGCCGATGAGCTCACCGAGGGTGTAGCGGTTCGCGATCATGGTCATTAGTTACCGCCATTCTGGGGGTTGAGGAGGCTCTCCAGGTCCGGCCGCTCGCCCGCGCCCCCCGGGTTCCCCGGGTTTGGGGTCGCCGGCGCGGGGGTGCTGCGCTCGGTGGTGCCCGGCTGGGCCGCGCTTGTCGACGGCTTGGGTGCCGTCGTCGGCTGCGTCGGTTCGCTCTCCGGGGCCTCGACGAAGCTCACGGTCCCCGGGGCGTTGTCGCTGGTGGTGACCCGCTCCCGGCTGCGCACCGTGGTGGTCTCACGTGAGGGCTGGTTGCTCGTCGTGCTCGGGGCGACGGTCCGCGTCTGGGTGACGATGGTCGGCGTGCTCGTCGAGCTGCGCGTGCCCGAGCCGCCGAGCGGGCCGGCCGTGAGCGCCCAGACGAGCGCGCCGCCTGCCAGCAGGATCACCGCGGCGATGGCGAGGCCGAGGCCGAACCCGCCGCGCTTGTCCTCCTCCCGGTCGGGCGCCACCGGGGCGGCGGCGCGCTGCTGCTCGGGCAGGTGCCCCTGGGGGCGGCGCTGCTGCGGGGAGGCGGGGCGCGCCGTGGCGGGCTGCGCCACGGAGGCGAGCATCTGGGTGGACGCGGTGGCGGAGGGCTCCACGGCGACGCGGGTGGTGGCGTCGCCCTCGGGCTGGGCGGGGCGCTGGCCCTTGCGCACCTGGGCGACGGCGAGCTGCATCTCGTTGCCGTCGCGGAAGCGGGTGCCGGGGTCCTTGCGCAGGGCGATCTCGATGAGCTCGCGGGCGGGCGCGCTGACGGACGTCGATAAGGCGGGCGGCTCGTTGGACACGTGCGCGAGCGCGACGGAGACGGAGGAGTCGCCGGTGAAGGGGCGCGCCCCGGAGAGCATCTCGTAGCCCACGACGCCGAGGGAGTAGACGTCGCTGGCGGCGGAGACGCGCAGGCCCTGGGCCTGCTCCGGGGAGACGTACTGGGCGGTGCCCACGACCATGCCCGTGCGGGTCAGGGGCACGGCGGCGGCGGCCTTGGCGATGCCGAAGTCGGTGATCTTGACCCGCCCGTTCTGGGTGATCATGAGGTTGCCGGGCTTGATGTCGCGGTGCACCAGCCCCATCCGGTGGATGACGGCGAGGCCGTGGGCCGCCTGCTCGAGCACGTCGAGGGCCAGCGCCTCGTCGAGCTTGCCCTCGCGGGCGATGAGGTCGGCCAGTGACTCGCCGCGGATGTACTCCATGACGATGAAGCACATGGAGTAGCCGGCGCCGGTGTCCACCTCGCGGTAGTCGTAGGTGGCCACCACGTTGGGGGAGTTGATGCCCTCGGCGGCCAGCGCCTCGTTGCGGAAGCGGGTGAGGAACTCCTCGTTGGCCGAGAACTCCGGGCGCAGCACCTTGATGGCCACCTCGCGGTCGTTCGCGCGGTCGTCGGCGAGCCACACCGTCGACATGCCGCCGTGGCCGATGATCCACTGCAGCCGGTAGTCGTCGCCGACGAGTCTCTGGAGTTCGTCCCTGTTGTCGGTGTGCATTAGTTTCCTCCTGCGGGGGCTGCGTTCAGGATGGCTCGTCCGATCGGCGCGGACACCTGGCCGCCGGTGGCGGAGACGCCGAGGTTGCCGCCGTCCTTGACCACCACGGCCACGGCGACGTCCTTCGCCGGGTCGAAGGCGACGTACCAGGTGTGCGGCGCGGCGCCCTCCCCGTGCTCGGCGGTGCCGGTCTTGGAGGCGTAGGAGTTGCCGTTGTAGCCGGCGGTGGAGCGCTCGGAGCCGTACATGAGGTCGCGGATGGTGGCCGCCTCCTCGGTGGTGAGCGCCTCGTTGATCTCGCGCGGGCGATTCTCGCGGATCGTGGTGAGGTCGGGGCGCACGACGCGGGAGACCACGTAGGGGCTCATGCGGCGGCCCTCGTTGGCCACGGTGGAGGCCATCACGGCGGCCTGCAGGGCGGTCATGGTGACGTCGCGCTGGCCGATGGCCGACTGGCCCAGCTCGGCCGCGCCGGGGATGTCGCCGAGGGAGCCTGCGGCGGTGGGCAGGCCGAGGTCGTACTGCTCGCCCACGCCGAAGTCCGCAGCGGCCTTGCGCAGGGGGTCGGCGCCCATGTCCAGGGCGGTCTGCACGAAGGCGGTGTTGCAGGACAGGGCGAAGGCGGTGCGCAGGGTGACGGTCCCGCCGCCGCCGCAGGTCTGCCCGCCGTAGTTGGTCAGGGAGACGTTGGTGCCGGGCAGCTGGATCTCCGACTGGCCGGTGACGGGGGAGTCGGGGGTGAACCCGCTGCGCAGGGCCGCGGCCGTGGTGATGATCTTGAAGATCGAGCCGGGCGGCAGCTGCTCCTGCGTGGCGTGGTTGAGGAGGGGATTGCCGGGGTCGTCGTTGAGCTGCTGCCACGTCGCCTCCGCCGTGTCGGGGTTGACCACGGCGTTGGGGTCGAAGGACGGGGTGGAGGCCATGGCGAGCACCTCGCCTGTCGACGGCCGCATCGCCACCACCGCGCCGTTGTAGCCCCGGCTGTCCAGCTGGTCGTAGGCGAGGGCCTGCAGGTTCGGATCGAGCGTCAGCTCGACGCTGTTGCCCGGGGTGGCCTGCTCGTTGCCTGTCCGGGTGAAGCGGTTGTTGCCCAGGCCTCCCTCGCCGGTCAGCTCGGCGTTGTACCCGGACTCGAGCCCGGCGGTGCCGTACTGGTCGGAGACGTAGCCGACGACCGGGGCGAAGGAGTAGGGCATGTTGGGGTAGGCGCGCTGGAAGAAGTCGTTGCCGTCCTTGTAGGACTGCGCCAGGACCTGCCCGCCGGCGTTGATGTTGCCGCGGTTGATCTGCTTGAGCTCGACGAAGGTACGCGCGTTGTGCGGGTTCTGCGCGTAGAGCTCTTCGCGGAAGCCCTGGATCACGGTGAAGTTGATCAGCAGGACGGCGGTGAGCAGGAGCGAGACGACGGCCCCGAGGCGGATTGCTTTGTTCATCGTGAAACCTCCGCCAGCTCGTAGGCGCCCGCGGCGGCGTCCTCCCCGGCCGGGCGGTTCGCCCCGTTGGAGATGCGCAGGAGGAGGCCGACGAGGATGTAGTTCGCCATGATGGCGGAGCCGCCGGCGGACATGAAGGGGGTGGTCAGGCCGGTCATCGGCAGCAGCGCGGAGATGCCGCCGGCGACGACGAAGATCTGGATGACGATGGTGGTGGCCAGCCCGGCGGCCAGAAGCTTGCCGTAGGAGTCGCGCACCTGCAGCGCCGCGTGGAAGCCACGGGTGGTGAAAACGGCGAAGAGCATGAGCACCGCGGCCAGGCCGGCGAAGCCGAGCTCCTCGCCGACGGCGGCGAGGATGTAGTCGGAGTGCGCGACGGGCACCATGTCCGGGTGGCCGTAGCCGAGCCCGGTGCCGGTGACCCCGCCCCAGCTCAGGCCGAACAGGGCCTGGGAGGGCTGGTAGCCGGTGCTGTCGTAGTGGGCGAGCGGGTCGATGAAGTTGTTCACGCGCTCCTGGATCTTGCCGGAGACCTGGTAGACGGCCCACCCGCCGAGGGCGACGAGCCCGAGGCCGATGACCAGCCAGGAGGTGCGGCTGGTGGCGAAGTACACCATCCCCAGCACGGTGGCGAAGAGCAGCAGCGCCGGGCCGAAGTCGTTGGAGATGCCCATGATGCAGATGGCAATCGCCCACACCACGAGGATCGGGGCGAGGTCGCGCAGCCGGGGGAAGCTCATGCCGAGCACGCGCCGGCCGGCCACTGTGAACAGCGAGCGCTTCTGCGCCAGCAGCTGGGCGAAGAAGATGAGCAGCAGGATCTTGGAGAACTCACCCGGCTGGATGGAAAACGGCCCGAGCCAGATCCAGATGCGGGCGTCGGCGAAGTCCGGCGGCTGCGGCCACACGAGCGGCAGCGCGAGCAGGACGAGCCCGGTCAGCCCCAGGAGGTAGGAGTAGCGCGTCAGGGACTTGTGGTCGCGCACGAACACCAGGGTGAGCACGAGCAGGATCACCCCGGCCAAAGACCACAGCACCTGCCGCTCCGCCAGCGCCCCGTAGCCCGGGCGCTCCGCTAGGTCGAGCCGGTAGATCACCACCAGGCCGATCGCGTTGAGCGTCGCCGCGACGGGCAACAGCACCTGGTCGGAGTGCGGCGCGGTGAGGCAGATGGCCAGGTGCGCAATGGCGTAGACGCCGATGAACCCGCCGACCAGGTAGAGCATCTCGGTGGACAGGGCGCGGCCCTGCGACATCTCGAGTCCGAAGAGCATGAGGAGGAGCAGCAGGGCGGCGCAGATGAGCAGCCCCAGCTCGCGTGTGCGGGAGAAGATTCGCGACATGTCACTTCACCGTCCTGCAGTCGCTGTTGTTGCCGTTGCCTTCGGCAGGCTTATCGACGCACACCGGCAGCGCCTCGTCGGCAAGCCTGTTCATCAGCGCGACGGCCTCCTCGTAGGTGCCGCCGCTGAAGTCGCGCATCGCGTCCTGCTGCGAGGGCGGCAGGTCGTCGGTGGTGAAGACCTTGCAGTCGTCGGGCAGGTCGGTCGTGCCGGTGATGCGCAGCTCGTTCTTGTCGTTGATGCAGGCGAGCTGGTAGTCGGAGCGCTCCGTGTTGCCCAGCAGCGAGCCCGGCTGCTGCTGGATGGCCACCTGCTTGTCGCCGTTGGCGGCGACGAAGTAGGTGTCCTCGACGCGGCTGTTCAGCCAGGCGAAGCCCCCCACGCCCGCGATGGCGAGCACGAGCAGGCCCACGACCCACGGCCAGACGGTGCGGCGCCGGTGAGACTCCTCTTCTTCCTCGGCACCCGTCTCCTGCGCGGTACCCGGGGTCTCCGGCCCGCGCCCGCCCTTGAGGGTGGAGGTGTGCACCGTCGGCGCCGGGGCGTCGGCGGCGCGCATGAGGGCGGCCGCCCGGCTCGCGGCGGAGTCGGGGTGCGTCGGCTCGTGGTCCGGCAGCAGCGCCCCCGCGCTCGCGGGGGCGGTGGGCAGCCGGGGCGCGTCGGGGGAGGCGCTGTCCACGACGTCGGCCACGACCACCGTGATGTTGTCCGGCCCGCCGGAGCGCAGCGCCAGCTCGATGAGCCGGTGCGCGGCCGTCTCGGGGGTGCCGCGGCGCAGCGTCTCCTCGATGGTGGAGGCCGTGACCGGGTCGGACAGGCCGTCGGAACACAGCAGGAAGCGGTCGCCGGCGCGCACCGGGATCATCTCCAGGTGCGGGTCGACGGGGCGGCCGGTGTAGGCCTTGAGGATCAGCGACTTCTGCGGGTGCGAGGAGACGTCCGCGGGGTCGAGCCTGCCCTCGTTGACGAGGGACTGCACGAACGTGTCGTCCTCGGTGATCTGCGCCAGTGAGCCGTCGCGAAGCAGGTAGCCCCGCGAGTCGCCGACGTGGATGAGGCCCACCTCGGAGCCGTTGAACATGAGGGCGGTCAGGGTCGTGCCCATGCCCTCCTGCTCCGGGTTCTCGCGCACGGAGCGCTCGATGGACGCGTTCGCGTCGTCGGCGGCCGCGCCGAGCAGGGCGAGGACGTCGGCGTCGCCCGGGTCGCGGTCGAGGTGCTCCATGTGCTCGACCATGAGCTGGGAGGCGACCTCCCCGGCGGCGTGGCCGCCCATGCCGTCGGCAAGCAGGAGGAGGTTGGGGCCCGCGTAGGCCGAGTCCTCGTTGTTGCCGCGCACGAGACCGCGGTCGGAGGCGGCGATGAAGTTCAGTTTGAGGGTCCCGGAAGTCATGGCATCAGCCTCACAATCGTGCGCCCCATCTTGATGTCCGTGCCCACAGAGACGCGTTCCGGCTGGTCAATGCGGGTGCCCTGCACGAAGGTGCCGTTGCGCGAGTCGAGGTCCTCCACGAACCACTCGCTGCCGCGGCGGAACAGGCGGGCGTGGCGCGAGGAGGCGTAGTCGTCGCCGAGGACGAAGTCGTTGCCCTCGGCGCGGCCCAGGGTGACGTCTTCCACGCTGGAAATCTCCATGTGGGAGCCCTTCAGCGGGCCCTCGGCCACGACGATCTGGCGCGCCTTCTCGCGCTTGACCGGGGCGGAGGCAGCCGCTTGACGACGCACCCCCGACGCCGCCACCACATCTCGCCGCAGCCCCCACATGACGAGCAGGATGAACAGCCACAGGAGGATGAGCAGCCCGAAACGTGCCCCGAGGATGATCG
This sequence comes from Corynebacterium senegalense, assembly GCF_900411315.1. Lineage (GTDB taxonomy): Bacteria > Actinomycetota > Actinomycetes > Mycobacteriales > Mycobacteriaceae > Corynebacterium > Corynebacterium senegalense. The sequence goes on along the minus strand of NZ_LS990887.1, from coordinate 1,353,169 downwards.
CGGAATCCATGCGGCTCCTTAGAGGTTGCGTTCATCCGGGCTTTGGCCCCGGAAGAACTCGGTTTGGGGGTGTGCGACGTCGTCCGGGTTGCGGCCGGCGTCGGAGGTCAGCCCCCGGTCGGCGCGCGGTTCGACGATCCGCACCTCGATGTGGGAGTGGCCCACGGTGATCACGTCGCCGTCGGCGAGCAGCCAGTTCTCGATGGGCTCGTCGTTCACGGTCGTGCCGTTCGTCGACTCCAGGTCCACCAGGACCGCGGACTCGCCGTCCCACGTGATCTCCGCGTGCTGGCGGGACACGCCCGTATCCGGCAGGCGGAAGTCGGCGTCGTTGGAGCGGCCGAGGATGTTGGAACCCTCGCGCACGAGGTACGTCCGCGAGGAGCCGTCCTGCAGAAGCAGGCTCACGGTCGGCTCGCTGACGTTGTTGGGCTCGGACATGTCATCCTCCTGGTCGCGGCCGTGGCGGCCCGCGATCTCATTGTGTGTCGTTGGTTCCGCAAAAATCGCGTCGAAACCGCTGGAAACATCGGGTGCCGAATCGACGTACGACGACGCCCGCAGCTGCCCGGTCCGCAGACCGGACTCCTCGGCGACGCGCACGACGACGGGCCCGTCGAGGTACCAGCCCTGGTTCCGCAGGTAGCGCGCCAGCTGGTCAGCGAACTGGGCGGGCAGGTCGCGGGTCTGCGACAGATTCTCCAGGTCCTTCGACGACACCCCGACCGCGTACACGTTCGGGGCGACGACCTCGTCCTGGTCGGACATGACGAGGCTGTCCTGCGCCTCCTGCTTCAACAGCTCCTCGATCTCGGCCGGCACAACCTTGCCGCCGAAGATCGCGGCCATGCTGTTGTCCAGGCCGCGCTGCATCGAACTGTCGAGCTTGGCCAACCTGTCCAGAAAAGCCACCTACCCGCACCTCCTTCCCTTTGCTGTCAGCTGCACGTGCGGTTGATAACTGAAACAGTATAAGTGGGCACAGCCCGTTGACATAGACGTATGAGCCTCGAGCCGCGCCCGCTACCGCAAAATATAGGCCTCTTGCACGGGATTTGGTAGTGCGCCGAGGCGTGGTGCTATATTAATCAAGTCGCCCGCCCGGGTGGCGGAATTGGCAGACGCGCTGGCTTCAGGTGCCAGTGTTCGCAAGAACGTGGGGGTTCAAGTCCCCCCCCGGGCACAACAGCTCGAGTCCCTCCGCGGGGCTCGAGCTTTTTGTTTGCCGATTAATTCTTTGCCCCCTGGAAGTATCTCCTTCCGTCTACACCCGCCGCCGCAACCGGCCCCTCGGGCGCGCGGTGCCGCTGCGCAGTGGCTTCGCGCGACAGCCCGGGGGCGTTTCCACTTTCGTGCACACCCGCCGTCCGGCGGGTGGCGCGCAAAGCTCTTCCGCAGGTCAGGGGCCCGGTGTTAGTTTCTCAGCCACGGGTCCGCAGCATCCGAGCCGCGGTTGCCCACCCCGACCCATCTTTCCGATCCACCACTGGGAGACACCATGAATCTCAAGAACACCCTTCTCGCCCTGTCCGCCGCCACCGTCATCGCGACCGCCGGTGCTGGCGTCGCCTCCGCCGAGACCACCACCGCCGAGACCCCCGCCGCCACCGCCACCGCCGAGAGCGACTCGATCTTCGGCTCCTCCAGCAAGGCCGACGACACCGAGGGCACCGAGGGCACCACCTCCGGCTCCTCCGACGACTTCTTCGGCTGGGACGAGTCAACCACCGGCGCTCAGAAGTTCGAGGACGTCAGCGGCATCGTTGGCAAGGTCTTCGGGTTCATCGGCAAGATCGTCAAGATCTTCCTCTAAGATCCGGGCACCTTTCGGGACACACCCCGCACCGTCTCACGACGGGCGGGGCGCTTTTCGTGGTCGGGATGGGGTTACGGTGTGGTAACCCGCGCCTAACGGTAAGAACGGAAGGGTAAGAATCCACGATTTCTGCGCGGCATGCCGGATTCTTACCCTTCCGCTCTTACCCGGAAGCAGGCTGGCCCTCGTTGTCCGCCGCATCCCGCTTATCGACGCCCCCCAGCTGCTCCGATCCCAGCCTCACCAGGAGGATCTTCCGCTACACCGCGAACGGGTCATCCTCCGGGTCGCGGGAGACCCGGAGCTCAATCGCGTCAGTGATCTCCTGCGCTGTCGCTTCGCCGAAATAGTGGGCCACGAGGGCGGCGGCCATATCCATCCCTGCTGCGACACCGGAGGAGGTCCATCGGTCGCGGTCGTGGACCCAGCGGGCGCTTCGTCGCCAGTTGATGTCGGTGCCGAAGGAGGAAGCCCAGTCGAAAGCTCGCTTGTTGCTGGTGGCGGAGTATCCCTCCAGCAGGCCCGCGGCGGCGAGCAGTGCCGAGCCGGTGCAGACCGAGGCGACGATGTCGGCCGTGCGCACCATGCGAGCGAACTCGGACAGAAATCCAGCGTCGCGGACCAGGGCGCGCGTGCCCATTCCACCGGGGACCAGGAGGACATCACCGTCCATTGCCGCGAAGTCGCCGTGCGCCGCCAGCGCAACGCCCTGGGAGCTCCGCACTGGGGCGCCGTCCCGGGAGACGAGCTGGACCTCAAGTCCCTCGACTCGAGCAAGGAGTTCCACGGGGCCAGCGACATCAAGGAGCTCGACGTCGGGGAAGAGGACAACGGAGATGCGGCGGAGGCTCATGGCCTTCACGCTAGCCAGCGCAGCGGGATGCGCCACGTACGATTGCCGGCATGCCGAAGAACTGGTGGCGCGCCTCGCTCCCCGGCGACCTCGTCCTCGCCGGCTGCGTGGCGCTCTCGGTGGTGGCGATGGGCCTGGCCTGCCTGATTTACCCGGCCTCGTACGTGCACGGCTTGTTTGCCTTCGTGATCCTGCCGCTTGGCACGGGGCTGCTGCCGGTGCTGGTGTGGCCTCGGGCAGAGGTGGCGTGGGCCATGATGCGCACGGAGAACGCGCGCACCGCGCGGGGGTGCTGCTGCGCGCCGGAGCCGCGCCCGCCGTCGCAACGGTGGTGGTCCTGGCAAACTTCTCCGTCACCCTCGGCGGGGACGTCCTGGCGCAGACTCCACTGTGGATCGTCGCGCTGCCCTCCTGGCCCGAGACGGCGGAGGGGGCCGGCCGTTTGGGCACGGCGTTGGTTCTCGGTGGCGCGCTGGCAGTTCTCCTGCACTGGCGGGCGAAGCGTGCCCTCGGCCGGCGCGTCGGGTGACCGGGACGAAGTTTGCAGCGCGATATAACAAATGCTCTTTAGTAAATGCTGGTCAGCCGAGAAACCGCCGACGAGCGGCGCGGTTCCTCTCGACTAACTCGCATTCACTAGCGAGCATGTGGACCCGATCCCGGGGCGGCGCGGGGTGTCGGCGCCTCAGGGTAAGAACAGAAGGGCAAGAATCCACGATTTCTGCGCGGATTGCCGGATTCTTGCCCTTCCGCTCTTACCCGGAACGAAACTGCTCAGCGACGCCCCGCCCGCGGACTACTTCCCGCGTTTTTCCGGGAACCCCGCCGCCCACAGCGCCGCGGCGATGAGCGCGGGCTGCCCGAACAGCCGGGTCAGTCGCTTGCGGTCGGTGTCCAGGCCGAAGGCGTCGTTGCGCTCGGCGTACTGGCCGATGTTGCCGGGGAAGATGGCGGTGTAGAACGCGGCCAGGGCGGTGCCGGTCAGCTTGCGCTGCCGGGGCAGGGCGAGCAGGGAGGCGCCGAGGGCGATCTCGGCGGCGCCGGAGCCGAGGACCACGAGGTCCTTGTTCATGGGGAACCAGTCGGGCACCTGGGCCTGGAAGTCCTTGCGGGCGAAGGTGAGGTGGCTGGTGCCGGCGAAGCTCATGAAGGCGCCGAGGGCGAGGCGGGTGAGGTTCTGCGAGTCGAGTGCCATTGTCTTTCTCCCTGAGAGTTAGGGCTTGAGGACAACCTTGATGCAGCCGTCCTGCTTCTTCTGGAACTTCTCGTACATGGCTGGGGCATCGTCGAGCGGCGCGGTGTGGGTTTTCAGGTCGAGCACTCCGAGGGGGTCGGAGGGGTCATCGACCAGCGGGAGGAGGTCGTCGATCCAGTTGCGCACGTTGCACTGGCCCATCCGCATCTGCACCTGCTTGTCAAACAGAGTCATCATCGGCATGGGGTCCTTCATCCCGCCATAGACGCCGCTGAGCGAGATGGTGCCGCCGCGGCGCACGGCATCGATGGCGGTGTAGAGCGCGCCGAGGCGGTCCACGCCCGCCTTTTCCATGGCGGCGCGGCCGAGCGGGGAGGGGAGCAGGCCAGCGGCGGCCTGAGCGGCGCCCGCGACGGGGGAGCCGTGGGCTTCCATGCCGACGGCGTCGATGACGGAGTCGGGTCCGCGGCCGTCGCTAAGCTGGCGCAGCTTTTCCACAACCTCCTCGCCGCCCTCGTCGACCTCGATCCCGTGCCGGGCGGCCATGGCGCGCCGCTCCGCGACGGGGTCGACACCGATGACGCGGTAGCCCAGGTGGGCGCCGATGCGGGCGGACATCTGCCCGATCGGGCCGAGCCCGAGCACCGCGAGGGTGCCGCCGGCGGGGACGTTGGCGTACTGGACCGCCTGCCAGGCGGTGGGCAGCACGTCGGAGAGGAAGAGGTAGCGCTCGTCCTCGCCAACGTTGGGGACCTTGATGGGGCCGTAATCCGCGTGGGGCACGCGCAGGTATTCGGCCTGGCCGCCGGGCAGAGAGCCGTAGAGGCGCGAGTAACCGAGCAGGGTTGCTCCGCTGCCGTACTCGCGGACCTGCGTGGTCTCGCACTGGGACTGCAGGCCGCGCTCGCACATGTAGCAGTGGCCGCAGGAGACGTTGAAGGGGACGACGACCCGGTCGCCCGGTTTGAGGTTGGTGACGGCGTCGCCGACCTCCTCGACGATGCCCATGGGCTCGTGGCCGATGACGTCGCCCTTGTCCATGTAGGGCCCGAGGACTTCGTAGAGGTGGAGGTCGGAGCCGCAGATGGCGGTGGAGGTGATGCGGATGATGGCGTCGGTGGGTTCGATGATCGTGGGGTCGGGGACCTCCTCGACGCTCACGGTGCGTTTGGCTTGCCAGGTGAGGGCTTTCATAAATGACCTTTCATGTGTGGTGTGCCGCCGAGCGTACTCCTGCCCTGGCGGGCGCGCCACGTAGTTCGGCGCCGTGTAATCTCCGTGGCATAAAACAATAGCCATGTGTCGGGCCGCGGTCTCGGGCGTCCTGGCACCTGAAAAACGGAGGTCAACGCGGTGCGAAGATCACTACGAATGGTGGCGCTCGTCCTCGGAGCCTCGCTCCTCGGTGGGTGTGGGTCGATACCCGCCGACCCGGGCGGGACGCTCAACCGCGCCAGCGGAGGCACCCTCGTGGTCGGTGTTTCCGAGCACGCGCCGTGGACCGACGTGGATGATGACACCGGCGAGGTCTCGGGGACGGAGGCCGACCTTGTCCGCGGCTTCGCCGACAGCATCGATGCCCGGGTGGAGTGGAAGACCGCCCCGGAAAGCGTGCTGGCGGGGTGGATGGAGGACGGTGAGATCGACGTGATGATCGGGGGTTTGACTTCCAAATCCCCCTGGGCGTCGAAAGTTGCGCTGACCCGCCCGTACACCACGGTGGAAAGCCCGGAGGGCGCGAAGGAAAAGATGGTCATGGCGGTGCCCATGGGTGAAAACAAGCTGATCGTGGCCCTCGAGCGCTACCTCGCCCGCGAGGAAGGGGAGATCCAGTGACGCACGTGGACGAGGCGAGCACCGGTTCCGGCATCGACGCCCTGCCGGATGAGCACGGCGCGATGCTGCGCAAGGCGGTGCGCCTAGAGCGGATCACCCTGGTCGTCCTGGCGGTGACGGTCGCCCTGGTCGGGGTGGTGTCGGGCCAGTCGCAGGCGATGAAGACCGCCTGGTACGAGGACCTCCTTTCTTTCCTGCCGCCGATCGCCTTCCTCGTGGCGACGCGGGTGATCAAGCAGAAGCCGGACGCCGAGCACCCCTACGGCCACCACCGTGCCATCGGCGTCGGCCACGTCGTGGCGGGCGCGGCGCTGCTGGCGATGGGCTCCTTCCTGCTCATTGGCTCGCTGATCGGGCTGATCAACCAGGAGAAGCCGCCCATCGGGACCGTCGTGCTCTTCGGCCACAGCATCTGGCTGGGCTGGCTCATGGTCGCCGTGATGGCGGTGACCGGCATCGGCCCGGTGCTCCTCGGCCGCGCCAAGCTCAAGCTCGCCGGGCCCCTGCAGGACAAGGTCCTCTACGCGGACGCGGACATGAACAAGGCGGACTGGATGACGTCGGTGTCCACCATCGTCGGCGTGCTCGGCATCGGCATCGGGTGGTGGTGGATGGACGCGGTCGCCGCCATGGTTGTCGCCACCTCCATCGTGTGGGACGGAGTGAGCAACCTGCGCACCGCGGTCCGCGACCTCACCGACGCCCGCGCCACCGACCTCGACGGCGGGAAGCACCCCTGTATCGACCAGATCGAACAGACCGCGCGCGGGGTGGCCTGGGTGGACGAGGCCGCAGCAAGGGTGCGCGACGAGGGCCACGTCTTCCACGTCGAGCTCTTCGCCGTGCCCCGCCGGGGGCAGGACCCGAGCGTCGAGCAGATCCGCGAGCTTCGCGACGTCCTCCATGAGCTTGACCACAAAGTCCACGACGTCGTGGTCGCCCCCGTGCACTCCATCCCCGTGTACTTGACGGAGGAGGAGCGCTAAGACTCCCGCGTCTCGCTTACCCAAGCAATACGATGAGCACGGCGCCCAGCGCGAAGCAGGCGATGCCGTAGAAGTCGGTGACGGAAACCCGCCGTCGCCCGGGGACGCGCACGCTGCCGGCAGGCACGAGGGGGTCGTTGAACGAGGGCAGCCGGGACGCGAGCACGCCCCCCGCGGTGCCGGCGAGCAGCAGGGCAAGCCCCACGAAGAACACGGTCCACGCGTGGATGCCCACCCGGCCCGTGCTGCCGAGACCGGCGCCGACGGTGATCGCTGCGATGAACGCGAAGACGGTGCCGCACAGGAGCACGCCCGCCAGGGGTCGCCCCATCATGAAGCGGACGGCCCAGGACATGAACCGGCCCACCACGGGAAGCGCCACTCCCAGCACCGCTAGGACGAGAACCGTTGCCCAGCTCAGTGGGCGGGCATCGCCCTGAACCAGGCCTGTGACGCCGTCGAGGCCCACAATAACGCCGGCCACCTGGAGGAAGGCGGGCACGAGCAGCCATGTCAGCCCGGGGCCGGGGAGGGGCTCGTGGTTCGAGGCGATGGTGGCGGCGTATTCGCGCGCCGGACCGAAGGCGTCGAGGGCGCTTTCTCCGGAGGTGAAGCAGTGGTCGTCGACCTCGCCGAGCGCCTCGCCAATGATTGTGCCGGGGACTTCGCGCAGCCGCGCCTCCACGATGAAGGCTTCGGTCCAGGTGGGGTCAATGTGCGGGGCGAGATCCAGCTCGGTGTCGTGCTTAGTCATTGTCGTTTCCTTTCCGGCCGGCGAAGTGCGCGGCCACGACCTGTGAGAAGTGCTCCCAGTGGGCGGTGTTTTCACGCAGATGGTCGCGTCCTTCCGGAGAGAGCTTGTAGTACTTGCGGCCGGGCCCGGATTCACCCGGTTTCCACTGGGTGGTCACCAGCGCGTCGGTTTCCAGCCGCCCGAGGAGGGGGTAGAGGGTGCCGCCCTTGATGTCGCCGAACCCGGCCTGGGCGAGCTTCGCGGCAACGTCGTAGCCGTAAGTTTCCCCGTCGGCGAGGATGCGCAACACCGCCAGGGGCAACACGGCGCGGATCCAAGCGGTGGGGAAGGCTCGTCCGGACACGTCTAGATAGTAACGCTAACTAGATTGGATCGCTACCTAGTGGCGTCGTGAAGCGGGAAGGTCCCGTCGACTAGGCTTTTTGGAATCCGATCCTCCAACCCCGCAAGAAGATGACTGTCTACCCCGCCCCGCTGCAACCCGGTTCGACCATCCGCGTGGTCACCCCCTCGCTTTCCCTGCCCTTCGTCGTGGACAGGGAGAGGGGGGACTACCTCGCCCGCTTGGCGACGTCACGCCTGACCGACCTGGGGCTCAACGTCACGTTCGGGGAGCACGTCAACGAGTCGGACGAGTTCTTCACCTCGGAGGTCGACTCACGGGTGCGCGACATCCACGCCGCCTTCGCGGACCCGGAGGTCGACGGCATCCTCTCCGTCATCGGCGGCTTCAACAGCAACGAGCTGCTTCCCTTCCTCGACTACGACCTCATCGCGGAAAACCCCAAGTTCCTCTGCGGGCACTCCGACGTCACCGCCCTGCAGAACGCGCTGTTCGCGCGCGCCGGGCTGGTCACGTACTCGGGCCCGCACTGGTCGACCTTCGGCATGCGCGACCACAGCGAGCTGACGCGGCGCTCCTTCCGGCACGCGGCGTTCACGGACGATCCGATCGAATGGGAGTCGAGCCCCTGGTACACCGACGACGACTGGTACGCCCAGCAGGACGGCCGGGTGACGGAGCCCACGACGGGATGGTGGGCCATCCGGGAGGGTGAGGCCGCCGGCACCGCGATCGGGTCGAACCTGAGCATCTTCACGCTGCTGCACGGCACGGAGTTCCTGCCGGAGCTCGACGGCAGCGTGCTGTTCGCCGAGGTCACCTTCAACTCCGACATCACCGAGTTCCGCCGCCGCCTCATGTCGGTGATCCAGCAGCCCGGTGGGGAGGACATTCGCGCGGTGGTCATCGGGCGCTTCCAGAAGGAGAGCAGGGTGACCCGGGAGGACCTGCAGGCCACCATCGATTCCATCCCGCTGCTGGAGAACATCCCGGTGGTGGCCAACGTGGACTTCGGGCACACCAACCCGCTGCTCACCTTCCCGGTGGGCGGGCGCGTGGAGCTCGCCGTCGCCGAGAACGAAACCACCATCCGCTTCCCCCGGGAGGCCTAGGTGGGTCGCACCCTTTCCACCCCGGTGCAGCGCTGGGGCTTCTTCGCGGTCATCTCCCTCGGGCTGCTCATGATCGGCCTCGACAACTCCATCCTCTACACGGCCCTGCCGGTGCTGGACGCGCAGCTGGACGCCACCGCCACCGAGTCGCTGTGGATCATCAACGCCTATCCGCTGGTCCTCGCCGGCCTCCTCCTGGGCACGGGCACACTCGGCGACAAGATCGGCCACCGGCTCATGTTCCTCATCGGCCTGGCCATCTTCGGCCTGGCCTCGCTGGCCGCGGCCTTCGCCCCGAGCGCCTGGGCGCTGGTCGCCGCGCGCGCCGCGCTCGGGGTGGGCGGGGCGACGATGATGCCCGCCACCCTCGCCCTGATCAGGCTCACCTTCGCCGACGAGCGCGAGCGCAACATGGCCATCGGCATCTGGGGCTCTGTGGCCGTCGTGGGCGCCGGCATCGGCCCGGTGGTCGGCGGCGCGCTCCTTGAGGCCTTCTGGTGGGGGTCGGTGTTCCTCATCAACGTGCCCATCGTGGTCATCGCCGCCCTGCTGACGTTCTGGCTCGGCCCGGAGAACACGCCCAACCCAGGCAAGCACTGGGACGTCATCTCCTCCTTCTACGCCCTGCTGGCCCTGTCGGGGCTGACGGCCACGATCAAGGAAACGGCCAACTCCTCCCGCTCCGGCGCGCTGCTTGCGGCGGCGGCGCTCGCGGCGGTTGTCGGTGGGGCGCTGTTTGTGAGTCGTCAAGCAAAGCTCGACGAGCCCCTGCTGACCTTCGACATCTTCCGCTCCCGCATGTTCACCGGCGGCGCCATCGCGGCTGCCGGCGGCATGTTCGTCATGGCGGGCACCGAGCTCAACACCACCCAGAGGCTTCAGCTTGTCGACGCCTTCACGCCCCTCCACGCCGGGCTCGTCGTCGTGTCGATGGCGCTGGCCGCGATCCCGGCCTCGACGCTCGGCGGGGCGTTCCTCCACAAGGTGGGCTTTTTGCCCCTGGTCGCGGGCGGTTTCGCCTCCGCCGCAGCGGGCACCGCGCTGGTCGCGTGGGCCTCCAGCGCGGACAACCTCGCCGCCTTCGTCGCGGCGCTGGCGCTGGTGGGGTGGAGTGCCGGGTCGGTGATGTCGGTGGCGTCGATCGCCATCATCGGCGCGGCGCCGCTGTCGCGCTCGGGCATGGCCGCGGGCGTCGAAGAGGTCTCGTACGAGCTCGGCACGCTGCTCACCGTAGCGATCACCGGCGCGCTGCTGCCGCTGTGGCTCGAGCGCAACATGACGGCCGCCGAGTACCGCCCCGCCTACGTTCAGGCCTACCACTGGGTGCTCTACATGCTCGGCGCGGCCGCGGCGGTGTTCGCGCTCGTGACCTGGTGGTGCTTCCGCGGGAACCCGAAATCCGGCGAGGCAACCCCCATGCACACGTAAATACCGCCCCCTCGTGCGAGGGGGCGGTATCAGGCTACCGGCTCTGCCTTACTAGAAGAGCGCGGAGGACAGCTGCCCAACCACGGTGACCGGGAACTGCAGAGCGGCGAGGCCGGCGTTGAGCAGGACGTTCAGGGCGTTAACAATGATGTCAAGCATGATGCTTTCCTTTCGTGTTAGTGAGTATTGCTTCGTGCGATATTGACTCTATGTTCCCGCCTCGCTCAGGGAAAGTGCTGGTGAGGGCTAAAGAAGTTGGACGGTCGGCTGTACCGTAAAGAAACCTAAAAGAATCGTGAATTATGTAACACCTAATAAGTGGTACCAAATGTGTTTGACCACGTAACTTCGTACGGGCACCGAAACCGTGCGTGCGCCGACTGACTGGACGGGGAAAAAGTCTCACAGGATCGGTTTCGCCGAAATCACCCCCGTTAGGGGGGGTAATCTTGGAACTCAGCGGATGGTTTCTGGCAGTAACCCTCTACCTGGCGGGGAAATGAGCGAAGGACACCTGCCCTCCTGGTTGCACTGACTCCCTTCCCGTTCCAGAAGGCTGGGCCCCACGGTTCCGAAACAGCCTGGATGATGCTGTCCGCTGAGCTCTCGTGTTGCCTCGTCGCACGACGACCGTCGCTGCTCGGTCACCTTCGGTGCCACTGCGGCCCCGGTTTGGATGCCGGTGGTGTAGCTCAGGGGGTTCCCGGAGGGAGGAACAAGCGCCCTGAGCGTTTGGGATGCGCGCCGCGGGAGGGGGCTGCCTGGGCAAACGCTCGCTAGTAGACGCCTGGTGGCCGAGCGACGGGGTGGCGCTGCGACGCTTCTTCAGGGAGAGCCGGCGAAGCTGCGTTTAACCGCGCAGCTTACTGGCAGAACGGCCTAATCGCGCGCCGCCAGCTGCCCCACGTCGCTGCGCCCGAAGCACATCTCCACGTCGGAGCGCACGCTTATCGACGCCCCACCGCCCTCAACCCGCACCCACACCTGGTGCAGGCCCGCCCGCACGGGAACCTCCACGGCCTCGCCGTCGAGCGCGACCTCGGCGGTGCCGTCGGCGGCGGCGTTGTAGTTGAGCAGGACGGTCCACTCGACGTCGTAAAGCGGGCCGTCGAGCGGCAGCGTTGTGGTTCCGCCCGCTCTGCACGCCTCGGCGCTGGTGCGGGCGGGGACGAGGGTGGCGGGGTGGCGGTTGCCGTGGGCGTCGATGAGCGTGGGCGCCTCCGTGTACCCGGTGACAAGCCAGGGGGCGAGGTGGTCCAGCCTGTTGTGCGGGGTGGCCACGGGCAGCAGCACCTCGGCGGGGACGTCCTGGTTGAGGCCCGGTTCGCGCAGCGCGGCGAAGTATTCGCGGGCGGGCTGGTCGGCCCACGCCTGCGCGAAGGTGACGGAGCTGAACAGGCAGGAGGCCGCCACCGCGCCGACCGCCAGCGCGGGGAGGGTCCGGGTGCGCAGCAGCACCGCGAGGGTCAGCGAGACGAGCACCGCCTCCTCGGACAGGTGGCGCAGCGTGAGCACGATCTCCTCCGCGGTGTTCGCACCGGAGCGCAGCAGCCACAGCGCGAGGATGGGCACGAGGGGGTAGACCGCCACCGGAATCCAGGCGGCGAGCTGGCCGCGCGACCACCACAGCACAGCGCCGATGACCAGGACGCCGAGCAGGATCAGCGGAAGCGGGGCCTGGGCGAAGGGCGGGGAGGGCTGCCAGCGGCCCCACACCCACGGCCCGCCGGCGGCCGCGGGGACGAGTCCCTCGGCGTAGCCGCGCCAGATCAGCCCGGCCAGCGAGACACGCGTGTCCGAGCTCGCGTCCGGGCGCACCAGGGCCAGGTACACGGCCGCCCACGCAATCGTCGGGGCGGCCAGCGCGGTGGCCAGCGGCTTCACCCGTTCGCGGTGGCCCCAGCAGGCGAGCGCGGCCAAGGCGAGCGGCGCGACGAGCAGGGCGCGCTCGTTGAAGGCCAGGCCGAGGGCCAGCCACCCGGCGGCCCGCAACAGGTCGCCGTGCCGGGCGCGCGCCGCCAGGCCGAGCACCGTCGCCAGGGCCGCGTGCAGCGGCAGGGCGTTGACGCCCGCGGCGAGCCAGGTGGTCACGGGCAGGGTGAGCGGGCTGACCAGGTACAGCACCACCGGCACCGGCGTCCAGCGCCCGGCGAGCTGGCGTGCCGCCCAGGCCACCGCCCCCGCCGCCCAGAGCTGCAGGACCACCAGCACCACCAGAGCCGCGGGCCAGTTCAGCGGGGCGAAGGTGGCCAGCGCCCACTCGATGACCCAGGCGGCGGGCATGAGGTGGCCGTCGTGGGGCTGGAACAGCGCCGCCGCCAGGCCCGCCTCGCGCGCCTTGGACTGCAGGATGAGGTCGTCCCAGTACAGCCAGCCGCGGGCGGCGACGGCGGTGCGCAGCGCCACGCCGACGACGAGGAGGATGCAGGTGAGGCGCTTGTCCGTCATGGAGTTCAGGGTAGCGGCCGGTAGGCGCCAGTACACTGGCCCGCATGCCGACTCCCGTGCCCGAATACCTCAACCGCATCCTCGACCTCGTGCGCGACGAGGACGACGGCGCGGTGGCCGACTACATCGAGGACCTGAAAAACGCCGACCCCGACAAGCTCGGCCTCGCCGTGTGCACGACCACCGGCCACCTCTACGCGGTGGGTGACGCCGACTACGAGTTTTCCATCCAGTCCATCTCCAAGCCCTTCGTCTACGCCCTCGCCCTCGAGGAGCTCGGAGCCGAGGAGGTCCACTCCTCAGTCGGCGTGGAGCCCTCGGGGGAGGCCTTCAACGCCATCTCGCTCGACGAGGTCACCCACATCCCCGCGAACCCGATGATCAACGCGGGTGCGATCACCGTCAACCAGCTCATCAACGGGCCCGCCTGCACGGTGGAGGAGCGGGTGGAGAAGATCCGCGCGTTCATGTCGCGCCTTGCGGGCCGGGAGCTGAGCATCGACCCGAGCATCGTGGAAAACGAGCTGGCCACCGCCAACCGCAATCTCGCCATCGCGCACCTGCTGCGCGAGTTCGGCATGCTCAACGACGAGCCCATCGACGCCGTCAACTCCTACACCCAGCAGTGCTCCGTTCTGGTGACCATCAAGGACCTCGCCGTCATGGCCGCCACGCTGGCCAACGGGGGCGTCCAGCCCGTCACCGGGGAGCGGGTCCTGTCGGCGCAGTCCTGCCGCATCACCCAGGCGGTGATGACCTCGGCCGGGATGTACGACGGCTCGGGGCGCTGGATGGTCAACGTGGGCATCCCCGCGAAGTCCGGGGTGGCTGGCGGGCTGATCGGGACGATGCCGGGGCAGCTGGGGATGGCGTCGTTTAGCCCGCGGCTGAACAAGGAGGGAAACTCCGTGCGCGGGGTGAAGATCTTCCGCGAGCTGTCCGCCTCGCTCGGGCTGAACATGATGTCCTCGGACTACTACGCCGCGCCGGGCATCAAGTCGGTGGACCGCGGCAGGGAGCGCACCGTGGTGGAGCTGCAGGGCACGATCAACTTCACCGCGGCGGAGAAGATTATCCACGACCTGTCCGACATGAACCTCACCGCCGACCACCTCGTGCTCGACGTGTCCAACGTGACCAGCTTCAACAAGGCGGGGCGCATGCTGATCAAGGAGGGCTTCCGCGAGTTCCGCGACGCCGGCTGCGACGTGAAGATCTACGACCCCGACGGCGCCATGCCCGACTACGAGTTCTCCGACGGCACCTTCGTGGAGGCGATCCAGGACTTCTCCGCCTCCTTCGACGTGGCCGCGCCGCGCGAGGAGGTCTACCAGGCGATCTGCAACCCGAAGGAGTGGTGGGACGAGGGCATCGAGGGCTCCGCCAGCGAGCCCGGAGGCGCGTTCGCGCTGGACAGCGAGGAGCAGTACGCGGAGTTCACCGTCGAGGAGGCCCGCGACGGCGACCGCCTGGTGTGGCACGCCGAGCCGACGGAGAGCGACAGGGGCGAGAGCACGTGGCACGACACCGACATCATCTTCGAGCTCGAGGACGGCGACGACGGCGACACCCACGTCAAGCTCACCCACCGAGGCATGCTGCCGCACGACGAGCGCTACAAGGAGATCACCGAGGGGTGGCGCAGGCGCCTGTCGGGGCTGAAGCGGCGCTCGTCGAAGGCCTGAGCTTCTCGACGCCCCACCGGCGCCAGTCTTGGGCCAGTCCGGCGCTAGTCCTCGAACTCCGCGTTGAGCCGCCTCTCGTCCGCGTGGCGCCTGCCCAGTGCGATGGCCGGGCCGATGGCCAGCGTGAGCAGCGTGGCGGTGGCCACGCCGACAACCATCCCGGTGTGCCCGCTTTCGCTGTTGGCGAAGGCGTTGAGGGCGATGCCCACCAGGCCGAGGATCCAGAGGACGAAAAACCGGATGTTCGCCTTGGTCAGCATCCGCCGCGGGCGGGGCCGGGGGGCGTAGGAGCGCAGCCAGTACTGGCCGGTGAGCTGGGGGAACATGGTGGGGAGCACGGCAAGGACGGCGCAGATGGAGGGCGTGCCCGGCAGCGTCCAGGCGAGGGCGGCGAAGACGGCCGCCATGATGAACGGCTCTGCCTCGGCGAAGGCGTTCGGGTTCCTCCGGGGCGGCGGGGTGGCGTCGTGAAGCGGGGCCGCCCGCCCGGATCCCGGAGGGGGACGTAGCCTGGCTGGAGTACCTGCTGTCCGACCTCTCATGCCCGACAAGGAGTTGCGATGATTGCCGACACCATCTGGTGGCACGTCTACCCGCTCGGCGCCACAGGCGCGCCCGTGAGAAACCGCGTCACCGACGACGCGGACCACCGGCTGCGAAGCCTCGGCCCCTGGCTCGACTACCTCATCGAGCTCGGCTGCAACGGACTGCTCCTCGGCCCCATCTTCGAATCCGTGGGCCACGGCTACGACACCCTCGACCACTACGCCATCGACGCCCGCCTCGGCGACGACTCCGACTTCGACTGGCTCATCGCCGAGTGCAACGCGCGCGGCATCAACGTCATGCTCGACGGGGTGTTCAACCACGTCGCCGCGACCCACCCCGCGGTCGCGGAGGGCCTGGCGGGCGAGACCAGCTGGGAGGGCCACGACGAGCTGGCCACCCTCCACCACGCCGATGACCGGGTCAAGGACCTGGTCACCGACATCATGCTGCACTGGCTGCGCCGCGGGATCGCCGGCTGGCGCCTCGACGTCGCCTACTCCGTGCCCCCCGAGTTCTGGCGCGAGGTCATCGGCCGGGTGCGCGAGGAGTTCCCGGACGCGATGTTCCTCGGCGAGGTCATCCACGGCGACTACGCGGGAATCGCGGAGGCCGGGACGATGGATGCGGTGACGCAGTACGAGCTGTGGAAGGCGCTGTGGTCGTCGATCAAGGACCGCAACTTCTGGGAGCTCGACCACGCCCTGTCCCGCCACGAGGCGATCAGCGGGCGGGTCCTGCCGAACACGTTCATCGGCAACCACGACGTCGACCGCATCGCCAGCATCGTCGGCCAGGACGGCGAGATCGTGGCGCTGGCCCTGCTCATGACCCTGCCCGGCATGCCGAGCATCTACTACGGCGACGAGCAGGGCTTCGAGGGCCTGCGCACCGAGGGCTTCGAGGCCGACGACGCCGTGCGTCCCGCCCTGCCCGCCGACCCCGCCGAGCTGTCCCCGCTCGGCCGGTGGATCTTCGAGCAGCACCAGGCGCTCATCGGGCTGCGCCGCCGCCACCCGTGGCTCACCCGCGCGCACGTCGAGGTGCTGGACAAAACCAACGAGACGATCAGCCTGCGCACCTATTCAGAGGGGCACGAGCTGCTAGTCGACGCCTGGCTCGACCCCACCCCCGGCGTCCGCGTGCGCGCCGGGGAAGCGACGCTCTACGAGTGGCCCTAGCCGCTCAGGCACCGAGGAAACGGCGCACCAGCGAGCGGTAGGCCAGGGTGGTCAGCTCCACGTCCTCCACCTCGACGTACTCGTCGTGGCTGTGCAGCAGGTCGAGCACCGTGCCCAGCGTGTTGCCCCGGCGGTGCAGCGCGAAGCCGTAGCCCACACCGCCTTTGCGGCGGCCGAAGCGCAGGTCGGAGCCGCCGGCGGCGATGGTCGGCACGACCGGCACGCCCGGGAAGAATTCCCCCAGGGTGGCCACGAGGGCGTCGTAAAGCGGGCCGGAGGCCGGGGAGACCGTGGCGTCCTCGGTGATGAGGTGCTCGATCTCCACGCGGTCGGCGAGATCGCCGAGCGCGGTGCGCAGCAGGGCGTCGATCTCTTCCTGCGTCTGCCCGGGCAGGGGGCGGATGTCCAGCTCCAGGTAGGCCGCCGAGGGCAGGACGTTGATCGCGGAGCCGGCCCGGAGGACGGTCGGCGCGACCGTGAGGTGGCTCATGGCGTGGGAGTAGCGGGCGAGGTCGTCGAGGGCGGCGTAGTTGTGGCCGTCGAGAAGCGCGCTCTCGGTGTCGGGGTCGAAGCGGAACGCGCGCACGTAGCCCTCCCACAGCTCGTCGGCGCGCACCTCCGGCTCGAGCGCCACCACGCGCCGCGCCACCTCGGAGATGAGCGCGACCGTCGACTCGCGTCCGTAGGGGGTCGAGCCGTGCCCGGCGTCGCCGTGGATGTGCAGGCGGCGCTGCGCTGCGCCCTTCTCGCCGACGACCACGACGAGCGCGTCGGAGCCGTCCGCCACCGGCAGGTGGGACCCGCCCTCCTCGGACAGGCAGTTCCTCCAGCTGAACGCCTCGCCGGCGTGCTCGGCGAGCCACCCGGCCCCGAGCCCGCCGCGGGCCTCCTCGTCCGCGCAGCCCACAAAGGTCAGGGTGCCGCGAGGCGGAGTGTCCGAGAAGGCGACCTCCCTGGTCACCGCCGCCATCGCCGCCGTGATGTAGAGCATGTCCGTCGAGCCGCGGCCGTAGATGCGCCCGTCGATCTCCTCGGCGGCGAAGGGATCCACGCTCCACTTCGCCTCGTCGACCGGCACGACGTCGGTGTGGCCCAGCAGGGTCAGGGGCTCGGCGGACGGGTCGGAGCCCTCGACGGTGAAGGCGATGGACACCCGCCCCGGGTGCGGCTCGAAGCGCTGGGCCCGCGCGCCGGAGCCGGCGAAGAAGCGCTCGAGGGTGTCCGCGTTGCGGACCTCGTGGCCGGAATCGGCGGTGAGGTCGTTCACGCACGCATTCTTGATCATCTCCTTGAGCAGCAGCAACGCGGATTGGGTGACGTCGTGGGTATCAGGCATGACGACGAGGGTACCGGCGGGGGTAGAAAAGCACGTGAATCGTCACATTTTTTGTGCGGTCGTGGGACAATCAGTCCCAAAAGTCATGTGGGTTCGTCGGGTGCGCGACGGCGTTTGTGGTCCGCGTCCGGTCAAGTCCGGTGGTGTGGTGTATCTGCCCTTTCGATAGAGCTAGCAGCGTGATGGGTTTACGGTCCGGCGCGTGATCGGTGTTGGTGCGTCATCATGCGGCGTTTTCAGTGGTCTCGGCGGCGTCGATGACGGTGCTGGCGATCATGGTTTTAGTCTGTTCCAGGCTTGTCAGCGACATGTAGCGCTTTTGCTGGATCCAGTCGTCATGGTGTTCGGCGAGGACTGCGCCAACCAAGCAGATCACGGCGTCACGGTCGGGGAAGATCCCGACGACATCTGTGCGCCGGTGGATTTCACGGTTGAGCCGTTCGGTGGGGTTGTTCGACCACACCTTGGTCCACACGGCTTTTGGCGTGTTGGTAAACGCGAGCAGGTCGTCGAGTGATTTCTCCAGGTAGTCGGCCACGTGCGGGAATTTCTGCTGGCAGAATTCCACCACGTCGTGGGCCTGTTTCCACACCGCTTGCGAGTCGGGTTGCTGGAAGATCGTGTGGAACATCGCCGACACAGTCGGCCACTGGGTCTTCGGCACCATCGAGGAGAGGTTCTTCGAAAAATGGGTGCGGCAGCGCTGCCAGGCAGCATTCGGCACCACCTCGCTAACCGCGGCTTGGATGCCCAAGTGGGCGTCGCTGGTGACCACATACACGTCCCCCGGGCCGCGGGCTTTTGAGGTCGCGGAAGAATCCCGTCCATGATGCGACTGACTCGGCGGTGGCGACGTGCATGCCGAGCAGTTCCCGGTAGCCATCATTGTTGACGCCGGTGGCCAACAGCACGCTGGTTTTGACCACGCGCCCGCCTTCGCTGACTTTCATCGTCAGCGCGTCGCACGAGACATAGAAATACGGGTCTGAATCCAACGGGCGGGTGCGGAAGTCCTCCACCATCCCGTCGAGCTCTTTGGCCATGTCACTGACCTGCGATTTCGACAAGTTGGTGATGCCGAAGGTGGCGACGAGATCGTTCATCCTGCGGGTGGAGACTCCTTTCAAGGTAGCAGGCGGCGATCACGGTGGACAGGGCGCGCTCTGCGCGGGTGCGTCGCTCGAGTAGCCAGTCGGGGAAGAAGGAACCGGCCCGCAGTTTCGGTACCGCAACATCGATGGTGCCGACTCTGGTGTCGAGTTGACGTGTGCGATAGCCGTTGCGTCGGTTGGTGCGCTGATCGGAGACGGTGGCGTACTCGGCGCCGCAGACACTGTCTGCCTGGGTGGAGAGGATCTGGTTGATGAAGTCCTGCAGCATCTGCCGCATCAGATCCGGGGAAGCTTGGGCGAGCAGTTCATCAAGGTAGGCGGTGGGGTCGATATGATTGGGTCCAGCGGCCATCGCGGATATTTTCCTTTCGAGGAGATGTAGGAGTTGACTCGAAAGGTACTGCGGTGGTCGCCTCACGCATTCATCAGGCCCCTCACCAGCAGTCACAGATACACCACGCTAGAGGACACAACACGTGCGCGGTGTGGCGCCGAACGTCGCGGCTCGCTTCTCGACGTCTACGCTTCGCCTCGCCGTCAACATTTTCGTCTTTGTCACCGCAGTACTTGTCGCCGTTGTGAACCCGTCGATTCTGGACATGATCTCCGTGGTCGGCGGCATCTTCGTGGCGTTTCTGGTCTACATCACGCCCGCGCTGCTGTTTGCCAAGACCACGGCGTTGAAGCACTACGCCCGCCGCCCGGACACCATCTTCGTGCTGGTGGTGGGCCTGGTGATCATGGGCGTAACGGTATGGGACATGATCGCAGGTTAAGCACGGTTACGGGAATACGAATTCTTGGCGCTCCCTAGAGTGTCGGGCCAGCTAGGGGCCAGTAGGCCGAGGCGCCAATATTGCCGGCAGATGAACATTCGATCCCGGGCGTATTTCATGTGCGAGTGTAGGAGCATAATTTCCCGCGTGAGCATCACAATCCTCCTCGTACTGATCATCGTCGTTGCCTTGTTCTTCGACTTCACCAACGGCTTCCACGACACCGCAAACGCGATGGCTACCTCCATCGCCACTGGCGCACTCAAGCCCAAGGTGGCTGTGGCGCTCGCCGGTGTTCTTAACCTTGTCGGCGCGTTTCTCTCCGTCGCCGTGGCTAAGACGGTCGCGGGCGGCATTGTGAAACTCGACCTTTTCGACCTGAATGACACTGTCGATTCCGAGCGGCTCCTCCTCGTGGTGTTCGCCGGCCTAGCCGGCGGCATCATGTGGAACCTGTTCACCTGGCTCTTCGGTATCCCGTCGTCGTCCTCCCACGCACTGTTCGGTGGCCTGATCGGTGCAGCAATCGCGGCCATCGGCTTCGACGGCGTGGTCTGGGGCGGCGTGCTGGACAAGATCATCCTCCCGGCACTGTTCGCACCGTTCGTCGCCGGCCTGATCGCCGCCATCGGCACCTGGCTGGTGTATAAGATCACCGCAAACGCGGAACAGGACCACCGCGACAACTACTTCCGCTGGGGCCAAATCGGCACCGCCTCCCTGGTGGCGCTGGCGCACGGCACCTCCGACGCGCAGAAGACCATGGGCGTCATCTTCTTGGCCATGGTGGCCGCGGGCCAGTTCGGTCAGGATCACCCGATGCCGTTCTGGATCCAGTTCGCCTGCGCATTCGCCATCGCGCTGGGCACCTACTCCGGCGGCTTCCGCGTGATCCGCACCTTGGGCAAGGGTCTGGTGGAGATCCACCCGCCGCAGGGCATGGCCGCTGAGACCTCCTCCGCCGCCATCATCCTCACCTCCTCCCACCTGGGTATGGCACTGTCCACCACCCACGTGGCCACCGGCTCCATCCTCGGCTCCGGCCTGACCGGCCCGAAGGGCGAGGTCCGCTGGGGCGTGGCCGGCCGCATGGCGCTGGCCTGGATCACCACCCTGCCCGTCGCCGCTCTGGTGGCGTTCTGCACCTGGTGGGTCGGCCACTGGGCGGCCGAGCTGGGTGGCGACCTGTTGTGGGGCGGAATCGCCCTAGCCCTGATCATCCTCCTCGGCGGCGGCTACATGTTCTGGCAGGCATCCCAGAAGCCGGTGCACAAGGACAATGTCAACGACGACTGGGACGGCGACTCCAAGTCCCCAGCGCACACCACCAGCGACGCGACCAAGGGCTCCCGCGACTCCGGGGAACCCGCCGACTTCGTGGACACCTCCCGCGGCCTCGAGTCCCTCCGCGGCGGCCCCACCGCTGACCGCCACGACCACCTACACCGCTAACCGCCGGAAAGGACACTCATCATGATTGACCTGCTGCAATCCCTGTTCCTCGTCACCGGCGTGGGCATCCTGTTGGGCGCAGGCCTGCCGGCGCTGTTCTCCCTGAGCATCCACTTCCTCTCCCCGTCCGGGGACGGCACGGCAGCCTCCGGCGGCCGCCGCGCGCTGGGCTGGATCTTCCTGGCCATCGTGCTCGTGGCCGTGGTCGCCGCGATTCTGCTCATCGCCCGCGAGCGCATCGAGTACTTCACCGGGTGGGACCCCTACCCGTTCCTGTAACCGCCAGGTTCCTTAACCACGCCCCGGTTTACACCGGGGCCTTTTTTGTGGATGGGACACAATCGTTGCTGTTGACAAACTATTTGCCAGGACCTAAGATTGCCGAAATATGAACGGAAGGTTAACAACCTTCCCTGGTAACGAAAGGAGGTGGGCCATGAAGGGCTTCATCAATAGCATCCGTGCATGGTTCCGCGACGAGGAGCGTGGCATCGCGTCGCTGACCGAACTCTCCCCGCTCGCCGTGCTCCCGCACGCCGACGCACGTTCGTAGAGCGCCGCTGAGAAAACCGGGCCTGCCCCCGCAAGGGGCAGGCCCGGTTTTGCTAGTTCGGCGCTTCCGCCGAGATCTTACTTCTCCAGTATGCTCTCGTACTGAGCGAGCGCCACGCCGGTGATGAGGAGCGTGGGAGCCCACTGGCCGGTGAACAGGCCGTTGCGGTCCGCCTTGTCGCCGGCGTGCATCAGCTCGGAGCCAGCCCAGTTGATAACGGTGAGGGCGATGGAGCCGAAGCCAGCAGCGTAAGCGTGCTCGGAGCGAAGGCCCATGGTGTGCAGGTACTTGATCGTTGCGTTTCCTTGTGTCTCAGATCGTCTCCGCGGTGGGGACGAGCCGGCAGGTCTACCACTCCCACTTCGCGGACCGAGATAGCGCCGTCATGGCGGTGCTCGAGCGCGACGTCCTCGAGCCGCTCGTCGCCGCCATCGCGGAGGTGGGGGAGGACGCCTCCTGCCGGGATCTGCTGACGGCCGTGATCAGTACGCTGGCCGGGTGGATGGATCTGCTGTGCAACGTGCTGGACAGCCCGGTGCAGTCCTGCTTCGAGAGGATGCTCACC
This sequence comes from Corynebacterium senegalense, assembly GCF_900411315.1. Classification (GTDB taxonomy): domain Bacteria; phylum Actinomycetota; class Actinomycetes; order Mycobacteriales; family Mycobacteriaceae; genus Corynebacterium; species Corynebacterium senegalense. The sequence continues at coordinate 1,331,192 of NZ_LS990887.1, read as the reverse complement.
GGGCCCCTGCATCCCCTGGTCAGCCACCGCATCGCCCACTTCCTGCAGGAGAACGACGCCTCCCTCACGCAGGATCAGATCGACGACGTCTCCGTCTACCTCGGCGGGGGAGTGATTGCCGCGATGTTCCACTGCCTTGATACATTCCAGGGAGTAGACGATTCTGTCCAGCGCATCCTGACCATCCTGTCTCTCGGCCTGTCTGCCGCCGGGGCGTCCGGATCCCCCTACGACAACCTCCCCCGGGAGGGCATCGGGGAGGACCAGCCCCGGCAAGTCATGGCATAAAGGGGCCGGGGCCGCTCGCGCGGGGCGGCGGAGCAGGAAACGAAGTAGAGGGAGGTGGCGCGAATGCCCCGGAGGACCGGAAGCACCGACCCGCGGGCGGTGCGCACGCGCACGAGCCTGATCGAGGCGAGCATCAAGCTGCTGGCGGAGAAGCGCTCTGAGGAGCTGAGCGTCTCGCAGATCGTGAAGCACGCCCGGGTGAGCCGGCAGGTGTTCTACGAGCATTTAGAGTCGCGCGAGGAGCTCCTCACGGCCGTCGGCGACCAAGTCTTGGTTGAGCCGATCGCGCGCTACGCGCAGCGGTTGGCCGACAACTACGGCGACGAGAACAACGTGCTCGAGCTCGCCAAGGAGGTCGGTCCCCGCCGCCGGGTGGTGCTCAACCTCATCCACGGCCCCGCCGACTCCGCCATCTACGGCCGGTGCCGCGACGCCCTCTTGCCCGTCATGCTCGAGCTTCTCGACGCCCGACTCGGCCCTCCCGGCGAAGAGATCCCCGCCGACAACATGAAGTGGAGCGCCGAGTTCCTCGTCGCCGGGCTGCTGGGCACCCTGGCGGAGGCGCTGCGCTCTGCCACGGGGCCGGCCGAGGCGGCGCGCCGGGTCAAGGCCGTAGCGCGCACGGTGGAAAGCCTGCGCCTGTCCAGGAGGAACGCCGAAACGGAGGAGTAGCTGAACACCGTTCAAGTGCTGGGTTATAGTGTTCCCACTTGCTCTACCCGGCTCTTTCGAGCACTTCCCGCACCGATCGGAGTTCACGACATGTCTGCCCCCATCCTCGAGATCGCCCGCGAAAAGGTCCTGGAAAACGGCGAGGGCCTCAGCGAGGCCGAGCTGCTCCAGGTCCTCCAGGTTCCGGACGAGGACCTGCAGGAGCTTCTCGACCTCGCCCACCAGGTGCGCATCCGCCACTGCGGCGTGGAGGTGAGCCTGGAGGGCATCATCTCGCTGAAGACCGGCGGGTGCCCCGAGGACTGCCACTTCTGCTCCCAGTCTGGCCTGTTCGAGTCGCCCGTGCGCGCGGTGACGCTGGATATCGCCGAGCTGGTCGAGGCCGCGAAGCAGTCCGAGAAGATGGGTGCCAGCGAGTTCTGCATCGTCGCCGCCGTCAAGGGCCCGACCCAGAACCTCCTCGACCAGGTGCGTGAGGCCATCACCGCCATCAACGAGGAGGTGGACATCTCCATCTCCGCCTCCCTGGGCATCCTCACCGAGGAGCAGGCGAAGCAGCTGCGCGAGATGGGTGTGAGCCGCTACAACCACAACTTCGAGACGGCCCGCTCCTTCTTCCCCAACGTGGTGACCACCCACACCTGGGAGGAGCGCAAGAACACCCTCGAGTTCGTCCGCGCGCAGGGCATGGAGACCTGCTGCGGAGGCATCATCGGCCTGGGCGAGACGCTGGAGCAGCGCGCGGAGTTCGCCGCCCAGCTGGCCGCGGTGGAGCCGCACGAGGTGCCGATGAACTTCCTCGACCCGCGCCCCGGCACCCCCTTCGCCGACCGCCCGCTCGTGCCCCAGGGCGAGGCGCTGCGCGCCGTCGCCGCGTTCCGCCTGGCCATGCCCACCGCGCAGCTGCGCTTCGCCGGCGGCACGGAGCTCGCGCTCGGCGACGACGGCACCGAGGCCGGCCTGCTCGGCGGCGCCAACGCGATCATCGGCGGCAACTACCTCACCACGCTGGGCCGCCCCATCGAGCGTGACCGCGACCTCGTGGACAAGATCGCCCCGCGCCGCAACCTGGGCATCACCCCGGTCATGCAGGGCGAGACCGCGATCGAGCAGACCATCAAGGCGCTGTAGGCGTGAAAGTTCCCGACAGCACCGAGCTTGCCGACGCCATCCTGTCCGGTTCGGTGCAGTTCGCGCTGCGCGAGGACAGGCCCTACGACGCCCCGCGCGTCTGCCCGCTCTGCCAGCGCCGTATGGTGGTGAAGATCAACCCCTTCGGCTGGGAGGCGGCGTGCTCCCGCCACGGGCTGTTCCGCTCGGAGTGGCTTGAGCGCTGAGGGTCTGGCGCCCGGGGTCTAGCCCAGCTTCCGCAGCCCCTCGGCGAGCTCGGCTCCATCCGCGCCGAAGATGGCGGGGATCTCCCGGTAGTCACCCGGCTGCTCCATCGTCGTCGCGGTGCCGTGGGCGAGGATGTGCTCCGATGGGCTGAGCTCGCGCAGCGCCACCAGCCTGACCCGGTCCGGGTGCTCGAAGACCAGGTCGGAGTAGATCATCGGGTCGTGCTGGCCGTCGTCGCCAACCAGCGTCCAGGTGATGTTGGGGAAGTCGATCAGCAGGTTGCGCAGCTGCACGCGCTTGTGCTCCGGGCCACTGCGGAACAGCGCCGTCGGCGTCGGGCCCCAGTCGGTGAGCAGCATCGGGCCGGCCGGGAAACCGTGGCGGCGCATGAAGTCGCGCAGCATCTCGTAGGTGTTCCACGCGCCCGTCGACACGTAGAACACCGGCTCCTCCGGGGTCCGGGCGGCGTTGAGGAACTCCGCCATGCCCTCCACCGGCCGCCGGTTCGTCGCCGGCAGAACCCACGAGTTCCACGCCGCCAGCACCGCGCGGGGCAGCTGGGTGATCATGATCGTGTCATCGATGTCCGAGATCACCCCGTGGGTGACGTCGTCCGCGATGATGTGCACGGGGGCTTTGGCGGGGTGGGCGGCCAGGGGGACGTCGAGAAGCGCGTTGTGCCACCCCGGCTCGAGGCCGTGGCCTTCGAGAAGGACCTCGACGTAGCCCTCGTCGTTCGCGCGGGCCGTCACCGTGCGCCCGCCGAGCGTGACCGTCACGGGCACGTCGGGCACCGGAGTGGTGAGAAACTGCCGGTAACCGCGCTGCAGCGGCGTCGCGGGCTCGGGCGCCGCCGGGTCCTCCATGAGCACCCGGCCGACCACGCGCGCCCGCTGCGGGCTGCCGTAGCCCGTGAAGCCCGTCACCGCGGGAACCCACGAGGCTTTCGCTTTACGACGCACCCCCACCCGCCGGATCCGACCTTCCGCCCACCGGGCAACGTCCGCAACTCCCATGACCGCCCACTGTAATGGGGGCGCAAGTAGGGTGGGGAAGCATGGTGACAAACCTGGATGTGGACGGTGCTGTCGACAAGCTGATCGAGCTCTACAACGCCTCCTGCGCCCTGGCGCGCGACGTTGTGGACTCGGGCAACCTCGCCGACTACGCGGAGGTGCGCTACCCCAAGATCAGCGTGGAAATCACCAGCTGGGTGCCCGTCGACCGCACCGAACCCTTCGGCTACGTCGACGAGGCCGGCACCTACTCCGCCGTCGTCTCCCGCCCCGACCTCATGGCGGGCTACCTGCGCGCCCAGCTCGCCGCCCTGTGCTCCAACTACGACGCCGTCATCTCCGTCGGCTACTCCGACGAGCGCATCCCGCCCGAATACATCCGCGGCGTCGGGCCCCTCGACGAAGTGCGCGCGACCCACTCCGACGCCGTGCCCCGGCCCACCCTCGACTCCGTCCACGACGCCATCGTCGACGGCCACTGGGAGGCCTTCCACGGCGCCGAGAAGCCACTGTTCCACTTCGGCCCCCAGCGCTTCGACCTCGCCTGCGCCCGCCTCGAGCACTATACCGGCATCGAGGTCGACACGCTGCAGAAATACATCCTGTTCACCAACTACGCCATGCACGTCACCGAGTTCGTCCGCTTCGGACTGCGCGAGCTGGCGGACCCGGAATCGCGCTACACGGCACTGCGCCTGCCCAACGGGGAGACCGTCTCCGACACGGTCGCCTTCGAGGACCTCGACCTCGCCTCGCGCTACCAAATGCCGCGCTACGACCTCATCACCGACGCCGGCGACGGCATCACCATGATCAACATCGGCGTCGGCCCCTCCAACGCCAAGACCATCACCGACTCCCTCGCCGTCCTGCGCCCCGAGGCGTGGATCATGATCGGCCACTGCGCCGGCCTCGACGGGCGCATGCGCATCGGCGACCTCATCCTCGGCAACGCCTACGAACGCCACGACGGCGTCCTCGACGAACACATCCGCCCCGACTCGCCCATCCCCGCCGTCCCCGAAATCCAGCGCACCCTGGAAAAGGCTGTGCAGAAGGTCTACGGCGAGGACACCGAGCTCATGCGCACCGGCACCGTCCTGTCCACCGCCGACCGCAACTGGGAATGGAAAACACCCCGCGATCTGTGGGAATGGCTCCGCGGCTCCACCGCGGCCGCTGTGGACATGGAATCGTGCACCCTCGCCGCCAACGGCTACCGCTACCGCGTGCCCTACGGCACCCTCCTTGCCGTCTCCGACCTGCCCCTGCATGCCGTGCCCAAACTCCCCGCCGCCGCGCAGGCGTTCTACTCCAACTCCAAGGAAGCGCACGTCATGTGCGCCGTGCGGGCCATGGAGCGGCTGGCGAAGAACCCCGCCCGGCTGCGCACCCGGAAGCTGCGCCGCACCATCGGCGAGGTGCCGTTCAGGTAGGTGGGGTGGTGACAGATTTTGGGTGCGGCGGCTGAAATTTGTCACCTTCCGCTGGTGAAAATTCGGGCCGCCCGGAATCTGTCACGAAACCGCCCAACCCGCCCAAACCGCCCAGCCCAGACTACCCTCGCGAGGTGATGGAGGACAGAACCCAGTTCGACGACCCGGCGATCGCGATGGCCCACAGGAGCGCGCTGCGCTCGATCCAGCGCGTGGTGGAAGAGACGGCCGCTCCGACGGAACCGGGGGAAGCCCTGCGGAACGTCGCCGACCAGCTCAGGAACAAAAACGTGCTGGTCATCACGGGCGCGGGGATGTCCACGGAGTCGGGGATCCCGGACTACCGCTCGAAGGGAGGCCGCCTGACCAGGGGCCGCCCGATGACCTACCAGGAGTTCGCGCACGCGCCCGAGCAGGTGCGTCGCTACTGGGCGCGCGCCTTCGTGGGGATGCGCTTCATGCGCGCCGCGCCGCCGAATCGCGCGCACTTCGCGGTCACGGAGCTGGAGCGCGCCGGGCTGCTCACGGGCGTTATCACGCAGAACGTCGACGGGCTGCACGGCCAGGCCGGCACGAGGAATGTCCTCTCGCTGCACGGGGACATGGAGCACGTGGTGTGCCTGGATTGCGGCAACGTTGAGACGCGCGCGCTTTTAGACGCCCGACTCGCCGCCGCCAACCCCAACTTCTTCGAATCGGTGGAAATCACGGGCTCGATGATCAACCCGGACGGGGACGTAGAGCTGCGCGCCAGCGACGTGGAGCGCTTCCGGATGGTGCGGTGCGTGCGCTGTGGCGGGCAGCGGCTCAAGCCGGACGTGGTGTACTTCGGCGAGGCGGTGCCGAAGGCGCGCCGGGCGGAGGCGGAGGCGTGGCTGGGGGCGTCGACAAGCGTGCTTGCCCTGGGGACCTCCCTGGCAGTGATGAGCGGCTACAAGTTCGTGCTCGACGCGCTGAAACAGGGAAAGCCCGCCGCTGTGATCAACGGCGGGCCGGGGCGGGCGGACACGAAGGTGACCACCCTGTGGCGCGCGAACGTGGGCGACGCTCTCGCCAGCGTGCTGGACGAGCTAGACCTGTAGCGGCTCGCGCTCGTCCTGCCAGGCGCTCTCGTCGATGATGCCCTCGCGCTTGGCCACGACGGCGGCGACGACGGCCTGGCCGGTGACGTTGACGGCGGTGCGGCCCATGTCCACGATCGGCTCGACGGCGAGCAGCAGGCCCACGCCGGCGAGCGGCAGGCCCAGGGTGGACAGGGTGAGGGTGAGCATGACGGTCGCGCCGGTGGTGCCGGCGGTGGCCGCCGAGCCCAGCACGGAGACGAGCACGATGAGGATGTAATCGGTGACGCTCAGCGGCATGCCGTAGAACTGGGCGACGAAGATCGCGGCGATGGCCGGGTAGATGGAGGCGCAGCCGTCCATCTTGGTCGTCGCGCCGAGCGGCATGGCGAAGGAGGCGTACTCGGCGGGCACGCCCATCGATTCCTCGACGGTGCGCTGGTTGACGGGCATGACGCCCATGGAGGAGCGGGTGACGAAGCCGAGGGTGGTCACGGGCCAGACGCGGCGGAAGAAGGCCGGCACGGAAATGCGGTTGAGGGCCAGCACCGCGGGGTAGAGGCCGAAGATGACCAGGGCGAGGCCGACGTAGATGGCCAGGACGAACATGCCGAGCGAGCCGAGGGCCTCCCAGCCGTAGGTGGCCACGGCCTTGCCGATCAGCGCGGCGGTGCCGATCGGGGCGAGGCGGATGATCCACCAGAGCACCACCTGGATGACCTTGAGGAAGGACTCGGAGAACTCGATGAAGGGCTCGGCCGCCTTGCCCGCCTTCACGGCGGCCACGCCCACGAGCAGCGAGATGACCAGGATCTGCAGCACGTTGAAGGACACGGAGATCGAGCCGTCCGAGGCGGCCTTGGCGCCCAGGCCGAGGAAGTTCGCGGGCACGACGGACTGGATGAAGCCCAGCCAGGAACCGGTGGCGGAGGGGTCGGCGGCGGCGTCGGGGCTCACCGTGGAGTTCGCGCCCGGCTGCATGATCACGCCGACGAGGATGCCGATGACCACGGAGAAGAACGCGGTGATGGCGAACCAGATGAGGGTGTTGACCGCCAGGCGCGCGGCGTTGGTCACCTTGCGCAGGTTTGCTATCGACGTCACCACGGCCGTGAACACCAGCGGCGGGATGAGCAGCTTGAGCAGCTGGACGTAGGTGGAGCCGAGCCAGGTGAGGGTCTGGGTGAGCCAGTCGACCTCGCCGGCGCGGGCGACGAAGCCGAGGATGAGGCCGATGATGAGGCCGGCGACGACTTGGGCCCCGAAGCCGGTGGCCCACTTGGGTAGGTGCATGGTGCTCCTCGCTGTGTAGACAGAGTGGTCTAGTTGTTGGTATGTCAACCAGGGACGATACACGTTGCAACGTGAAAGACGGGCATCGCTATTCCCGGGGATGGAACAGACAATGCGGTCTACGAGTTGTGTGCCGCTAGGGTGGGCTGCACGCCACAACGGGCCACGCGCCAGAGAGGAGAACCACGTGATCTACGCCTTCGAGGGCAAGCAACCCAGCATCCACCCCAGCGCCTACGTCGCGCCGGAGGCCACCGTCATCGGTGACGTCGAGATCGGCGAGGACGCCAACGTCTGGCCGGGCGCGGTCATCCGCGGCGACGTCGGCGCCATCCGCATCGGGGCGCGCACGAACATCCAGGACGGCGCCGTCCTCCACGTCGACACCGGCGGGGAGACGGTGCTCGGCGAGGACGTCACCGTCGGGCACCTCGCCCTGGTCCACGGCTGCCACGTCGAGCCCGCCTGCCTCATCGGCATGGGCTCCACGGTCCTTTCCCGATCCCGCATCGGCGAGGGCTCCATCGTCGGCGGGGGAGCGGTGGTGCTGGAGGACCAGGAGATCCCGCCGTTCTCCGTCGCCGCCGGCGTTCCCGCCAAGGTGCGAAAGACGCTCGAGCCCGGCTCCCGCGCCGACCGAGTCGAGCACGCCGCCGGTTACGTCCAGCTAGGCCGCCGCCACCGCGAGGGGCTCTCGCAGGGCGAGGTCTAGCGCGACTGCGCGGGCGATGTCGCGCACCACCTCGCGGTGGGTGGGGATCATGCGCAGGCCCACCCGCGTGCCGGCGGGGGTGTGGGCGCGCACGGCGCGGGCGAAGGGGGCGGGGGCGAGCGGGTCGTCGATGAAGGCCGAGCCGGCCACCACCACCGTCGAGGGGGTGTGCTCCTCGTAGAGCTGCGCCGCCAGGACGCCCAGCTGGCGGGCCCGGTCGTCGAGGGCGGCGCGGGTGCCGGGTTCGTGGCGGGCGCTGGTGACGGCGTCGTGAAGCGTGCGGATGCCCGGATCGCTGATGGACTCGAGGAGGCCCTGGGTGGTGAGGTCCTCGCGGGAGACGGCGACGGGGAGGACCTCCGCGCCGGCGGCGACCGCGCAGCCGATGGAGTCGTCGGCGAACAGCGCCATGATCGTCGGGGGCTCGAGGCTGTCGCTCGACTGCGCCTCGCTGCCCACGATCGCCGCGGCGGCGGAGGTGACCACCACCGGCACCGCGAACTGCTCGCGCATCTGCGCCCCGATGTTCACCCCGCGCCAGTTCAGGTTGGGGGCGTAGACCTCGCCGTCGCCGGTGACTGTGCCGGAGGTGGTCACCCCGATCGTGGCGAGCGGCCGGTTCAGCCCGGCCCGGAGGCGGTTGAGCCCGGCCATGACGTGCTGGATGAAGTCGTCCTCGCTGAGGCGGGCCACCGGGATGTCGATGTCGACGCTGCGCAGCGTGCGCCCCTTCAGGTCGAACAGCGCGACGTAGGTGGACATGGTGCCCACGGAGATGCCGGCGTGGATCGCGCGCGGCTCGCCCAGCTCCAGGGGGATGGTGGGCCGACCCCGCCCGCAGGCCCGGGTCAGGTCGGTGCGCTCGGTGACGAAGCCGGCGTCGACGAGAGCGGCGATGGCGCGGGTGATGGTGGGCTGCGACAGCCCCGTGGCCTGCACGAGCTCGCTTCTCGACGTCAACTCGCGCAGCCGGATCACGTGGAGGCACTTCGCCGCTGGGGTCTGCGGGCGCGAGAAGGCGGAACCGGAGGCGATCATGCCCCAATGATAAACCCTTTCTAGACCGCTTTGTCCAGCGGGTCTAGACAAGCAGTGTGGGCAGGGCCTTTGCCGCAGTTTCCTCGACGACGACGCTGGCGATTGTGGACAGCTCGGTACGCATCGGGGTGACCTCCACGATCGGCACGCCGCGTGCGTGGGCGGTGAGCGGCAGGCCCGCCGCCGGGTGAACCACCCCCGAGGTGCCCACGATGAGCACCGCGTCCGCCTCCTCCATGCGCCGCTGCGCTTCTTCCCACTCGCGCTGCGGCAGGGCCTCGCCGAACCACACCACCCCGGGCCGCACCAGGTTGCCGCACAGCGGGCACTCCGGCGGCGCGATCGCCTCCACGGGTTCGGCGGGGAAGTCGACCCCGCCGCGCCAGGGCCGCGCGCAGATGGAGCAGCGGAACTCGAACAGCGAGCCGTGCAGGTGGACCACGTCTGCCGAGCCCGCCCGCTCGTGCAGGTTGTCGATGTTCTGGGTGGTCACCGTCACCCGCCGCGCACCATTGCGCGACCACTCGGCGATCGCCCGGTGCCCCGCGTTCGGCTCCGCCGCGTTGACCAGGCTGGCGCGCCAGAGGTACCAGGCGAACATCTCCTCCGGGCGCCTCGCCCAGGCGTCGATGGAGGCCATCGCGGCGGGGTCGACGTTCTCCCACACCCCCGTGACCGCGTCGCGGTAGGTGGCGATGCCGCTGTCGGCCGACATTCCGGCGCCGGTGAACACCTCGACGTGGCGGGCGTGGGCAAGGATGTCGCGGGCCCGCTCCCGCTGCTGCTCGCTCATGCCCACAACCATAGGCTCAGGTGGGAAAATGCAGGTCGGTTTACTACACTTTCCGCTCATGACGTCAGACACTGCAGGCTACGGCGCGTCCGACCGCCTCCCGTCGCTTCTGGATGCCACCTGCGAGGACTTCGTCTACGACCTCGCCGCGCTGTCCCCGACGCTGGCCACCTACCTTGGCGTGGAGGGCCACGACCACGAGCTGCAGGATTTCAGCCCCGCCCACTGGGACGCCGTGGCGGACCGGATCCGCGACCTCGTCGCCGACGTCGACGCGCTCAACGACTGCACCGACGACTCCGACGACGAGGACGACTTCGACCCCGTCGACCACCTCACCGCCGCGATCCTGCGCGAGCGCATGACCCTCGAGCTCGACCTGCACCACCGCGGCGAGTACATGCGCATGCTCAACAACATCGACTCGCCGGTGCAGCACATCCGCGACTCCTTCGCGCTCATGCCCAAGGTCTCCGAGGAGGACATCGAGCACGTCGAGTCCCGCCTCTCCCAGGTCCGCGCCTCGCTGCACGGCTACCGCGAATCGCTCGCCGAGGCCGCCGCCCAGGGCAACGTGGCCAGCCACCGCCAGATCGACGCGGTGATCAACCAGTGCGAGTCCCTCGGCGACGAGGGCTCCCTGCTGGAGAAGCTCGGAGTGCCCCCGGAGAGCGCCGTCGTGGAGGAGGCGAAGGACGCCTTTCAGGAGATGGCCGACTGGCTCTCCACCGAGCTGTCCCCGCAGGCCGCCTACGGCGACGGTGTGGGGCGGGAGCGCTACGAGCTGTTCTCCCACTTCTTCCTGGGCACGAAGGTCGACCTCGACGAGGCGTACACCTGGGCGATGGAGGATCTGCGCGAGACCACGGCGCAGCAGCGCGAGCTCGCCCGCGACATGTTCGGCCCCGACTGCACGGTGCAAAGCGCTTATCGACGCCTCAACGAGGACGAAAGGTACACCCTGCGCGGCACCGACGAGCTGCGCGAGTGGATCGTGGCCACCACCGACGAGGCGATGGACGTCTTCCGCGCCGAGTGCTTCACCCTGCCGGAGGAGGTCGCCCGCATCGACTTCGCCGTGGACGGCGACGGCACCGGCGGGGTCTACTACACCCCGCCGAGCGACGACCTCATCCGCCCCGGCACCATGTGGTGGTCCATCCCCGAGGGCCGCGAGGTCTTCCACACCTGGCAGGAGAAGTCCCACGTCTTCCACGAGGGCGTGCCCGGCCACCACCTGCAGCAGGCCAGCGCGCTGACCCAGCGCTCCGAGCTGAACCTGTGGCGCCGCGCGGTGAACTGGAACGACGCTCACCGGGAGGGCTGGGCCCTCTACGCCGAGCAGCTCATGGCGGAGCATGGCGCCTTCGACGACCCGGCGATGCGCATGGGGCTGCTCGGCGCGCGCCGGCTGCGCCTCGCCCGCGCGGCGGTGGACATCGGCGTCCACCTGCGCAAGAAGACCCCGGACAAGTCGGGCACCTGGGACGCGCAGTACGCGAAGGCCTTCCTGCGCGACAACGCCGCCCTGCCGGAGACGAGCCTCGCCTTCGAGATCGACCGCTACATGGGCTGGCCGGGCCAGGCGCCCTCCTATGTGGTGGGCTACCGGGCGTGGCTGCAGCTGCGCTACGACGCGCTCGCGCAGGGGATGACGGCGCGCGAGTTCCACGACGCCGCCCTGCGCCTCGGCTCGATGCCGATGCGCCTGCTCTCCCGCGAGATCCTCGGCACCTGCAGCTAGAGGCTGCTAGAAGCGGCGCAGGATGCGCGGCAGGTAGGCCGCCACCAGCATGACGCTGATGAGCCGGATGAGCTGCAGCGTGATCACGGCCGGGCCGGCCCCGCCCTCGGCGGACAGCGCCAGGACCGTCTCGATCGCGCCGGGGCTGGTGGCCAGGTAGCCCTCGAAGAAGGTCACGCCCAGCCACTTCGAGATGACCCAGCCCATCGACGCGCAGGCGGCCATCATCACGAGGATGTAGCCCATGGTCAGCGGCAGCAGCTTGCCGAAGTGCTTCAGCGAGGGCACGGACAGCCCGCCGCCGCACACCCAGCCGATGGAGAGGAAGGCCATGACCGCCAGAGCCTGGGGCGTGACGATGGGCACGGGCAGCAGCCACCCGACGGCCACGGTGATGAGCAGCGGCCCGAACACGCTGGGCACGGGGATGTGCAGCTTCTCGGCGATCGGCCCGCCGACCACGGCGATGGCCAGCACGAGCGGCCACATCCACCACTGCGTCGCCTCCTCCGGCGGGGGCGCCGCAGAGGGCGTCGTCAACAGCGAGGTCACACCCGGCAGCGTCACGGAGACGGTGAGAAGGCGCAGGTACTGGGTCAGGGCGACGTAGCGCATGTCGGCGCCGAGTTCCTGGGCGATGACGGGCATGATCGACGCCCCGCCGGCGAGCATGGAGAGCACCCCCGTCTCCCGGCTCACCCCGCCGTGGCGGGCGAGCACGAAGCCGCCGACGATGCCGGCGCCCGTGGTCACCGCCGCCGCGACGAGGCCGGGCACCAGGTAGTGGAGGAGCTCGCCGGCGGGGATCCCGACGAGCGGCACGGCCGCGAGCACGCCGATGACGCCGCGGCAGACCTTGTAGAAGCGCGCGTTGACCTTGAGGTCGCGCCCTGTCCCCAGCGCCATCGCGCCGGAGGCGATGATCGCGCCGAGGATCCAGGCGGCGGGGACGTGCAGCCAGTTCAGCAGCCAGCCGAGCGCCACGGACGCGGGGGCGACGACGAACCAGCGATTCATGGTGGGACATGCTACCCGCCCTGTACTCTCAGGCCGTATGGAGCACGAAACGCAGGCAGCAGGGGCGGTGGCGCGGTGACATTCGGGGTGCTTCTGGGCGCGGCGGCGCTCGCCGGCTGGGTCGACGCCGTGATCGGGGGCGGCGGCCTCGTGCTCATCCCGGTGCTCATGTCGGTCACGGGGATGCCCTCGGCGGCGGTGCTGGCCACCAACAAGGTGGCGGCGTTCACCGGCACGGCGTCCGCCGCGGTGACGATGGGCCGCCGGGTGGGCATCCCGCGACGCACGTGGGGCTACGCGGCGCTCGCTTTCGTGATGTCGGGGTGCGGGGCGCTGGCGGTCTCGCTGGTGGAGGAGAGCGTGATCCGCCCGCTGATCATCGTGCTGCTGCTGGCCGTCGGGCTGTTCGTGGCGCTCAAGCCCTCCTTCGGCACGGAGACGGGCCTGCCGCGGGTGACGGGGCGTCGAGTAGCGGCGGGCGCCGCCCTCGCTGCGGCCGTGGGCTTCTACGACGGCATCTTCGGGCCCGGCACCGGCATGTTCCTGATCCTCGGGCTGACGGCCGTGTTCTCGCAGGCCTTCCTGAGCTCCGCGGCGATGGCCAAGGTGATCAACACCGCGACCAACCTGGGGGCGCTGACGGTGTTCATCGCGGGCGGGCACGTCGCGTGGCGCCTGGCGCTGGCCCTGGCGGTGGCGAACGTGATCGGGGCGCAGCTCGGGGCGCGCACGGTGCTGGCCGGGGGATCGAAGCTCGTGCGCTGGGCGCTGCTCGTCCTCGTGGTCGTGCTGTGCGCGCGGCTGGGGTGGCAGGAGTGGGGTAGTGTCGCGAAAAGTACTTAACTGCTACAAATTTGTGTCATAGTGGGGAAATGAGACGTGGGACACAGAGCACCGCAGGCCAGCGCCCCAAGCGCAGGCAGGCGACAGAGGAAAAGATCTACCGCTCCGTGCTGACGCTGGCGCGGGAGCAGGGCTTCAACGCGGTCACCATCGACGCCGTCGTCGCGCACTCGGGGGTGGCCAAAACCACCATCTACCGCCGCTACGAGGATCGCAGGGAGATGCTTGCCGACGCCCTCTCGAACGTCGTCATCCGCATCCCGCAGCAGTACCCCACGACCTACGAGGAGTTCGAATCCTTCCTGGCCAGGCTGCAAAAGCACCTGGAGGAGGAGATCGGCATCCGGCTCATCGGCTCGCTGGTGGCCAGCCGGGAGGAGTACGTCGACGAGTGGGGCGACCGGCTGAGCAAGGAGGTCCTCGACGGGCTCACCGTCTACGTGCGCAAGGGCGTGGAGCGCGGGATGTTCGCCCCCGGGGTCGACGCCCGCTCCATCGTCTCGATGGTGGTGGGCAGCATCCTCGTGCGCTCCGCCTTCAACTTCGGCGACCCGGCGAAGCACCCCCGGCACATCGCGCGGATCGTCTGGCCGCTGCTCAGGGTGGGGCCGGAGGAGCTCGGAAAGGGCGAGGGGTACAGCTAGGACAGGGTGAGTGTGCCGTTGGTGATCCCGGCGACGGCGAAGACCGCCCCGACGATGACCACCGCGACGACCACCCACTCGAAGGCGTTGAAGAGGCGCTCGCGGTTTGCCCGCCGCGTCCAGATGTAGGGCACCAGGCCCGGCACCACCGCGAGCGCGCCGAGCAGCACGTAGACCGGGTCCGCGGCGTAGATCAGCCACACCGAGTACACGAACGCGAGTGCGCCCAGCACGAAGTGGCGGCGGTTCTCGGAGGCGGTGGCCATCTCAACATCGCGGCGCCGCGCCGCGCGGGCCGCCAGGATCATCAGGTACAGCGCCGAGAAAATGTACGGCAGCAGGTACATGATCGTCGCCAGCTGCACCATCGCGTTGTAGGAGGCCTCCGAGGCGAAGAAGATGATCACGAACACCTGGATCACCACGGTGGACACCAGCTGCGCCAGCCACGGCGCGCCCAGGTGGTTCGTCGCCGCCAGCTTCTTCGGCAGCAGGCCGTCGCCGGCCATCATCACCAGCGGCTCCGCGCACAGCATCTGCCACGAGACGTACGCGCCCAGCACCGACAGGCACAACCCCAGCGAGATAAACGCCCCGCCCCACGGGCCGACCACGGCCTCGAGCACCGCGCCCATCGAGTTCTCCGGCAGCCCCGCGAGCTCCTCCCGGGTCAGCACACCGTAGGACAGGGTGGACACNACCGACAGGCACAACCCCAGCGAGATAAACGCCCCGCCCCACGGGCCGACCACGGCCTCGAGCACCGCGCCCATCGAGTTCTCCGGCAGCCCCGCGAGCTCCTCCCGGGTCAGCACACCGTAGGACAGGGTGGACACCGCCACCAGAAGAAACAGCACTGACAGGAAACCGACCACGGTGGCGCGGCCGACGTCGCGGCGCGTCTTCGACTGCTTCGAGTACACCGAGGCACCCTCGATACCGATGAACACCCACACCGTAAACAACATGATGCCCTGCAGCTGCTGGCTCAACGCGATACCGGAGTTCTCCCCCCAGAAGTCCAGAGTGAACCTGTCCCAGGAGAAGCCGAGGAACGCCACCAGCACGATGAAGCTGATGATCGGGACGAGCTTGGCGATCGTGGTGACCAGGTTCATCACCGCCGCCTGCCGGATCCCGCGCGACAGCCCGGCGAAGATCAGCCACGTCAGCATCGACACCGCCACCGCCAGCACCCACTGGTTGTGCAGCACCGGAACGTAGTAGCCCAACGTGCGGAAAAACAGGGTGGCATAACCCACCTGCGCCATCACCGAGCCCAGCCAGTAGCCCCACCCCGAGGTGAAACCGATGAAGTCACCCAAACCGGCGCGCACGTAGGAATACACACCCGAATCCAGGTGCGGCTCACGCCGGGCCAGCACCTGGAAGACGAACGCGATGGAGAGCATGCCCACACCCGCGATCACCCAGCCGATGAGCATCGCGCCCGGGCTGGCCACCGACGCGATGTTCTGCGGCAGCGCGAAAATGCCCGACCCGATGGTCGAGCCGATGATCAGCGACACCAGCGTCCACATGGTCACCGTGTGCGTCTTGTGCGCGGTTGTCATGTGGCAGAAGAATACTTGGTAGATCCCAATTAATAAAATCTGCGGAGATCAGCGTCGGGCCGGACCTCAGGCGGGGGAACAGCCCTGCTCCTCAAGCCACGAGAGCGCGTCTGCCTCGGCGTCGTGGCTCGCCACGTCCGGGGCGATGGGATCCTCGGCGAACTCCTCCCCGGTGCGGTCCTTGTCCTTGGCGGTGGTCAACAGCATGGTTGCCCCGTCATGGAGATCCACCGCGATGTTCGCCGAGGCGTATCCGGCGGTCGGAACGCCGAAGCTGCGCGAGGACTCCAGGCCGCGGAACGCGAGCATGGTGGCTTCGGCCGATGAGGCTGTGGAGGCGTCTACAAGCACTGCGACGGGAACCTGCCGCTTGCCGCCATGTGTGGTCACCGCCGTGCCGCCGCCGGTGACGGCATTGCCGTTGACCGTGACGTCGGCCGTGCGCCCCCGGCCAACAAAGGAGAGTGCGACGCCGTCGGGAACGAGAGGCGACAACCCGGCGAGCATGGGTCCCATGTCGCCGCCGCCGTTTCCGCGCAGGTCCACGACGGCGCCGCACCGGGCGTGGGCAAGAATGCCGTCGGTCAGCCGGTTGGCATAGCCCTGGGAGTCGTCGTGGCGCGACACCTCCGGCACAGTGGCGATCGCAATGTCGCCGCGCGGAACGACCGTCGGCGGCGCCGGGGCTGCACCCTCGTCTGACTCGGACCCGGGCGGAAGGATGTCCGAGTGCTTGCCGCCGGCCGCCTTGACCACCTCGCGCAGAGGGCCGTAGGTGCCCTCGTACGACGAGGCGCCCTTGACCTGCTCCAGGGCGTCCTTTCTGGCGGGGGCGAACTCGTCCGAGGATGCGTAGATCCCGGCGAGACCGGCCGCCCGGACCACGTCCTTCGCGTACTTTTGCGGCGTCGGCGGGAACGGGTAGTGCGGAGACCCGGTGAAGACGATCGCGGCGGCCGGGCCCCACACGTAGCCGACGATCGCCAGCGTCGCGACAGCGATGGCGACGAGGCTCACGCCGCCGGTGATCAGCGGCCTCCTTCGTTTCCTGGCGGGTGTGGCGGTCATCACTGTCCTCTGTTTCGGGGTGCCTGCCTGGGTGTCCGGTCGAAGCGGGGGCGTGCGGGGACCGGATGGTGCCATGGTGCGTGAGTAAAGGGGTGTCGGCAAGCAAGGTGCCCCGGGAAAATGCGCTGAGTGTGCATGATTGCACTCGGAGTGCAAGAATGGCCCGCATGGCTACTCTTCTGTATCGGATCGGACGATCCGCCTACCTTCACCGCTGGCGGTTCCTCGCGGTGTGGCTGCTGATTCTCATCGCCACCGCAACCGCCGCCGCGACCCTCAGCAAACCTACCACCTCGAACATGACCATCCCGGGGCTGCAGTCCCTGGAGACCAACGACCGCATCCAGGAAAAGTTCGGCGGCGAGGACGCGATGTCCGCGCCGTCGGGCAACGTCGTCGTCCGCGCGGCGGACGGCAAGACGCTGTCGGACCCGGACGTTCAGGCTGACGTCGACAAGCTAATAAAAGACGTGCAGTCGAAGGGCTACCTGAAGAATACCGACGGTATCGTCGACCCCGCCACCGCCGCCGCCGGCATGGAGCAGCAGTTCACGCAGCAGAAGATGCCGCAGCTGCTGGCGCAGGGGCTCAACGAGGAGCAGGCGAAGCAGCAGATCGCCACCGATGTAGCCGACATCTCGCCGCTGAGCGAGAACGGACGCACCGGCACCATCCCGATCACGTTCGACGCCTCCACGATGCAGGACGTCAAACCGGACGACAAGAAGGACCTGCAGTCCACCGTCGAAGGCGACGCCACCGGCAACCTCGAGGTGGCGTTCAACGGCAACGTCTTCCAGACCCAGGAGATCGGCGGCACCGCCGAGATCATCGGCCTCATCGTCGCCGCAGTGGTGCTGCTGGTCACCTTCGGCTCGCTCGTGGCCGCCGGCCTGCCGCTGATCACCGCCGTCGTCGGCGTGGGCACCGGCATGGGCCTCATCTTCGCCGGCACCGCGCTGACCGACACGATCAACTCCATGACCCCGACCCTGGCCTCCATGGTGGGCCTGGCCGTGGGCATCGACTACGCGCTGTTCATCGTCTCCCGCTTCCGCAGCGAGCTCGTCTCCCACATCGGCATCGACGAAATGAAGCCGAAGGACCTCGTCAAAGAGGTGAAGAAGATGAGCGCCGCCGAGCGCGCCCACTACGCGGGCCTCGCCGTGGGCAAGGCCGGAACGGCCGTGTGCTTCGCCGGCCTGACGGTGCTCATCGCGCTGGCCGCGCTGTCGATCATCAACATCCCGTTCCTCACCGCCATGGCACTCGCCGCGGCGCTCACCGTCGCCATCGCCGTGCTCGTGGCTGTCACGCTGCTGCCGGCGATCCTCGGCCTCATCGGCGCGAGCGTGTTCTCCGTGCCCGTGCCGGGCATCAACGCCCCGGACCCGGAGAACGAGAAGCCGACGATGGGACTGAAGTGGGTCCGCCAGATCCGCGCCCGGCCGACCATCTTCCTCATCGCCGGCGTGATCGTGCTCGCGCTGCTGGCGATCCCGGCCCTGCAGATGCGCCTGGCCATGCCCACGGACAGCACCTCGGCGCTGGGCACGCCCACCCGCACCGCCGCGGAGTGGATCGACGAGGACTTCGGCCCGGGCCGCAACGCTCCGATGATCGCGCTCGTCGAGGCCGACACGAACGCCTCGCCCGAGGACGCGCAGAAGGCTTTCACCACCGCCGTGCAGGACATCAAGGACGTCGACGGCGTGAAGAACGCGCAGATCGTCGGCATGACCGAGGACATGCACGACGCCCAGCTCCTGATCACGCCCGAGTACGGCGCCACCGACGAGCGCACCAGCGAGACGCTGCAAGCGCTTCGCGACGCCGCCCCCGGCTACCACGACGAAACCGGCGCAACCTACGAGGTTACGGGCACCACCCCGATCTACAACGACATCTCGGACCGCCTGTCCAACGTGCTCATCCCCTATATCGCGATCGTCGTCGCCCTCGCGTTCGTGCTGCTCATGGCGGTGTTCCGCTCCATCTGGGTGCCGCTGATCGCCGCGCTCGGCTTCGCGTTGTCCGTCGCCGCGACCTTCGGCGTCACCGTGGGCATCTGGCAGGAGGGCTGGTTCGGCCTGTCCAAGGACCCGCAGCCGTTGCTGTCCTTCCTGCCGATCATGCTCATCGGCATCGTCTTCGGCCTGGCGATGGACTATCAGGTCTTCCTGGTCACCCGGATGCGCGAGGGCTACGTGCACGGCAAGACCGCGGGCAACGCGGTGTCCAACGGCTTCAAGCACGGCGCCCGTGTGGTCACCGCCGCAGCACTCATCATGATCTCCGTCTTCGCGGCGTTCATGCTGATGGACGAGCCGTTCATCAAGGTCATGGGCTCCGCCCTGGCGATGGCCGTGTTCTTCGACGCGTTCATCGTCCGCATGACCATCGTGCCGGCGACGCTGTTCCTCCTGGGCGAGCGCGCCTGGAAGCTGCCGAAGTGGCTGGACAAGATTCTCCCGCGCGTGGACGTCGAGGGTGAGGGGCTGAAGGATCAGGGGGTCCCCGAGGCTCACGCTGATTCCGGATCCACTGCAGTGTCCGCGCAATGACCGGCGTGATGAAGAACTGCATCGAATCGAAGCTCACCCTGCGGGAACGCAAGAAGGAGCAGACGCGGCGGGCGCTGGCCCGCGCCGCCGCCGAGCTTCTCCTGCTCGCGGGCGACGAGGGGATGACAGTCGCCGCGATCGCCGCGCGCGCCGGGGTGTCCACGCGGACGTTCCACAACTACTTCCCGCGGCGTGAGGATGCGCTCATCGCGTTTCTGGAGACGACCGTCGCCGAGTTCGCACAGAAGGTGCGGCAGGCCCCGGAGGGGGAGACCCCGCTGGCGACGCTGCACCACCTGATTTCCGAGCGCGTCGGTTCGCACGAGTCGGGCTCGCCGGACACGCTGCTGAACCTCATGACCATCGGCGATCACCTGAGCTACACCACCAGCCCGGAGGAGCGCGAGCAGGTCCGGCATCTGCTCGACGAGCTCCTCGACGCCCTCCACCGCCGCGGCGGGGGCAGGTTGACCCGCCACGCGACGGCGCTGCTGCTCGGCTCCGCCCTCACGGCGGGGGCCATCGCCGTCGAGTCCGCGCAGGGCGGGAAGGACGCTCGGCGCCTGTCACCCTGGGTGCTCGCCGAGGACTCCCCGAGCACGACCGAGCTTCTCGACGCCCAATTCACCCTCCTGGCCGAAGGCTTCGGCGCCTAACTCCGCTAACCCGCTAGCCCGTCTGGCTCTGCTGCTTCAGCAGCCGGTAGTGATCCCCTGCAAACGCCGAAGCAGCAAGCATGGCGGAGCTGGCCAGGTAGTTGCGGGCAAAGAGAATGAGGATCGCGGCGATGGCCATCGCAATCGACGCGAAAAGGTAGAGGTGTTCGAACTTCATCGTGGTGTGCTCCTTCCCCAAGCTAGGAATTAAAGCAGTATTCAGCGACTCCGGCGACGCCGAGGACCTCAAGTCCCAAATTGCGTAGCGAGCCACCTGCCTGTTGAATGCTTGGCCAGCTGAAGTTGTGCGCTCGTAATTCTGCGACTGCGGCGTTTACCCCACCAAGCTCGTTGATGTAGCGCTTGATTTTCAAAACCTTGGCAACGGGGAGGGCGGCTGTCCCGATCGCGCTAAGGATGCGACGCGCACCCTCGCAAAGCGGGAGCTTATTCAGGCTGTAAGGCGAACTCACGGAAATCTGGCAAACGCGGCACGAAAGTTTCATTGGATGGTACGAAAGTATAATTTCGTTCGAACCTGTGGTCGGACGAGCTGCGTATCCAGACGCAATAGGCGGGGTCGCTGTTGGCTGCCTGTTGTTCAGCTAGCGGTGTCCGTTTGCAGGGGGTATGGCGGCGAGAAGCTTGCTACATCCTCTTCTTCGTGCGCGCCGTCGCGATCGCCGACCACGGGTCCTCGGGCCAGGGGTGCTTGGGGTAGCGGCCGCGCATCTCCTTGCGCACCTCCTGGTAGGGCCCGTCCCAGAAGCTGCGCAGGTCGTCGGTGACGGCGAGCTCGCGCCCGGCGGGCGAGAGCAGGTGGAATAGCACGCGCACGCCGCTGGCTTCGGGGCTTTCCGCCAGCCCGAAGCATTCCTGCAGCTTGACGCGCACGACCGGGCGCCCGGTGGCGTAGCTGATGCGCGGACGCGAGCCGCTCGGCACCTCGAGCCGGGCGGGCGCGAGCCCGTCGAGTCGCGCGGCCTCGGGCCAGGGCAGCTGCCGCATGAGCGCCGCCCGCATGTCGAGCTCGCTTAACGACGCCCCCTCCGCCAACCTGGCCACCTCCAGCGAGTAGTCGCCCTTCTCCACGTCCGGCCAGGGCGCACCCACGGTGGCGTGCAGGAAGTCGAGGCGCTCCTTCAGCTCGCGCGCAGCCTCGTCGAGGCGGAAGTCCGCAAAGCGGAGATCTGTCAGGGCTGCGGCGGCGTCTTTCGGGTCCAGGCGCACCGGGGTGGAGGTCAGTTCGATGGCGCCGACGGCTGTGACTTCCCGGGCGCGCACTTTGGCGTCGATGAGCGATGCCCTCTTTTCTTTCGTGACCATGTCCTTCGGGAACGCGATGGGTGCGGCCGCGCGGATGACGGCGCCGCCGCGGGTGAGCTGCACCTCGGCCGCCGCGATCCACTCGGGCGCGCCGAGCGCGACGCCGAGGCGGGCGCGCGTGCCGCTGGCCAGCAGGTACTCCTCGCCGACGCGCTTGGCCACCCACTGCGGAAACGCCGCGGCGACGACCTCGCCGGCGGGGACGGCCTTCGATGGGCGCGTGAGGCGGGCCAGCCTTTCTATCTGGCGTTTCGGTGCGCGTGCCTGGGTGAGGTCGCCGCTCATTCCCTCCGCGAGTGCCGCGACGGTCGGCGCCGCGCCCGAGCCGTGCTCGAGCAGCGCCGCGCCGAGGCGGGGGTCGACGGGCATGCGGGCGAGCGTTTCGCCTAGGTCGGTGATGGCGCCTGTGTCGTCGAGCGCTCCGATGAGGCGCAGGGTTGCGTGGGCGTCGTTAAGCGCCTGCGCCGGCGGCGCGGTGATGAGCGGCAGGTCCGGCGAGCCCCACGCGGCCATCGTCAGGGCGGCGCCGGTGAGGTCGCTCGTGGTGATCTCCGGGGCGATGTCGGCCTGAAAGTGCTGGTAGTCCGCCTGCGAGTAGGCGCGGACGACCTTGCCGGGCCCGAGACGCCCCGCACGGCCGGCGCGCTGATCCGCGCTCGTCCTCGCCGCGGAGACGGTGACCAGCCCGGTCATGTTGCGGGCGGCGTCGCGGCGCGGGACGCGCGACAGGCCGGCGTCGACGACCCTTCTCACCCCGGGGACGGTCAGCGAGGACTCCGCGATGGAGGTGGACACGACGATTCGGGCGTTGCCGCCCAGCGCCTCGTCCTGCTCCGCGCTGCTCAGCCGCCCGTGCAGCGGGGCGGCGTCGTCGAGGTGCTGGCAGACGAGGTCGACCTCCCGCGCGCCGGGCACGAAAACCAGCGTCCGTTCGGTGCCGCGCTGGGCCAGCTCCGAGACGTGCCGGTAGAACTCCCGGGTCCCCTCCGTGCGCCCCGGGTGCGGCGCGTAGCTGACCTCCAGCGGGTGGGTCACCGCCTCGGTGCTCAAGATCTGCGCGCCCATGTGCTCGGCGAACTTCTGCGCGTCGAGTGTTGCGGACATTGCGGCCAAGTACAAGTCGTCCCGGAGCACCGCCAGCTCCATGCACATGGCGAGAACCAGGTCGGTGTCCAGCTGGCGTTCGTGCACCTCGTCGATAACCACCGCGTCGACCCCCTCCAGGCCCGGGTCGCGGATGAGCCGGTTGAGCAGCACGCCCGGGGTGACGAATTCCACCAGCTCGGCCGGCGTGTGTTCGCCACGGATGGAATACCCCACCCGGTTTGCCTCCGGGCTGGTGTCCAGCTGCTTCAGGCGGCGCGCCGCCGCGCGGACAGCCACCCTGCGCGGTGCGGTGACCAGCGTTTTGCCCCTCAGGTTGCTGATCGCCGGGGGGATCAGCGTCGTCTTGCCGGTGCCGGGCGGGGCCTCCACGACCAGGGGGCCTTCCGCGGGAAGGTCGCCGATGACCCGGCTGACCGGCAGGCCCTGGCCTATGGCATCGAGGTCGAAGGGGAGCATGGGTGTCAGGGTAGTTGCTCGGCGCCGGAGCTCGGCCTGGGGCTGGTGGGGGGATGTTCGCTTGGGGACTCCCGAAGGGGGATAGGTCGCCGTCGCGGGTGGCGGCGGTGGTGGTGGGGGTGTGGCGAGATATCCCCTCGCCGGTATCCCGGTTTCGCCGCGGGGCCGCGGGGCGGCGCCGGGCGGGCAGTGGTGGTCGGCCGCAGCGCGCAGGTGGGACTTTAGAAGGGGGATATGTCGCCGACGCCGGCGAGGCGGCCCGGCGACCGTGGCGAGGTATCCCGCTTCCACAGTCCCGATTTCCCAGGAGCGCAGCACCACACGCCCAAGCCCGCCACCAGCCACAACGCGCCCACCCTTGCCCACATATACCCCCCGGGCGCGGCACCGATTCAGCTGCCGGGCGCGCTGACCCTGCGCAACGTCGAGGACCTCGACGCGATGAAGGAGGCCATCGAAGGCAAGAGCAGCGCCACGATCATCGGCGGCGGCTTCATCGGCCTGGAGGTGGCGGAGAACCTGCGCAAGCGCGGGATGGAGGTCACCGTCATCGAGGGCGGCCCGCAGGTCATGGCGCCGCTGGACCCGGAGATGGCGGGGATCGTGGCGAAGCGCCTGGAGGACAACGGCGTCAAGGTGGTCACGGGCACCATCGTCAAGGACATCAGCGAGCTCGACAGCGATGTCGTCATCGCCGCCATCGGCGTGCGCCCCGCCACGGAGCTGGCCGAAAGCGCCGGCCTGGAAACCAACCGCGGCATCGTGGTGGACGAGATGATGCGCACGTCGGATCCGAATATCTACGCGGTGGGGGATGCCGTCGAGAAGCGCCATGCGAACGACGGCGAGCTGACGCTCGTGCCGCTGGCGCAGACCGCGAACCGCCACGGCCGCCTCGTAGCGGACGTGATCACCGGCCGCACCACAAAGGCGAAGCAGGTCCTGGGCACCGCGGTCGTCGGCGTGTTCGGCCTCACCGTGGCCACCGTCGGCTGGGCGGAGAAGACCGCCCGCGCGCAGGGCCGCAACGTGCGCGCCATCCACCTCCACCCGGCGAACCACGCCGGCTACTACCCGGGGGCGACGACGATCCACCTCAAGCTTGTCGTCGACGCCGACACCGACGCCATCCTCGGCGCCCAGGCCATCGGGGAGGACGGGGCGGACAAGCGCATCGACGTCATCGCCACCGCCATGCGCGGCGGGCTCACCGCCTCGGACCTGGCCGACCTCGAGCTGGCGTACGCGCCGCAGTTCGGCTCGGCGAAGGACCCGATCAATATGGCGGGCTTTATCAACGACAACATCGTCACCGGCGCGAAGACGGTGCAGTACCACGAGGTCGCCGACTACGTCGCTGACGGCTGGAAGCTTGTCGACGTCCGCACCCCCGCCGAGCACACCGCCGGCACCATCGACGGCGCGGTGAACATCCCGGTGGGCGAGATCCGCGACCGGCTCGACCAGTTCACCGGCGAGAAGGTTCTGGTCTTCTGCCAGGTCGGCATGCGCGGGCACACCGCGGCCAGCCTGCTGCACAACAAGGGCGTCGAGGTGGCTAACGTGGACGGCGGATACCTGACGTGGAGCCTGGCGGGAGGGGCGTAATGCAGTTGACCGAGGCGGAGATGAAGCCGTCGATAAGCAGGCTCAAGCGGGCCCGCGGGCAGCTCGACGCCGTGATCCGCATGATGGAGGAGGGCCAGGACTGCACCGACGTGGTCACGCAGCTGTCCGCGGCGAACAAGGCTGTGAGCAGGGCGAGCTTCCAGGTGCTGTCGACGATCATGAAGCGCTCTTACGGAGACGACGCGGCGGGGATGGACCCGGCGGACGAGGAGAAGATGTTCCTCTCCTTCGCGTGACGCCTGTAGGGGGGATGTCAGTTGGGGGATATCTCGCCACCGCCGGTGAGACGCGGACGACGGCGTGGCGAGATATCCCCCTTCCGCTGTCCCGCCAGGGATATCCCCCCATTAAGCTGGCCCCCATGAGGAGGTTGTTCGCGGCAATTATGCTCCCCGATGCCGCCCGGGAGCACCTGGTCACGGCCCTGCGGCCCCTGCGCAGCCGCGAGCTGCGCTGGACTGAGCCCGACAACTGGCACCTAACCCTGGCGTTCTACGGCGACCAGCCGAACGACGCCGCCGGCGTCAGCGACGTCCTGGCGCAGGCCACCGCCTTCCGCCGCCCGCTCAGCCTGCATCTCCACGGCTCGGGGTGCTTCAACAACCGCACGCTGTGGGTCGGCGTCGGCGGGGACAAGGAGCAGCTGCGCGAGCTCATGGCGGACTGCCTGCTCGACTCCGCCGAACGGCACCGGCAGCGCGCCCACCTCACTGTCGCCCGGGGGCGCGACGGCTGGCTCATGGCCGACCACGCCCACGCCCTGAGCGTCTACCGCGGCCCCGATTTCACCGTTGACGAGGTCGCGCTGGTGGAGTCCCACCTGGGTGAGGGCCGCGGCGGGGGCCCGCGCTACGAGGTGGTGGACACCTTTACTCTGCGTTAGCGGGTGCCTCGCGCCGCGCCGCGAACACGGCGAGCAGCGCGGCGGCCAGCGCCACGACCGGGCCCAGCCAGCGGCCCTCGGAGAGCAGGAGGGCCACCGCGACCACCGCCACGACGGTGGCAACGACGGCGATCATGTTCACGTCACGTTTCATGCGCCCCAGGGTAGCGTGTGGGCATGCTTCTCGACGCCACCGACCTGCCCCGGCCCTCCGCACGCATAGCCCCGGGCGTCGTGCACCTGCCCGGGTTCCTGAGCCGGGAGCAGCAGAAGGAGCTGGTCGATCAGGCCCGGGCGATCGCGGCGCAGCACGCGGGCACCCCGGTGGCGATGCGCCGGCCCATGATCGGCCACAACCAGATGAAGGCCTACCTGATGTCGCTCGGCTGGTTCTGGGCGACGAACCCCTACCGCCTGGTGCAGGAGATCGAGGGCCACGCCGTCCCGCCGGTGCCGGAGAACTACCAGGCCATCGCGGACCGGGTCATCGGCGCGGCGCGGGAACTCGACCCCGCGCTCACGCCGATGCGCGCGGAGACGGCCCTGGTGAACTTCTACCCGCCCGGCGCCGGGATGGGCGAGCACGTCGACGCCCAGGAGGAAGCCGACAACCCGGTGGTCAGCCTCTCCCTCGGCGAGGAGACGACCTTCCGCATCGAGGGCCGCAAGGTCGTCCTCATGTCCGGCGACACGCTGGTCTTCGGCGGGCCCGCCAGGCGCGCCCGGCACGGGGTGACCCCGCCGCGGCCCGGGACGGGGCCGGACTCCATCGGGCTGGCCGAGGGGCGCATAAACATCACGATGCGCCAGGTGCGCCCCACGTAGACTGGCCGACTATGAACAAGATTGCAGTGGTAACCGGCGGTTCGGCGGGGATCGGGGAGGCGGCGGCGCGCGCCCTGGCCGCGGACGGCTGGACGGTCTACGTCGCCGCGCGGCGCCTCGAGCGCTGCGAGGAGATTGCGAAGGAGATCGGGGGTGTGGCGGTGGAGCTCGACGTGACGAGCCAGGAGAGCGTCGACAAGCTTGCGGCGCAGCTCGACCGCGTCGACCTTTTGGTCAACAACGCGGGCGGGGCGAAAAACCTCGACTACCTGCGCGATGCCAGCGAGGAGGACTGGAACTGGATGTACCAGACCAACGTCTACGGCACCGTGCGCGTGACCAAGGCGCTCTACCCGCACCTGAAGAAGGCCGAGGGCCTGGTGATCAACATCGGGTCGGTCGCGGGCACGGACGCCTACAAGGGCGGCTCCGGCTACAACGCGGCGAAGTTCGGGCTGCGCGGGCTGACCCGCGCGCTGCGCCGGGAGGAGGCGGAGAACTCGATCCGCGTCACCGAGATCGACCCGGGCCGCGTCAAGACCGACTTCGCCGCCAACCGCTTCGGCGGCGACGAGGCTCGCGCCGCCGAGGTCTACGAGGGCAAGCTCAACCTCACCGCCGAGGACATCGCCGAGACGATCCGCTGGGTGGCCAGCCTGCCCAAGCACGTCAACGTGGACACCCTGAGCATCATGCCGACCGACCAGGCTGAGCGATGAAGGCAGGGCGATAGAGTTGGACACCATGGACGTCACCATCAGCGGAGAGTCGATCAAGCTCGGCCAGTTTCTCAAGTTGGCCAACCTCGCCGAGACCGGCGGGCACGCCAAGGAGCTCATCAGCGCGGGCGAGGTGGAGGTCAACGGCGAGGTTGTCACGTCGAGGGGCCTCACGCTTCACGACGCCGACACAGTCACCGTCTCCGGCACAGCGGCCACCGTGGTGACCGGCGCCGAGGGCGAGGACGACTACTTCGACGAGCGCACCGCCAACGACGACTTCGATCCCGAAAAGTGGAGGAACCTGTAAATGCCGGCATTCGAGGCGATGGAGGGCATGCCGTACTGGCAGGACCTGGCCACCAGCGACACCATGAAGTCCACCTACTTCTACTCCCGGCTCCTCGGCTGGGAGGTCTCCGCCGACGCCTACCGGGTGGCCCGCAGGCAGGGCCTGCCCGTGGCGGGCTTCATCAACCAGCTCGACGACCCGACCATGCCCGATGCGTGGGTCACCTACTTCTTCACCCGCGATGCGGGGCGGGACCGGGAGGGCGTCGAGAAGCTCGGCGGGAACGTGCTCGCCACCGCCGAGGTGTCGCTGGGGGAGATGTCGCTGTGCACCGACCCCGCGGGCGCCGTGTTCGGGCTGATCGAACCCGCCGGTGAGGACCAGTTTGTCGCCGCCGGCGAGCCGGGCACCCCCGTGTGGCACGAGTACGTCGCCGTGGACAAGGCCCGCGAGTGCATCGACTTCTACGCCGAGCTGTTCGACTGGGAGGTCCGCCAGTCCGACGGCTACTACCTGGCGCTGCGCGACGGCGCCCCCTTCCTCGGGCTGCGCGACGAGTCCTCCCACGAGGACCTCGAGGGCATGCCCGGCTTCTGGGAGACCTACCTGGGCGTGGCGGACGCGCGCGCTGTCGCCCGGCAGGCGGCGGAGCTCGGCGGCGAGGTGCTCGTCGGCCCGGAGGAGCACCCCTTCGGACTGCTCGTCGTGGTGGCCGACCCGACCGGGGCGACGGTCACCCTCTGCGAGGTCGAGGAACCGACGTTTGAGGAGGTCAACGAGGCCGAATCTATTCTGGGCCTCTAGGGTGCCATAATGTGAGGCGTGAAAAAACTGGTCCCCTTGCTCTGCGCCTGCCTGCTCCTCTCGGCGGCACCGGCGCAGGCCTACGAGGTTGACCGCACCTACGACAACGAGCGCACCGCCCTGGCGGTCTACCACCCCGACGGCCGGTGGTCAGGAACCCGGGACGCCCTCGAGCCGCGGCCCGCGCTCTCCCTGGCCAAGCTCTACCTCGGCTACTACGTCCTCTACAACGGCACGGACGAGGAAAAAGACCTGGTGAAGAACATGGTGCGGCGCTCAAGCGACACCTACGCCCAGCAGCTCGACGCCGCCTACCCTGACGCGATCGACGAGATCGCCGCGGACTTCGACCTGCCCGGCACCTCCCGCAACGGCGCCTGGGGCCGCACGACGACGACCCCCTACGACATGTCGAAGTTCCTCGCCTCGATCCTCTGGGACCCGAAGGCGAAGCCGCTTCTCGACGGCATGCGCAGCGTCTCCTCCACAGCCGAGGACAGCTTCCCCCAGGTCTTCGGCGCCGCGAAGCTCGACAACGTGGAGGGCTTCAAGACGGGCTGGTCGGACGACAAGGAATCGGAGACCGGCAGCGTCGCCTTCGGCGAGATCGGCGACGAAACCTGGGTGGTGGCCGCACTGACCAACGGCGACGCCTACGACAACACCGCCGACGCGATCCGCGGGGTGAAGCAGATCGAGGAGCAGAAGCACCGCGCCCGCCTCATGCACAACCTGCGCGGCTGGAAGCTCGGCGACCCCCTCCCGGTGCCCTTCACGAAGCTCACCGGCTAGGGCCGCCCCGCTCAGGCACCCGCCCGCAGGAACTCGGCGACGTCCGCCACGCGGCGCCGCGCCTGGGCGGGGGTGGACACCCACCCGGCGGTGAAGTAGTCCTCCCGCCTCTGTACCAGCACGTTCTCCGCGGCCGAGACCTCTGCCTCCGGGAAGGTGGCCACGTAGGAGTCCGCCTCGGCCCGGGGAAGATCTCCCCGCGCCCCCAACGCCCACAGCGCCACGGAGGCCGCGCTCCGCGCCCGGGCGTACTCCACCGCGGCGGGGATGTCGCCCGCGTCGGCGACGTCGAGGATCGTCACCCCGGACAGCTCCGCCGCGCCGGCGACCTCCGGGCGCCACGCGTGCTCGCGCGCCTGCGGGCCCAGCACCGGCGCGCAGGAGACTGCCCATGCCCCCGACGGGCGCGACGGGGTGAACAGGGTGCCCAGCTCGACGTCCTCGGCCGACACGTCACCCGGGAAGGCCACGCCGGGCATCGTGTGGTCGACCGCCGAGCCGAGCATGAGCATCGCGGCGTGCGTCAGCCGGTCGGGCAGCCGCGCCAGGTAGGTGTCCGAGGGCTCGCCGTCCACCGGGTACGTGGCCTCCATGTAGGACACGATCTGCTCCATCTGCAGCTGCTCCGGCAGGATGCGCTCGACGCCGCCGACGTTGAACTCGGGGGTTCCCTGGACGTTTTCGGGGTAGGCGTCGTCAAGTGAGCCCTGCTCGAGGGGTTTTCTCACCAAATCGTCACCCGGTCCTGCTCGTCGAGCCACATCGCGGAGCCCGGCTCCACGTCGAAGGCCTCGTAGAACTCGGGGATGTTCGCCGCGATGACGTTGCAGCGGAACTCGTTCGGCGAGTGCGGGTCGATGGCCAGCAGCTGGGCCGCCATCTCCGGGCGTGTCTTCGAGCGCCACACGCGCGCCCACGAAAGGAAGAGGCGCTGGAAGCCGGTGAACTGCCCGTCGACGTCCGCCACGGGCAGCGCGGGGCCGTCGGAAAGCCCCTGCTCCTTCAGGTAGAGCTTGTACGCCACGACGGCGATGCCCAGCCCGCCGAGGTCGCCGATGTTCTCGCCGAGGGTGAACTTGCCGTTGACGCCGCTGATGTCCTCGCGGCCCTGCAGCACCGAGGGAACCAGGCCGTCGAACTGCTCCACCAGCTTCGCGGTGAGCTCGTCGAAGCGCTCGCGGTCCTCGTCGGTCCACCAGGACTGCAGGTTGCCCAGGCCGTCGTAACGCGAGCCCTGGTCGTCGAAGCCGTGCCCGATCTCGTGGCCGATCACCGCGCCGATGGCGCCGAAGTTGTCCGCCGCGTCCGCCTCCGGGTCGAAGAACGGAGGCTGGAGGATGGCGGCGGGGAAGGTGATGTCGTTGACCACCGGGTTGTAGAAGGCGTTGACGGTCTGCGGGGTGGTCACCCACTCGTCGCGGTCGGCGGGCTTGCCCACCTTCGCCGTCTGGTAGGCGTGCTCGAAGGCGGCGCCGCGGCGCACGTTGGCCAGCAGGTCCGCGCCCTTCGGGGAGAAGGTCAGCTCCGAGTAGTCGCGCCAACGGTCCGGGTAGCCGATCTTCGCGTTGAACTGCGCGAGCTTCTCCAGCGCCCGCTCGCGCGTGTTCGGGCCCATCCACTCAAGCTCGGTGATGCGCTCGCGGTAGGCCTGGATGAGGTAGCCGACGAGCTCCAGCATCCGGTCCTTGGAGGAAGCGGGGAAGTGCTTCTCGACGTACACCTGGCCCATCTCCTCGCCGACCAGCGACTCCGCCAGGCTCACGCCCCTCTTCCAGCGGTCGCGCTGCTCCGTCGCCCCGGACAGCACGGTGCCGTAGAACTCGAAGTTGGCCGCGCCGACTTCGTCGGGGAGCACGCCCGCCCGGGAGCGCAGGATGTTCCACGCGCCCCACAGCTGCCAGTCCGCGAAGGTCTCCGGGCGCAGCATCCCCGCCAGGTCCTCGGTGAAGGAGGGCATCATGTTGATCACGCGGCCGTCCCCGAGCCCGGAGGCGCGCAGCAGCGTCTGGATGATCGGCGGCAGCTCGCTCAGCTCGACCGGGTTGTACGTGGCCATCGCGTCGCGGGTGGACACGACATCCCAGTGGCTGTGCGCCAGCTGCGTCTCCAGGTTGACGATGCGCTGCGCCGCAATCTCCGGCGTCAGCCCGAAGAGGTAGGCGGGGTCGAGGAAGCCCAGCATCCTCTCCACGTGCGCGCCGTACTTCCGCAGCGTCTCGGCGTGCTCGGGGGAGTGGTAGTAGGCCTCGTCGGGCAGCCCGAGCCCGCTCTGGATGAGGTAGGGCACGGACTCCTCGCCCTGCGAGTCCTTCTCCACCCAGTAGGACAGCGGACCGCCGACGCCCTCGCGCTCGAGGAGACCGAGGTTGTGCACGAACTCCTCGATGTCGGCGGCGCCCAGCCGCGCGAGGTCCTCCTCCAGCGGGGCCATGCCCGCGGCGTTGACGGCGTCGGTGTCCATGAAGGAGAGGTACAGGTCGCCGCCGCGGCCGGCGCCCTGCTCCAGAAGGGCGCGGACGTCCTCCTCCGCCTTGTCGCGCAGGGCGTAGAAGGCGCCGTCGATGCCGCGGTCGGCGGGGATGGTGTGGGATTCCACCCAGTGGCCGTTGACTAGTTCAAACAGGTCGTTCATGCCACTACCTTAACGCGGGGCGGAAGACCGACGCGCGGGTTCGCGCGCCGGGCCCCGCCGCCTAGGTTTCGTCGGGGTTGCGGATCTTCATCGGGCCCGGCGACCACCAGCCGCTGCGGGTGATCTCGTCGTGGCTGATCTCCGCGAGGCGGGGCTCCCTGCCCGCCGAATCGGTGCGGCGCTCGTACTTCGCCACGGAGCCCCAGTCGCGCTGCCAGTCGCCGTCGAGGTAACCCGGGATTTCGTAGGAGTAGTTCACGGCCTCGGCGGTGGCGAGGGCGCCCCCGCCGAGGAAGTCCATGAAGCCCGAGAGCTGCTTCTTGCCCGGGGCGTCCGGCATGATGCGGAACTCGGGGATCTCCGCCACGCCCGCGTAGTGGTTGAACGTGCGCTGGCAGGGATACTGGAAGGCCACCGACCAGTCGAGCAGGCCCGGGGTGTCGGGCTCGAGGACGTCGCCCAGCGGAGCGAGCGTGGGCACGCGCAGCGGGGTCACCGCCATCCAGTCCTCCAGCTTCAGCGAGGCATCCTCGCCGACCAGCCGGGCCACGTCCGCCTCCTCGGGCAGGTCCGCCAGGGGGTAGCGCAGGTTGCGCCACGACGGGGTCGGGCCCTGGTCCAGCATCTCGACGTCGCCGAGCACCTCGACCTCACCGTCGCCGGTGCGCTTGCCGTACTCCAGCTTGAGGTCCGCGCCCTCCTGCTCCACGCCGTTGATGTCGTGGTGCGCGATGCGCCCGGCCACGGAGGTGACCAGCAGCGGGGCGTCCTCGCGGGCGTCGGGAAGCTCGTACCAGGAGGTCTCGATGTAGGAGGAGGCCTCCGGGTTGTCCGAGAAGGTGCCCAGGACGGGCACCCGGTTGTAGTCCAGGTTGAAGGGCAGGCGCACCGTGGAGCCGTTGACCCCGCGCATGTTGGCGGGCCTGTTGCCCTGGGTGCTGGTGCGGGAGGTCGACTGCTCCTGGGCGGTGGTGTCCGCCACCTTGGAGTCGGTGCCGCCCGCCGCCTGCGCGGTGTCGGTGGTGCCGTCCGTCGTCGCCCCGCCCGCATTCGTGCCCGCAGCGGCGTTGTCCGCCGGGGCCGCGGCCGCCGCGTCGCCGCCGGTGGTGCGCGAGTCGGAGGTGGCCACGTTGTCCTTCTCCGAGACGATGTAGGCGGGCACGCCCTCGGGGGCGAAGCCGCGGTTCTCTCCCGAGTCGAGGGAGCGGCCCAGCGGCACCCCGGCGAGCGGGGTGAGGAAGGAATCGTTCGTGTCGGTCTCCAGCAGCACCTCGCCGCCCAGGGCGCAGCTGTTGCCCGCGAAGGTCTTCACGTTGCCCATGCCCACCGAATAGGCCGGTGCCTGGTCGATGAACGCCTTGAGGAAGGTGAGGCAGGAGAACGCGACCATCAGGACGGACACGACGGCGATGGGGGAGGACATGACGCCTGCCCAGCGGCCCCGCTCGGCCCGGCTCAGGCGCCCGCCCGGGCGCAGGGCCTGCACCACCGCGACGCCCAGCACCAGCAGGGTGATGGCCAGCATCACCGTGTTCGCCTCCACGGCCTTCAGCTGGACCGTGCGGTCCCACCACGGGACGCCGAAGGAGGAAACGTACCACCAGGCGTTCCAGCCCGCCAGGGAAAGGGACATGATGAACAGCACCGCGGCAATCGCCAGGGTGCGGTTGCGCGCCGAGCGCAGTGCCACCTGGCTGAGCACCACCGCGCCCACGGCGGCGGCCGCGCCGCCGACGCCGGCGTAGATGCCGAAGTGGTGCGTCCACTTCGTCGGCGTGAACATGAAGAAGAACGTGGTCAGGCCGACGATCATGACCAGCCTGTTCACCGGCCCGCGGGAGGCGCCCGGCACCCCGCCGAAGCGGGAGAGCGCCCAGAGGATGAGCACGAAGGAGAAGGCGAAGATGAACATCGGGAAGCGGCGCGTCATCGAGCCGTCCACGGACTGCTGGAACAGCGTGTAGTAGCGCGCCGCCTCGGCGTACCACTCCAGGGCCGGTCCCACCTCCGAGCGCACCGCCGTGGCCTCCAGCACCGCCGCGAGGGTCTGGTCGTGGAACACCGGGATCATCACCGCGGTGCCCACGCCCAGGAACGCCGCCACGTAGGAGAGGCGGGGCGCCAGGTCCAGGCGGGCGTTCATGGTGCGGAACAGCTCCGGCAGGCTGATGAGGAACACGCCCACCGCCGCCAGGCCCGTCGGCCCGCACGCCAGGGTGAACGCGGCGATCAGGGT
This sequence comes from Corynebacterium senegalense, assembly GCF_900411315.1. Classification (GTDB taxonomy): domain Bacteria; phylum Actinomycetota; class Actinomycetes; order Mycobacteriales; family Mycobacteriaceae; genus Corynebacterium; species Corynebacterium senegalense. The sequence continues at coordinate 1,297,734 of NZ_LS990887.1, read as the reverse complement.
GCCCACGGCCGCCGGGAACAGGCGCTGCGAGGCGATCGAGCGCTCGAAGGCCGCCCAGGTGGCGATGAGCCCGAGGGCGATGATCGGCTCGGGGCGGGTGCCGTTGTCGTAGGGCAGCCAGAACGCGAGGAAGACGAAGGCGGCCGTCCAGTAGGCCACGCGGCGGTGCGCGATGGCGGTGCCCAGGCGCGGCAGGATCTCGCGGGAGAGGATCCACCAGATCAGGATGCCGGCGAGCAGCGTGGGCAGGCGCATCCACATCGACGCGGTGGACACCTTCGCCAGAAGCGAGAGCAGGTCGTAGAACGGGGAGCCGAAGGGCGACTCCGGCACCCCGTACCAGCGGTAGTAGTTGGCCATGTAGTCGGACTCGTTGGCCACCCGGGCCATGGTGAGCAGGTAGCCGTCGTCCGAGGTGTTGGCGCCGAAGACGTGCCAGAAACCGAGCACGCCCAGCATCACCCCGTCCAGCGGGGTGAAGGAGCGCCACGCGCGGGTGAACAGGGGCAGGCGGCGCCCGTCGGCGCGGTCGAGGCGCCAGAGGCTGTACAGGGCGACCAGCGTCGCCAGGGAGCCGACCACCATCGCCAGGGTCTTGATCAGGGTCGGCGAGGAGGTGAAGCGGGAGTTGATCTGCACCTGGGAGGAAAGTCCGGCGTCGCTAAGCGCGGCGGCGTCTCCCTCGAGCTCCGTGTAGATGCCGGTGACCTGGGGCCTGAGGTCGTCCTCCGTCTCCTCGCGGAGGTCGGTGCCGGGCACCTCGACGGTCGCGCTCTCGTCGGTCGCGCGGACCTTCACCGTCGCCCCCTGCGGCAGCTCCTTGACCTCCTCGGGGGTGAGCTCGAAGATCACCTTGTTGACGGAGTTGACCACGATGCCGCCCCCGGGCGCGGTGACGAACATGCCGCGGTCGTAGGCCTCGCTCGACGAGTCGGGCAGCGTGCCCACGATGGTGTTCTGCCCTTGCCGGATCGAGCCGATCGCGGAGACCGGCACGCTGAGCTCAATCTCGTCGGGGGCGAGCGAGATCAGCGGCGCGTTGACCGAATCCAGCGACCCCTGCTGCGGCCAGCTCAGCGAGGACTGGACCTGGTTGACCGGCAGCAACGGGGTGAGGACGAAGCAGACGAACGCCACAAGGCCCGAGACGGCGGCCAGGCGCGCGAAGCTTGTCGACGCCCCGCCGCGCGCCACCGACGTCGAGCCCGCCTGCTGGTTGGAGACTGTTTCAGGTGCTGTCACGTGTTGTCACTCTACTTTCCGGCTCACGGGTTGCGAACTGCCACCACGAAGGGGCCGATCTTCCTGACGTCCCAGGCGGGGGAGTCGAAGGCGGCGGGGTTGAAAAACAGTGCCTCGTAGCGCACGTTCGGCTGGCTGGGGAAGATGTCGTGCGCGATGTGGGTCTTCCACGGCTCGTCGGGGGTGTCCAGGTCGCCGCGGAAAATGAACGCGTCCGGCGCGCGCCAGGGAGCGGAGTCGAGCGCCGCCGTGAACTCCCCCGGCTCCGACAGCTGCGCGAAGGAGCCCGCGGACCACTCCTGGAGGGCCGCGTTGCGCAGGTGGAACTCGCCCAGGGGGTTGGCGTAGTGGCTGGTGAAGGCGTTGAAGCCGTAGAAGGGGTTGAACGCCATGAAGTTGATCTCGTCGGTGAACACGACGGAGTCCTGCTGGGGGTGGCCGTGGTCGACGATGAAGTCGGTGATCTCCGCGTAGTACTGCGCCGCGTCCGGGGGGAAGCGGTCGGCGCGCTCGCCGTAGCCGTCGGTGTCGGCGTAGGCCTGGTCGATGTGGGCCTCGTTCTCCTTCGGGATCTGCTGCACCAGCGATAGCCCCGCCCCGGCGAGCAGGACGGTGAGGACGGCTGTGACGGCGCGCTTCCCCGCCCCGCCAACCCGCGCGGGGTAGAAGTACTCGATTCCGATGAGGCGCGCCTCCGCCAGCGCCAGCACGCCCGCGGTGACGAAGAGCAGGGTGATCAGCACTTCGAGCCGGAAGCCCAGCAGCGACGTCCCAGCCAGGGAGGCGGCCATCGAGCCGAGCGCCCAGACGTAGCAGACCGCGATGGCCAGCGCGAGGCCGGTGAAGTCGGTGTTCTTGAGCCGCAGCAGCAGAAACGCCAGGCCCGCGAGGCTGAGCGCTCCCACGATGGAGAGGGAGAAGAACGGCAGGGGGAACACGGTGCCCTCGGTGGGCAGGAAGTGGTTCGCCGTGCTGCGCACCTCGTAGCCGCCGAAGAGCACCTGGTAGAGGTAGGGGCCCCACGAGATCAGCGCGATGAGGATCGAGCCGACGCCGATGGCCACCAGGTGCGTGACGGGGGTGAGGCTGCGCTCCTTCCGGGCGTAGCACACCGCCGCGAAAACGACCACGGTCAGCGCAGAGATGGCGGTGTAGAGGGTGTAGAAGTTCGCCGAAACACCCAGGTAGACGGCAAGCGCGGCGGTGGCCGGCCACGAGCCGGTGAGGGCCTTCGCCGAGGCGATCGCCGCGGCGGGGACGAACATCGCCACGATGGCGGCGTAGGGCTCGTCCGGCGTCTGCGTGAGCACAACCGCGGTGGTGATGAGCGCGACGGTCGCCGCCACCGGCAGGGACGAGGTCAGCTTCTGCCACAGCGGTGTGAGCGCCGCCGCCGCGGCCGCCAGGGAGACGATGGCCCACGGCTGGTAGACCTCCCATCCGGGCATGCCGAGCAGGTTCGCGGCCCGCCCGCCCAGCCAGAACCATCCCAGCGGGTAGAAGGTGGGCAGATCGATGTAGCTCATGTCGTGGTTGCCCAGCTGCTGCGCCATGCGCGACAGGAACTGGGTGCGGAAGCCCTGGTCCACCTGGATGCCGTCCAGGTAGAGCTTCGTCGCGCTGAGGGGCAGGCCCAGGGAGGTGAGCACCAGGGCCGAGGGGGCGAGGGTGGCGGCGACCTCCGTGAGGACGCGGCGCCACCGGGGGCGGGGCGCAGACGCGTCGGCGTCGCGCATCCAGAGCCACAGCAAAAGCGCCACCGCCACGATCACGACGAAGGAGGTCGCGGTGGCCAGCGCCCGCGTCGACATCGACGTGTTGAACGCCGGCAGTGAGACGGAGTGGAGGACGAACCAGCCCAGCAGGGCGAGAAGCGCGCCGCCCGCGGCGGCGGCAAGGGAGCGCCAGACGGTGGCGCCCACGCTCAGCGCGTCCGGGCTGTACTCGACGGTGCGGAACTCCGCGCGGTGGTCGGCGTCCGGGTCCGGGGGTGTTTCCGTGTGAGAAACGTGCATGCCTTCCAGTTTCTCACACGGGTCCGACAAACCGGTGGTGGCGAGCGGGCGGGGCCTGGGATCAAGCCGGGGATCAAGCCGGGGATCAGGCTGGGGATCTGGGCCGGCGCCCGTGGGGCGTCGTGAAGCTTAGAAGCTCAGGCGACGCATGATCGGGGCCGGAATGTGCTGGAGCACGAAGGAGACCGGGCCGAAGAGCTTGTGCACGAAGACGCTGCGCTCGCCCTTGAGCGCCGCCTCGACCGCGGCCTCGGCGACGTCCTCCTTGTTCACGGTCAGCGGGGCCTCGTCGAGGCCCGCCGTCATCTTCGTGCGCACCTGGCCGGGGCGAACCACGGTGACCTTCACCCCGTCGCCGCGCAAGGCCTCCCCGAGCTGCAGGTAGAAGCCGTCCATGCCCGCCTTGGCGGAGCCGTAGACGAAGTTGGAGCGGCGCACCTTCTGGCCCGCCACGGAGCTCAGGGCGATGATCGTGCCGTGGCCCTGCGCCTTCATCGCCTGGCCCAGCAGGACGCCGACGGAGACGTAGGCGGTGTAGTTGGTCTGCGCGGACTCCACGGCGAGGGCCTGGTCCTGCCACAGGGCCTCCTGGTCGCCCAGGGTGCCGAAGGCCACGACGGCCACGTCGACGTCACCGGCGGCGAAGGCCTCCCGGATCACCTCCGGGTGGGAGGCGAAGTCGGTGGCCTGGAAGTCGACCACGCGCACCTCGCCGGCGCCCGCGCGGGTCACCTCCTCGACGGCGGCCTCGGCGCGCGGGGAGTCCTTGCGCAGCGCGAGGGTGACGGTGGGGGCGCCGCCCCGGGAAATGATCTCGCCGACGGTGGCGAGGCCGATCTCCGAGGTGCCGCCGATGAGCAGGATGTGCTGGGCTTGGCCTACTGCGTTAAGCATGTGGTTTCTCCTTTGTGCGGGCTGCTAGTTGAGCTCGAGGCGGCGGGACATGTCGGAGGCGAACACGCCGGTCGGGTCGATGGCGTGGCGGGTGTCCAGCCAGCCCTGCATCCCCGGGTACATGGCGTGGAACTTCTCGGCGGAGGTGCGCGACTCCTTGGCCAGGTAGAGGCGCCCGCCGAACTCCATCACCTGCTGGTCGAGGCGGTCGAGGAACTCGCCGAGGCCCGGGCGGATGGGGAAGTCGACGCAGACGTTCCAGCCCTTCATCGGGTAGGACAGCGGGGCGCGGTTGCCCTCGCCGAACAGCTTGAACACGTTCAGCGCGGTGTAGTGCCCGCTGGACTGGATCTGGTAGATGATGTCCTTGAACGGCTCCACCGCGTCCGTCGGCACGACGAACTGGTACTGCAGGAAGCCGGCCGAGCCGTAGCCGCGGTTCCACTCGCCAATCAGGTCGAGCGGCTGGTAGAACTGCGTGAGGTTCTTCACCTGGTTCCGCGCCGGGGCGCCCATGAGGTAGTAGGCCTCGCCGATGGCCATGAGGGAGAGCTTGTTCATCGTCCACGAGGGGAAAATGTCCGGCACCGTCATCAGCTGCGGCGCGTTGAACTTCAGGGGGTCCTTGGCCAGCTTGGGCGCGAACTCCTCCAGCTGGGCCAGGGTGGCCAGGGAGCCGCGGGAGATGGTGGAGCGGCCCGTCTTCGGCGGGGCGGAGATGGCGTCGAACCAGGCGGAAGAGTACTCGTAGTTCACCTCGGAGCCGTCGGAGTGCGCCGCGATCGTCTCGTCGAGGGTGTCGGTCCGGTCGGTGTCGGCGATGAAGTAGGCGGTCTCCGTCTTCGTCATGCGGATGCGCGCGCGGAGGATGATGCCGGTCAGGCCCATGCCGCCGACCGTCGCCCAGAACAGCGTGCCGTCCGGGTCGTCGGCGCTGCCCTCCGGGGTGAGGTGGAGGACCCGGCCGTCTGCGACCAGGAGCTCCATGGACACGACGTGGTTGCCGAAGGAGCCGGCGGTGTGGTGGTTCTTGCCGTGGATGTCCGGGCCGATCGCGCCGCCGATGGTGACCTGGCGGGTGCCGGGCAGGACCGGGACCCACAGCCCGAAGGGCAGCGCGGCCTTCATGAGCTGGTCGAGGTTGACGCCGGCGTCGACGTCGACGATGGCGGTCTCGGGGTCGATGGAGTGGATCTCGTTGAGCGGCTTCATGTCCACGACGAGCCCGCCGCCGTTCTGAGCCGGATCGCCGTAGGAGCGGCCCATGCCGCGGGCGATCACGCCGCGGCGCTGGTGCTCGGGGAGAGCCTCGTTGTCCGCCGCGACCTGCGCCACCGCCTGCTTGATGATCTCGACGTCGGGGGTGGACAGGACGTGGGCTGTCGACGGGGCCGTCCGGCCCCAGCCGTGGAGCGACTCAAGGGTGGTGTGAAGTTCCATGTTCTTCGGTGGGTTCTTCAAGGGTTCTCCTTCATAGGCGACGCAATCCAGCCTAGCCCGCGTCCGCCGAAAGTCGGATCGGAACACTGTTATATGCGTCTCCGATGAGACCGGCTAAAGGTCCATGATCTCCCGGATTTCCGCAGGTAGCTCCTCCTGCGAGGAGATGACCGGGCGGCCCGCCGCCTTATGCTCACGCAGCAGGTCGTAGACGCGGGTGCGGGAGACGGAATCCAGGAAGGGCAGCTCCTCGGCGAAAAGCCGGGCCATGAAGTCGGACAGGGGGGCCTCGATGCGCTGGGCCGCCTCGTGCGTCGCGTTGGGGTCGTCGCCCTTGTAGTGCTTCCTCATGCCCACCGAGCTTAGTTCCCCGCTCCGCGGCTGCGTCTACCATGGGCCAGCATGAACGCACCCCACTCCCCGCAGCAGCACGACGCCCCCGAGCAGATCGACTACAACGCCCTCGACGACACCTTCGGCGGCCAGCTCATCCAGGCCGGGTTCATCGTCGGCTACTACGCCGTGGCCGACGTCACCCGCCACGTCGTCGCCGCGCGGCTCGCCCTCGCGGCCGCGAACCTCGCCACCGTCGCGGCGTTCAACGCCTTCGACGAGGAGCCGGGCAACGACCTCACCTCCGCCGTCACCCGCGAGGCGAAGGGGCCCGCGGTCACCTGGGCGGTGCTCGGCGGCGGCGCGGCAGCGGCAGCGGGGGTGACGGCGGCCAGCGCGAGGCTGCACCGCGCGGCGGCCCGCTCGCTGAGCCGGCGCGGGGTGCGCGCCCCGTTGACGTTGATGGGCGCGGTGGTTGCCGCGGGCTACCTCGCCGCGAAGAACGTGAAGCCCGCCGCCCGGTGACATGAGCACGGACCCAGGGCTGCACCGCGCCCCCGTGATCGACCTGGCGCTCGCCCGCGCCCGGCTCGGCCCGGCGCAGCGGCGGGGCTCGACCCTCGTCGTGCGCGTGTCCACGATGAAGGCGGACGAGGAGATCTACCGCTACCTCGGCCTCGACGAGGACACCGCGCTCGCCGACGTCCCCCGCGTCATCGCCACCGCATTCTCGCTTCCCGACGCCCCACCGGCCCCCGCCCACTTCGCCGGCGCGCCGGGCGCCGCCGCTCCGGGCACCCTCGGCGAGGCGCTGCGCGACGGGTTCTCCTTCACCTGGGGGCTGTGGCGCTTCGACCTGGAGCTCGCGCAGCGCCACCCCCGCGACGGCGCCACGCCGCCGGCCGTCTGCATCGCCGGCGCCGGGGACCTGGGCGGGGAGCCCTTCGACATCGCCGCGGTAAACCGCCGCCTCATCGGCGACGACCGGGCCGACGACATCCTGCGGGCGGTGCGCCCCGAGCTCCGGGACGTGATCCTGCGCTCCCGCATGTTCGACTACGTGCTGCTGCTACAGGCCCTGGATGTGCGGGAGGGGGGCGTCGACGAGCGTGCCCGCGAGGCGGCCGCGACCCTGCCCCGGGAGCGCAGCGCCCGAGGCCGCGACGCGTTCTGGTGCGTGCTCCTCGCGCTGGCGTGCTTCGCCGACGAGGAGACGACCGACGCCATCACCGAGTCCACGTTCGAGGCTCTCGGCTGGGGGTTCATGACCGCCCCTGAGGTGCGGGAACTGTGCGCGGGCTCGCTGGTCAGGCTGGCCTCCCTGGGGGTTTGGGGGCCGGGGGAGGCGGCGCCCGTGGACCGGCTGGAGGTTTTTCGGGCGCTGCTGCGCAGGTAAGCTGGTCGCCCGTGTGCAAGGAGTACAAGCAATCCGTGCTGAAGCAGCTCGTGCCGTTCATCATCATCGGCATCGGCTGCGCCGTCGTCGACTTCGGCATCACCTACTCGCTGACCGAGCTGACGGGCCTGTCCCGCACCTCCTCCAAGGTCGTCGGCTGGATCTTCGGCACCCTCATCGCCTACGTGCTCAACTCGCGCTTCGCGTTCCAGGCGCAGGTCAACGCCAAAAAGGCCGGGGCGGTCTTCGTGCTCTACGCCGTCACCTTCCTCGTGCAGGTCGTGCTTTACGACGTCACCGACGCGCCCCTCCAAGCCCTCGGCCTGGTCAACCCCTGGAAGGACGGCGTCTCCTTCGTCATCGCCCAGGGCGTGGCCACCGTGACGAACTTCGTGCTGCAGCGCCGCGTGATCTTCAAGGAGGAGACCAAGATCGTGCTCGAGCAGGACCCCGTGTAGCTATTCGGGCCTGCTTCTAGGGCCTCCTCTTAGGGCCTCCTGAAGTCCTCCCGCGCCCCCATCCGCAGCAGCTTCGCCCAGCGGAAGAACTCGCGCGGGTTCTTCTTCTCCACCAGGAAGAACCAACCGAACCGTACGACCTCCTGCAGCTTCATCTTCCGCATGCCCTGCTGGTTCATGATGTAGCCGCGGTTGCGGTAGGTGAAGAAGCGCTTCGTCTCGTTGTCGGGCCACTGCGCGTGCGCCCGCCCGCCCATGATGGGCAGGAACTCGCCGGAGCCGTCCGGGTGGAGATAGGCGGTGGTCAGGGCCGTGCCGTACTTCAGGCCCGAGTTGGCCAGCCGCCGGTGGTACTCCACCTCGTCGCCGCGGATGAAGAGCCGGTAGTCGGGCACGCCGATGCGCTCCATCGCCTCCGCGCTGATGAGCGCGCCGTTGAACAGCGAGGCGTACTGCGGCAGGAACTCGCCCTCGAGCTCGGCGGTCGTGCGCTTCCACGTCAGGCCCTGGCGCAGCGGAAACGCCAGCTTTCCGGGGTCGTCGATGTTGACCACGATGGGGCTCACCTCGTGGAGACCGTGCTGGCCCGCGACGGCGTAGAGGGTCTCCAGGACCCGGACATCGGCGGGGCGCCCGTCGTCGTCGGCGCACCACACGGCGTCCGCGCCGAGCGCGAGGGCGTGGAGGAAACCGTAGGCGAAGCCCCCCGCCCCGCCCAGGTTCGTGTGCGAGGGGAGGTAAACGGCCCTGTCACCGGCCTTGTCCCGCAGCAGCTCCTCGACCTCCGGCTGCGCCGCATTGTCCACCACGATCACCCACTCCACCGGGTGCGTCTGGTTCACCACCTGCTCCAGCGAGCGACTCAGCAGCTGCGGGCGGTTGTGGGTGACGATCACCGCAGCGGTCGTCCCGCGCGGGTTCAGGGTGGCAGTCATGCCCTCCATTGTGCACGAGGGAACCGGCGGCGCCCGACAGGACTCTAAGTGGGTATGCACTCCTTCCACGTCGACTGCCCCTGGTCGCTCTCTCGCGACGGGGAGGTCCGCATTTCCCGCCGCCATTACCTGCCCGAAGCTGAGCTCCTGCCCGCCGACGAAGCCAACCTGCGCGCCCGCGCGCACCCCAGGGGGGTTGCGTACCGCGCCCCCGCCGGCGCCCGCGCGCTCGCCCATGCGGTGGAAAACCCCGGTTGTGTGATCAGCGGTTTCGGTGCGCTCGCGCTGCACGGGTTGCCCTACCTCGTCGAGGGGCACGACACCTTGCTTGTGGCCCCGCGAGCCACCAATCAGGTTGGTGACGAGCACCGCCCCGCGGTCCGCCGCCGCGGTTGCCGCCCCTCCGAAGTGTGGACATTCCACATAAACGGCTACCCCTTCCGCGTCGCCTGCCCGGCCGCCGCGACCATCCAGGCGTTGAAGGAGATCCCGCGCGAGGAGCTCCCCGCAGTACAGCTCCTTGACTGTGTCCGGCGCTTCCTCGGGGCCCAGCCGAGTGAGATTTTCGACGCCGGCCGCCACCGACTGAGCAAAGAATGGCTGCAACACATTCTTCGTCTCTCCAGTCCGCACCCCGACTCCCCGAAGGAAACCGAGATGCGCCTGCTTGTTGAGGAGGTTGCGAACCGCTTCGGCCTCACCGTCCGCGAACAGCACCCCGTTCACCAGTCTGGGCGGCTCATCACCGTGTTCGATCTGGCCCTCATCGAGCCCCGCGTCGGCATCATGTACGACGGCCGGCACCATTGGGACTATCAGCAACGTCAGAAAGATGCTCTGATCAATCTGGATGTCACTGCCGAGGGGTGGACCCCGCTTCGGTTTTCCTCCGGGACGCTGCCGGAGCTTCCAGCCCGGCTCGAGCGGCTCCTCAGTGACAAATATCGAGCGGGAGGAAAACCCACCTGGGGAAAGTGACAAATATCGGGCTTCACGGCCCAAATCTGTCACTCACCGAGTCTCCCGGGTGACAGATTTCGAGGTGCCGGGAACCCCACCTGCAGAAAGTGACAAATTTGGGGCGACGGAACCCCAATCTGGCACCCCCAAACCCAAAACCAACCTAGCCGTGGAAGCGCTCCACCATCTCGGCGACGTGCTGCCCGGCTTCGGGGCCTTCGTAGGCTTCGACGACGTCGGCGACGAGGCCGGCCTGGCGGATTTCTCCCTTGTCCACCCAGAGGGCGGTGGTGCAGAGCTGGGCGAGGAAGTCGTTGGAGTGGGAGGCGAAGACGAGGATGCCGGAGCGTTCGACCATTTCGGCGAGGCGGACGCGGGCCTTGGCCATGAAGGCGGCGTCGACGGCGCCGATGCCCTCGTCGAGAAGCAGAATTTCGGGCTCGATGGAGGTGACCACGCCGAGGGCGAGGCGGACGCGCATGCCGGTGGAGTAGGTGCGCAGGGGCATGTTGAGGTAGTCGCCGAGCTCGGAAAATTCGGCGATTTCGTCGATTTTGGCCTTCATTTGCTTGCGGGTCTGGCCGAGGAAGAGCCCGCGGATGATGATGTTTTCGTAGCCGGAGATCTCGGGGTCCATGCCGACGCCGAGGTCGAAGACGGGGGCGACGCGGCCGCGGACGTCGGCGACGCCGCGGGTGGGTTCGTAGATGCCGGACAAAAGGCGCAGGAGGGTGGACTTGCCGGCGCCGTTGTGGCCGACGAGGCCGACGCGGTCGCCTTCGCGCAGGTGGAGGTTGATGTCGCGCAGCGCCTCGACGACGACGGTGTTGGAGGCGTTCTTGCCGATGGCGCCGCCAGCGGAGGAGACGACGGCCTTTTTCAGGGAGCGGGACTTGGCGTCGAAGATGGGGAAGTCGACGCAGGCGTTGTAGGTGTCGATGGAAACCATGGGAGTCCTTAGGAAAGGGGCTAGACCCAGTAGGGGACGCGGAAGCGCCACTGGCGCATGACGAGCAGGGCGAGGAGCAGGCCGACGACGGTGCAGACGCCGACGATGCCCCAGTGGTAGGCGGCCACGTCCTTGCCGATCAGGGGCGCGCGGACGATCTCGAGGTAGTGGTAGAGCGGGTTGAGCTCGGCGATGCGGGCGCGCTGCGCGACCTCGCCGCCCTGCTCCTTCAGGGTGGAGGTGGTCCACACGATGGGGGTGACGTAGAACAGCAGCTGGACGAGAGCCTCGAGCAGCGGCGCGACGTCGCGGAAGCGGGTGGCGATGATGCCGAAGAGCATGGTCACCCACACCCCGTTAAGCACGAGCAGGGCGAGAGCCGGGACGGCCCAGAGGACCGACCAGCCGAGGGGGATGCGGAAGACGAGGACGAGGATCACCCAGATGACCATGTTGTGGGCGAGGAAGAGCAGTTGGCGCCAGACGAGGCGGTAGACGTGCACCGACAGCGCGGAGGGGAGCTGTTTGATCAGGCCTTCGTTCTCGATGAAGACGTTGGCGCCGTCCTTGATGCAGCCGGAGATGAAGCCCCAGATGATGAAGCCCACGGTGACGTGGGGGAGAAACTCGCGCACGGAGATCTGGAAGAGCATGGAGTAGAGCAGTCCGAGGGCGAGGGCCATGACGCCGGTGGCGATGGTGATCCACAGGGGGCCGAGGGCGGAGCGGCGGTAGCGCTGCTTTATGTCCTGCCAGCCGAGCTGGAGCCACAGCTCGTGCTGCCCCCATCCGCGGGTCAGGTCGCTCAACGCCATGGCGAGTGTCTTGGAGCGCGACTTCGGCGTTTCTCCGGCGGCCGCCGATGTCATGCGGGAGACGTCGGCGAGCAATTGTTTCTTGTCCTGCACGCCCACAACACTAGCGCCCGTGGCCCTGGTCTCCGTGAAGCGCGGGGTCCGGCCGGACTGATTCATGCCGGTTTTCTTACGTGTCGAGCAGGGAAAACGCGCCCGCGGGGCCCGAGCAGGGGGTGTGCATAAGGGCGTGCGGGTGTGCATAATTGGATGCGTTATTTTCTCGTCCGGTTTTGAATTATATTCGTTGGTCGACAGTTCTTTGGAGGTGGAACGAATGGCTTATGACGTCGCGAGCGTGCGCGGCCTGTACACCTCCCTGTCGGACGGGTGGACCTACCTCAACGCCCACGCGTGCCCGCAGATCCCCGAGCGTGTTTCGGCCGCCGTGTCGCGCTCGTTCCGCATGTCCACTGCGGTCGCTCGCCCGGAGCCGGCGGCCGGTTCGCACTGGCGCCAGTCGGCCGGCCAGCCCGAGGGCTTCGCATTGCTTAGCGACGCCCGAACGGCCGTCGCCGACCTCGTCGGCGCCGCCCCGGAGCGCGTGGTCCTCGGCCCGAACCTGCACGCCCTGTACTCGGCGCTGGCCGCGTCGATGCGGCCGATGTTCCGCCACAACTCGACGGTGGTGCTGAACAACCTGGACCGCCCGGAGCTGACCTCCGCCCTGTCGCGCGCGGATGCCGAGGAGCGGTGGGCGCAGGCGGATCTGGGCACGGGGGACCTGCCGGCGTGGCAGTACCGCGATCTTGTCGACGGGACCACGCGCCTGGTCTCGGTGCCGGCGGCGCACGGCCTGCTGGGCAACGTGGTGGCGGTGGCGGACGTGGTGGACACGGTGCGCAGCCGCTCGCGTGCGTGGGTTGTCGTGGACGCCTCGGCGTTCGCGCCGTACCGCCCGATCACCTTCGACGAGTGGGGCGCCGACGTGGTTGCGGTGGACCTCGGGGAGATGGGCGGGCCGGACGTGGCGGCCCTGGTGTTCCGCGACGAGGCCATGTTCTCGCGCCTCGAGCCTCTCGGCCGCCCGGACGCCGAGGGCGCGGCGAAGCTGGCGCAGCGCGTGTCCCCCGGCCTGGCGGGCGGTGTTTCGGCGACGGTGGAGCACTACGCCGCGCTCGCGGAGCCCGCCGCGGGAGGGCGCCGTTCGCGCCGCAGCCGCCTGGTGGGTTCGATGGCCGAGGCGTCGGCCTACCTTAACGGCCTGCGCGATGACCTGCACACGTTCCTCGGCACGCTGCCGGCCGTCCACATCGTGGGCGTGTCGGGGGAGGCGGCCGACGGGGCGTCGGTGGACCGCGTGCCGAGGCTCAGCTTCGGGGTCCTGGGGGTGCCCTCGTCGACCGTGAACCAGCGGCTGTTCGCCAACGGCATCGTGGCCACCGAGGCCCCGTCGAGCCAGCTTTTCGACGACATGGGGGTCGCCGAGATGGGCGGGGCCGTGACCATTGCCCTCGGCCCCTTCAACACGTCGAACGACGTGGACCACCTCATCCGCGCGGTGGCCTCGCTGGCCTAGTCGGCTCGGCCGTCGCCCGCGGTGAGCACGATCTTTCCGGTGTTGTCGCCGGAGTCGAGGTAGTCGTGGGCGCGGGCCGCCTCCGCGAGGGGGAAGGTCCGCGAAATGGTGGGGGAGATGGTGCCGTCCTCGAGCAGCGGCCAGACGTTCTTGACGGTGTCGGCGACGATCTCTGCCTTCATGTCCACGGGTCGGGCACGCAGCGTCGTGGCGTGGACGGAGAGGCGCCGCGGCATCATCCGACCCAGGCTCAGGGTGCCCTTCGCCCCGCCCTGGAGGGCGATGACGATGAGGCGGCCGTCGGCGGCGAGGGACTTGATGTTGCGCTCGAGGTAGTCGCCGCCGATGACGTCGAGGATGACGTCGCAGGATTCCTTGAGCTCCTCGGCGAAGTCCTGCTCCCTGTAGTTGATGAGGATGTCGGCGCCCAGCTCCCGGCAGTACTCCAGCTTCTCGGCGCTGCCGGCGGTGACCGCCACCTCGCAGCCGAGCGCCTTGCAGAGCTGGATGGCGAAGGAGCCGATGCCTCCCGAGCCGCCGTGGATGAGGACGCGGTCGCCCTCCCTGATCCCCGCGAGCATCCCCAGGTTCGACCAGACGGTGGCGGCCACCTCGACGACTCCCGCCGTCTCCTCCAGGCTGTATCCCCGCGGCACGGGGGTGAGTTGGCCCTCGGGAACCGCGACGTACTCGGCGTAGCCCCCGCCGGCGAGCAGGCAGCCCACCTCCTCGCCGACGGTGCGGCCAGTGTCGCCAGCGTCGGCGATGACGCCGGCGCACTCCAGGCCGATGATCTCGGAGGCCCCCTTCGGCGGCGGGTAGATGCCCTGGGCCTGGGCGAGGTCGGCGCGGTTGACGCCGGCGGCTGCGACCTTCACCAGCACCTCGCCTTCGCGGAGGGTGGGCGTGTCCACCTCTGTGAGCTCGAGGGATCGGGGGTTGTCGGGGTCGGTGAGCGTGATTGCCTTCATGCCGCCCCAGATTATCCAAGTTTTGCGCATCCGGGCTAAGATCAGTGCGCTGGAGACGTGGCAGAGCGGCCGAATGCACCGGTCTTGAAAACCGGCGAGGGTCACACCTCCGCGGGTTCAAATCCCGCCGTCTCCGCCACGGCAGAACCCGGGCGCACGCACCGTGCGGCCCGGGTTCCTGAGCTTTTTGGGGGTTCTAGCCGATCTGGTCGAGCGCCTCGATGAAGCGCTGCGCCGCCGCCTCGGGGTCCTCCCACTTGTCCAGGCCGAACAGGCCGATGCGGAAGGTGGAGAAGTCCTCGCCCTCGTCGATCTTCAGCGGCACGCCCGAGGCGATCTGCAGGCCGTGCGCCTTGAAGGCGGCGCCGGACTGCTGCTCGGGGGTCTTGGAGTAGAGGACGACCACGCCGTTGGACTCGTACCCCTCGGCGGCGACGGAGGTGTAGCCGCGCTCGTAGGCGGCCTCGCGCACGAGCCGGCCCAGCTTCTCCTGGCGGGAGGCGAGGGTGTCCAGACCGTCGCGGGTGGATTCCTTCATGATCTCCAGGTTGTGCACGATCGTGTCCGTCGGCAGCGTGGAGTGGTAGCCGGCCTTGCCCTCGCGGTAGCCCTCGAAGATCTCCAGCCACTTCTTCAGGTCGAGGGTGAAGGAGGTGGACTGCGAGGAGTTCACGGCCTCGCGGGCCTTCGCGTCGAGCATGACGTAGCCGGTGGCCGGGGAGCCGGACCAGGACTTCTGCGGGGCGGAGACCAGCACGTTGACCCCCGCGTCCTTCATGTCGGTGAAGGAGGCGCCGGCGGCGATGCAGTCGAGGACGAACAGGGCGCCCGCCTCCTCGGCGATCCCGCCGAGGCCGCGCAGGTAGTCGGCGGGGAGCGTGAGGCCGGCGGCCGTCTCCGTGTGCGCGGTGACGATCACGTCGGGGGAGAACTTCTCGACGGCCGCTCGGACGTCGTCAAGCGAAGGCGGGGCGAAGGAGGGGTTGGGCGTGTCGGATGTCGGGCGGGCGTTGAGGACCTCGACCCGGTCGGTGATCGCACCGGCCTCGATGATCTGCGACCAGCGGAAGGTGAACGGGCCGGAGCGCAGGATGAGAACCTTCCTGCCGGTGAAGAGCTGGCGGGCCACCGCCTCCATCGCGCCCGTCCCGCCGCCCGGGACGAGGGCCGCGGTGTCGGCGTTGTAGGCGGAGGTGAGGATCCCCAGAATCTCCTGCGCAGCCGTGATGAACTTCTGCGACATGTGGTTCAGGGAACGGTCGGTGAAGACGACCGAGTACTCGAGGAGGCCGTCGGGGTCGATGTCGGGGCGGGGCAGATTCGTCATAGATCCTGAGGGTAGCCCGAAGCCGCCCGCCCGGCAGGCGGTTTAGCGCGGGCCCGGGCCGCCCATCCCCCTGCCCGCGGCGGTGGCCGTGTTCGTGGTCACGGCCGTCCCGTTGACCTGGTAGGTCTGCCCGGCCGCGACGTCCGGGGAGGAGTAGACGAGGTTCTGTGCGACCTTCGGGGTGGTCACCGAGGCGAGCACGCTGCCGTCCTGGCCCGTGACCTCGACGGTGTCCCCCGCCGCGGCGCTGATGGAGGACTGGATCCAGGCCTGGGCGCTGGAGGAGTCGGGGGTTTCGGCCATCCCGGCGGAGCCGACCGCCAGCAGGGAGCCGCCGGAGACGGTGAAGGTCCCCGCCACGTCGAGCGCGCCGTTGCCGTTGTCGGTGGGGCCGAACACGGTGGTCGAGCCGCCGCTGATGGTGGCGTCGCCGTTGGAGTCCAGGCCGTCGCCGCCCGCGTTGACGGTGACGGTGCCGCCGGAGATCGTCAGCTGCTCGCCGGTGGAGGCGTCCATCCCGCCCTGCGGCGGCTGGCCCGCCTGACCCTCCAGCATGAAGGACATCGGGGGCATCCCGGCGCCGGTGTCGGCCGCGTCAGTGGCACCGGTATTTCCGGCATCGCCCGACTCGGCGACGGCCGCCTCGCCCTCCTCGACGGTGGTGGAGCCGGAGGCGTTGATGCCGTCGTCGGTGGAGGTGAAGTCGACGGTGCCGGCCGAGATGGTGATGAGGCCGCCCTCGAGGGCCTCGCCGGACTTGGCGACGGTCACGTCCGCCCCGTCGAGCACGGCCGCCACCTCGGCGTGGATGCCGTCGTCGCCGGCGCTGGCGGCGAGGGTGCCGCCGCTGAGTCGCAGGGCGCCGTCGGAGTGGACGGCGTCGTCCTGGGCGTCGATGGTGGCCTCGCCGCCCGAAGCGAGGATGTAGCGGCCGGCGGAGATGCCCTTGTCGGTCGCGGTGGCGTTCAGCGTGCCGTCCGTGAGGATCACGTCGGTGGAGGCGGAGAGGGCGTCGTCGCCCGCGGTGAGGGTGGCCGTGGCCCCGCTCAGGCTGATCCAGCCCTTCGTCGCGTCCTCAGCCGCGTCCTTGGTGGAGGTGACGGCGTCGGCGCCGGCGGTAACGGTGACCGCGCCGCCGGCGAGGGTGACGGAGTCGGTGCCGCGCAGGCCGTCGTCGGCGGCGTCGACCGTGAGGGTGCCCGACTGGACGACGAGGTCGTCCTTGGCCACCACGCCGTCGCCCGAGGACGTCACGCGCAGGGAGCCGGACCCGGTGACGGTGAGGTCGGAGGCGGCGTTGATTGCCCCGGCGTCGGTGCCCACGCCCTCGGCCGCGACGGTGGAGTCGCCCTCCAGCACCAGTGCGGCGTCGCCGGCGTCGACAGAGATCTGCCCGGTGATGGTCGCGCTGTCCAGGATGAGCACCACCTGCTGGTCGGGGGCGTTGACGGTGACGCGGTCGTGGGTGCCCGTGATGCGGTAGACGCCGCCGGTGATCTCTCCGCCGTCCCAGTCGGTGGCGCCGGAGGTGTCGGCCTCGACGGTGGTGGCCTGGGAGTTCGCGGCCAGCTGCTGCTGCGCGGTCGGTGGGTTGGTGGTGTCGGCGTCCGCCGCGGAGCTGGCGGTGGTTTCCGAGGCGGCGCTGGCGGTGAAGGAGCCGTCGGCGTCGAGGGCGGTGCAGGAGGCGAGGGTGAGGGAGCAGGCGGCGGCGAGGGCGAGGTACTTACGCATGGGAGGTGGTCCTTTCGAAGTGGCGGTTGAGGGTGCGGGTCCATTTGCCGGCGGGAAGCTCCGGGTGGAGGGCGGCCATGCCGCAGCCGAACTTGGACACGCTGACGGGGCGGTGGCCGCGCGACCAGAGCAGCCGGTCGATGGAAGAGGGGGTGGCGGTGGATTTCGTTTCTACGAAGACCAGGTCGAGTCCCTCCAGGGTGGACCCGGAGGTCCAGGTCAGGTCGGTGTCGATGGTCGCGCGCCCAGCGTCGGGCGGGCTGAGCGTCATCCGCCGGTAGGTGTTGGTGAGCACCGGGGCCAGCTTGTCGACGTCCCCCTCGCGCAGCCGCCCGCCGAGCGAGTGTGTGAGCCAGGAGGCCGGTGTGGCGTCGACAAGCGTGCGCTGCTTGACGGTGACCCCGCGCGGGCCCTTGGTCTTGACCTCCAGGAAGGACACGCCGGTGTCCTCGTAGGTGCGGGTGCGGACCTTGAAGCGCAGGCGGCGGCGGTAGGCGGCGTCGTGGTAGCAGCGCAGGTCGGGCGTGTCGTAGTACACGGTGGTGTAGCGCTGGCGGGTCGTCCCCGCGATGTCGAGGACCCTCGTCCCTGCGGGCAGGCCGTCGAGGAGGAGCTCGAGGTGGCTGTGGCGGATGAGGTACTTGCGGTCGACGCGGGTCATCATGGCGTCGCGGCTGTTGAGCTGCTCGAGCGTGATCGTCTCCAGCATCAGCTGACACCTACCGGGGTGTTGCGCACGACGAGCTCGTGGCGGCGCAGGCGCGCGTTGACGAGGGTGGTGTCGTTGACGAAGTCGAGGCGGAGCACGTCGAGGCCGAGGACCTCCGCCCCGGTCAGCTCGGCGACGCGGTCCTCGAGGGAGAGGCGGTCGGTGTAGGCGTGGTCGACGAGCAGCGTTTCCTGGGTGTGGCGGGAGTACATGCCGTCGGCGGCCGCGAGCACGGCGACGATGAGGGCGACCACGGCGCCGGCCGTTAGCGGGCTGCCGGAGATGCCGCAGATCAGGCCGATGGCCAGGGCGGCGAAGTAGTAGGCGACCTCGCGCTGGGAGATCTCGGAGCTGCGCAGGCGGATGATGGAGAGGACTCCGAAGAGCCCCATCCCGAGCCCGACGCCGATCTCCGAGGTGGCGAGGACGCTGGCGACCCCGAGGACGCCGACGTTGACGCCGAGGAAGGCGACGACGAGGTCGCTGCGCTGGTGGCGGGGGAAGTACACCCCGAAGACGAGCAGGGCCATGGCGGCGAGGTCGATGCCCACCATGGTGAGGAGTGTGGAGGAGACGGCCATGGGTGGCCTCCTTTCTGGGACTGGGTACGCCACTTATGCTGCACGGTTAACGTTCGGTTAAACCCCCATGTCGCTGGGGTAATGCGAGGACTTAGCCAAGCCTTGCCTGTGCTAGGCTGGACGAATCCTGTGAGCGTTTGTGGCCCAGGTGGGTAACCCGCCGGCGGCGGGCATTTGGCCGCCGGCCCCGTCGTTGGGTAGTATTCAACGAGGTCTGGAGACGTGCCAGAGTGGCCGAATGGGGCTCCCTGCTAAGGAGTTGCCCTCTTTGCGGAGGGCCGCAGGTTCAAATCCTGTCGTCTCCGCCACGCGCCCGTAGCTCAACGGATAGAGCATCTGACTACGGATCAGAAGGTTGGGGGTTCGAATCCCTCCGGGCGCACCAACCACAACCCCGCTTCGGCGGGGTTTTGTGTTGCCTGGGGGGCGGGCGGGACACTGTAGTGTTGTGTGGGCTTAGCGCGGGCAGCGAATCGAGAGGTCAAAGGCGGTCGAGTCATGGCGAGGTCGGGTGCGAAACTGTTCCAGCGGCTGGGGAGACGCCGCGACGTCAGCCCCGGCGAGCTCGAGCACATGCAGGCGCAGCTGGAGTCGATGTCGCTGCGCGAGATCACGAGCCTGGTCGAGCGCCTCGCCTCCGTCGACGGCGCGAAGGTGCTGCGCATGCTGCCCCCGGAGCGCTCGCTCGCCGTCTTCGACGTGCTCAACCCCGGCCACCAGGCCGACATCGTGGCAGCGCTTGGCGACGACAACGTGGTCGACTACTTCGACTCGATGGGCGCCGAGGACCGCGTCGCCCTGCTGGACAACCTTCCCGCGCAGATCGCGGAGCGCCTGCTCCAGGACCTCGACGAGGACGACCAGCGCGTTACCAACGTCGTGCTCGGCTACGGCAAGGGCACGGTGGGGCGCAGCATGTCCCCGGCCGTGCCGGACGTCACGCCCGGGATGACGGTGCAGCAGGTCGTCGACATGCTCCGCGCGGACGTGGAGAAGCTGGAGACGATCTACACCATCCCCGTCATCGACGACGACCGCGGCCTCGTCGGCGTGACCAGCCTGCGCCGCCTCTTCCGCAGCTACGGCGACCAGCTGATCGGCGACGTGCTCTCGGAGGCGACCCCCGTGCGCGCGACCGACGAGGTCGAGGGCGCCGCCCGCTGGCTCATGTCCACCGACATGCTCGCCGTGCCCGTGGTGGACGAAGACAACCGCCTCGTGGGCATCTTCACCTACGACGAGGCCCAGGACGTCGTCGAGCACGCCGACACCGAGGACTCGGCCCGCACCGGCGCCTCCGAGCCGCTCGGCAAGCCGTACCTGTCCACGCCGGTCCAGCAGCTGGTCCGCAGCCGCATCGTCTGGCTGCTCGTCCTCGCCGTCTCCGCCACCCTCACCGTCCAGGTCCTCGACGTCTTCGAGGAGACCCTGGAAAAGGCCGTGGTGCTCTCCCTGTTCATCCCGCTGCTCACGGGCACGGGCGGAAACACCGGAAACCAGGCGGCCACGACGGTCACGCGCGCGCTCGCGCTAGACGACGTCCGCAAGCGCGACATCCTCGAAGTCATGTGGCGCGAGCTGCGGGTGGGCATGATGCTCGGCGCCGTCCTGGGCACCCTCGGCCTGGCCGTCGCCTCGGCGGTCTACGGCGCCGACATCGGCATCGTGATCGGCTCCACCCTGTTCCTGATCTGCTCCATCTCGGCCACCGTCGGCGGCATGATGCCCATCGTGGCCAAGGCCGTCGGGGCGGACCCGGCCGTGTTCTCCAACCCCTTCATCTCGACCTTCTGCGACGCCACCGGCCTGATCATCTACTTCTTCATCGCCAAGGCGGTTCTCGGAATCTAGCGCTGTGCAGGCGTTTTGGAGGTGCGCGGGGCGCGGTGTAAAGTTCCTTTTCGTTGTCAACGACACCGCGCCCGTAGCTCAACGGATAGAGCATCTGACTACGGATCAGAAGGTTGGGGGTTCGAATCCCTCCGGGCGCACCACCTGAAACCCCGCTTCGGCGGGGTTTCCGCGTTAGGGAGTAGCTCTATATGAGGTTTCTCAGCGTCAGGGAGCCAGCGTCCTGTTCCCCACGGGGTCACGGCCTGCGCAGCCAGGGGGCAGCGGCGCGAAAACTGAGGCGCCCGACGGGGCGTCGCGAAGCGGGGCCTAGAACACCTCGACGCGTCCGCCGAGTGACTCGATCTGCCTCAGGTGCCCCACCCAGCCGGGCGCCCCGGGGTGGACGCGCATGACGGGGCGCGACGAGATCCGCACCGGCGAGACCGACTCGCGGCGCGCCCCGGAGCGGGCGTTGATGCGCACGTAGGCGCGGTTGCCGTACTCGGCCAGGTCCTTCATCGAGGGCTTCTCGCCGGCCAGCCCGTCCCGGACCTGCTGGAGCAGGGCGATGAACTCGTCGAGAGTGGGGACGAGGGCCGCGGCGTTGGTCTCCACCATGTTGCGCACGAGAACGGGGTCCGTCCCGGCGACGCGTGTGGCCCCCCTGAACGATCCCGCGGCGAGGGACTGGGCGAGGGTGCCGCCCTTGTCACCGACGATGGACAGCGCCTCCGCGAGCACGTGGGGCAGGTGGGAGACGCGGGCGACGGCCTCGTCGTGGCGGGAGACCGAGACGGGCACGGCCTCGGCGCCGGTCAGCGCGGCGAGCTTGCACACCTGGGTGAACAGGTCCGCCCATTCCTGGGGCACCCGCTTTCCCTCCTCGTCGAGCTCCACCGCCCAGTCGTAGGTCACGGCCCACGCCGCGCGGTGGAACAGGCCCTCCTGGGCGGCGTTCCACCCGGAGTTCTCGGTGCCCGACATCGGGTGCCCGCCCACGTACTGTCCCTGCAGCCCGCGCTCGATAATGAGGTCGTAAACGGGCTGCTTCACGCTCACGACGTCAGTGATCCCGCACCCCGGGGCGTGCTCGACGACGGCGTCGAGGATCTGCGCGACCGCGTGCATCGGCGTGGCGATCACGATGAGCGCGTCGTCCTCCGCGGCGCGCGCGAGGGTCTCGGCGAGATCGTGGGAGACTGCGTAGCCGTCGCGCTGCGCCTGCCGCGCGCCGGAGCGCGAGAGCGTGTGCCCGAACACCTCCGCGCCTGCCGTTGCGGCGTCGCGCATGATGGACCCGCCGATGAGCCCGAGGCCGACAATGCAGAGGGGGCGAAGCGGTTGCGGGTACTGATCAGTCACGGTGACAAGTCTTACACAACCCCGCTATCCTCACTAGGCATGAGCCAGGATTACGAGGATGGTTTCGCCGTCACCGTCGCCGCGCGCGATGGCGCGTGGGTCGTGCGCGAATTCGAGGACGACTTCACCTCCCTCGACACCTCGGTGGCGGCGGTGCGCGCGCTGCGCAGCGAGGGCGCGGCCTTCGCGCTCCTCAACGTGGAGGAGGACTACTTCGTGATCGTGCGCCCGGGCCCCTCGCGCACCCGCCTCCTCATCTCGGACGCGACGATGGCGGTGGACGACGACTTCGCCGCCGAGATCCTCGACGAGGCGGGGGCGGAGATCCCCGACATCGCCCCGGAGTCGCTCGATGACATCGACGGCTGGGCCGAGGGCGATTTCGCGATCCTCGAGGACCTCGGCCTGTCCGAACAGGTCCTCAGCATCATCGTGGACAGCGACGAGGAGCCGGGGGAGGCCATCGAGCGCATCGCCGACGAGCTCGGCTTCTCCGGCGAACTTGCCGACTGCCTGGACTAGACGCGTGCGCCCCAGCCAGCCGGAACGCCGCGCGCGCGAGCGCATGGAGCGGGCCCTCGAGGTTGCGCGGAGCACACCGCCTGGCGACGTCCCCGTCGGCGCGGTGGTCTTCGACGCGCGCGGCCGTGAGGTGGGGCGCGGGGTGAACCGTCGTGAAGCGAGCTGCGATCCCACCGCCCACGCCGAGGTGGTGGCGATCCGCGAGGCCGCGCGCACGCTGGGCACCTGGCGCCTCGACGGCTGCGAGCTGGTGGTCACCCTCGAGCCGTGCACCATGTGCGCCGGGGCGATCCTCGGAGCGCGGGTGCGAAGCCTGGTCTTCGGTGCGTGGGAGCCGAAGACGGGGGCAGTGGGCTCGCTTTTCGACGCCCTCCGCGACCCGCACCACCTCCACACCGTCGAGGTCCGCGGCGGCGTCCTCGAGGCCGAAAACGCGCGGCTGCTCAGCGAGTTCTTCGCCGACCTGCGGTGAAACGCAATGAAATCGTTACTCGGTGCCGGAAAAGAGTGTCTATGGTTGAGACTGTTAGCACGAAATCGAACAAAGGAGAACATCATGGCACTTGAAGGATTTGGCGACCAGCTGAAGGGCAAGGCCAAGGAGGCCGCCGGCAACATTTCCGACGACAAGGGCCTCGAAAACGAGGGCAAGGCCGATCAGCTGAGCGGCGATGTCAAGGAGAAGGCCGCGGACGCCCGCGACGCCGTTAAGGACAAGGCGAACGAGGTTGCGGGCAAGATCCAGGACCGCCGCGAGGAGAACTAAATTTGGTTTCGCGGACGCGTTGCCGTTAATCTGATTGACGGTAGCGTGTCCGAGCGGCCGAAGGTACTCGCCTCGAAAGCGAGTGTGGGTAAAACCACCGCGGGTTCAAATCCCGCCGCTACCGCCAGCTAAGACGAAAACCCCTGACCTGCAGGTCAGGGGTTTTGTCGTATGCGACCTATAAGATGGTGCGAAACGCGGGGCCGACCCGCGCACCGCCCCACAATCGACGACTGATATCGGAACCTCATGGCGAAATTCCTTTTCCGGCTGGGACGCTGGTCGTACCTGCACAAGTGGCGCGTCATCGTCGCCTGGCTCCTGCTGCTCGCTGCGGCGGCGGCCGGGGCGGCGACGCTGTCCAAGCCCTTCACCTCGGAGTTCGCGATCTCCGGCACGCCGTCCATCGACGCGCTGAGCACGCTGGAGGACAACTTCCCCGGGGCGGGCGACATCGCAACGGCGCCCACGGTGAACCTGGTCTTCGCCGCCCCGGAAGGAGAGACGCTGGATCAGCCGGACAACATGCGGGCCATGGACGAGACGGTAGGCTACGTCCGCGAGCACCTCGGCGACATCGAGAACACCGAGCGCTTCGGCAACCCCGTCGTGGTCAACGAGGAGCTCGGCCGCACCATCGTCGAGCAGATGACCCAGATGGGCATGCCCGAGGAGTCGGCCCGCGCCGACGCCTACAACGTGCGCACGCTTTCCGACGACAAGCGGATCGGCTACACCTCCTTCGACTTCGGCGCGGAATCCTCCATGACCGTCACCGAGGAGGAGCGCGAGGTGGTGAACCAGGCGATGGAGATCGGCCGGGCCGCCGGGCTGCAGGTCGAGGCGGGCGGCGCGGGCTTCGGCGAGCCCATCGAGATCAAGACGGGAAGCGAGCTCGTCGGCCTCGGCGTCGCCTTCCTCGTCCTGCTGGTCACCTTCGGCTCCCTGATCGCTGCGTCGATGCCGGTGATCACGGCGGTGATCGGCGTGGGCATCGGGGCGCTGCTCATCCTCATGACCACCCACTGGGTGGAGCTCAACGACGTCACCCCGGTCCTGGCCGTGATGATCGGCCTGGCTGTGGGCATCGATTACGCCCTGTTCATCCTGTCGCGCTACCGCCAGGAGCGCGCCACCCTCGACGGGCCCGAGGCCGCGGGCCTCGCCACGGGCACGGCCGGGTCGTCGGTGGTCTTCGCCGGCACCACGGTCTTCACCGCCCTGGTGGCCCTGTCGCTCGCCCGCATCGAGTTCCTCACCTGGATGGGCCTGGCCGCAGCGGTCACGGTGCTCATCGCCGTGCTTATCGCGCTGACCCTCATCCCCGCCCTGCTCGGGGCGTGGGGCGAGCGCTCCTTCGGGGTCCGCATCCCCGGGGTGGCCGGGCACGCCGGGCCGGGGTCGAGGCCGGCGAAGGACCTCGCCCGCCGCTCGATGGGGCGCAGCTGGGTCCGCTTCGTGCGCCGCTTCCCCGCGCTCGTGATGGCTGTCGTGATCCTCGGACTCGGGGCTCTGGCCCTGCCGGTGCTGGACCTGGAGATGGCCCTTCCCTCGGACACCACCTCGGACAAGGACACCACGCAGCGCAAGTCCGCCGACCTCCTCGCCGAGGGCTTCGGCCCGGGCGTCAACGGCCAGTTCATGGTCGTCGTGGACGCCCACGGGGTGAACCCCGACGCAGAGATCCTGCAGCCGTACATGTCCGCCATCCCCGACGAGGCCGGGGGAGAGGCGACGAAGGCCGCGCTGGCGTCGTTCCTCTACACGGTCAACGAGGCCGGCAGCGTCAACGGCATCCGCCACGCGCAGCTCATCAACGTCAACGAGGACCTCACGGCCGCCCAGGTGGTGGCCACCCCGGTGACAGGCCCGGAGGAGGGCTACACCCTCGACGTCGCCCACGGCCTGCGCGACACGGCGGCCCAGGTGGAGGACGCCACAGGGGTCCAGATCGGCCTCACCGGGCTCACGGCAGTGCAGATGGACATCACCGAGGAGCTCGCCGGGGCGATGCCGCTCTACCTCGCCATCGTGGTGGGGCTGGCCATCGTTCTGCTCGTCGTCGTGTTCCGCTCGATCATGGTCCCGCTCGTCGCCGGCCTCGGGTTCCTGCTCTCGGTCGGGGCGGCCTTCGGCGTCACCGTCGCCGTGTTCCAGATGGGCGTGACCGGGCTGGTCAACACCCCGGGCCCGATCCTGTCCTTCATGCCGATCTTCCTCATCGGCGTCACGTTCGGCCTGGCCATGGACTACCAGGTCTTCCTGGTCACCCGCATCCGCGAGCGCTACCTAGAGGCGCGCAGCGCCGGGGCGCCGGACGCCGAAAACGCCGCCGTCGAAACGGCCACCGTGGAGGGCTTCGCCCAGGGCGCGCGCGTGGTCACGGCCGCGGCGATCATCATGATCGCGGTGTTCGTCGCCTTCATCGACCAGCCCCTGCCCTTCATCAAGATCTTCGGCTTCGCCCTCGGCGCCGCAGTGCTTTTCGACGCCTTCTTCGTGCGCATGGCACTCGTTCCCGCAACGATGTTCATCCTGGGCCGCGCCACCTGGTGGATGCCCCGCTGGCTGGACCGCATCCTGCCCGACCTGGACGTGGAGGGAACCGGGCTGGAAAAGGAATTTGAGGGGCGCCGAGGTGGCGTCGCCAAGCGCGAAAGCGTGGAGGTTTAAGGTGAGCGAGGATCTGTCTTACGAGGTCACGACCACGCTGTACGACGCGCCGGGCAAGCACGGCCGCACGGGGGTGATCCACACCCCGCACGGCGACATCGCCACCCCGGCGTTCATCCCGGTGGCGACGAAGGCGACGGTGAAGACGCTCACGCCTGAACAGGTCCGCTCCACGGGAGCGCAAGCGATCCTCTCCAACGCCTACCACCTCTACCTGCAGCCCGGGCCCGACATCGTGGACGAAGCCGGGGGAGTGGCTGCCTTTGAGAACTGGCGCGGGCCCACCTACACCGACTCCGGCGGCTTCCAGGTGATGAGCCTCGGCGTGGGCTTTAAGAAGGTTCTGGCCATGGACACGGCCGGGCTTAGCGAGAGCGACATCCGGGCGGCGAACAAGGACCGCATGGCGCGCGTCGACGACGACGGGGTGGACTTCAAGAGCGTCATCGACGGCTCACAGCACCGCTTCACCCCCGAGGTGTCGATGCAGATCCAGCACCAGCTCGGCGCCGACATCATGTTCGCCTTCGACGAGCTGACCACGCTCGTGGACACCCGCGCCTACCAGGAGCATTCCGTGGAGCGCACCCGCCGCTGGGCGCAGCGCTGCCTCGACGAGCACGACCGGCTCACCCGGGAGAGGGCGGACAAGCCGAAGCAGTCGCTGTGGGGCGTGGTGCAGGGCGCCCAGTACGAGGACCTGCGCCGACACGCCACCCGCGGGCTGCTCGACCTCGACGCCCGGGCGCGCGCCGAGGGCCGGCGCGGGTTCGGCGGCTTCGGCATCGGCGGCGCGCTGGAGAAGGAGAACCTGGGCACGATCGTCGGCTGGGTCACCGACGAGCTGCCCGCCGACAAGCCCCGCCACCTGCTGGGCATCTCCGAACCCGACGACATCTTCACCGCCGTCGAGGCTGGCGCCGACACCTTCGACTGCGTCGCCCCGACCAGGCTGGGCCGCCGCGGCGGGGTCTACACCCTCGGCGGGAGGATGAACCTCACCGCGGCCCGCTTCCGCCGCGACTTCTCCGGCGTGGACGAGGAGTTCGGCGGCTACGTCTCGGAGAACTACTCGCGCGCCTACATCCACCACCTGCTCAAGGCCAAGGAGTACCTGGCCGGGACGCTGTGCACGCTGCACAACCTGGAGTTCATGGTGCGGCTGGTGGACAACATCCGCGCCGCGATCGATGAGGGGCGCTACGAGGAGTTCCGCCGGGAGTTCCTGGGGCGGTACTACGGGGCGTCGTAAAGCGGCTCGTTCTCGGTGCGGCGGACCCAGGCCACCGCCGCGTAGGTCAGCGGCATGACGATGACCTCCATGAGCGTCTTCCACAGGAAACCGACCACCACGTAATTGATGAACTGGCCCGGCGTCTCGATGCCGATGACGCCGGCGGCGATCGCGCAGAACAGCAGGGTGTCGGCGAACTCCCCGACGATGGTGGAGCCGATCAGCCGCGCCCACAGGTTGGCGGCCCCGAGCCGGTCCTTCATTTTCTGCAGCACCCACGCGTTGAGGAGCTGGCCCACCACGTATCCGGCCAGCGAGGCGACGACGATGCGCGGCAGCAGGCCGAGGACCGCCGCGAAGGTGTCCTGGGCGTCGTAGAAGCTCGCCGACGGCAGTGCAATCGCGATGTAGAAGGACGCGATGCCCAGCAGCGCGATGCCGAAGCCGGTGAACACGGCGCGCCGGGCGGCGCGGAAACCGTAGACCTCGGCGATGACGTCGCCGATGACGTAGGACAGCGGGAAGAGGAAGAATGCGCCGTCGGTGATGAGCGGGCCGATCTCCACGCCCTTCTGGGCGGTGATGTTGGAGATGAGGAACACCGAGCAGAACACGGCGACGAGGACCGGGTACGGGGAGCGGGTGGAAGTGTGTGTCACGTCCAATATCCTATGGCTATGGCAGCTGGCAGATACGCACCCTCGCCAAGTGGCGACCTCCACTTCGGTAACCTGCGCACCGCGGTGCTGGCCTGGTTGTTCGCCCGCCAGTCGGGCCGCAAGTTTTACCTGCGCGTCGAGGACATCGATTCCGAGCGTTCCTCCGCGGAGTCGGCCGAGCGCCAGATCGCGGACCTGGAGGCGCTGGGGCTGGATTTCGACCCGCCGATCGTCCACCAGTCTGCCCGGGGTGCGGTGTACGAGTCCGCGCTGTCGCGGTTGCCGGCCTACGAGTGCTACTGCACCCGCCGCGACATCCGCGAGGCCGCCGGCGCGCCCCACGTTATGCCCGGCATGTACCCCGGCACCTGCCGCGACCTCACCGAGGAGCAGAGAGCTTCACGACGCCACGCGCTCGCCGCCGAGGGCCGCATGCCCGCCCTGCGCCTGCGCGCTTCCGCAGCCGAATGGACCGTGCGCGACTTCTACCGCGGCGAGTACACCGGACCCGTCGACGACGTTGTCCTGCGCCGGGGCGGCAACCTCAACCAGGCCCAGGCCGGCGACTGGGCGTACAACCTCGCGGTGGTCGTCGACGACGGCGAATTCCTCGTTGACCAGGTCGTGCGGGGCGACGACCTGGTCGACTCCGCCCCCGCGCAGGCCTACCTCGCGCACCTGCTCGGCTACGCAGAGCCGGAGTACGTGCACGTGCCGCTGGTTGTGAACGAATCCGGCAAGCGCCTGGCCAAGCGCGACGGGGCCGTCACCCTCCGCGAGATGGGTCTCGACGCCGCGTGGGAGGAGCTGGTCAGGTCGGTGGGATGCCTCGGGGTTCGCTCGGCGGAAGAGCTGGTGGAGGTGTTCGATCCTTTGCGGCTGCAGCGGGAGCCGTGGGTGTGGGGGTAGGTAGGTTTCACGTGGAACGGGGGCAGCGTGGCAAGGTGGAAGAGCTTCCGCTTTCCACGAAGTGGGGCGGGCGTGGTCCTCGGTCTCCAATCAGCCACGCGACGGGCTTGCGGGTGCGCTCGTGAATTCCGGTTTCACGATTAAATATGGAGAGTTTCCAAATTAAATCGCTAGATTGCGAATGTTGGTACCTATTTAGGGGATTCGATTGCGCGGCTGGCGGCATGAGCTCCGCAGAACATCGATACCGGCACGGACTACAACCGAGAGGGAAATGCGCGAAATGGACCCCTCCGACGGCCAGGTGCGTTACGCTCTGGCCCCGCTGCTGGAAAAGGGGATTGTCGGGATGGACGGCGGGCGGGGCAAGTCCACCACGTACTTCCTGCGCTGAAGGGGAGCGGAAAAAACAAGACCGGCGCCTCGTGTGTTCGAGGCGCCGGTCTCGGCCTCAGCCGCGGCTGAGGACAATGGCGGAGGATGTGGGATTTGAACCCACGAGGGTATTGCTACCCGCACGCGTTCCAGGCGTGTGACATAGGCCGCTAGTCGAATCCTCCATAAGAAACGCTGTTGGCGTCGGGGGATTACTCTACTGTACGCGCCGTGCAGTTACAAAATCGCCGATGGGGGCGTGGGTGGGCGTGCTTTTTGTGCCCGCCTACGCCTTCGGGTTAGAGTGTGGGGCAGGATCCCACGCGGTGCTTATCTTGTGAACTCCCCCAGGGCGGGAACGCAGCAAGGGTCAGCGAGCTCTGGCAGGTGCGTGGGGTCCCCTTATTTTTGCCTGGGCCTCGGGGGTTGGCCGGTGGGCAGTGACAGATTTCGCCCCGCCCTATTTCCCGCCTGGGGAAAGTGACACATTTCGGCCGTCGGGCCCCACATTTGTCACTGTACCCGCGAAGCGCAGGCCGACCCTCCCGCGTGGCACATTCCCCACCCGGCAGGAAGATGCGCTGACCCTCGGCACACCGACTCCACCACCGCACGTGTCGGGCACCCCGGGTACCATAGTTGGGACAGATTTTGTGGTCTTTCATCTCACAATTCACCCTCACCATCCCACCTACGGAAGTGATGCACTGATGTCCTTGCTTGAACTCGCGCCGAACGAGCTGGAGCAGCTCGCCGCCGACGTCCGCGCGCGCTACGACGCGCTGAAGGCCAAGAACCTCAACCTCGACCTGACCCGCGGCAAGCCCTCCAGCGAGCAGCTCGACTTCAGCAACGACCTGCTCGAGCTGCCGGGCAAAGACGCGTACAAGGACAAGACGGGCGCGGACGTGCGCAACTACGGCAACCTGCAGGGCATCGCGGACATCCGCGAGCTGTGGGCGAAGGTCCTGGGCGTGGATGCTGCGAACGTCATCGCGGGGGACGCGTCCTCGCTGAACATCATGTTCGACCTCATCTCCTGGTCGTTCATCTTCGGCAACAACGATTCGGAGCGGCCGTGGCGCGAGGAGGACGTCGTTAAGTGGATCTGCCCCGTGCCGGGGTACGACCGCCACTTCGGCATCACCGAGAAGTTCGGCTTCGAGATGGTCTCCGTGCCGATGTTGGAGAACGGTCCGGACATCGACGCAATTGAGAAGCTGGCGCAGGACCCGCAGGTCAAGGGCATGTGGGCGGTGCCGATCTTCGGCAACCCCACCGGCATCAACTACTCCCGCGAGGTCACCGAGCGCCTCGCCGCGATGGACACCGCCGCGCCCGACTTCCGCATCGTGTGGGACAACGCCTACGCCGTGCACTCGCTGACCGACGAATTCCCCGACAACCCCGACGTCATCGCGCTGTCCGCGGAGAAGGGCCACCCGAACCGCTTCTGGTACATGAGCTCCACCTCCAAGATCACCCACGCGGGCTCGGGCGTGTCCTTCTTCGCCTCCTCGAAGGAGAACCTGGACTGGTACGCCTCCGTCGCGGGCATCCGCGGCATCGGGCCGAACAAGGTCAACCAGCTCGCGCACGCGAAGTACTTCCACGACGCCGAGGGCGTGCGCGCGGTCATGCGCAAGCATGCGGGCTCGCTCGCCCCGAAGTTCCGCTCCGTCATCGAGATCCTGCAGAACCGGCTCGGCGAGTACAACGTGGCCAGCTGGACCGAGCCCGAGGGCGGCTACTTCATCTCCCTCGACGTCATCGACGGCACCGCGACGCGCGTGTGGGAGCTGGCGAAGGAGGCGGGCATCACCCTGACCAAGGCGGGCGCCGCCTTCCCGCACGGCCACGATCCGCGCGACCGCCACATCCGGCTCGCGCCCTCGCTGCCCCCGCTCGACGAGGTCACCGAGGCGATGGATGGCGTCGCCACGTGTGTGCTGCTCGCGGCCGTCGAGAAGCTCGGCGCCTAAGTGACGGGTGACGAAGCCGCCGCGTGGCTCGCGTCGCTGTTCGCCGGCCTGAGCCTATCGCTTCACGACGGCATCCCCACCGCCTCGGCCACCCACGACGGCCGCCCGGTGGCGGTGACGGTCGGGTTCAGCTCCGTCGACTCGGGCCTGGTCATGGACGCCGACCCGGCGACGGCCGTGCGCTGCGAGATCGTCTGCTCCGCCGACCAGCCCGCCCCGGTGCTGGAAGCCGCTGTGGTCGCCGCGGCGCGCGAGCTGGAGATGCTGGGCGTCCCCGCACAGCCCGGCGTCGCCCTCGAGGGGCTGTTCGACCGCGTCGAGACGGCGCAGGTCAAGAGCGTGCGCCACGGCTACCTGCGCGAGCCGCAGCTGTTTGAGCGCGGCACGCCGACCTACTCCGAGCCGGGCCAGCTGACGCTGCTGCTGGAGCTGGTGGCCCTGACCGACGAGGAGTTCCAGATCGCCGCCGAGCAGGGCCCCTACGTCCTCGAGCGGAGGCTGCGGCGCCGCGGGGTGCGGCTGGGGGACTGGCACCGCAGCCGGGATTAGGTGTCCGGGTGATGGGCTAAGCTGGTCGCCGTGGCTTTGTACCGGAAGTATCGCCCCGCGACCTTCGGCGACGTGATCGGCCAAGAGCAGGTCACGCGCCCTTTATCCGCCGCCCTGGACAACGGGCGGATCAACCACGCCTACCTGTTCTCGGGCCCCCGCGGCTGCGGTAAGACTTCCTCGGCGCGCATCCTGGCGCGCTCCCTGAACTGCGTCCACGGCCCGACCTCCACGCCGTGCGGGAAGTGCGCGTCGTGCGTCTCCCTGGCCCCGGGCGGGGCCGGCAACCTGGACGTGATGGAGCTGGACGCGGCCTCGAACGGAAGCGTCGACGACATGCGCGAGCTGCGCGAGCGCGCCCTGTTCGCCCCGGCGGAGTTCCGCTACCGCGTGTTCATCATCGACGAGGCCCACATGATCTCCAAGGTGGGCAACAACGCCCTGCTCAAGATCGTGGAGGAGCCGCCGGAGCACCTCATCTTCATCTTCGCCACCACGGAGCCGGAGAAGATGCTGGGCACGATCCGCTCGCGCACCCACAACTACCCGTTCCGCCTGCTCACGCCGCAGGCCATGCACGGGTTGTTGACCAAGGTGGTGGCGGAGGAGGGCGCGCACGTCGAGGAGAGCGTCTACCCGTTGGTCATCCGGGCTGGCGGCGGTTCGCCGCGCGACACCCTCTCGATCCTCGACCAGCTGCTCTCCGGGGCCGGCCCCGAGGGGCTGACCTACGAGGCCGCCCTGCCGCTTCTCGGGGTCACGGACCTCACGCTTGTCGACGCCATCGTTGACGCCCTCGCGACCCGCGACGCATCCCTGATGTTCCGCACCGTCGACGAGATCATCGAGGCCGGCCACGAGCCGCGCAAGTTCGCTCTCGACCTGCTCGACCGGCTGCGCGACCTGATGATGATCCGCACGGTCCCCGACGCCATCTCCCAGGGCCTGGTCAACGCCCCGGCCGAGCGCGCCGACATCCTGCGCGCGCAGGCCGAGCGCTTCAGCGGCCACGAGCTGGCTGAGCTCGCCTCCGAGGTCAACGACCGCACCTCCGCGCTGCGCGGTGCCACCAGCCCCCGCCTGCTGCTCGAGATCATGATGGCGCACCTGATCACCGCCCCCGAAGTCTCCGCCGAGGTGCCCGGCCCGCAGCGGCGGACAGCGGAGCCGCAGCTCGCGCCGGACGCCCCGGCCCCCGTCACGCAGGGCCGCACCGGTGCCGCGGCGGCGGCAGCCGCGGCCGCGGCGGCGGCCGAGCGCCCCGTGCACAGCTCGTCGACGCCCGCGCCGCGCCGGGCCCCGCAGCCCGAGCGCGCGCAGGAGCCCCAGCAGGCACAGCAACCGCAGCACCCGAAGCAGCCGGCCGAGCCCGCGCAGCAGGCCCCCGAGGCACGCCACAACGAAGCCCCCGAGAACACCACGCCCGCCGCTCAGGCCGACTGGGTGCGCCGCGCGGAGGCCAGCGAACCGGATACCCGCCCCGAGCAGACCCGCCAGCAGGCCGCCGAGCAGCGCGAGGAAAAGAACGCCGAGCAGGGCGACGTCTACGAACCGACCCGCCAGCCCCC
Source organism: Corynebacterium senegalense (assembly GCF_900411315.1). GTDB lineage: Bacteria > Actinomycetota > Actinomycetes > Mycobacteriales > Mycobacteriaceae > Corynebacterium > Corynebacterium senegalense. Next base: position 1,264,988 of record NZ_LS990887.1, on the reverse strand, counting down.
GGAGCAATCCCAGGCGGAGCACCAGGAGCAGCAGGCGGGCCAGGCTGGCCAGGCCGGCGGCGCGGACCTCTTCGACACCGTCCGCCGCCAGTGGACCTCCCTGCGCCAGTCCGTGGGCGCGCGAAACCAGACGGCCGAGATCATGCTCACGGAGGCCAAGCCCCTCGGCTTCGACGGCGACACCCTCGTCGTCGGGCACAACACCGGGGCCCTGGCGCAGCGCATCAACGCCACCGACCACAACCGCGACATCGCCGCCGTGTTCTCCGAGCACCTGGGCACCCAGGTCAAGGTGCGCTGCGTCGTGGGCACCGACGCCGCTAAGGCCGGGGTGGGCGCGAGCGCCGCGCCGCGGCCGGTGTGGAACCCCAACGCTGGCGCCGCGGAGGCCCCGGGCCCCGAGCCAGAGGATCCTGCCCCGGCGGCCGAGACCGGCCAGGCCGGCCAAGCCGACCCAGGCAGCCAGGGCGGCCACGGCAGTAGGCCCGCGAACGACTGGCGCGCCGCGGCCGCCGCCGCGAGCCAGCGCGCGGCGAAGCGGGCGCGTCGGGAAGCGGAGGAGATCCCCCTTCCCCCCGAGCCCGCCGACGAGGACTACCCCGACGAAGAACCCGGGTACGGCGCGCCGCCCCCGCGCGAGGAGCCGCCGCAGCAGGAGCCGGCGACCTACTCCCGCGAGGACGAGGAACGCGACATGGCAGACCAGGCCCAGGAGGAGGGAGAGCGCGACCGGCGCGACGCGACGACGGTGGCCATGGATCTCCTCGCGGCGGAGCTGGGCGCCAAGCCGGTGTAGTGGCCGGTACAATGGCGTGCGAACTGTGTCGGTGACGATTGTTGAAAAATGAAGGAAGGGCTCACCCCATGACCAACCCCAACATGCCCCAGGACATGCAGGAACTGATGCGCCAGGCCGCCGAGGTGCAGGCCGCGCTGCAGAAGGCGCAGCAGGAGCTCCTCGCCGCCACCGTCACCGGCACCGCCGGCGGCGAGCTGGTCACCATCACCATGACCGGCGGCGCCGAGATCAAGGACATCACCATCAAGCCCGAGGCCGTCGACCCGGAGGACGTCGAGACGCTGCAGGACCTCATCCTCGCCGCCTACCGCGACGCCCACAACAAGGCCGGCCAGCTCGCCCAGGACAAGATCGGCCCGTTGACCAACCCCGGTGGCGCGGCCCCCCAGGGTGGCGCCGGTGAGATCCCCTTCGGCGGTATCGTCTAGCCCACTCGCACCCCGCCCGGCCTGCGCTGGCCGGGCGTTTTCCATTCCCCACCCCAAGGAGACACCCAGGCATGTTCGAAGGCCCGCTGCAAGACCTCATCGACGAGTTTTCGCGCCTGCCCGGCGTCGGCCCGAAAAGCGCGCAGCGGATCGCCTTCCACCTGCTCAAGACGGACCCCGAGGACGTCGACAGGCTCGCTGCGGCCCTCGTCGCCGTGCGCGACGGCGTGACATTCTGCCGAATCTGCAACAACGTCTCGCGGGAGGAGATCTGCCGCATCTGCGCCGACTCCGGGCGCGACCGCTCGCTCGTGTGTGTCGTCGAGGACGCCAAGGACATCCAGGTCATCGAGCGCACGGGGGAGTACCGGGGCCGCTACCACGTCCTCGGTGGGGCGCTCGACCCGCTGGCCAACGTCGGCCCCCGCGACCTCGCCATCGCGCCGCTGCTGCAGCGCATTGGCGGTGTGCTCGAGGACGTGCCCGGGCAGGAGCCCCTGAGCGTGCAGGAGGTCATCCTCGCCACCGACCCCGACACCGAGGGGGAGGCGACGGCCTCCTACCTGGCCCGCCTGCTCAAGGACTTCCCCGACCTGACCGTCTCCCGGCTCGCCTCCGGCATGCCGCTCGGCGGGGACCTCGAATTCGTCGACGAGCTCACCCTCTCCCGGGCACTGACGGGCAGGCTGAAGCTCTAGGAGCCCCCCGGGAGGCTCGACCGAGCTAGCGCAGGCGCTCCATGCGCAGCCGGTCGATGACCGAGATCTCCAGCGGCTCCAGCTCGTCCAGCCGCACGCCGAGCGCCCGCGCGAGCAGCAGGTCCGCCAGCTGGGGGTTGCGGGCCAGCGCGGGGCCGTGCATGTAGGTAGCCACCACGCTGCCCTGCACCACGCCCTCGCCGGAGGACCCGTCGGTGCTGGTGTTGCCCACCCCGCGCGTTACCCGGCCCAGCGGCTGCGCGTCCGGGCCGAGGACGGTGCCGCCCATGTGGTTCTCAAATCCCGACAGCGGCTCGGTGAGCTCGGCGGTGACGCCGGCGCGCGAGGGCGCCGAGGCGACCTCGCCGATGGCGCGGGTCTCCATGGCGGAGGTGGTGGCGTCGATAAGCCCGATGCCCTCGACCGTCTCCCCGTGGGCGGTGAAGGTGCGGCCGAGGACCTGCATGCCGGCGCACACGGCGAAGATGGGCGTGCCCTCGGCCGCTGCGGCCTGCAGCCCCGGCGAAGCCGCCAGGCGGGCGGCGGCGATGACCTGCGCGGAGTCCTCGCCGCCGCCGAGGGTGTAGACGTCGCAGTCGGCAGGGATCTCTTCACCCAGCAGGATGTGCTCGACCTCGGCGGGGATGCCGCGCATGCGGGCGCGCTGCCGCAGCACGAGCGCGTTTCCGTCGTCACCGTAGGTGCCCAGCACGTCGGGCAGGACAAGGCCGATTCGCAGCGTCTTAGGCACGGTAATCCTCCTGCTTGGTCAGGGCCTTCTTCAGGTCGCGGAAGGCGGTGTAGTTGGCCAGCACCTCGACGCGCCCCGGCGGGCAGGCCCGGATCGCGGCGACGGGGTCGTGGACGAGCTCGTGGTCGATCCCCGCGTAGAGGAGGCGCACCGCGAGGTCGGTGCCCCGCTCGCCGGCGGCCTTGACGGAGACACCCGAGAAGTCCTCGAATTTCACGTCCCACAGCCACGACAGGTCCTCGCCGTCCGCGACCTGGCCGTTCACCGCGATGGCCAGGCCGTCCGCGGAGCGGTCGACCATGGACAGGGCCTCCTGCCACCCCGCGGGGTTTTTGGCCAGCAGCAGGTGGATCTCGCGCTCGCCGAGGTGGACCGTAGAGTAGCGTCCCGCGACGTCGGCGACGGACTCGGCGGCGGCGACGGCCTTGTCCAGCGGCACCCCGAAGGCCTCCACGGCGGCGGCGACGGCCTGCGCCGCGTTGCCCCGGTTCGCCCGGCCCGGCAGGGCGAGGTTGAGCTCCACCTCGCCCTGCGGGGTGACCAGGTGGGTGTCGGTCAGCGAGTAGGAGGGCGTCGGGCGGCGGAACTCGCGGCCGTCGGCGAGCTTCTCGACGCCATACCAGTCGCCCCCCGGCTCACGCACGATGTGCCCGCCCGAGCGCGGGTTGGTCACCGAGTCGCCCATCCACCCTGCGCCGGCGGCGACCCACACGACGTTCGGGTGGTCGTAGGCGACGGAGGAGATGAGAACGTCGTCGCAGTTGGCCACGACCGTCATCTCCGGGTTCGCCTCCACGGCGGCGCGCAGGGTGCGCTCGATCTTGTTGATCTCTCCGACGCGGTCGAGCTGGTCGCGCGAGAGGTTGAGCAGGACGAGGGCCTGCGGGTGGAGGCGCTGCGCGACGTGCGGCACGTGCAGCTCGTCCACCTCGAGCGCGACGTGGGAGGCGCCTCTGCCGGCCATGAGCGCGGAGATGATGCCAGCGTCCATGTTGTCGCCGCCCTCGTTGGTGGCCACGCTGTATGTGCTGCGCAGTGCGCTGGCCAGCATGCGCGTGGTGGTGGACTTGCCGTTGGTGCCGGTGACCAGGGCGGTCGGGCGCCCGCCGCCCAGGGAGTCCATGATGTTCGGGTCGATCGCGCCGGCGACCAGCCCGCCGATCATGCCGCCGGCGCCCCGCCCGGTGGCCCGGGAGGCCGAGGTGGCCAGGCGAGCGGCGGACAGCGCCGCGCGGGTGCGCAGGCGGGAGAGGGGTCCTTTCGGATTCATGGCGTCTACGTTAGCCGACGCCCCCGGCTCAACCTACCGGCCGGGCGCCTTCGACACGGCGGTGAAAAACTCCTCGGCGGAGAGCACCGGAATGCCCTTGCGGTGGCCGTGCATGGCCTTACCGTGCAGCTGTGCGCCGACGGCCGGGGCGTCCGACACCACCAGCGAGGTCTGCCGGGTCAGCTTCTCGGAGTAGGTCAGGCCCGCCCCGAGGGCGGCGGCGATGACCTCGTCGGGGTCCGCGCTGATGTCGTCGGCCACGACGATCTCCATCCCCTTGGCCAGGCCCGCGGCGGGGGAGTACACGCCGGGGTTGCCCGCCGCCGGCTCGGCGCGCTCGGCCTCGACGCGCGCTGTGCTGCGCTGCAGCCCGAACCTGTCCGCCGAGAGCTCGTCCGGGGCGACCGAGACGGCGGCGTCCTTCGCGCGCAGCTCGAGGAACATCCTGACCAGCGTCATCGTCTCCTCGCGCGAGGTCTCCTCCTCGCTGCGCCGCGCCCGTTCCACCGAGGCCACCGGCGAGGCGGCCTCGACGCCGAGGAGCTGCGCCACCGCGCCGATGCGGATGTCGGTGGGGATGAGGCCGCTGCGCCGCGCGCTGTCGAGCGTGTCCACAATCTCCGTGGGGCGGGGGATGTGCCCGACCCGCTGGCGCCGCCGCCCGTTGCGGCGGTTGCGCGAACGGTTCGCCCGCGCCGCCGCGTTCATCGCGCGCCGCGCCTCGGAGACGATGAGCCCCCAGGTCAGGGGGGAGTTGTGGACGACGAGGGTGCGGGCGTCGAGAAGCTTGTCCAGTGCCTTGAGGTGGCGGCTGAACCGCGGGGCTTGCGCGAAGTCGCTCGGCGAGAGCCCGTGGGTGTGGCGCGGGCCGGGATCCCCGCCCGGGTTGAATACGAGGTGGAGGTCCTCGCCGACGGTTCCCTCCTCGTCGAAGGCGACGGCGTCCAGCGTGAGCAGGCGCGAGGTCGTGGGGTGGATCCCGGTGGCCTGCACGAATACCGCCACGTAGGGGTAGCTACCGGGGTCGGTGTTCGTATCGCTCATTGCTCCGAGTCTAGTCCACCACCGCTTTACGACGCCCCACCAGCGCCTACCGCGGCACGGCGGAGGCCGGGGCGGAGCACGCGCCGTCGAACTCCGCGCTGTTGCGCACGACCTCGCTGACGTTGCAGGCGTCGGCGTCGGAGGCGCGCGTGTGCCCCACGAGGGTGGCGATCCCGACCGCGGAGAGGATGAGGGAGCCGGCGATCGCCACGATCCCGGCGACCCTCTTCCCGCGGGGCGCGGCCGGGGGAACGTCGTCGTGCTCGGCCTGGAGGGCGGCGGCGCGCGCGTCCTGCTCGGCGAGGAACGCCGCGCGCGGCGCCGGCGCCGGGACCTCGCCGTTGTCGGGCACGGCCGAGACGGCGGGCTGCGGCGCGGGATCCGTGCATTCCCCCGGCGGGTCGGCGAAGATCGTGAGGGTTTCCTCGGCGGGGTCGAGGTAGCCTCTGGCGACGGCGAGGGTGTGGCAGTTCTCCACCTTCCGCAGGGCGGGCGCGAGCTGGGCTGCGTCGCGGGACTCCAGGGCACCGACGGGGGAGCCGTCGATGCTGGCCACGATCTCGCCGGCGGTGTCGAAGGAGAGGCTCGCCAGCACGTGGGCCGCGCTACTCACAGGGCGGCTCGCCGGGCTCAGCAGCGGGGGGAACGCGGTGGGGTCGTAGGAGATGAGGCGCAGCTCTCCGTCTGTCTCTTATACACCCTGTCTCTTCTGTCTCTCTCTGTCTCTCGTGACTTCTGCGGTCTCCCGGGCCGTCACAAAAAAACACGA